>NZ_JAPPRN010000002.1:0-661389 GCF_026672675.1 Ensifer sp. SL37 | reverse complement strand
GGACAGGCTCCCAAGAAAATACGTATCCACATCGGATAGCGACGATCAGCCGGCCTGGCATTATACTCTGCTTCTTTGCCTGATCCAACAAGCTTGCGCGCAGGGTCGCGACGAACTGACCGAGATGCTGCTGCGCTGTGTCTTCCACGAAGGACGTTGACCCGTGCGGCATGGAGGTCTCCGAGGCGAAGCGGCTTAAGGCCATGTGGAGTGCTCCCCGTTTCAGCGGACAGATCGGCTAGTTTGATTAGCCCTGATGAACTGCCGAGGGGAAGCCATCTTGAGGGCGGAATGGGGATGGATTTCGTTGTACAACGCGACAACGGAACACCCACGGGATTGAAGTTCGCGAGCTCTTATACCCGTGGCATCCCTGGTTTGGGCGGCTCGTTCATATTCATGAGGTGCTCGCGAAGGGCGGCGCTGTTTTCCGTTGCAGCCTTTCCGGCGCTTCCTCTGGCAGATCTCTTGAAGTACCAGCATGGATGTTCGATCGGTCTCTGAGTACGATTTGGCGCACCATGCCGTTTGCCCATGTTGAACTTGCCTGCCTGCATGCTTTGGCCGGTTTCCGCGGCGCGGCGAGCTATGACGGAAACTGGGTGATGACGGCTTGATGAGGGCGGCGTATCGAGGCGGGTGACAAGCCTGCCAGAACCTCATGAAAGAGCGATACGCCATGAAGACAGATAGCACTGTTGTTTCCTTTCCGCATCCCGAGACGCTCGATGATCCCCTGACATCGGTTCTACGCGAAGGCGCGCGCCGGCTTCTGGCACAGGCCGTGGAGGCGGAAGCCGAGGCGTTTCTTGCGGCCATGGCCAGCGAACGCCTGAGCGATGGGCGGGACCGGGTGGTGCGGCACGGCCATGGGCCTGAAAGAACGATCCAGACGGGGATCGGTCCGGTTGCGGTGCGCCGCGTCAAGCTGCGCGACCGGGCTTTGGAGACTTGCGGCGAGGATCGCATCACCTTCACGTCGGCGATCCTGCCGAAGTGGGCACGACGCACGAAGAGCCTCGACGCTCTGCTGCCGGTCCTTTACCTGCGCGGCATCTCGACCGGCGATTTCCAGGAGGCGCTTGCCGCCTTACTCGGCAAGGACGCACCGAACCTGTCCCCCTCGGTGATTGGCCGGCTGAAGGAGGAGTGGCAGGCCGACTATGATCGCTGGCAACGCCGCGACCTGTCAGCCCGCCGCTACGTCTACATCTGGGCCGACGGGGTCTATCTTCAGGCACGCATGGAGGACGATGCCGCTTGCATGCTGGTCGTCATCGGCGCGACGCCGGAAGGCAAGAAGGAACTTGTCGGCTTTCAAGTCGGCGTGCGCGAAAGCACCCAGAGCTGGCGCGAGCTGCTCGTCGGGCTGAAGGCCCGCGGGCTTTCGATTGCGCCAGAAATTGCCGTGGGCGACGGCGCGCTCGGCTTCTGGAAGGCGCTGGAGGAGATATTCCCTTCGACCCGCCATCAACGGTGCTGGCAACACAAGCTCCTCAACATCCTCAACAAGGTGCCGAAGTCGGTGCAGCCGAACATGAAGGCCGATCTCAGGGAGGTCCGCGATGCCCCGGATCGGGCAACCGCCGAGGTCGCGATCGCCGTCTTCGTCGACAAATACAAGGCCAAATATCCCAAGGCCGTCAACTGCCTGACGAAGGACCACGAGGCATTGCTGACCGTCTTCGACTTCCCGGCCGAACACTGGGACCATCTGCGCACCTCGAACCCGATCGAAAGCGTCTTCGCCACCGTCAGGCACCGCACGGTGCGAACCAAGGGAGGCCTGTCCCACAACACAGCACGGCTCATGGTCTTCAAGCTCGTCATGAGCGCCGCCAAAACCTGGCGCCGGCTGAAGGGCGAAAATCAGTTGCCAAAGGTCATCGCCGGCGTCAAATTCACCGACGGTGTCGCCGAAACGACGACCCCTGACCATCGCGCCGCCTGATCGGCCTCGTCACCCATTTCCGACCATAGCTCCGCCGAAACCACAGCGCAGCCTTCAAGGCGCGTGTAGCCCTTGCTGCGATCCAGGGGGAGAAGACGTTATCGGAGCTTGCGCAACAATACGACGTTCACGCCAACCAGATCACGACGTGGCGAGATCAGGCGCTTGCGGGCATGACGGCGATCTTCGACACGGGATCAAAGCCGTCGGAGCCTGCGGTGGATGTAAAGACGCTGCACGCCAAGATCGGGGAGCTTTCGCTGGAGAACGATTTTTTATCCGGCGCGCTCACCAAGGCGGGACTGTTGGGGAGCGTAAAGAAATGATCGACCGCGATCACGAACTGTCCATCACCCGCCAGGCCCGAGCTTTGGGGATCAGTCGCAGCATCGTCTACTACATGCCACAACCGGCGTCGCCGGCGGATCTTGCGCTGATGCGTCGGATCGACGAGCTGCATCTGGACTACCCGTTCGCGGGCAGCCGGATGCTGCAGAAGCTTCTGACGCGCGAAGGCGTTTGACGTCTACCGACTGCATGTGCGGACCCTGATGAAACGCATGGGGATCGCGGCGCTTTACCGCAAGCCGCGCACGTCAGCACCCGGCGATGGGCACAAGATCTATCCCTATTTGCTGCGCGCTCTGAAGGTCGATCGGCCCAACCAGGTCTGGGCAACGGATCTGACCTACATCCCGATGGCGCGCGGGTTCTGCTATTTGATCGCCATCATCGATTGGTTCACGCGCAAGGTTCTGTCGTGGCGGTTGTCGATCACCATGGACGCTGCGCCATGCGTCGAGGCTCTCGAGGAAGCGCTGGCCTGCTACGGCAAGCCCGAGATCTTCAACTCGGATCAGGGCAGCCAGTTCACCAGCCACGACTTCACAAAGGTGCTGCTCGACCACAAGATCAAGATCAGCATGGACGGCAAGGGTGCCTGGCGGGACAATGTCTTCGTCGAGCGGCTGTGGCGGTCGGTGAATGCTGCGCGACATCGCACTTGACTACTCAGCGACATCGCTGGTGACGCGCGGGGCCGACCGGAGGATGGGCGTAGCCCGTCCGTAGGTTGGCCCCGCGCGGCGCGGATTTTTCCGCGCCTTCGGCCGCGACGATTGCCTTAAGTCCTGGATCTTCAACTGCGAGGAAGAGGACCTGGATGCCAGGCAAACCGATCACGGATCAGCAAGCGAGACTGTATATGAGATTGAACAAAAAACATCCTCGGGAAACCGCCGCGGCGATGTCTGGCTTTAGCGCCAGCACCGCCTTTCGGCTCGACAAAGACCCGCGCCTTCCCTCCGAGAAAAAGGCGCAACGCGGCCACGGCGGCGGCCGGCCCGATCCTTTCACCGATCTCTGGGAAAGCGAGGTGGTTCCGCTTCTCGAGCGCGCGCCGAACTTGCGTCCGGTGACCATTCTGCGTGACCTTTGCCTGCGCTACCCCGAGCGCGAGCTGACAGCGGCACGGCGCACTCTTGAGCGGCGCGTGCGGGAATGGAAAGCCGCCCATGGGCCGCAACAGGAAGTGATCTTCCGCCAGAACCATCCACCCGGTCGCCAGGGCATGTCAGACTTTACCGACTGCCGGTCGCTGGGCGTGACCATTGCCGGCGTGCCACTTGACCATCGGCTGTACCACTTCGTTCTGGTTTACAGCGGCTGGGAACACGGTGAAGTCGTTCTGGGCGGCGAGAGTTTTACTGCTCTGGCCAGCGGCCTGCAGAACGCATTGTGGAGCCTGGGTGCTTGTCCGATTGAGCACCGCAGCGATTCGTTGTCGGCGGCTTTCACCAACCGTGCCGACGAGACGCAAGAGGACCTGACCCGGCGTTACGAGGCACTTTGCGCCCATTACCAGATGACGCCGACCCGCAACAACCGCGGCGTCGCCCACGAAAACGGCAGCATTGAAAGCCGCAATGGTCATTTGAAGGACAGGCTCGAACAAGCGTTGCTGTTGCGCGGCTCGGCCGACTTCGCCACGCTCGACGACTACCGCCGCTTCGTCGCCGAGCAGATCAGCAGGCATAATGCCTTGCGCCGACAGGAACTGGCCGTCGAGATGGATCATCTCAGGGCGTTACCGCAACGCAAGACCACCGATTACGATGATGCCGTCGTTGTGGTGACGTCGTCTGGCGGCTTCACCTTGCGCAGGGTCTTCTATACCGCCCCCTCCACCTATATCGGCCACCGCCTGCGGGTCCGGCTCTACGACGATCGCCTGGAATGTTATCTCGCATCCAGCCATGCCTTTACCCTGCCGCGCGGACGTCCACCGTCCAGTGGCAAGAGCGGCCAACACGCACATGTCGTCGATTACCGCCATGTCATTCACAGCCTTCGCCGTAAGCCGCAAGCGCTGGCCAATCTCGTTTACCGCGACCAGTTGTTTCCCCGTGCCGCCTTTGCCCGGACCTGGCAGGCCATGAACAAGAGGCTCGATCAGCGCACCGCCTGCAAAACCATGGTCGGCCTTCTCTGGCTTGCCCATTCCTGCGCATGCGAAGCCGAACTCGCATTGGCATTGGAGATGATCCTCGACGCAAGGAAGCTGCCCGATCTGGCCGCCTTGCAATCCCGCTTCGATGTCGCCGGCAATAGCGTCCCCGACATCGAGGTCGTGCTGCCCACAGCAGCCGACTATGACCGCCTTCTCACAGCAGGAGCAATGCAATGAACACCTCATCCGTCGATGTCGCAAAACTGCCGCTCATGCTGGCGAACTTGCGGCTTCCCACCTTCGCACGCCTCTGGTCTGAACTCACTCAACGGGCCGACCGCGAAGGCTGGCCGGCCGCACGGCTGTTGGCCACGCTTTGCGAATTGGAGATGGCCGAGCGCGTGCAACGGCGCATCCAGCGTCATCTCGCCGAGGCCCGGCTACCAGCCGGAAAAACCCTCGACAGCTTCGACTTCGCAGCCGTTCCCATGATCTCAAAGGCTCATGTCATGGCGCTGGCAGCAGGCGATGCCTGGCTCGCCAAAGGCGGCACGATCCTTATGTTTGGACCGCCAGGATCAGGCAAGACCCACTTGAGTGCGGCCCTCGGTGCTGCTCTCGTCGAAAAAGGCTTGCGGGTTTTGTTCACGAGAACCATCGATCTCGTTCAAAAACTCCAGACGGCCCGGCAGGAACTCGCATTGACAGCCGCCATCGACAAGCTCGACAAATTCGATCTGCTCATCCTTGATGACCTGTCCTACGTTCACAAGGACCAAGCCGAGACCAGTGTGCTGTTCGAGCTCATTGCCGCCAGGTACGAACGGCGATCCATCATGATTACAGCAAACCGGCCATTTGGAGCCTGGGATAGCCTCTTTCCCGACAAAGCCATGACCATCGCCGCCATCGACAGGCTCGTGCACCATGCAACCATCTTCGAGATGAATGTCGAAAGCTTCCGACGCCGAACAGCCACAGAGCAACGGCACTCAGCGACAGTGGCCACCAGCGCCAGCGACATCGATCAGCGACATCGCTCTTGATCAAAAGAAACGGATCAGTCACTACCTAAATGTGGCCGTAGAATCAGTCACCAGCGATGTCGCTCGCTATGTCATCTGCGATGTCGCGCTATAGGTGAAATACGAAGAGGTCTACCTCAAGGCCTACGACAGCGTCCGCCAGGCCCGTGCATCGATCGGAAAGTATCTCGACTTCTACAATCAGAGACGGCCACATTCGAGCCTTGACGGCAAGACTCCGGATGAGGCCTACTTAACCCCGACACCGCTGCCCGAAGCGGCTTAACCACAGGCAGGATTCCACTTAAAAACCGGGAAGACCTGTCCAAACAAACCGAGCCACCTCTGTATCATCGCCCTGCCACACCCTATCAGCGGCTGCTTGACGATGCACGCACGCCGGAGGATACACGCCTTCGCCTCAAGGCGATGTACCTGACGCTCGATCCGGTTCGGCTGCTCCGCGACATACGCCTGGCACAAGAGAGATTGGTCGAAATTGCTGACAAGCCTGATGGCTCCCCCTGCCACCGACGGCGAGGCATTGCCGCTCGAAGACTTTCTGTCCGGGTTACGGATTGCTTGGCGTGGTGGTGAAGTGAAACCGACCGCCCGCGCCAAGCCAGCGGCCAAGCGAGAGCGGCGGAGGCCCGATCCTCTCCTCGCCGTCACTGCCGAGCTCGAGGAATGGTTCGAGGCTGAGCCTTGGCGAACTTCACGAGAGTTGCTTGAACGCTTGCAGGTCAAATACCCCGGCGTGTATCCCGACGGCCTCATTCGGACCCTGCAGCGTCGAATGAAGATCTGGCGCAGTGCGCAAGCCAATGCGTTGGTGTTCGGGCCATTCGCCGACGCCGCGCGGCAGACGGAAATTGTAGCGATCGCGCAATGAGATCATTACCGAGCGATAGAGGATCGGAGAGGCTGGATCTCGGGAACAACCAGTGAGGCAATCGAGAACATCCGAGTGAGGCAACGGCATTGTTCTTTGGGAACACTCTTGGGTGAGGCAATACGAATCTCACCTTGTTTGTCGCCGCGCATTGTGATCATGGATACGGTCGAGCACGTCGGCCAGGTAGGCCTGCGGATCGATGCCGTTCATTTTTGCTGTCTCGATGATTGTCATGGCCCGTGCCAGGGTCTCCGCGCCGGTGTCGGCGCCAGCGAAGAGCCAATTTTTCCCGTTATGCAAATCTTTGCATAAAAGAAATTATGCGAAGCTTGGGATTATGCGCAGGTATCGTGGCGGAAGCAGCACGGCGGCCGTGTCCGCCACAACGATCTCAACATAATCAGAGCGACTGTAGAAAGGTCATCAGTTCGTCGGAAGCTCGGAAGCGTGCGGCAGAGGCGCCGGCGGGCTGCAGCTTCATCAGCGCCTGCTCTTTCATCGTGAGGTCGGCTTCAACGTACATGTGCGTCGTTGCAGTGTCCTCGTGACCGAGCCAGAGGGCGATGACGGTGATATCCACGCCGGACTGCAGCAGATGCATCGCCGTCGTGTGGCGGATAACGTGCGGCGTTACTGCTCGACCGATGAGCGCCGGGTGCCTGCACCCAGCCACTTCGACCGCAAGCTGTAGCCTTTGCGTCACGTTCGAGCGTGTCATCCGGCCACCACTGCGGTTTGGAAGAAGCATCGCATCGGCAGGCGGCTCACCGAGCCGCCGACGCCAGCTACGAAGCAGCGAAGCCGTTGTTCGCCACAGCGGTACTGATCGATCCTTGCGACCTTTGCCATGTAAATGGACAGCCGGTTGTCCTTCGAGCACGACATCGCCCCAGCGCACGCCGATCATCTCGGAAACACGCGCGCCTGTATTGTAAAGGGTGCTGAACATGGCGCGGTCCCTCTGGCCAGCCCAAGTTCTAGCGTCCGGGGCCTCGATGATGGTGCGGATCTCATCTCTCGACAGAAAGCCGACCATGGGCCGGTCAAATCGCTTTTGCGGGATTGCGAGCGCCCGTTCGATGGTGGCCAGAGCATCGATGTCGTGGTGTCCAGCGTATTTTAGGAAAGTCCGTATTGCCGCGAGGCGCGCATTGCGACTTCGCACGCTGTTGCCACGTTCGTTCTCGAGATGATCAAGAAACGCCAGGAGCAACGGCGCGTCGAGGTCCAACAGCGCAATCGCGCTTGGTGTTCGGTGCAGTCGCTGTGCGGCAAATCCCAGGAGCAGCCTCAGCGTATCGCGATAGGCTGCAACCGTCTGACGACTGACGGCACGGTGTTGGCCAAGATGCTCGAGAAAGAAGCGCTGGACGAGGTTAGAGAGGGACGGCGCCTTGCGATCAGACATGGGCGTCCTCCCCGAGGGCGAAGCCTTCGAAACGCGATCCGGCGATAGCCATCAGATCGGGGATGCCAGTCATGTACCAATAGGTGTCTGACACTTTGGTATGACCGACATAGGTCGAGAGCGCCGCGATGGCGTTGTCGATGTCGCATCCGTCTGCTTGCCAGCGCTCCAGCCGGCGGCAGATGAAGGTGTGCCTCAGATCATGAATGCGAACGTGGGGATAGGAACCGCGCGGCACGATTCCGGCTGCGAGGCGAAGTCGTTGAAAGACGCCGTAAACGGTTCGCTTGTTGAGGCGTTGCCCACTTGCGATGGTGAAGAAAGCTTGCTCCTCCTCCAGCCTGACGAAACGCTCTCGAATATGCAGATATGAACCAAGCGCGTTGGCAACCGACAGATGAAACGGCACATGCCGAGACTTGCGGAACTTGGTCATGCGCACCGTTGCACAGCAGGCTTCGATATCGACATCGCAGCAGCGCAGGTTGATCGCCTCCGAAATGCGCAGGCCGGTTGCGGCGATCAATCCGATCAACGCCTCGAACACGACCGATCGCAGTTCACCCTGCGATTGGAGCGCGCGGGCCGCGGCCATTAGGCCGAGGATCTCGTCGTCGGTATAGATATGGGGCGTCAGTCTCCGCCGCGACTTTCCGAATATCTGCGTTTCTGGAAACTCTGTCGCCGGATCCAGGCGCGTCATGTAGGCCGCAAAAGGCTTCACGACTGCCAGCCGTCCAGCCCAGGTGAAGGGGAGACTGATGCGCGACCGCTCCTTTGTCCAGCGGATGACAAGGTCGTTGGTCAGTGTGCCGCAGTCCTACTCGTCGGCGAAACCTGCAAAGGACCTCAGCAGCCGAGCGTCGGGGCCGCTGCCCTGAAGCCGAGCATCGAGCGTTCCGCCAGATAGGCTGCGACATGCTCCGAGAGCTGCCATGCTGAGCCAGCTCCTCGCCGATCATGCAGCGCTTCACCAAGCCCTGGGATTCAAGTTTCGGACCCCGGGTATTCTCCTGCGCAACTTCGTCGCCTGCGGATTTCGGATTAACGGGACACCGATTCCGGTAAATTGCGGACAGTCGTTTCATTAATTCCCGGACAGTTTCACGGGATCGACTTTCGTCCGCCTGGTTGATGTCAGCGGCTATTGATTTCGTCGTTTTGCGTTGTGGTCAAGAGCGGCCGTGATTTTGGCTTTCGCATGCTGTCGCCTTCGAGGGCAATTCGATGGGCGTTGTGAACGATGCGATCGAGAATAGCGTCGGCGATCGTCGGCTCGCCGATCATCTCATGCCATTGGGGGACCGGCAGTTGCGCAGTGATGAGGGTCGATTTCCTGCGATAGCGCTCTTCAAAGATTTCCAGGAGATCCAGCCGCTGCTGATCGGTGAGGGCATGCGTGCCCCAATCGTCGAGGATCAGCAGTTGGACGCGGGCGAGCTTGTCGACCAGTCGTGGGAAGCGGCCGTCGAGACGGGCGAGCGCCAGATCCTCGAAGAGCCTGGGCATGCGGACATAGAGAACGGAATAGTCGAGCCGCGCGGCCTGTCGTCCGATGGCGCAGGCGAGCCAGGTTTTGCCTGTTCCCGTTTGTCCGGTGAGGATCAGATGTTCATGGGCTTTGAGCCATGCTCCTTGCGCGAGCGAGAGGATTTGCCGACGGTCGAGCCCCCGTGTTGCGGCGAAGTCGTTCTCGATACAGGCGTCGGGGAAGCGCAGTTTGGCAGTTACCAGCCGATTGGTCAGGCGCTTGTCGGCACGAACGGCGATCTCCCGGTCGAGCATCAGGCCGAGCCATTCATCGCGGCTGAGATCGTTGCCCTGCGGCTGGTCGCTCAGTTCGCGATAAGCTGTCGCCATGCCGGACAGGCCGAGAGCGAGCATCTGGTCGAGGGTTGGATGAGTGAGCATTGAGAGGCTTCCTTTCTTCACTGGTAATAGGAGCTGCCGCGGATGTTGTTGTGTGGAGGAGCGGGCTTAACCGGCTCGGCGGCGGGCGGAGCCTGATCGAGGCCGGATTTGAGGATGGTGCTGACGGAGGAATAGCTGAGCGCATTGATCGTCAGCGCCCGTTCGCATGCCGCCTCGAGACGCTCGGGGCCGTAGCGACGCGAGAGTGACAGAACGCCCTGCGCGGCGCGGTATCCCTGTTGCGGATGCGGCCTGTCGCGCATCAGCCGCTCGACCAGAATCGCCGTATTGCCGCCGACCTTCGCGGCCTGCTTGATCAGGCTCGCCGGCGTGGTGTTGGCATAGTGCTGATGCGTCTTCGGCATGTGCTCGCTGACGGTGACGTGCCCGGCGCGCTGCGAGGTGCGGCGGTGGCTGGCGACACGCTTGTGATCGTGGAAGACTTCGACGATCCGGGAGGTCAAGCGAACCTCGACCTGCCGGCCGATCAGGCGATGCGGCACAGAGTAGAAGGCCTTATCGACCTCGACATGGTAGTCGGGATGGACCTTCGCCGATTTCCATTCGGCATATTCGAAGGCGGTTGCCGGAAGCGGCGCAAGTGCCGCACGTTCGATTTCCTCGAAGAGCTGACGCCGGGACTTGCCGATGCGGCGCATCGGTCCGATTGTTGAGATCGTCGAGAAGCTGGCTGATCCGGATGTTGAGGTCGGCAAGGCTGAAGAAGTGCTCGTTGCGCAGCCGCGCCAGGATCCAGCGCTCGACGATGAGAACGCTGCCTTCCACCTTTGCCTTCTTTCAAGTCCAGGACTGCAGTTCGTACTGACACTCAAGCCCGCATAGAGTTCGAGGTTACGCACCCGTTCCATCCGTGGCGCGGACAGCGCTTCGTGCTGTCGACACGCAAACAGAACTGGGGCGAAGACCGCGTCATGTTCTACGACGCCTAAGGACGGTTGCGTTCGCTTCCGGCCTCGTGGACCGATGTCAATGAGGCCGACTTGTTCAGTCAGGTTGCTGCAGGTCGGTCCTTCTCCCGCCCAGACGATCTGTCGGCGCTGGCGTCGTTGATTGATCACATTAAGCGCCGCCAGGAAGAATGACGAAGCGTCAAGTAAATTACGCCGCATATGTAAGCCTAATTATGCCGAGACGCGATGTCATTGATCGTCCAAGCAATAGGTAAGGCTCGATGTTACATGGGTTTCGGCGGTATTTGAGATATAATTTGATTGACGTGTGAGCAAAGTGCGGCATAATGTGCATTACACAGGGAGGCTCCCATGACCAAAGAAAGCAAGCCCGATCGCCTGCGCCAGATGGGCGCTCTGAACCCCAAGCCCGAGGGCGTCCGCGCCCCCTGGTTCCGGGAAGCAGGTTTCTTTGATCCACTCGATCTCGTGCAAGTGAAGTATGAGATGCTTCGGCACGCCCGCGAAGACGGCACCAACAAAGCGGATGCGGCCGCGCTTTTCGGGCTGTCTCGGCAGACCTACTATCAAGCGGAGGCCGCGTTCGAGCGCGATGGCATGTCCGGCCTCTTGCCGCGCACCCGCGGGCCGAAGTCAGCCCACAAGCTTACTGGCGAGGTGATGCGTCTCGTCGAGGAGCATCTCGATGCGAACGGCCAACTGCAGGCCCGTTCTCTGGCGGACCTAGTGCATGCGAGACTGGGCATCAGCGTCCATCCTCGCAGCATCGAACGCGCGGTGGCGCGTAAAAAAAAACGATGAAGAGCCGACGCACGCAATCGCCATGTCGGAGAACGGCAAGGATGTTTACGAAGCGCTCCGCGCCGATGTTATTTGCGGTACGGCTTGCGCGAGGCGCATGGGCGCCATCGTCTTCCACGGACTGTGGCGCGGCCTGGCAGTACTGATCGCACCACATCAATCCGCGATAGCGCGACAGCAGTCGACGCCTCGGCTCAAGACAACTTCACTGGTCGCGCACGATCGCCAGCTCGTGCACATGCTCGCCAATATGGTGCTGGCAGCAGAGACAGGAGGAAGCCATGTCTACTGATAATGCCATGAAGATTAGCGCCGATCACCTGCGGCGCGATGCGTTTCTCTACGTCCGCCAGTCCTCCCTTCGTCAGGTGTTTGAGAACACCGAGAGCACGAAGCGGCAATATGCACTGCGGGACCGCGCGGTGGCGCTGGGTTGGCCGATTGAGCGTGTCCACGTCATCGACAACGACCTCGGCCTTTCCGGTGCACAGTCGCAGGACCGCGACGGATTTCAGCGCTTGGTGAGCGAGGTCGCGATGGGGCACGCAGGGATCGTGCTGGGGCTGGAAGTGTCTCGCCTGGCTCGCAACAATGCGGACTGGCATCGCCTTCTGGAACTGGCCGCCATGTCGCGCACGCTCATCATGGACGAAGATGGCGTTTACGACGCGGCGTCGTTCAACGATCGTATGCTGCTCGGCCTGAAGGGCACGATGAGCGAGGCCGAACTGCACATCCTGAAGTCTCGACTGCAAGGCGGCATTCTCAACAAGGCGCGTCGTGGCGAGCTCGAGTTGCCGTTGCCGATCGGACTGGTCTACACGCCTGATATGCGCGTGGTGCTCGATCCGGATCGCCAGATCCAGGACACGGTGCGCATGCTGTTCGATACCTTCCGGGAGGTGGGCACAGCCTGTGCGGTCGTGCGCCGCCTGCGCAGCGAGAAGATCCTGTTTCCCCGGCGTGTCCGTCGCGGCATCGGCAAGGGCGACGTGCTGTGGAGCGCGATCGACCATTCTCGCGTGATCCAGATTTTGCACAATCCACGATACGCTGGTGCTTTCGCATACGGACGCACCCGCACGGTCTATAATGCCAAGCTTAAGTCCGTACAGCAGAAGATGCCGAGGTCCGACTGGCAGGTGCTCATCCCTCAGGCCCATGAAGGCTACATCTCGTGGGACGAGTTCGAGCGCAATCAAACAAGTCTCGAACAAAATGCAGTCGGTTTTTCTCCGGGCCTGCGGGGTCGTATGCCTCGCCAGGGCAACGGCTTATTGCAAGGAAGAGTTTTGTGCGGTCGTTGCGGCGCCCGCATGCGGGTCCATTATGAACAGTTCGAGGGCAAGCTTCGTCCCTATTACATCTGCAACGAGGCCGTCGTGCGCCACGCGGGCAAGGCTTGCCAATGGGCAAGAGGACCAGCGATCGATGAAGCGGTCAGCGCGTTGCTGCTCGAAGCAATGGCACCCACGGCGATAGAGGTCGCACTTGCGGTGCAGGAGGAGATCTCGCAACGTGTCGAACAAGCCGCCTCGCTGCGCGACAAGCAGTTACAGCGCGCCCGGTATGAGGCTGAACTCGCACGCCGCCGCTATCTGAAGGTCGATCCCGACAACCGCTTGGTTGCCGACGCACTCGAAGCGGACTGGAATGGCAAGCTTCGCGACCTCGATACGCTTCAGCGCGAACATGAGCGTCAGAACGAGACAGACCAGTCATTGCTGGACGGCGCTATGCAGGAACGGATCCGAGCGCTGGCCGCAGATTTTCCGCGCATCTGGAACAACGAGCGCACGAGCCCGGTCGAGCGTAAACGCATGCTTGGTCTCCTCATCGAAGACGTGACACTGCTGGTCGACGAGAAGATCAACATGCACATACGCTGGCGCGGAGGTCGCACGCAAAGCCTGGCAGTAGCTCGTCCCCGGCCCATGGCCGTGATCCGCAAGACCCCGGAAGCGGTTGTGGCACTGATCAACGAACTGCTGGAGACCGACAACGACCAGCAGATTGCCAGTCGTCTCAACGCACTCGGGCATCGTAACTGGCGCGGTGAGGCTTTTACCTTGAAGAAAGTGATGCTCGTGCGTCGTGCCTATGGGCTGAAGACCCGGTTCGAACGGTTGCGCGAGAGCGGCATGCTAGAGGAAGTGGCTCGTCGATTTGGCGTAAGCGCCACAACCATACATCAACTCGGACGTGATGGTGTTCTCAAGCGCCATCGCTACGCTACCAACCACCGCTACCTGTATGAGCCACCGGGCAACGTCCGACTCGCAAAAGGCGTCGGCGGCCGCTATGGTAGCCGCCAACCCCGGTTAATGGACGCTCAACAAATCCAACAAGGTGCATCGTGATGTCTGCTCCTTGGCCTTTGGCCGTTTTGGACGAGCAGGCAGGACCGTTGTGTCGTAATGCTCGGCGAAGGCCGCAAACGTCGCGTTGATCGTCGGCTCGAACCACAAGGGCTTGGCAACGCCCGCCTTCAAATTGTCGCAGACGATGGCTTTCGGCACGCCGCCGAAGAAGCTCAGCGCCCGTTGCTGGCCCTCGATCCAGTCCGGCAGCCTCTGGCTGAAGCTCGCATAGACAAAGGTCAAGAGCGACGCCGGCAGCACCGCGACTAAGATCTGCGCCGGCCGGATCTCGCCGCTTAGAGGATCGATGATGGGCACGGTCTGTCCGGCATAATCGGTCTGTATCGCCGCGCCGGCGGTGTGGCGATTGCGGAAAGTCGCATTGGTTCGCTGTTCGAAAACGGCAAACCGCTCGCAGAACCATGTGTATCCATAGCCATTCGGGTGCCGCTCCCGATATTCCTGCCATAGCAGTGTCAGCGTCACCCCTTTGCGCTTCAGCTCGCTGGCGATGTTCGCCCAACTGGGCTCATCCAGATCCTGCGGCGGCCGCCCGCGGCGGTGGAACAGGCGACGCTGCAAAACGGCGTCGTCATCAAGGCCGGGCGGCAGGGGCCAGCATGACAGACCCTCTTCCCGAGCCCGCAGAAGGTAGGTCGACACGGTCGTTTTGCTGATCTTCAGCCGTTCCGATATCGCACGAACAGAAAGCCCTTGTTCGTGCGCCAGTCTCAAAATCGATCGAATGTCCTTCACACTCGTAAGTCTCGCCTGCTTCCGTCTCGCCATTCACCCCACCTCGTTCAAATCGAGGTGCAGAATGACAAAGAGTACGCGTCCGAGGTGGGTCGCCTTGTAGGAATTGTCGGATTTGGCACTGACTGTCCTTATTGACGTCAATACGGACAGTGCGGAATGGAACGACTTGAGATTATCGATGGCGGCCGGCGGCGACGCTTCAGCAAAGAGATGAAGCTGCAGATTGTCGCGGAGAGCTATTCGGAACCTGGCTTGTGTGCGACGACGGCGCGGCGACATGGAATATCGCGTTCGCAGTTATATGAATGGCGCCGGCTCGCACGAGCGTGGCAACTGGATGTTGCGTCGCCTGTGGGCGGCTTTGTGCCGGCGCTGCTTGTCCCAGAGGTAGAGCCGGTAGCAGGGTCGTTGCCGAACGCCGGCCGGATGGAGGTTGTCAGCGCCAACGGTCGTCGTGTGATCGTGGACCGCGATGTCGACGTTGAAGCGCTGCTTCGGATCATGCGCGGACTGGAGGCGCTGCGGTGAATCCGTTTCCGATGGGAACAGGGGTCAAGGTCTGGCTTTCGACGGGCTATACGGACATGCGCTGTGGCTTTCCCTCTCTGGCGCTTCGGGTGCAGGAGGTTCTGCAGCATGATCCGTTGTCAGGGCATCTCTTCGTCTTCAGGGGCCGCAGATCGGATATTTTGAAGATCATCTGGCATGATGGTCTGGGCGCCTGCCTTTTTACCCGGCGGCTGGAGAAGGGCCGGTTTATCTGGCCGAATATGGAGGGCGGGGCGGTCGCGATCTCACCGGCGCAACTGTCCTATTTGTTGTCCGGGATCGACTGGCGCAATCCGCAGGAAACCTGGCGTCCGACACGGATCGGATAGCATTATTGCATTGAAAATATTGAATGAATCTGATCGAATGGCTTCATGACTTCGAAGCCTGTGGATCTTCCTGCGGACTTTGCGAGCGCCTATCTGGCGCTGCTTTCCGAGCGTGAGATGTTACAGGCTGAACGTGATGTCGTTGTCGCCGAGCGCGACACCGTCGTCGCTGAACGGGACATTGCGGTGGCGCAAGCCGCCAATGCGCAGGCCATGTTGTCGGACAGCGAGGCTTTGATCGCCAGTCTGGAACTGGCGATCGAGAAGCTGAAGCGCGAGCTGCGCGGCCGGGGTTCCGAGCGCACGGCGCGCCTGATCGACCAGATGGAATTGCAGCTCGAAGAGCTGGTAATGGCGGCGTCGGAGGATGAAGCCGCAGCGCAAGCGGCTGCCGCCAAGACCGCGAGCGTGCGTTCGTTCACGCGCAAACGGCCGCTGAGAAAGCCGTGGCCGGAGGATATCGAACGCGAGCGCGTGGTGATCGATCCCCCGACCACCTGTGCCTGCTGCGGTGGCTCGCGCCTGTCGAAACTGGGCGAGGACGTCACCGAGACGCTCGAGGAGGTTCCGCGCCGGTTCAAGGTGATCGAAACCGTACGCGAGAAATTTAGCTGCCGGGACTGCGAGAAGATCAGCCAGGCGCCGGCACCCTTCCATGCCACGCCACGCGGCTTTATCGGTCCTCATCTGCTGGCGACGATCCTGTTCGATAAGTTCGGCATGCATAGCCCGCTCAACCGCCAGAGCACCCGGTTCAAATGCGAGGGCATCGAGCTTTCGACCTCGACGTTGGCCGACCAGGTCGGGTATGGAACGGTACCGCGCTCCTGCCGATCTTTGATCTGATCGAAACGCATGTCTTCGCGGTAGAGCGGCTTTTTGGCGACGACACCACCATTCCCATCCAGGCCAAAGACAAATGCACGACCGGGCGAATATGGACGTACGTGTGCGATGACCGGCCCTACGGCGGCGCGGCAGCGCCGGCGGCCATATACTATGCGTCGAGCGACCGCCGCGGCGAGCATCCGCAGAAGCACCTGGCCGCGTATGGCGGCATTCTGCAGAGTGATTGTTACAATGGCTTCGAGCCGCTCAGTGTCGCCGAAAAGAAAGCGGTGCCGATCACCTTCGCCTTTTGTCATGCGCACGCGCGGCGCAAATTCTTTGAACTGGCCGACATCCAGAAAAATGCCCGCGACCGCAAGCGCAAGGGCAAGCCAATCTCGCCGATCGCATTGGAGGCCGTCCAACGGTACGACGCGCTGTTTGAGATCGAGCGCGACATCAATGGATTGAGCGCCGCAGAACGACTGGCCGCGCGGCAGGAAAAGAGCAAGCCGCTGTTCGATGACATGCACGCGTGGCTGAAACGGGAGCGCGCCTCGCTCAGCAAATCGTCCGAGGTGATCGAGCCGATCGATTACATGCTGAAGCGCTGGGATGGCTTTGCCCGTTTCCTCGACGATGGCCGGATTTGTCTCACGAACAATGCGGCCGAGCGCGCGCTGAGAGGAATTGCCCTCGGGCGTCGAAACTGGACCTTCGCCGGCTCCCAGCGTGGGGCCGATCGTGCCGCCATCATGCTCTCCGTCATCACGACTTGCCGTCTCAACGACGTCGACCCAAAGGCGTGGCTCGCCGATGTGTTTAGCCGCATCGCCGATCTTCCCGTCTCCCGCCTGCACGAACTGCTGCCGTGGCAATGGAAGACACACAAAGGGACGGCTATTGCGGCGGTCGCGTAAACAGCTCCCGGAACAATGCTTCCGAACGCGCCAAGCCTTCATCGGTCAGGATCAATGACTTCGACTTGTTGACTGGGTCGCCGATCAAGCCCTTCTTGTGAAGCCGATCCGTCGTTGCCCAGTCGAAGCCCTTCCAGGCACAGCGTTCGTTATGCAGCGTCAGCCATAGCAGCGCCAAAACCGCATCGTCGATCTTGTCCTCATCGATCTCCATGAACCCACGTTACCACGCGCGGCGCTCAAAATCCTGCGGCCCTGCTCGGATGGATACGACAAAGACGGCGCGGGCGAAAGTCGATCTTTTGTCGCCGAGAAGACTGTCCGGGATTTACCGAAATCGCTGTCCGGGAATTAGCGAAATCCCTGTCCCGGATTTAGCGAAAACGCTGTCCGCGATTTAATGGAGCCGCTGTCCGCGAATTACCGAAACCCGCAGTCGCCTTTGCCGAGCATCGCGGAGAGCATGTCATAACGACGGCGATCGTGCAGGTGTGGGCGCTACGGGCACCTTCACTTGAACAACGTCGCAACCGCCTGTTGGCGGTACGTCGCTTCGCGCTCTCGCTGCATGCCGAAGATCCGCGCCATGAAGTTCCCTCCGCTGATCTGTTCGGCCGCGCCAGTCGCAAACGCCGCACGCCCTATATCTACAGTCCCGGGGAGATCCGACGGCTGATCGACGCCGCTCAGCGACTTGGCCCCGCCTGTAGCCTTTCATTGTCTCCGACAGAGGCAAAATAGTCGAGCGCCGTCTCGTCAACTGCGGACAACCCGGGCTCTATGGTCTCTGCCTCGAAGTGAGCACGCTTAAGCGGCTGGACCCCACCGTGCTGACGTGACACCGGCACATTCAGGTCATTGGCATAGGCACTTGCTGCGACCGCGATCAAAATGTGTGCGGCGGCGGCAATGACGCGTCGCCCACGGCACATCGTTGACTTCCAACGCCAGTCGAGCAGGCTGAGATCGGTCCCCCTGGCCAACGCGAGCAGGTGAAGGACCCATGGCATCATTGGCCGCGACCGGAATTCGCGATCACAGTTGCGGTCGCAAGCCCGAAAAAGACAGCCATACCGACAAGGAATGCCGAGTAGAGCAGGATATTGTTTGAAAGCCAGTTGGCCGCAACCAACCGAAGATTTTGAAAGGATGGCGGTTGCGTGTTGACGAACTCCACTCTCTGAGCTTCGACATTTACGATCTTGTCCCCCTCAGGTTCATAGCTCGAGATACGGCCAGAAACCTTCGCCCATCTGGAGGGCTCCACGATCATTGAAACGCCAGATTTGATGAGAGCCGACGTCGGCGCGGTAACCACAGTCCAGGTAGCGTCCCCCTTTGGCGCGGCGGCCTGAGCCAGAAGGAGGCTTGAGGCCGCTGGTGGAGCGATGATCGTCTGCGCGCTCGGCACTGGGTTCAGCGAGCTCACTGATACGTCGAAGCGACGCTTCATCCACTTTTCAAGGGACGCGAGTGGATCTTGCCACACGTCTTCACTCAGGCGCACTTGCCAAGCTTCAAAGGTTATGTGCGTTCCTTCGCCCACTGCCCTTTCCACGTTGCGTCCCCATGACAGCTGACTGCGTGTATCAATTCCGAGTTGCTCCAGGACGACTTTCGGAAGTTGTGACAATGAACCGACGAGAATGGCGTTTCTCGCGCTCGCCTCAAGCGGAGACGCGATCATCTCAAGGTCGATTGGCCTACCCATTGAGACCGCTAGCCTTGCAACAAATGTCGCGGCCGCCGACAGAGTGTCTGGGTCGAGACCGCCGGCATAAAGAGCGATCGGCGCGGTTCCTGCGTCGTAAGGATATCCGGTCCCGATCGTTGCTGCGAGGTCGGGGCGTCTCCCAATTCGGGCATAGTCTGGAATGGCAAGCTCAGAGCTCTCAAACAGCGCAAAGAGAGGCGCCCTGGAGGCCTCGCCCGCGGGCAGGCATTCCTCGTCGGCTTGTGTCAGAAGGACAGCTTCCAGTTCGACATGATTTACGCCTGGCTGGAAATGGCGAAGCGTCAGCTTGATTGGAAGGTGCCTGATAATACCGCCAGAATCGATCGGCATCGTCGACGCAATGTTGCCGTTGACATAGACATCGATCCTGCTTCCCGGTTTAACGACATTGGCGTAGGCCGCATCGAGATAGATCACGGCCTCGCCATAGGCATTGGCATAAAAGTCTGCGGGAACAGCAACGGTAAAACCCGTGCGAAAACGGCGCCCCGAGAACTCGCTCGTCTCGACGCCCAGTCGTGAGAATGGCAGTGTCTCGCCACCATTCACCAGGGGCGCATCCGTCAACCAAGAATGCCCGATATTCAAAGGATCGCGCGCAGCGCCGGCTGGACGCTCAACCAATTCGGCAACTATCTCGATAGCCTCATTGACGGCCTGCCAATGCGGTCCTGTAACGAGGAGCACCTGCGGGCCGTCAGGACCGACTTGAACGAACTTCGCCACGGACGTAGCGAACGCCTCCTTGGGAAGATCATGGAGCAAGGGAGCGAGTTCATCGGATGAACCGACGAGAACTGTCAGCTCTCCCGGCTGGCCGAGGACCGGCATATCGCGCCGTAGCTCGACAACCTGGTTTGGCATCCGGCCCAACAAGGCGAGGCTCTGTACGAGCCTCATCATGTGAGCGGCCTGCCTGAACTGCCCCATTGCAGGAGCGATCACATTAAACCGGGTGCTGCCCGATTTGCCGGACCCGACAGCTTGAATGTCTTCAAGCGCTGTCAATCGCGTGTCGGTTTTCGAGCGCATCCCTATAAATGCGGTAGCCGGGGCTATGTTCGTCCAGAGCTCGTAAGTCGATTGGACCGTGCAATCGGTACGGTGGCGTTGTCGCGCGCGAAGGCGAATTTCGTTCGACCCTGCCCGCAGAAGTCCCGCAGGAACCGCGTAGCTGATCGACTTTGGCGCGTCAGCAGATCCAATTGCCGTCTCTCCGACGAGCACGCCATTGACGACCAGGGAAAGGACGGAGCTTTCGGGCGCAACGACGATCGCGTTCTGATAGGCAAATGTGATCCTGTCGGCAGCGGCCGCCTGCGCAAACGTCAGATAGATCGGCCAAGCACTTTGCGCCAATTCGCCGCTCAAGGTCAGCATTTCATGCGGCAGGATGTAGCGTCGCGGTTCCTCGCTGTCGCGACGACTTGCCGTGCTTTCACCCATGAGTGCGTCCGTGCCTCCCAGAGGGTGGCCGTGGAAAGCGTTGCGCTCCGGCGGCCGTTCGCCCGTCATGTCGAAGGGGGCGCCTTGTGACGCCGCCGTTCCATGTACCAGAAGCATCGTCGCTAGAAACATCATCCTCATCATTGGGTTGCACTTCCCTTGGCACCAATTGCACGTAGCAAATAATGGAAGCCTCGCCCTGTTTGATAAAAAGCCAGCCTTAGGAACCAAAGCGTGCCGCGCACCAGACCTGGATTACCGCGTCGCGCTTGTTGAAACTCGGTCCATTGCCGAGAATTGGCAAAAATCAAGTCCGCCACCAGGCGATAGTGGCTTGCGGTTTTGGGCACATACCGCAAGCCGAGAATTGAAAGGTCCTTCGTCTTTTCGAAGTTGCGTACGAGTACCGGCAGAACCTCGGGCGTTCCGTCTCCACTGTTCGTAACGAAGCGGATCTCCCCTTCAGCGTCGATGGCAACATCTTGGTTCGGAAATCCGTAGATCTGTATTCTGGCGCCACTCGCTGAGACATCGTCCACCTTCGCAGGAAGCCAATTTCGCCCCATCCGGAACTCACAGCGGCGGTTCACTTTGACCCTACGCGACAAGGTGAGTTCGCTTCGCTCCGCCACGACGCCAAGTGAGCAACCGGCCATGACGAGATTGAGCAGGTTCCAACCACCCACCACGATTGTAACATCGGCCTTGTAAGGTTGGGCGTAGAGCCGGTAGATCGTGGCGGCGAAAGCCGCTGTCAGGACAGCGAAGACAACGAAAAATGGCCAACTGATCTCCGACAACCGGTCTTTGAGGATCGACTCGTCCTTTGCAGTAACCCGAAATGTCGGCTTTCGCGGACTGACCAAGACCGAAATTACAGCGGGAAGCAGATGCAGTGTCTGAACATACTCATAAAGCTGAGAGATCCACGGCCAGCGGAACGGACCGTAGAGATAATTCTGCATCGTCATGTTCACCAGCATGTACCCGAGGGTATACGCGACGAACTCGTCGCCCGAGGCTGTGAAAATTTGAAGACCAAAGAAAAGATAAAAGAGGGGCGCTACCAGGAAGGTCATCCGTGAGAAGGGAAACAACCAAAAAAGCATTGATGAGAGGTAGCAAAGCCTCTGCGAGAGTGACAGGCCGCGCTTGATGAGCGGCGATCGCAGCAGGAGGATCTGCAACATGCCCTGGGCCCAGCGACTTCGCTGACCGATAAAACTCGCAAAGGTCGCTGGTTGAAGTCCCGCCACCAGGGGCCGGTCCACATATACGCTGTTCCAGCCACGCGCATGAAGCGTCAAGGCGGTCTCGCAATCCTCGGTCACGCTCATGCCGCTGAAACCGTTGACCTCGTCGAGCGCTTCTCGCCGCAGGACGGCTGCCGAACCACAAAAGAACGCAGCATTCCACTTGTCGAGGCCGCGTTGAATGATGCCGTAAAACATCTCGTTCTCGCTCGGCATCTTCTCGAATGTGTGCAGATTGCGCTCGATCGGATCGGGGTTCAGGAAGAAATGCGGTGTCTGCACCAAGAACAAGCGAGGATCGTCGTCAAAGTAACCAACCGTCTGGAGCAGGAAGTCGCGGGCCGGGGCATGATCTGCATCAAAAACCGCGACCAATTCGCCCTTCGAATGCTTCATTCCGTTATTAAGGTTCCCGGCCTTGGCATGCTCGTTGCGCGCACGCGTCAGGTATTGGACACCCAGGCCCGCGCACAGCGCTTCAAGAGCAGTACGGCGCTCGGTTGCGTGCCTCGCCTCGACAAGGTTCTCGGACTCACGCTTCTGGTCGGTGCCACCGTCATCAAGCAGCCACACGGTGAAGCAGTCGGAAGGGTAGTCCAGGCTTTTGGCCGCAGCGAGCGTGTTGGCAAGTAGCTCCGGATCCTCGTTGTAGCTTGGGACAAAGACGTCGACCTTTGGGCAATTGCCTGACGGCGCCCCCCTTAGGGGCCGCGCTGGAAGCGGCATCGCGACGACGAACAAGCTCAGGACGAGCATGGTTACGCCATACATCTCGGCGAGATAGAGCAGGAACGCAGGAATGAAGTTTTGCCACTCATGGGCAGGCGGCAGTGTGGCGGTGGTGCGCCAGTACACGTAGCGAAGAATTATCGCCGTTCCAAAAGCCAGCGCGACGGACCGCCATTTTCCGTCCGTGTCCACAAGCTTGATGGCACCCATGAGCGCCGCAATCACCAGACTTGCGGCAAACTGCGTCTGAAGACTGATTGGCAGCGTAATAAGCGCGAGGAAACCAAGTGATACAAAAACCCACAGAAAGATCGTGAGGGCACGAACCAGCATCTTCATCGCAGTAAGACCGCTTTGCTAAAGGTGGTCATTCGCACGCTCCCCCCCAGCTCCGAACCATCTCAGCTCGTTGACGATGAACAGATCAGCCTCCAAATCGCACTTATCCTTCGATGGAACGAACATTGCCGGCGGCGCGCACGCACTTCTGGTCCCTACGATCGCGGTCGCTGGAAATCCGTGACACGACAGGGCCAGGGACTTATCGAGAAGCATGCAAGACACGCCAGCGTGACTATCAACACAATGAGCACGGCAGCCTTTGACGGACATCGATAACGTGGACACAGACAACACCACGGTACGGCGCGAGCTGCTTGCCCCTTGCAACACGGAAGACTAGAGCTTTCAGTCTAAACGCGATTTTCCGTTAAGGGCAAATAAGCGGCGCTCGGTTCAATGGCCCAGTGATCGGTGAGCAGGATGGTCGAACAATCTCTCATCTGAGATAAGTATGTTCTCGTAGCCCGTCCGATCTGACGACGGGAACAGTCGCCCGGCGTGGACGTGCACGTGGCAATCCATGGATCATGACCGCAGTCCCAAGCATACACGCGGGCGGTCGCACCACACTCGTTATGCGATCGGGTCCGCGTTGTCTTCCGGTGATCCTTGGAGCGCCCAACAGACATGTCACTTCCGACGTCGAAACGATCATGAAGAAATGCGATCGGAAGGAGGCGGCCAGGTTCGGCTGACCTCCGAATAGGTCGAGCCATACCATGGCACGACCAACTGCTTATGGTCCTGCCGCAATTTCGCCGCCTCTCGCGCTGCCGTCAGCGTTCGTGAAACGCATCCGTCGCTTTCAAGATAGGCTTCAGCAAATACTCAAGAACAGTCTTCTTGCCCGTCTGCACGTTCACCTCTGCGACCATCCCGGGCTTGATGGGAAGAAGGCCGTCGGGGCCTTCAAGCGCCGCACTGTCTGTGAGCACGCGAATGCGATAGTAGGGCTGCGGATCCTTGCGCTTTTCGTCAAGGATCGTATCGGCGCTGATGAATACGAGTTCCCCCGTCAGCATGCCGTAGATCGTGTAGTCATAAGCTGTGATCTTAACGGTTGCAGGCTGCCCCGGATGAAGAAAGGCGACATCCTGCGGGCGAACTTCCGCCTCGACATAAAGCCGGTCTTCGAGCGGAACGATCTCCATGATTTTCTGCCCGGGCTGCACCACCCCGCCTTTTGTCGTTATTTCCAGGTTCTTGACGATGCCTTTCACGGGCGACTTCAGAATCGTCTGATCGAGAGAATCACGACGCTGAACGCGCTGTTGGGTCACACTTGCAAGTTCAGCACCTTTAGCCGAGATCTGCTCATTCACGTCCTGAAAGTACTTGTTATTGAACTCGGTTAGTTCCCCGTTGATATCAGCCATCCCCCGCTCCAGTTCAATCTGCTTGACCTGACCTGTGGCGCCGCTTTTTACCAGCGGACGGACGAGATCCAGCTCCTGCTTGACGATGGCTTTGCGTTCCTGCAGGGAGGCGAGGCCCTCCTTGAAGTGGCGACGCCGGGCTGCAAAGAGCTCTTGCTCAACTGTGACGATATCCGTGACCCCGACAACGTCTTGCCCGAAGTCTATTTTATCGGCTTGGGCAAGTTCGGCGCGCAGCCGGTCGAGTGTCGCCTCGAGCGCCACAGACTGTCCTTTAAGATCCTCATAGGCGGCACGTGCACGGGTATCATCGATGATTGCAAGCGTCTCACCCGCTGCAACCTCCTGCCCTTCGTAGACCTCGATGTGCTCGAGGATACCACCTTCCAAACTCTGAATAATCTGGCCGCGGCTTAAGGGTACGACCTTGCCTTGACCGCGCGTGAGTTCGTCCAACGGAGCATTGCTGGCCCAAATGAGAAACGTGCTGACGACAAGAAAGATCAGGCATACGAGAAGACGGCTCCTCCTCCTGTCGAACTTGCCCGAAAGCTGCCAGATACCCCCCCGCTTCATCGGCCGCACCTTCATTGATCGCTTTCCTTCTTGCTCCGAGCGGTCTGTGCCGCAGACGAGGGCGCACCTGCGAGTGCCTCCAGCACATTTTGTTTCGGCCCGTCGGCAACTACGGTACCTGCGTTCAAGACAAGTGCGCGTTCAGCGAGCGCAACGACCGGCTGCCGGTGAGTGGAAACAATCAAGGTGCGACCCTCCGACCATCTCTTCAGGTTCTCTATGAGTTTCAGCTCCAGAGCGTGGTCGAGCGCTGCCGTCGGTTCGTCCAGAAGCACGATGCGAGGATCGCGCAACCAAACCCGTGCCAGTGCAATGCATTGGCGCTGGCCCCCTGAGACACCTGTGCCCCCCTCCCCTATCATCCGGTCAAGCCCAAGCGGATGCTCGATGACGAGCCGCTCTGCTCCGGCAAACGTCAGCGCTTCGAGCAGCTCTTCGTCAGGCTTGCTTGCGAGCCCAAGGGTCAGGTTCTCGCGCAGGGTCCCGTGAAAGAGGCGTACGTCCTGCGGCAGATAGGCAATCGCCCGGCGCAGATCCGCTGGGTCAATTTGTCGGATATCGGTGCCATCCAGTGCAAGTTGTCCCTCGATCGGATGGCTGAGTCCGGCAAGAAGCCTGAGCAGCGTCGATTTTCCCGAGCCGATCGTACCGAGAAGTGCAATTCTGTTGCCACGCTCAATCGCAAGAGACGGTATCTTGAGGGCCGCACCGCCGTCGCGATCATATCCAAAGGTAATGCCTTCGAAACGATAGTCACCGCAAAGCGATGGCCGGTGCACGAAGGTGCGCCCGACCGGTCTGTCCGCCGGCACGGACATGATCTGCTCCAATCCGGCAAGCGCTGCCCGCATCTGCTGCCAGCGCGCAAGTATCCCAGCCAATTGGGTCAGCGGCGCGATGGCGCGGGAGGCAAGCATTGAACAGGCGAGCAAGGCGCCGGTCGATAGTTCGCCTTCGGCGATCCTGTAGACAGCCACCACAGTGACCGCCACATACGACCCCTGCTGCACGGCGCTCGCGAGGTAGCTCAAACTACCCGAGATCCCGCGAACCTGCATGCTTTTGCCGGCAAGAAGTGCAGAATATTCCTCCCACATCCGCTGGAAGCGGCTTTCTCCCTGCAGCGATTTTACAGTCTCGATACCGGACATCGCTTCGAGAAGGAGGCCATTTCGCACCGCTCCTTCTCGCAGATGCTGGCGCGAAGCCCTCGAAAGCGGCCATTGCGCAATCAATCCGGGGATCACGATAAGTGGGATTGCCGCGAGCAGCACATAGGCCACCGGTCCGCCAATGATCCAGATGATAAATATGAAGAGGAACACGAAGGGCAGGTCACTCAACGCGCCAATTGTCGTCGACGTGAAAAAGTCACGCACGGCATCCAGTTCGCGAACCTGACTGGTAAAGGCCCCTGTCGATTTGGGCCGCGCATCAAGCCTGAGACCGAGCGCCTGTTCGAATACACGCGCCGAAAGCACAAGATCGAGCTCACGGCCGGTTGCATCCATAAGATGGCTTCGGGCGACCCTGACCACGGCCTCAAGTGCGATCGCCAGGCCGACGCCGGTTGCAAGAACCCACAGGGTCTCAAACGCGAGATTGGGCAACACGCGGTCAAACACGTGGCGGGAGAAAAAGGCGGTTGCGATCGCCAAGACATTGGCGAGTGACGCTGCAATCGCAATTTCGAGGAAATGCGGCCAGTGCCGCCTGACCTCACCCCAGAACCAATGCTCATGGGGATCGGCAGCAAAATTTCCCGCACGGCTGTCCCGTCGCGGCGCCGGCGCAACCAGGACGGCCGTTCCTGAATAGTCAGCCTCTAAGGCTTCGGCGTCGAGGAGAAGCTCAAGCGTTGGCATCAAGGGGTAGACGACCTTGTAATGCGCGCCCTGGCGTTCGACGAGGATCGCGATCCGGCCGTCGGTGAGTTCCAGCATGAGTGGCAGAAACTCGTTTCGGATCTCGCTGAGCGCAACCTTTTGAGCGCGGGCATCGAGATCGGCGCGCTTGGCTGCTCGATCGACGATGTCGAGTGTGAGTTTTCCGTCTTTGAGGGGCAGGCCTGCGGTCAGTTGCGCGGCACTGGCGGTTCGGTCATGCATCTGGCACAGCAGCAACAAGCCTTCGAGCACCGGATCGGTAGGTGCGACTGGCCTTGGCCCCCTCCGGGCGCTGTCGTTGCCTTCGGGTCGCTGCGCGATCAAAGCCTGTGTCATCCTTGTTTCTCCGGTTGCGCTGTCGGCTTGGGCTGCGCTATCTGGTCTTGCGCAGGCCTTTTCTCACCCATGAGTTTCTCGAGAAGAACGCCAAGAGCTTCCGCAGCCGAATATTGCAGATTGAAGTAATCGTATTTCGCCGTGATCAACGATCGTTCGATGCGAACGACATCGCCCTGCACCGTCACGAGGTCGGTCAAGGAGCGCTGATTGAGCTTGAACTGCTCTTCGTAGGTGGTGCGCAACGCCCTGGCGCTTTCCAATTGCTTCGCCAAAATCGTCTGACGCTCTTTAAGCGCAGGCGCCTGACTTTGGAACACTGCCACCCTTTCGGTCGCCTGCCGGCGTTCGGCGTCAGCCGCCGATCGGGCGCTATCGGACGCCAGCTCCGCCGCCTCGACGCGCATCAGGTTGCTGGCGCCGTTGTAGGTCGGCGTCTTGCCGCGCAATCTCGCCCCGACAACCAGCCCGCCGAAATTATCTTCGCTGCGAACGAACGCTTCGCCCGCAAGCGTTGGGTAAAGCTCTGCCTGGGCGGTCTTGGCGGCATGGCCGGCAGCCTCGCCCCTTGCAAGCAGCGCGACCACGGCCGGCGCTGCATCGACGGCTGCGCGCAGATCCGAGATCTTGCCAAGCTCGATCACCGGAAGGCTCGCAAGCGTGCCGGGCTGAGTGCCGACCCGGGTCGCATAGACGCTGCGCGCCTGCACCAGTGCGCCGTCGGCTTCTTCCAGCGTCGCGCCGGCTTCTCCGACATGAACGTTGGCAAACTCGACATTGCTCTTGTCGCCAAGCCCACCTTGCGCCAAGCCCTGCGCCAGCTCGGCGATGCGCTCGAGTGCACTGAGATTGTCTTTTGCAAGCGCCAGCAGCGCCTCTGACCGGATGACACCGATATAGGCTTGCGCCGCCTCCAGAGCGACGCGTTCGCGCTCAACCGCAAGCTCCTCTTTGCTTGCCGTCTCCAGTGCCCGCGCCTTGGCGACATCCGCTTTCGTGCGCCCCCAATCAAGCAGCGGCTGGCTGACGACGAACTCGGCGTCGGCCGCACCATCGTCTCCAAGATCGCCGGTGCCGTAAACGCTTGGCATATAGCCGGAACGCGCGATGCCGACATTGACGCCGGCCAGCTGCAGGTTGCTGGAGGCGCTCTTGATGCGCTCGTTCAGCGCCAGGGCGGCTGCGACCGTGCCAGGCAAGGTGCCGGGAGCCTTTGCGGCCAACATGCCATATGCGCCCGCAGGTCCTGAACCGGGCTTTGCAGCGCCCGCAGGCGACACCGACCCGACGTGTTCGGCGCCGACCTTGCCCTGCCCGCCCTTTGCACCGGCAGCATCGCCTGATTGCACGACGGACGTACAACCGGCTGAAGCAAGCACCAGGCAGGTGAAGACGGCATAGCCGAGCTTGGCTGGCGCTGCGGAAGATCCGAAGAAAGTCATAGCGCGCCCTCACGCGGATAGGCGCAGGGTGCGCTCAGGGTTGCACCACAGTGGACTTTACCGTGAATGACCAGTCGGCAGCCGACGGCATTGCGCAAGCGGAACCCGGGCGCGGATGTGCGGCGGCGAAACCTGGAAAAATGCGACCGCCGGATCGAAGGCCAGCCAGACCAGAAATGGGACAGGCGGAAAGAGGCATCCTTGGCGACCAGGAACACCGGGCCGAGAGATGAGAGGCTTTGCAGAAGGCATCCCGCAGCAGGCACGCCGTGCCCTTTTCCCGCAAGCACTGACTTAATTTCCATAAGAGCGTCGCATTCGTGTATTGAATTGGGCGATTCGCCCCCTCCCTTGAGAGTGGGAAGTTCATTCGCTTATACTCAAATAACGCCCATGCACCGCACGCACCCACGACGGCCGTCCAAGCCTTCCCTTTGGACCATGCGGGCAAGCAAAAAAAGGCACTTCAGGCCTGATGTCGGTTGCAAACAATGTGTGCCACACGGCCAGAACCTTGAGGCTGAGGCCAGAGCCTGCAAACCAGCTGCGACCTGACGGGTGCCATTCTGTCCTTCACATGCAGACGCCGGCGGGGACTGGCCCCGCCGGCGTCTGTCTAGCAGTTCACAAACCTCTGATCTTAGACGACGTTGACCGTGCCGAGATCCTGCTCGACCCACAGCGTTGCCGAACCGCTGGTAAAGACATCGAAGGTCTCACCATTCGACGTCACGCTTCCCCCGGCGGTAAAGCCGCTGGCGTTGAGTGTATCGCCGCGGTCACCGTGCACGATCAGGAGATTGGTGGTATCCGACATATCGAGCACGTCCTGGGCGGTGACCGAAAGCGTATTGCCGCCGGTCCCGGTGATATCGATGTGCTCGATGCCCGTGACAACACCCGATGCGATGGCATCGCTGGCAAAGTCGAGATGAAGCCCGGTCCCGTCCAGCTTCAGCGTATCGACACCGGCCTTGCCATGAATGCCGGCAAACAGCGTATCGGGCACAACGAAGATATCGTCGTTATTGCCGCCCGACAGCGTCTCCGC
Organism: Ensifer sp. SL37; assembly: GCF_026672675.1. Classification (NCBI taxonomy): domain Bacteria; kingdom Pseudomonadati; phylum Pseudomonadota; class Alphaproteobacteria; order Hyphomicrobiales; family Rhizobiaceae; genus Ensifer; species Ensifer sp. SL37. The sequence goes on along the minus strand of NZ_JAPPRN010000002.1, from coordinate 632,100 downwards.
ACCACCGGATCCGTCAATCGTGTGAAACACCGCATCATCCTTCGGGGTCAGCAGATTGCCGTCGCTGTCAAAGCGCTGCTGATAGATGTCGTAGGTGCCATATCCTGCGGCAACTCCAGTATCTGCCGTCCACGTCACGACCCAACCGCCGTCCGGCAGAGCCGCAATAGCTGGCTCGTAGCTCTGAGGATCTTGATTGGGGCTATGAGGAGCCGCAAGTATAAGCTGTTGAGTACGCGGCGTGCCTTCTGCATCGAAGGCCTGATTATAGATTGCCGAACCACCGTCCGGAAGGTACCCAACCCAACTGATAACCCAGCCGCCATCTGTTAGCCCGGTGATGTCAGCACCGCCATAGAAGTTAGTGCCTGACACCGCAAAATGCACAGGCGGCCCATCCGGAGTTCCGTCCGCGTTGAAAACCTGCCAAGCATTGAAAAATGCTTCACTCCACCCCACAATCCAGCGGCCATCCGCAAGAAGCGCGCCCTTAGGATCCTTGGATACTGCGCCATCAGGATGGCTGTCGAGGAGGGTAGCGACACCGAGGGGACTTCCATCTGCATTGTGCACCTGCTGGTACAGACCGGCTGTACCAGAAACGGTGCCTGTCCATATTGATACCCAACCCCCATCGTCGAGTGCAACTACGTCTAAATCCGCCAGGTAGGTTACGATAGTTTCTTCCACCACAGGGCCCCGCATACTCCCATCTGGATTAAATACCTGAAGTTCATAGCCAGCGACACTCCCGCCTTGGATTACAGTATCCCTCCAGGACACCACCCAACTTCCGTCTGCTAGAGCGGTTACTTCCTGCGGAATAGTCTGTGAGAAGCCAGCAGTGCCAGGGACATTGGTCACAGCGCTACGAGCTGTTCCGTCAGCATTATAAAGTGAGCGCTACGAACAGCCCACCTTTCCTTTTGTGATCGAGGCCGCGAGATAAGCTCCTTCACCGATAGGAGCGGAACGGGATGGTTGGAGATCGCGCTGATGCCATGCTTGAAATCATGGATGAAGACATGGATGAAGCCAGGCATGAGGGAAAATATCGTCGGATCGAGGTGATCACCGGTCGTCGCCAGCGGCGGAATTGGACTGACGAGGAGAAGGCGCGCATCCTTGCGGAAAGCGCGGAACCGGATGTGAACATCTCGGCCGTTGCTCGGCGCTGGGGCGTCAATCGGGGCTTGCTGAATGTTTGGCGTCGGGATGCTGGGCTGACCACTCGTCCCTCGGCCAAGGTCTGTGCGCAGCAGGCGATGTTCGTGCCGGTAACGGTGGTCGGCGATCAAGCGGCCCACCGGGGCTCTCAATCGGATGCCGCCCACTTCGCCGCAGGTCGGATTGAGATCGAGATTGCTGGCGCGCGCATGACCGTGATCGGGACGGTGGCGCCCGAGTTGGCGCAAGCGATCGTGGCGGCGTTGCGAGGGCGCCGGTGATCGCACTTTCGCCGAATGGGATGAAGATCATGGTTGCAACGCAGCCTATCGACTTCCGGCGTGGTATGAACGGCCTCGTGGCATTAGTGGCTTCGGCGCTTGCTGCTGATCCGTATTGCGGCGACGTGTTTGTGTTCCGTGCCAAGCGTCTCGATCGCCTTCGCTGCATCTATTGGGACGGATCCGGCATGATCCTGGCGACGAAATGGCTGGAGGCGGGCAAGTTTGTTTGGCCGCCGATCCGCGATGGCGCCATGCAGATGACGCGCGAAGAGTTCTCGCTTTTGCTGGCCGGTATCGACTGGACAAGGGTGACGCAGAACCCGGTAAAACGCCCCTTGAAAGTAGGTTTAACCTATTGGTTTTGCTTGTAGATTCAAGCTTGCATGGTAGGATCTGCCATGCCGCTTCCCCCCCCCGTGCCTCAGGATGCTGCGCAATTAACCCGGATCATTCTCTCGCTCGACGAGGAAAATGCCGATCTCAAAGCGCGCGTTGCCTTCCTGGAGCAGCAGCTCTTTGGGGCGAAGTCGGAGAAAATGACGACGCTCGACCCAACGCAGGCGATCCTTGACCTTGGCGATCTGAGCGACATTCCCATTGCTGCCAATGACGATGTCGCGCCGGTCAGTGAATACAAAACGCAAGCACGGCGATCGCCAGCGCGCAACATCGGACACTTGCCCAAGCACCTTCCGCGTTATGAAGAGGTCATCGAGCCGGAGAGCAAGATTTGCCCCTGCTGTTCGTTCGAACTGCATTGCATCGGCATGGATGTCAACGAGGCGCTCGACATCGTGCCTGCCGTTGTCCGGGTGAAACGGACGACCCGGCCACGTTATGCCTGCCGGGCCTGCGAGAGTGGCGTTGTGCAAGCGCCCGCGCCAGCACGCGTGATGGATGGCGGCATGGTGACCACGGCATTCGCTGCTCATGTCGCCGTTTCGAAGTTTGCCTGGCATCTGCCGCTTCTGTGATCGGGCAGGTTCTGTCAATTCGCTATCCACGAGCAGGGCCATGCTTCTGTCCGTGGTCGGCGTTGCCGCCACAAAATGCGAACTAAGGAGGCGGACGGTACAATCTCTACCCCGTGCTTGAAGCGACTCTGGCAGATGCGTACTCAGTCAACCTTCGTCCCGCTCGGGACACCGTGACCGCCTGCCTGCGTTTCAGCGGCAGACGGTAGACGCGATTAAACGAGCACTTCTTTTTCGGTCGCCCATTTGAATGGAGCTTGCGAACGCCACATGCTGTGAAGAATGACGGCGAGCTTTCGTGCAACAGCGACCCTTGCCTTTTTCATCCCGCTACGCCGGGCAACACGTAGACCCCAGTTCTTCAATGCACACCATTTCACTACTCTCCCAAGCAGTGTGGTTGCAGCCTCGTAAAGAGCGGTTCGCACGGATGCATCTCCGGCCTTGGTGACATGACCACTTCGATCAACTTGGCCAGACTGATAGCGACTGGGTGTGAGGCCAAGCCATGGTCCAACATCTTTTGAGCGTTTGAAGCGGCCGGCATCGTCAACCGCGTTCCGGAACGTCAACGCGACAATTGCACCAACGCCCGGTGCCGTCATCAACGTCTGAACGACGGGATCGGCACGAGCGGTTTCGAGCAGTTTGCGGTCGAGTGTCCGCAGCTCCTGCAGCAATACGTCGCGGATATTCAACATGCTTTCAACGAGCATTTCCAATGCCGGGATTCCGGCGGCCAATTCCCGTGCACGGCTCGACCACATCCTACGCGACACGATGCCAACCTTGAGACCAAAGTTACGCAAATTCGCGCGCATGGAATTCTCAATGCCTGTCACCTTGTCGACGATGAACCGACGGGCATTTAGGAGAGCGCGTGTCTCTTGTGCGCTAGGCGCCTTCACGTGCACATTCTTGAACCATCCGAGCCGGACAAGCGAGCTATGACGGAAACTGGGTGATGACGGTTTGATGAGGGCGGCGTATCGAGGCGGGTGACAAGCCTGCCAGAACCTCATGAAAGAGCGATACGCCATGAAGACAGATAGCACTGTTGTTTCCTTTCCGCATCCCGAGACGCTCGATGATCCCCTGACATCGGTTCTACGCGAAGGCGCGCGCCGGCTTCTGGCACAGGCCGTGGAGGCGGAAGCCGAGGCGTTTCTTGCGGCCATGGCCAGCGAACGCCTGAGCGATGGGCGGGACCGGGTGGTGCGGCACGGCCATGGGCCTGAAAGAACGATCCAGACGGGGATCGGTCCGGTTGCGGTGCGCCGCGTCAAGCTGCGCGACCGGGCTTTGGAGACTTGCGGCGAGGATCGCATCACCTTCACGTCGGCGATCCTGCCGAAGTGGGCACGACGCACGAAGAGCCTCGACGCTCTGCTGCCGGTCCTTTACCTGCGCGGCATCTCGACCGGCGATTTCCAGGAGGCGCTTGCCGCCTTACTCGGCAAGGACGCACCGAACCTGTCCCCCTCGGTGATTGGCCGGCTGAAGGAGGAGTGGCAGGCCGACTATGATCGCTGGCAACGCCGCGACCTGTCAGCCCGCCGCTACGTCTACATCTGGGCCGACGGGGTCTATCTTCAGGCACGCATGGAGGACGATGCCGCTTGCATGCTGGTCGTCATCGGCGCGACGCCGGAAGGCAAGAAGGAATGAACCGCGCCGGGTTTGTCGGAGGCTCCAACTTCTGAGAAAGTGGAGCCGATATGAGCAAGACAACCAACAAATTTTCACCGGAAGTCCGCGCCCGAGCAGTGCGGATGGTTTTGGATCACCAAGGCGAATATTCCTCGCGATGGGCAGCGGTTTCCTCGATCGCCGCCAAGATCGGCTGCACGGCGCAGACGCTCAATGAATGGGTGAAGAAGGCGGAAGTGGACGATGGTTCCCGGCCCGGACTCCCCAGCGAAGTGGCCGAGAAGATGAAGGCTCTGGAGCGGGAGAACCGCGAGCTTCGGCAGGCCAATGAGATACTGCGCAAAGCGTCCGCTTATTTCGCGATGGCGGAGCTCGACCGCCCATTGAAGCGATGATCTCCTTCATCGACGAACACCGGTCGGTATTCGGGGTCGAGCCGATCTGCAGACTGCTGCCGATTGCCCCATCAACCTACTACGAGAACGTTGCCAAACGCCTGGACGTGGACCGGTTGTCGGTCCGCGCCCGCAGCGACATTGCATTGAAGATCGAGATACGCCGTGTGTTCGAGGCGAACTTCCGCGTCTACGGCGTGCGCAAGGTCTGGCGGCAATTGAAGCGGGAAGGCTTCGATATAGCCCGCTGCACCGTCGCCCGGCTCATGCGATCGATGGGACTTCAGGGTATCATCCGGGGCAAGCCGATCCGCACGACGATCCCGGACAAGACGGCTCCCAGCCCGCTTGATCGGGTGAACCGCCAGTTCAAGGCTCCTGCGCCGAACAGGCTCTGGGTGTCGGATTTCACCTATGTCGCCACCTGGCAGGGTTTCGTCTACGTGGCGTTCGTCATCGACGCCTTCGCCCGCCGCATTGTCGGCTGGCGGGTGAGCCGGACGGCGCATGCCAGGTTTGTCCTCGATGCCCTGGAGCAGGCGCTTCATGAGCGGCGTCCCGTTCATGGCGGCGGCCTCGTCCATCACAGCGATCGCGGTGTCCAATACGTGTCGATCAAGTATTCGGAGCGACTGGCCGAGGCGGGAATCGAGCCTTCCGTCGGAAGCGTCGGCGACAGCTACGACAATGCGCTCGCCGAAACGATCAACGGTCTCTACAAGGCCGAGGTCATTCATCGGCGCGGACCATGGCGCACCTTCGAAGCGGTTGAATTCGCCACCCTAGAATGGGTCGACTGGTTCAACCATCGACGGCTTCTGGAGCCCATCGGCAACATTCCGCCAGCCGAAGCCGAGGAGCAGTATTACGCCATGCTGGACGAACCAGCCATGGCTGCATAACTTAAACCAAACGGCCTCCGGCAAACCCGGCGCGGTTCAGGTTCATATTCGTCGATCCAAGCCGAGAGCTTTCCACGGCAAGGGTAACCAAGCGCCTTGATGGTCCATGCTATGCAACGGCCGTGGCTCAGATAGTGCTCAACGGCAATCGGCTTCTGCTCATCCGAATACCGTCGTTTGGTGCGAACATAACCTGCCGACAAGCCGGGACCGCGTTCGTACTCGCGGCACCATTGCTTGAGAGCATTCTTCGTCGGATAGCCCAACTGACGGATCGTGGCCTTCACGCGTCTGCCAAGCTTGATGTAGAGCTGCACAGCTCTCATGCGGTCTTCGTACGAATACATGAACTATCTCCTGTTAGTCCAAGAATTCGTCCGCACCTCCAGGGGTCAATTCTTCGATTCGCTTGACACCGGTTGACGCATAATCCCGGACCGGGCGACGTGCCCCCTTCGCTCCGCGTCCATTACAGACGTTTCATCACTACTACGGGTCACTCCGCCCCTGACATGGGCTTCGGTATTCTCCCTCATGGTTTGGGCCACTTGCGGATTTCCCTTGGCATCCCATGCCAGGTTCCCTTGTTCCGTGCTGAAGCCTGTGGCGAGATCATGCCGCCTATACACCGGCTGCCGCATGGCCCGTAAACAGGTGCCGTCCATGCTCTTCCGGGCGCCACTAACCCACGCCCGTTTTGACAGCGTCTGAACCCATTTCGATATGTCGTCAGCGGTTCGCTTTCGCTCATCTTCTCGTCACACACCTGACGGCGTCGCGCGCCGCCTTTTCTCCATCGCTCACCACCACGCCTCTTGAGCGCAGCAGCATGGAGTGGTTTGAAGCCAGCCCCTGCAGGTCGGCTCCGGGAGGCCCACTCCCATCTTCAACACAGTTGCGCCGGCACACACACAACGCCGGCTCAAGGCACACGCCAATACGGATTCTCCACCCAGCGCTCGACCGTCTCCTCGTCACACAAGTCGTGGACATGCTTCAGGTAATGCAGCCCGACCATCAGCCGCGTCGGCTTGGCGGGGCGGCCGACCGGCCGATAGAACCCTCCGAACGCCTCGTCAAATCGTGCCCATGGGATCACGCCAGACAATCGCACCAGCGCGTGGCGCGGGTTGATGATCGCGTCCAGACGGTCGCGAAAAAGATCATTTCTACCGGAAGAGGGACGAGTTGGCCGCATACCAAAAACACCAGAAATCAGCTACATCACCGACGATTTCCGGCAGTTTCCAATACTTCAAAACAGATGGGAATCCCCTAATTCCAGGGCGTTGGGAGGTTTTTCAGCGCCGACTACATAGGCGCCCAGAACGGCTGGAAGCTCCGCAGCCGGTGGAGGCCAGCTCGTCGGGAGGTAGCGTTGCGCTCGCCGCTCCAGCGTTGTGACGATATGGGCGATCAACGGGGCATGCCCACCCGCCGCCAGAATCAAACGCCGCCGATGGGCGACGACAGCGTCGTCTTCTGTCGTCAGCCAATTGACCGGCTGCTCGGCCAGGCGTTCCATGCACCGAATACGCGCCGCTGTGGACAGGCCGATCATTTGGAAGGCGTGGTGCGGAGATTGGTGAAGATCGCTGAGGGTTTTCTTTGGTCCTGTTTGCCTCGCTCGATCGACAAGCGAGGCATCTCACCCGATAGCCTTGTACCACAATCCGTGCAGACCACGCGCTTCATCAACGACGATGCGTTACGCAGAGCCTGCTTCCAAGTAACCGCTCAAAGCAATCGGCTCCTGCACCTGGACGGAAGCGATAGTCTTGTTTCCTGGGCCAGACAAATCGATCTTCGGATACTCAAGCACGGGGTATGCCGTTTCAACAACCCACTTCCCGTCAGGTTCCTGCTTAAGATACATATGGACCTTATTCGTTGCGACCATCTCCTTGCCATCCTTAACCAAGACCGTTCCTATGTCCTGGTCGAACGTCGCGTCTACGACCATGACGTCGCCATGCTCAGCCACAACCCCTCTGCCGGAAACCAGTTTCTGAATTTTGCCCGATTTGAGGATATTTGACTGATCAAGCATAGAGCGTATGGCCGCCTCGGCGGTGGCTTTGTCGGGAAAGGTGGATGCGTTCAGCAGGCCCTGTTCGTTGCTGAGACGGTTCGTAAGGTAGTCGGCGCTCTTTCCGACGTGCCTTTCAATGACATGGCCTCCGGCGCGTTCATTTTGCTCGAGCTTAAAATCCTTCGCTTTTGCGATGCCGGGAGCGAAGCCTCCAGCTGCGCCATCAGCCTCATCTGGGCCATTGTCAACGTCATATGCGAAGAAGTCGTCATCGGACTCTATGTTGTTTTCGATAGTACTGCCGGGTAGGGGGCTGCCCGCGCGGCTAGACTCACTTGACGACGATCCACCGAAAAAGCGTGACGGTCGGGCGCTATCGACCACCTCATCTCCACCTTCCTCAGCTGCGTCCCAATCGCCGTCGTCAGATGACGCCCAAGAGCTAGGCTCAAGCCCAGGGTCAACGTCTTCGTCGGGCCACTTGATAGGTTTATCAGGACTGGCCAGATAACCCAGCCGTCCATCCGGCACGCGCTTGGGCGGATTGAAGAACCCTTTTGGTGTGATCGCCCCCGTCTCGAGGCCTTCCTCGGCGGGCACTGCTTGCGGTTGGGTCGATGCAAGGTCCTCTGCGACTTTGAGCTCGGCAGCGGCCGCCTCTTGAGCCGAGGCCGCACCTCTTGTCGCTGCTGCGGCTGTTGTCTCTGCGGCAACCTCAGCCTCCTCGAGGAGAGGAGTGGCGGCGCTAACTGGTGCGGCAATGGCAGCCGCGACGCTGACTTTCTTTAAAAGGTCGCTTGCCGCTCCCAGAGCGAGGTCCGCCTTACTGGCCAAGAGCGGGATGCCATCTTCCAAGCCGATGTACACATTGGAGTCGGCAAGCGCGCCCCCCAGGTTCTCAGGTCCATAGGACTTGCCTTCCCCGCCATTGTTAGGGTCATAGGGCTTGCCACGTGCTTGCAGATAGCCGCCCGCATCGCTCGCCTGCTTGGGCGTCTCGATGCTGAACGCAAAATTGTCGAGTTCTCCCTTTCGGCCTTTCTCAAAGGCTTCGAACACATCCGGCACCCTCCGGTACTGGTTGCCTGACGTGCGCGCTGTCTGTGCCGCATGGCTGAAGTGGGGCAACAGCTGCCTGGCGGCCCGCGGATCCGACAGGAGATCGAAGGCATCTTGCTGGCTGTTGAGTTCACGGTAGTTAACTTTACCCTCGGTATCAAACAGCACCAGCACGCCTGGCGTTTGTCCAAGCGGCTGACCTCCAGCATCAACGTTATTGTTGCCAACCGTCGATAATGGCTCCGCTGTAAAGTTGCTGCGTTCTGAAATGAACAAGGCGTTCTTTGCAGGGTATCCGTTGATGGCCGGGACAACCGCGATGTAGTTCCTGTCGCCCGAGGCCAGGCCCAAAACTGTGCTGCGACCCTTTTCACTCAGACCTTGAGCCTGCGGCGCCGTCTCGGTAAGAAGCTTTGGCACAGCGACGTTCAACTTAGATCGCAGATGCGGATCATCATAGAAAGCTTCCAAGTGCTCTCTAAACGGTACGTCGAGCGGGGGCACCCCTTTCAGCTGCCCCTGGATCGCCGCCTGAACGTTTGAGACTTGCGAATCTTGTTCATCCCAGCCAGGGGCCTGATAGCCGTGGCTTTTAAGCTCGATACCCGTCTTGATCGAGGTTTTCCCTGCGGGATCTATTCGCGCCGCACGCAGCTGATCCACGACGAACTGTACTGGTGAGGATGCCTTGACGGCGCCAGCCACCACCAATGCACTGTCTGAAGGCGACTGCGAAGCGGCCATCGGTTTGGGCCGCTTGCCGTCCGGCCGGACCGGACCTTCAGCGGTCATTCCCGGAATCCTGTTGATCGTCGAAGAGGCAGAGGAAATCACAGTCATAGTCAAACCTTGTCTGTATGATCGTTGTGTCCGCAGTGTTCTCGGAACAAGGAGCTGCTTAAGATTCGTCTAGTTTAGGACTATCTACTGTATAGATAACTCATAAATAGCTATAGTTCGCAGGTCGCGATCCGGGAGACCGAAACGGGTGCGTGAGATCAGCAGGGAGTGGGCAGTGGATGCCATGAAGACGTAGCAATCCACGTTGACCCGGAGTGGCGCCCAGTCGCGAGGCCACCTGAGACGCGGAGGCAGCTGCTCGCCGTGGAAGTGACCGGGACCACATGGACTGGCGAGGCCGGGTCCCGGCAATCCGCAGAGTTCCGATTGCGGGCGTGCGCGAGCTCAGAGAAACCGCCTAGTACCTCTGCACAGAGGATTTGACGAGTTGGTTGGGTTGCAGCGTGGGTAGGCAGTTGTGGCTGACGAGCAGTTCGATGCTGCGGGCGACGCCGGGTTTCCTTCGGATTAATCCGGCCCGCTCGAGGGAGAGCACCATTTGGTGGACGGATGGTGGGGTGACGCCGAAATAGCGTTGCAGGTCACGCTCGGCCGGCGGCCGTTCGTTGATTTGGCTATAGGCCCAGATGAAGGCGAGGTACTGGCCCTGCTTTTCGGTGAAGTGGGGTGGCGCTGCCGGCTGCCCGTCAAGTAATTGATTCATTTTTCGATTCATCCGGAACCTCCGCAATTGAAGGAGGCTTTCCGGATGAATGTACGCCATCGTGTCGACCTCGACCAACCCGAACGCGACGAACTCTTGAGCATGCTGCGCGGCGGCAAGCACCCGGCGCGCAAGCTCAAGCGGGCGCAGATCCTGCTCGCCGCCGAGGCGGGGCTCAGCGACGAGACCATCGCCGCAACGGTGGCGGTCGGCGGTTCCACAGTCTACCGCACCAAGCGTCGCTTCGTGGAGATGGGCCTGGAGGCGGCGCTTGGCGAGGAGCCGCGCCCGGGCGCGCAACGCAAGCTGACCGGCAAGGAGGAAGCCCTGCTGGTGGCCACCGCCTGCTCCAGCCCGCCGCCGGGCTGCGCCCGCTGGACGCTGGAGCTGCTGGCCGACGCGTTCGTCAAGCTGACCGAGCACGAACAGCTGTCGCGCGAGACGGTGCGCCGGCGCCTGGCCGAGAATGATGTCAAGCCATGGCGCAAGGACATGTGGTGCATTCCCAAGATCGATGCCGAGTATGTCGCGCGCATGGAGGATGTGCTCGACCTCTATGCCGAAGCGTCCGACCCGCAGCGGTACCGGTGGTGTGCTTCGACGAAAGCCCGACCCAGCTCATCGGCGAGGTGCGCCAGCCGATCCCGTACGAACCCGGAAGGCCGCAACGCTACGACTGCGAGTACAAACGCAATGGCACTGCCAACCTGTTCGTCTTCCTCGACGCGCACCGATCCTGGCGCAAGGTGAAAGTCACCGAACGGCGTACGGCCGAGGACTTCGCCCACTGCATGCGCGATCTCGTCGATGTCCATTATCCCGAGGCCGCCTGCATCCGCGTGGTGCTCGACAATCTGTCGACCCACACACCCGCTGCGCTCTACCAGGCCCTGCCGGCCGATCAGGCGCGCCGAAGCCTCAGAAGGCTGGAATTCCACTACACGCCCAAGCACGCCAGCTGGCTTAACATGGTCGAGATCGAAATCGGCGTCCTGCGCGGCCAATGCCTCAACCGCCGCATCGAAAGCCGCGACCGCCTCGTCGACGAGGTTGCAGCCTGGGAACGCCGACGCAACGCCAGTGGTGCCCGCATCAAATGGATGTTCTCTACCGAGAAGGCCCGCGTCAAGCTGGCCAAAGCCTACCCAAAACCAACGGCCAAAGAATCATAACCTCTGTGCAGAGCTACTAGGAGCCCCATTTGAATTGTTTTAACCCCCGGCGGACGATCGCGAGCGCCGAGAGATGGTTTACGCGCTCGACAACGCCACAAGAACAACGCGAAGCGCCAAGTGGTTAGTCCTCGAGAAAACCGGACGAATACCGTTGCGCTTTGGCGCAGCGACCTTTCAGCGCAATGGAGACCGGCCAATTCGGAGCGCTGCGCCCCACAACGGTGAAGTTCGTGTATTTCGACCAGTCGAACCTGGCGGCAATCGTCAGCGCTGTCGATGCTGCCGTCAGGCCGGTCTCACCATTGCGGCGTATCTCGTGACAATTCAATCTGGGTGATATTCGTTCCTTTCACGCGACGCCGGAATCGCGATCGTGAGACCCGTCTGTTTGCGATCGCCGGTGATGCCCGCGGAAGACAAGTTCCGCTGGCCCAAGCGGCAGGAGGCGGTGGTGGCGCTCGATACCGAACAGTTGCGCTGGCTGCTTGAGGGCATCGATCTCGATGCGATGGTGCGCCATCCTGTTCGGCAATATGAGTTTGTCGGCTGAAGGCTGTTGACGTAAGGGTGCGGCTCAGATTCAAAGCTGCTATGACAGGAACCGGCATCCCAACCGTTGCGGAACTGATGGCGCTTTTGGCGGCGAATGCTGCAGAAATCGCCGCGCTGAAGGCCGAGAAGGATATCCTCGCGCAGCGCGTCTTCAAGCTTGAGGAAGAACTGGCGCTGGCGCAGTTGCATCGTTTTGCGCCGCGCAGCGAAAAGCACATGGATCGCATCTTCAACGAAGCCGAGCAGGCTGCCCTTGAGGGGGACGAGGACAGCGAAGACGCCGATGATGCCGTCGCTCTACCGGACACGGGATTGCCGGAGATCGAAAAACCCGACGGCAAGAAACCCGGCCGCAGGCCGTTGCCGGCGAACCTGCCGCGCCAGCGCGTCGAGTATGACCTTGCCGACGACCAGAAGGTCTGTCCGTGCTGCAGCCACCCGATGCATCGCATGGGCGAGCTGGTTACCGAGCAGCTTCACATCGAGGTGAAGGCCACGGTTCTGCAGAATGCGCGAGCCAAATATGCGTGCCGTAACTGCGACCGCACCGGGATCAGCACGCCTGTTCGCGCTCGTTCATAAATATGTCGACGGCACGCCGCTCTATCGTTTGGCGCAAGCCTTCGAGCGCGCTGGCGTTCCTGTCAGCCGTGGCGCTCTGGGCCATTGGGTGATCGGTTCGAGCGAGAGACACCTCATTCGCGTCTATGACGCACTGAAGCTGCGGTTGCGATCCCAGACCGTCATCCATGGCGACGAGAGTGTGCTGCAGAGCACACGGAAAGGATGGTCTAGATGGCCTGACAGACTGTGTGCGTAAAGCTGCGATGATGATGAGGGATGGCCCCTCGGGCTCGGCTTTCAGGAGCTGGGTCCAAACCACTCCAAGCGGCTGCGTTTAAGAGACGTGGTCGTAAGCGTTGGAGCCAAGTCCAGGGTATACCCTGGGCCGGTACGCATCCGAGAGACGAATGAAAATGAACCTTCCGATGAAGCGTCGTAACGTGAAACCTGTCGTCAAAACCAGAGATTTCTCGTCTCTCTGGGATCAGCTTGTCAGATGCCTGGTGACCGGGCAAGCGGCGACCGGCGTTGAGGGGGCGTGAAGCGGATGCAGGCATTGTCGCGGAACTGCAGGAACCAGTCGCTCCGATGCAAAGGGAGAAGCACAAGCGGAGAAAACCGTGAGGCGAGAGTACCGATGCGGAGCACTGGGACGGACCGATTTGTAGTAGCGATGAAGGCTCGTAATGGAGCTGGAGCGAAGAGGTCGGATCAGGTGGGCATATTATCAACACAACTGGCAACAGGAGGACGTTGATGGATACGCAAAGCAAGCCGTTCAATATCAGTGAGCTATGACGGAAACTGGGTGATGACGGTTTGATGAGGGCGGCGTATCGAGGCGGGTGACAAGCCTGCCAGAACCTCATGAAAGAGCGATACGCCATGAAGACAGATAGCACTGTTGTTTCCTTTCCGCATCCCGAGACGCTCGATGATCCCCTGACATCGGTTCTACGCGAAGGCGCGCGCCGGCTTCTGGCACAGGCCGTGGAGGCGGAAGCCGAGGCGTTTCTTGCGGCCATGGCCAGCGAACGCCTGAGCGATGGGCGGGACCGGGTGGTGCGGCACGGCCATGGGCCTGAAAGAACGATCCAGACGGGGATCGGTCCGGTTGCGGTGCGCCGCGTCAAGCTGCGCGACCGGGCTTTGGAGACTTGCGGCGAGGATCGCATCACCTTCACGTCGGCGATCCTGCCGAAGTGGGCACGACGCACGAAGAGCCTCGACGCTCTGCTGCCGGTCCTTTACCTGCGCGGCATCTCGACCGGCGATTTCCAGGAGGCGCTTGCCGCCTTACTCGGCAAGGACGCACCGAACCTGTCCCCCTCGGTGATTGGCCGGCTGAAGGAGGAGTGGCAGGCCGACTATGATCGCTGGCAACGCCGCGACCTGTCAGCCCGCCGCTACGTCTACATCTGGGCCGACGGGGTCTATCTTCAGGCACGCATGGAGGACGATGCCGCTTGCATGCTGGTCGTCATCGGCGCGACGCCGGAAGGCAAGAAGGAACTTGTCGGCTTTCAAGTCGGCGTGCGCGAAAGCACCCAGAGCTGGCGCGAGCTGCTCGTCGGGCTGAAGGCCCGCGGGCTTTCGATTGCGCCAGAAATTGCCGTGGGCGACGGCGCGCTCGGCTTCTGGAAGGCGCTGGAGGAGATATTCCCTTCGACCCGCCATCAACGGTGCTGGCAACACAAGCTCCTCAACATCCTCAACAAGGTGCCGAAGTCGGTGCAGCCGAACATGAAGGCCGATCTCAGGGAGGTCCGCGATGCCCCGGATCGGGCAACCGCCGAGGTCGCGATCGCCGTCTTCGTCGACAAATACAAGGCCAAATATCCCAAGGCCGTCAACTGCCTGACGAAGGACCACGAGGCATTGCTGACCTTCTTCGACTTCCCGGCCGAACACTGGGACCATCTGCGCACCTCGAACCCGATCGAAAGCGTCTTCGCCACCGTCAGGCACCGCACGGTGCGAACCAAGGGAGGCCTGTCCCACAACACAGCACGGCTCATGGTCTTCAAGCTCGTCATGAGCGCCGCCAAAACCTGGCGCCGGCTGAAGGGCGAAAATCAGTTGCCAAAGGTCATCGCCGGCGTCAAATTCACCGACGGTGTCGCCGAAACGACGACCCCTGACCATCGCGCCGCCTGATCGGCCTCGTCACCCATTTCCCGCCATAGCTCATCGAGGTGGCGGTAGAGTTCGGTCGGCATCCGCTTCGTAGGAACGGTCCGCAGAGCATCCAGGGCGGCGAACGTGGAGGTATCGCTCGCGTCGAACAGCCCAGCGATGCGCGCGCGCTGATCATCACTCAAGCCGGCGACCAGATGGCGCCAGAGCCCCGCTCTCGCCCGGTCGCGGATTCTCCCGACCAATCGTTCGACAACCGTGACGCCTGGCAGAAGCACCTTGTTGGCAATGAGCCATGCCGCGGCTCGCTCGATCAAGGGGCCGGGCCGATCATCTCCGCTCCAGCACAGAGCGTAGAGCCATCGGGTCAGCCGGAAGCGGGCCGCGGGGTTGTCGCCGAAGTCGGTGAAGCCACAATGCGCCCGGATCAGCGCCAAGTGCCGGACGCGTCGACTTCCCTCGAAATAGGCATCAATCCTTGTCGTGGGTTCAAGGCCAAGCTGCTCGACCACTGTCGACAAAACCGACGCCGGGATATCGGCCGACGAGACCGGAAACGCCCCCAGAAATCGAACACTCGTCAGCATCACGGCAAAGCCGAGCCGATTATGATCGCCTCGCAGAGACCCGATGAGGTCGTGGTCGGTTCGGTCCAAATGGAAGTACCGGGCGAGTTGATCGGCCGACGGTTCGCCGTCGAAGCGGGCAAAACTCTGGCGCTGAATGTCCGTGAGGTGGCGGGTAGGCATATCGTGCGAAGGGGGTGGGCGACCCCGGAAAGCAAGGCGAATTACTTCGCAAATCATATGCGCGAAATCGGATCTTTTTGCAGTAGATTTCGCACAGATGCCGAGGTCGCAGCATGAAGCTCGGCTATGCGCGCGTTTCTACCGATGACCAGAGCCTGGAGGTTCAGCAGGACAGACTTGCCGCTGTCGGCTGTGAACGGGTGTTTGAAGAGAAAATCTCCGGCGCCGTTCGCGGCCGCCCCGCACTCGAAAAGGTCATCGAGCACCTGCGCAAAGACGACGTTCTGGTCGTCACCCGCCTCGATCGGCTCGCCCGCTCAACCATCGAGCTCGGGAGTGTCAGGAATTCTGTGCGGTGGGCCATGATGATGAAAAGGAGCGAATCATCACATGGCTATCGAAAAAGAACTTCTGGACCAACTTCTTGCTGGTCGTGATCCATCCGATGTTTTCGGCAAGGACGGCTTGCTGGATGACCTGAAGAAGGCACTGTCGGAGCGTATTCTCAACGCCGAGCTTGATGAACATCTCGCCGTCGATCGCAGCGAAGGACCGTCGGGCAATCGGCGGAATGGATCTTCGAAAAAGACGGTGCTGACCGGTACCTCGAAGATGACGTTGACCATCCCGCGCGACCGGGCCGGTACGTTCGACCCGCAGCTGATCGCCAAATATCAGCGCCGCTTTCCCGATTTCGATGATAAGATCATTTCCATGTACGCGCGCGGCATGACGGTGCGGGAAATCCAGGGCCACCTCGAAGAAATCTACGGTATCGACGTGTCGCCGGACCTGATCTCGGCGGTGACCGACCAGGTTCTGGAGGCCGTTGGCGAGTGGCAAAACCGCCCGCTCGAGCTGTGCTATCCCCTCGTGTTCTTCGATGCCATCCGGGTCAAGATCCGGGACGAAGGCTTCGTTCGCAACAAGGCCGTTTATGTCGCGCTCGCAGTTCTGGCGGACGGCACAAAGGAAATCCTCGGGCTCTGGATCGAGCAGACCGAAGGGGCAAAGTTCTGGTTGCGCGTGATGAATGAGCTGAAAAGCCGTGGCTGCCAGGACATCCTGATCGCCGTGGTCGATGGCCTGAAGGGCTTTCCCGAAGCCATTACGGTAGTCTTCCCTCAGACGATCGTCCAGACCTGCATCGTCCACCTGATCCGGCATTCTCTGGAGTTCGTGTCCTACAAGGATCGCAAACCCGTCGTACCGGCGTTGAGAGCCATCTATCGTGCTCGAGATGCCGAGGCTGGAATGAAGGCGCTGGAGGCTTTCGAGGAAGGGTATTGGGGCCAGAAATACCCTGCCATCTCTCAAAGCTGGCGGCGCAATTGGGAACACGTTGTTCCCTTCTTCGCCTTCCCAGAGGGCGTCCGCCGCATCATCTACACGACGAACGCCATCGAGGCGTTGAACTCGAAACTTCGTCGGGCAGTGCGCTCGCGCGGCCATTTCCCGGGTGACGAAGCCGCGATGAAGCTGTTATATCTGGTCCTCAACAATGCGGCCGAGCAGTGGAAGCGCGCGCCGAGGGAGTGGATCGAGGCAAAGACACAGTTCGCCGTCATCTTCGGCGAGCGGTTCTTCAACTGATGAAACCGGCCCACCGCACAGAATTCCTGACACTCCCTCGAGCTCCTGCGTATCGCCGAGCGCATCATCGAAAAAGAAGCTGGATTACAATCGCTTGACGAGCCGTGGGCCGACACCACATCCCCATCTGGGGTGATGATCATGACAGTCTTCGCTGGAATTGCGCAATTCGAACGCTCCCTCATCCTGAGCCGGACCGACGAAGGCAGAAAGGCTGCCATGAAACGTGGCGTGGCTTTCGGTCGCCCGAAGAAAATGCGCCCGGATCAGGCAGAGCTGGCGCGGCAGCTGGTCAGCGAGGGCAAATCAGTCAGCGCCGTTGCCAGGACCTTCAATGTCCATCCGGCGACCATCTATCGCTGCATCGAGCCAAAATGATCCTTACGACACTTTCCTGTTCCTCTCAGCCGCACGACCCCTAGACCAGCCGCACACCAAGCAATGGGCCGCCGGAGACTGCGTGTCGCTCTCCACCGAAACGTGCCCATAGGTCAGCAAAAATCTGTTTCGGGCGTTGCAACGGCGTAGCACGCCCCCCAAAAAAAGACCGGGAGCCCAATAGAGCCACCGGCCAAGTCATCCGACCTTCAAAGAGAAAGGTCCAGAACCTTTGCCAATACGAAAGCCTATTGGCAAAGAAGCGTTCCATCCAGATCCACATCGACCGATGTGTTGCTTCTTCGCCCATTAGGACCAGTGCAGGGTAGCAGGCCCCTTCCCGCCCCTTTCGAGCTGGGGGCGGTGAGAGGTCATTCAGATGGCGTGGGATAGCAGTCTGAATGAGCGGTGGCACGGCGGCGGCCGGAGTGCGGCGGCTTCAAACCGCTGAGGCTCTGGCCGCCGCTGGGGCGACGCCCAATCGTAGGCCGAACCGCGGTCTTTCCCAAAAAACCTTGTCGCGATCGATGAACCCCTGCCACACGACGCCAAATCCACGGGCTTAACCCAACTGCGCTCGGGTATGGTCGCTTTTACCCACGCCGGCTGACGATCGTCTACGGCGCGACAATAGGGAACACTTCTCGCGCGGCAATGCGCGGGACCGCGGTAGGGACCTGGAACGTGCCAGCTTGTCCAGGCAGCACCTCATCCTGAGGGTTGCGCTATCACCCTATCCCGAGAGCTTACGTGTGAGTATAGTTCCGGTGTTGCCGTGCGCGCCGTAGAAAATTGCAGCGACCATGATTGCGCGGCTCTATTCTACCGGTAGAAGCCACATAGCCGCCTTGTCCCGCTGAAGAAATCGGATCACGGGTGAATATCCGGCCGCAGAGCCCAGATACAAAAGCCGGCTCAAGAAAACCGCGTGGCCCCTCGCTGCAAGGTCGAAGCGCTCTCCACATCTTCGCTCTTCAAGGCACTGCTTATAGTCGAAAACATGAAAAGCAGTTTCCTTGCCTCTAGCCGGGCGAACCGGCGCACCATGCATTATCGCGCCAAGAAAAGGCCGGTGCCTACTAAAGGGATGCACCGGCCAACAGGAAATAACCTACAGATACAATTGCTTATCCGCAAAGAAGGATGCATTAATCGACGGGATCGTCTCATTCCATGAACCGTCAGCGCGCGCCGCATCAGTGGCCCTGTTGTCTTATTGCGCCATTAGTCACAATGCGTGCTAGTCGATTCTCGACCTCCCCCTTTTTAACGTTAGGTTCGGTCAGGTGACGCCAGCCAAGGCAAGCCCTCCTGTCTTTCGTTATTTCAACCCTTGAAAGGAGCTCGCAATGAACAACGAAGAGCAGACTGGTTCGACGACCGATCAGAAGCAAGCGGGACTGTGCATCAAACGTCGCAATGTTCTTATTGGCGCGGCCTCGGCTTTTGCGATATCAGCCATGGTGGCAGGCGGGATGGCTAAACCGGTCTTGGCCCAGCCGCAGAAGCGGCCGAACATACTCGTTATTTGGGGCGACGACGTTGGGCTTTGGAACATCAGCGCCTACAATCAGGGCATGATGGGTTACAAGACACCCAACATCGACAGCATCGCGAAAGACGGCGCGCTCTTCACGGACTACTACGGCCAGCAGAGCTGCACCGCGGGTCGAGCAGCCTTCATAACCGGCCAGACCCCTTTTCGCACCGGTCTTTTAAAAGTTGGCTTGCCGGGAGCCAAGGAGGGCCTGCAAGCCAGCGACCCGACCCTTGCGGATCTGCTCCGGGCTCAGGGCTATATGACCGGTCAGTTCGGCAAGAACCATCTGGGCGACCGTGACGAGCACCTGCCGACCGCCCACGGTTTCGATGAGTTCTTCGGCTCTCTCTATCATCTGAACGCGGAAGACGAAGCAGAGCATCCCGACTACTTCAAAGACCCCGAAATGCAGAAGAGGTATGGAACGCGGGGCGTCATCCATTCCTGGGCAGCCGAGGATGGCACCCAGAAAATCGAGAATACGGGGCCGCTCACGAAGAAGCGCATGGAGACGATCGACGACGAGGTCACCGAAAAAGCGCTGGATTTCATGGAGCGGGCGAAGGATGCGGACAAGCCATTCTTCATGTGGTGGAATTCCACCCGCATGCATATCTGGACGCGACTGAAGAAAGAGAGTGAAGGAAAGACTGGCCTCGGCATCTACCCGGACGGCATGGTCGAGCACGACGGCCATGTAGGCCAAGTTCTCGACAAGCTCAAGGAACTGGGTTTGGACGAGAACACCATCGTCATGTACTCGACTGACAACGGCGCTGAAAAGTTCACATGGCCCGATGGCGGACAGTCGCCTTTCCGCGGCGAGAAGAACACGAATTGGGAGGGTGGCTACCGTGTTCCCACGCTGGTGCGGTGGCCAGGCGTCATCAAACCGGGCACCATCCTCAACGACGTTGTGTCCCACGAAGACTGGATACCGACGTTGATGGCGGCGATCGGCGAGCCCGATATCGCCGACAAACTTAAAGTCGGACTTGAGGTCGGCGGCAAGACCTTCAAGGTTCACCTCGACGGCTACAACCAGATGGACTACTTCGCCGGAAAGGGACCTGACCCTCGCCACGAGTTCTTCTACTTCAATGACGACGGGTCCCTGGTCGCATTGCGCTTCGATCAATGGAAGCTCGTATTTGCCGAGCAACGCGGGGAAGGGTTCGACGTCTGGCAGGAGCCTTTCGTGCCGCTGCGTGTGCCCAAGCTGTTCAATCTTCGTTCCGATCCTTTTGAAACGGCCGACCATGAAGGCATGGACTACGAGCGCTGGCGTGTCGAACACCTCTTCCTGCTGGTCCCGGCACAGCAATATGTTGGCAAGTTCCTCTCCACCTTCCAGGAATTTCCTCCGAGGCAGAAGCCTGGGAGTTTCTCGATCGACCAGGTGGTTGAGAGCCTGACGAGCGGCTCAGGTCCCGGCGCCAACTGATCAAGACGACAAGCGTGGCGCTCAGTCGATACGGCGCACCGCCGGAAACAGCAGGCGACGGCCAGCCGTCGCTTGCTTCCCACCGCGACGCACTGAAGAATAGGCGGCCTTTTCCGAGATGACGCTGGAACAGCTTATCCCCCTGGCGATCTACATCAGCATCTTTCTCGTCACCAGCTTGCCGAAACCGCAGCAAAAAGCTGGCGGATCGGCTTCCGACGGGCCGAACGACGATCATTGTAAGGTACTGGCATTGGCCACAAACGCCCGCGATCCCGGGTTGACGACCGCAATCACCCGCCTCAACTTCTCGCACGAGAAAGCGACACTCGCCGTCCTCTTCATCGGCGCCATGGTGTCGTTCCCGTATGTCCGTGGGCGCCCCAACTTGGAGAAGAACGGATGAGCGACCACGCCAAAGTCGCCCCGTATCCCGCCATGGTATGGATAGCAGGTGGCCCGTTCATGATGGGATCGGAAAACCACTACCCGGAAGAAGCGCCGGTACACCGGGTGCGAGTCGACGGGTTTTGGATGGACCAATATACCGTCACCAATCGCAACTTCGCGAACTTTGTAAAAGAGACCGGATATGTGACCTTGGCAGAACGACCGGCGGATCCGGATACCTATCCCGGCGCCGAACCGAAAATGCGTGTTCCGTCCTCAACCATGTTTAGGAAACCCAGCGGGCCAGTCGACATCCGGAACCATTACAATTGGTGGGTCTATGCGCCAGGAACCAACTGGCGTCATCCGCGCGGCCCGTCGAGCTCGATCCGTAAGCTTATGGACCATCCGGTCGTGCATGTCGCGTGGGAGGACGTTGAGGCCTATGCGAAATGGGTCGGCAAGGAACTGCCGACCGAAGCCGAATGGGAGTTTGCCGCCCGTGGCGGTCTCGATGGTGCCGAGTTCGTGTGGGGCAATGAACTGACCCCTGGCGGCCGACACATGGCCAACATCTGGCAGGGTGAATTCCCCTTCCACAACACACGCGAAGACGGCTTTGAGTACACCGCACCCGTGGGTTCGTTTCCGGCCAATGGCTACGGGCTCTACGACATGGCCGGCAATGTCTGGCAATGGACCGCCGACTGGTATCAGGAGCATGGCAAGATCGACAGACACTGCTGCACGGCGGCGATACCCCGTGGGGCCACCCGCGAAGCCAGCGACAACCTGCACCAGCTCGACATGACGATTCCACGCAAAGTGACCAAGGGCGGCTCGCATCTGTGCGCCCCTAACTACTGCCGGCGCTATCGACCGGCGGCGCGTATGGCGCAGCCGATCGACACATCCATCTCGCATGTCGGCTTCCGCTGTGTGGTGCGCGAGGGCAAGGGGAGCATGGGCAATCGTGTCTGAATGGATGATCGCATCGACGGAGTTGCTGGCGCCTACCAAACGGAGGCCGCGACGTCGTACCGGACAGCGACCTTTGGAGTGCTGCATGTTTTTGTCCTTTAATCGGGTACGATTAAAGGACAAAAACATGCAGTAGGCGCCTACGTTGTGCGCCACGCCGGCGCGGGGAAAGCAGCCGCTTGGCATAATAGCTATAGGGCGACTGACTGGTCTCGAGGATGACCGGGAGCGGTTCATCGCGTTTGCCGGCCTTGCTCCAGTCAGCGCAGCGCACAAAGGCCAATGGCAGCTCAATCACAAGATCCGGGGCGCTCTCATAGTGAAACAGCGGCCGTGCCGCCGCATCAAGTTCGCCGCGGGTAAACATCTCCACCAGTGCTGCCGGTCGGCCGACATGAATTTCAAACTCCCTTCCAAGCTCCAGATAGCCGTCGGGGGGCGGCAATAGTGGGCGGCCAGGCAATCACAGATACCAAGGCGAGGCTTCGTTCGTTTCTCGCCGCGGGCAATGCCGCGTAGCGTGTTTTCCGCCTCCACGATCGTGGCGATCAGGCTAGCCACCGCATCGGAACCTACACTTAGATCTCACCAAAGATCAGGTCGACCGCATAGCCTCTATGTTTTCGGTCGATCCGGCCACGGTCCGCCGCATGACTTTCACGAACATTGGGTCCGTCCCCGCAAAGGTGCAGAATGCGACATACGATTTCGGCCAAGGCATTGAAATCTTGGCCTAATTGGGGATTTTTGCTCCCCCATTTTCGGCCTGGTTTCAAGGGCTTGTTTTCAGGGGGAGGATGCCGAAGCTGTCTGCGAGCTTTTTGTCGGAGAAGTCATATTCCCCGAGCATGTTGATATGCGCCCATGATTGCGGCGAATGGGCCTTGATGGTTTTCATCATCTCCGCGTGGGTTTCCGGATCGGCGGCACGACGAGGGTCTCGCTGATATTGACGCGACCGACGCCACTGAGCTTCCCGATACGGGATTGCCGGAGGTGGAAAAGCCCGCGGGCAAGAAACGCGGGCGCAAACCTCTTCCGGCAAATCTGCCCCGCCAACGCGTTGAGTATGACCTTGCCGCCGATCAGAAGGTCTGCCCGTGCTGCAGCCATCAGATGCATCGCATGGGCGAACTCGTTACCGAGCAACTGCATATCGAGGTGAAGGCCACGGTTCTGCAGAACGCCAGGGCCAAATACGCATGCCGGAACTGCGAGCGCACGGGCATCATCACCCCCATCGTTATGGCACCGATGCCCGCACAGCCATTGCCAGGCAGTATTGCCACCGCCTCGACACTGGCCTTCGCGCTCGTTCACAAATATGTCGACGAGACGCCGCTCTATCGTCTGGCGCAAGCCTTCGAGCGCGCTGGCGTTCCTGTCAGCCGTGGCGCTCTGGGCCATTGGGTGATCGGTTCGAGCGAGAGACACCTCATTCGCGTCTATGACGCACTGAAGCTGCGGTTGCGATCCCAGACCGTCATCCATGGCGACGAGAGTGTGCTGCAGAGCACACGGAAAGGATGGTCTAGATGGCCTGACAGACTGTGTGCGTAAAGCTGCGATGATGATGAGGGATGGCCCCTCGGGCTCGGCTTTCAGGAGCTGGGTCCAAACCACTCCAAGCGGCTGCGTTTAAGAGACGTGGTCGTAAGCGTTGGAGCCAAGTCCAGGGTATACCCTGGGCCGGTACGCATCCGAGAGACGAATGAAAATGAACCTTCCGATGAAGCGTCGTAACGTGAAACCTGTCGTCAAAACCAGAGATTTCTCGTCTCTCTGGGATCAGCTTGTCAGATGCCTGGTGACCGGGCAAGCGGCGACCGGCGTTGAGGGGGCGTGAAGCGGATGCAGGCATTGTCGCGGAACTGCAGGAACCAGTCGCTCCGATGCAAAGGGAGAAGCACAAGCGGAGAAAACCGTGAGGCGAGAGTACCGATGCGGAGCACTGGGACGGACCGATTTGTAGTAGCGATGAAGGCTCGTAATGGAGCTGGAGCGAAGAGGTCGGATCAGGTGGGCATATTATCAACACAACTGGCAACAGGAGGACGTTGATGGATACGCAAAGCAAGCCGTTCAATATCAGTAAGCAGAAGGTGTACGAAGCTTATCTGCAGGTGCGATCCAACGGAGGCGCAGCTGGTGTGAGAGCTGGCTCGGTTTGTCTGAACAGTTTCGGGCGTTTTGCTAAGTGGATTTCCGCCTCGATTATGCTGCCGCCATCATCGGTGTCAGCGCGTTGAAGTAAGCCTGATCCGGCGTCTGCCGGTCAAGGGATGAATGTGGGCGTCGGGTGTTGTAAAAGGACAGATATCGAGCGATGCCAACGCGGGCCTCGGACACGGTTTTGTAGGCGTGGAGGTAGACCTCCTCGTATTTGATCGACCGCCAGAGCCGCTCGACGAAGACATTGTCCCGCCACGCGCCCTTGCCGTCCATCGAGATGGCGATCTCAGCCTTCTTCAGCACGGCAGTGAAGTCGACGGAGGTGAACTGCGAGCCCTGATCCGTATTGAAGATGTCGGGCTTTCCATACCGAGCAAGTGCTTCCTCGACCGCTTCGATGCAAAAGGCCGTCTCCATCGTGATCGACAGCCGCCACGACAGAACCCTCCGGCTGAACCAGTCCACGACAGCGCAGAGATAGACAAAGCCGCGCGCCATCGGAATATAGGTCAGGTCCATCGCCCAGACCTGATTGGGCCTGGTGACCGCCAGCTTTCGCAGGAGATAGGGATAGACCTTGTGACCTGGTGCCGGTTTCGAGGTGTTCGGGCGACGGTAGATCGCCTCGATGCCCATCTTCTTCATCAGCGTGGCGACGTGCAACCGTCCCGCTTGCAGTCCTTCCGCCTTCAAAAGCCCTTGCAACATCCGGCTCCCGGCAAACGGGTAGTCGAGATGTAGTTCGTCGATCCGGCGCATCAACGCCAGATCGCCGTCCGACACTGGACGCGGAGAATAATAGACGCTGCCACGACTGAAGCCGAGAAGCTTCGCCTGGCGCACGACCGACAGTCTGTGCGTGCGGTCGATCATTTCTTTCCGCCCAGCAATCCCTGCTGCGCGACATCGCACTTGACTACTCAGCGACATCGCTGGTGACGCGCGGGGCCGACCGGAGGATGGGCGTAGCCCGTCCGTAGGTTGGCCCCGCGCGGCGCGGATTTTTCCGCGCCTTCGGCCGCGACGATTGCCTTAAGTCCTGGATCTTCAACTGCGAGGAAGAGGACCTGGATGCCAGGCAAACCGATCACGGATCAGCAAGCGAGACTGTATATGAGATTGAACAAAAAACATCCTCGGGAAACCGCCGCGGCGATGTCTGGCTTTAGCGCCAGCACCGCCTTTCGGCTCGACAAAGACCCGCGCCTTCCCTCCGAGAAAAAGGCGCAACGCGGCCACGGCGGCGGCTCGGCCCGATCCTTTCACCGATCTCTGGGAAAGCGAGGTGGTTCCGCTTCTCGAGCGCGCGCCGAACTTGCGTCCGGTGACCATTCTGCGTGACCTTTGCCTGCGCTACCCCGAGCGCGAGCTGACAGCGGCACGGCGCACTCTTGAGCGGCGCGTGCGGGAATGGAAAGCCGCCCATGGGCCGCAACAGGAAGTGATCTTCCGCCAGAACCATCCACCCGGTCGCCAGGGCATGTCAGACTTTACCGACTGCCGGTCGCTGGGCGTGACCATTGCCGGCGTGCCACTTGACCATCGGCTGTACCACTTCGTTCTGGTTTACAGCGGCTGGGAACACGGTGAAGTCGTTCTGGGCGGCGAGAGTTTTACTGCTCTGGCCAGCGGCCTGCAGAACGCATTGTGGAGCCTGGGTGCTTGTCCGATTGAGCACCGCAGCGATTCGTTGTCGGCGGCTTTCACCAACCGTGCCGACGAGACGCAAGAGGACCTGACCCGGCGTTACGAGGCACTTTGCGCCCATTACCAGATGACGCCGACCCGCAACAACCGCGGCGTCGCCCACGAAAACGGCAGCATTGAAAGCCGCAATGGTCATTTGAAGGACAGGCTCGAACAAGCGTTGCTGTTGCGCGGCTCGGCAGACTTCGCCACGCTCGACGACTACCGCCGCTTCGTCGCCGAGCAGATCAGCAGGCATAATGCCTTGCGCCGACAGGAACTGGCCGTCGAGATGGATCATCTCAGGGCGTTACCGCAACGCAAGACCACCGATTACGATGATGCCGTCGTTGTGGTGACGTCGTCTGGCGGCTTCACCTTGCGCAGGGTCTTCTATACCGCCCCCTCCACCTATATCGGCCACCGCCTGCGGGTCCGGCTCTACGACGATCGCCTGGAATGTTATCTCGCATCCAGCCATGCCTTTACCCTGCCGCGCGGACGTCCACCGTCCAGTGGCAAGAGCGGCCAACACGCACATGTCGTCGATTACCGCCATGTCATTCACAGCCTTCGCCGTAAGCCGCAAGCGCTGGCCAATCTCGTTTACCGCGACCAGTTGTTTCCCCGTGCCGCCTTTGCCCGGACCTGGCAGGCCATGAACAAGAGGCTCGATCAGCGCACCGCCTGCAAAACCATGGTCGGCCTTCTCTGGCTTGCCCATTCCTGCGCATGCGAAGCCGAACTCGCATTGGCATTGGAGATGATCCTCGACGCAAGGAAGCTGCCCGATCTGGCCGCCTTGCAATCCCGCTTCGATGTCGCCGGCAATAGCGTCCCCGACATCGAGGTCGTGCTGCCCACAGCAGCCGACTATGACCGCCTTCTCACAGCAGGAGCAATGCAATGAACACCTCATCCGTCGATGTCGCAAAACTGCCGCTCATGCTGGCGAACTTGCGGCTTCCCACCTTCGCACGCCTCTGGTCTGAACTCACTCAACGGGCCGACCGCGAAGGCTGGCCGAGTGCACGGCTGTTGGCCACGCTTTGCGAATTGGAGATGGCCGAGCGCGTGCAACGGCGCATCCAGCGTCATCTCGCCGAGGCCCGGCTACCAGCCGGAAAAACCCTCGACAGCTTCGACTTCGCAGCCGTTCCCATGATCTCAAAGGCTCATGTCATGGCGCTGGCAGCAGGCGATGCCTGGCTCGCCAAAGGCGGCACGATCCTTATGTTTGGACCGCCAGGATCAGGCAAGACCCACTTGAGTGCGGCCCTCGGTGCTGCTCTCGTCGAAAAAGGCTTGCGGGTTTTGTTCACGAGAACCATCGATCTCGTTCAAAAACTCCAGACGGCCCGGCAGGAACTCGCATTGACAGCCGCCATCGACAAGCTCGACAAATTCGATCTGCTCATCCTTGATGACCTGTCCTACGTTCACAAGGACCAAGCCGAGACCAGTGTGCTGTTCGAGCTCATTGCCGCCAGGTACGAACGGCGATCCATCATGATTACAGCAAACCGGCCATTTGGAGCCTGGGATAGCCTCTTTCCCGACAAAGCCATGACCATCGCCGCCATCGACAGGCTCGTGCACCATGCAACCATCTTCGAGATGAATGTCGAAAGCTTCCGACGCCGAACAGCCACAGAGCAACGGCACTCAGCGACAGTGGCCACCAGCGCCAGCGACATCGATCAGCGACATCGCTCTTGATCAAAAGAAACGGATCAGTCACTACCTAAATGTGGCCGTAGAATCAGTCACCAGCGATGTCGCTCGCTATGTCATCTGCGATGTCGCGCTATAAATCCCGCCTTGCCGAGCGCACCGGACAAAAAATCGTTCTCCAGCGTCAGCTCGCCGATCTTGGCGTGTAGTGTTTTGACATCGACTGTGGGTGTCGTCGGTTCTGTCTTGGCTTCATCGCCGAAAACGCCCGTCGCCCCCTCAAGGAGCTGGTCTTTCCACTGCTTGATCTGATTGGCGTGCACGTCGAACTGCTGGGACAGTTCCACCAGCGTCTGTTCGCCTCTGATCGCGGCAAGCGCCACTTTCGCCTTGAAAGCCGGGCTGTGGTTCCGGCGCGGTCGTCTCGTCATGGTCTCTCCTGTTTCCGGCATCTATGCCAAAGTCAGGCAGAAATTCCACTTATCCCCGCTGTTCAAATTTCCCGAGCCAGCTCTGAGGACGATGCCGCTTGCATGCTGGTCGTCATCGGCGCGACGCCGGAAGGCAAGAAGGAACTTGTCGGCTTTCAAGTCGGCGTGCGCGAAAGCACCCAGAGCTGGCGCGAGCTGCTCGTCGGGCTGAAGGCCCGCGGGCTTTCGATTGCGCCAGAAATTGCCGTGGGCGACGGCGCGCTCGGCTTCTGGAAGGCGCTGGAGGAGATATTCCCTTCGACCCGCCATCAACGGTGCTGCCAACACAAGCTCCTCAACATCCTCAACAAGGTGCCGAAGTCGGTGCAGCCGAACATGAAGGCCGATCTCAGGGAGGTCCGCGATGCCCCGGATCGGGCAACCGCCGAGGTCGCGATCGCCGTCTTCGTCGACAAATACAAGGCCAAATATCCCAAGGCCGTCAACTGCCTGACGAAGGACCACGAGGCATTGCTGACCGTCTTCGACTTCCCGGCCGAACACTGGGACCATCTGCGCACCTCGAACCCGATCGAAAGCGTCTTCGCCACCGTCAGGCACCGCACGGTGCGAACCAAGGGAGGCCTGTCCCACAACACAGCACGGCTCATGGTCTTCAAGCTCGTCATGAGCGCCGCCAAAACCTGGCGCCGGCTGAAGGGCGAAAATCAGTTGCCAAAGGTCATCGCCGGCGTCAAATTCACCGACGGTGTCGCCGAAACGACGACCCCTGACCATCGCGCCGCCTGATCGGCCTCGTCACCCATTTCCCGCCATAGCTCACGCAGACTCCATCACCTAAACATCAATGAAAAGGTGCAGAGATTTGCGCGTTTACCTTATGTCGGTCCAAACAGCGTCAACCTCTTTTAATTGGGTCTCCCAATTAGATCCCGGCAAACTGGATAGACGCGGGCGATCAGGCAGCGCGAAACAGTTTCTTGAAGAATTCGCTACAGCGATTGAGAGGCATCCCACAAAGATGCACCCAATTGGCTACGAGTTGGCGTCCTGCCGCACCGGTCAGTCTGGCTTTCAGCGGATCAGGAATGCCGCAGGCGCTATTTCGGTTAGAAAGCGCGACCCAGGTTCAGGGCGGTCGTTATGGAGGAACCGGCAGTCCGCGTTAGAAACTGCTCCAGCGTCGTCGATCAAACACAAGAAACGAGGCGGCATCGTAAGGGCAGCGCAAGGGCGGCTTGAGATCGAGCACAATCAATTTCATTGCCGGCCCGGAGTTTGGACGCCTGTTGCAGCCCGGGGAATTGGTAACCCTGCCTTCCTCAGACCGTCCAGGAAATGGGCCTGGTCATCAGCAAGGACAAAGCGGGCAGCGAGCTCACGATGAACATTGTCAAGGAGTTCTGCTGCGTTCTGTTCGATCCAGTGCCGCTCTTGGGACGCAGCAGTCGTATCCGAAAGCTGGCCGAAGATCGCAGCGCGAACGAAATGAAAAAGTGAATTGTTTTGCAGATCCGAGATGGCGGCCCACCGTTCCGCAGCCGGATAATCCCGCTGCATGTAAGAGCACACCGCTAGAAACATTGCGAAGTATCCATAGGGACTGGGATTTCGCGTGACCGCCTGCAGGACAAGATCGCAGCCTTTTTGCCATTGACCGGAGGCAGCAAGGCGGAAGCCATACTCACCAAGCAGCTCCATGTCATTGGGGTTGAGCGAATAGGCGCGTGCGCCGAGAACCAACGCCGTGTCTATGTCGCCAAACAGGAAAAAGACAATCATCTGGGCTTGAAGACCACGGACATTGTGCGGATCTAGTTCGACCGCGCGGCGTGCGGCTTGGGCCGCGCGGCCGAGCGGTAGAACGGATTGGGTCTTCAACAGGTACCGAAAGCGCAGCTCGTCTATGTATGTCATGGCAAGGAGCGCCCAGGCGGTTGCGTAGGTCGGAAAACGTTCGACCGATTTCAACAGGCAGTGCTGCGCGGTTGCGTGGGTCTCGCGATTAAGGCTGGTGCGATACCCATAATAGGCGAGCGTGCAGGCGTATGCGTCCCAGTCCTCGGGCTGGGAGCCGGCGACCCGTGCGGCCGCAGCGCCAAAGATAATGCCGTATGGTTGTGCCAGTGTCATTGCTACGTCTTGAGCCACGCTCGCTTCAAGGTCTAATACGTCCCGTACCTTACGGCTCTCGCTGTAGCTCTTGGCCCAGATCACCGCGTCATCCTGCGCTTCGATCAGGCGAATGTTGAGCCGAAGTTTGCTTTCCTCGAGTTGGACCTCACCCTGCAGACGATAACGCGCCGGGCCCTGCGAACTGGATTCGCCGGCCTGCCTTTCCATTCTGGTGACGATCTCCCGAAACCTGGAAATTTCCGAAAGAACTTCTGCCGTCAATCCTCGCGCGATCATTTCCGATTCGCCAACCCCGGACAGATCCTTGAAAGGCTCAACAAGGAGTTCGGGGTTGCCTGGCAAAAGGTTGTCCACCGCATGTTGTCCCGGAGCACCGATCAACAACATCCCCCATCGGCTACCAAAAACTACAACCAGAAGAACCACGCCAACAATGGTCAGAATGATGGAAAACCGCGATCGCCATCCCAACCGGTGCGGTTGAGACGCCGCCTCACCAACATCTTCCAAATCTGCCGACAGAGACTGAGAGAAGGTCGGAGAATATCCGCCTTTGGGGATCGAGATCACAACTGCGTCGTGTCTGCCGGCAGTCAGGTAGTAGTGCCGGAGTGCTTCACGGATACGAGCGGCCTCTGTGCGAACGATCGAGTCCGTTTGCGCATCGAACGAACCGGGCCTGCCGAACACTTCGGTAGCGATCGTGTAGGCTTTAATGTCACTCGCCCGGCCGGCGAGTGCTTGATCAACGACATAGAGGAGAAATCGTGACGCGCGCTCGGGCACACCGAACTCCGGACTCGAACGAATTCGATCCAGTTGAGCCCTGATTTCCCCATCCGTTGGTCTTTGAGGCGCTCGAGTGGATGCGGTTCCTGGCGATGTCCTTCGTTCATCGGGCAAGCGTAAAAAACACCTTCGTTTTTGGTCGATATCAATTTATGTGCCCAATGCCGTCCACGCAATACCAATCCCGTGGCGTCGCTCTTGGCACAGCCGTGGCATGGTCCACGGAAACAACCCTGAGCGCAGTATCCTATGGCCCGAATTTCGGTAAACTTGCGTGAATGCAAAGCCCTCGCGTTCCCGCAACCACCGGTCTCCACGCTGTTACCTGCGGGATTTTCTCGTCGCCAGATCCATTTCCTGAGGAACCTGGCCACCCAAATGGCGCCCGGGCTCTTCCTGCAATGGCTGAACTTGAAGCAGCCGATCGAAACACTCATCGCTGGTATAACGCTTTAATTGATGGGAACGATCCTGTCTAAATTGCTGCGTTTCCGTCCTTCGTCAATCTGGTGTCCGGCATCTCCGATCCGAATAGACCAACAAGGTGGATAAACCCCAATTTCGCCTGAGTTAATTGAGGACGCAAGTCACACAACATGGCGGTGATGGGAATGAAAGACGACGACCAATACCAGCTTTCGGGGTCATCATCTATCAGGGCGATGCATTTTCTGAAAATTCCCTTACAACCCTCGAACGCGGCTTATCGCGTCAAGCGCGCTCCGCGTCAGCAACCCAAGCCCTTATTGCGCCATTAGGCTAAATCTATGGTAGCGAATCGAACCCGCCCTCTTGAGCGGTCAGGGGTCATTCAGGTGGGATCGGTTGTCTCCATGCAAACGGCTGAATGACCCCGTCAGAGCGACAATCAGAGCAATTCGTTGCTTATTTTGAGAGAGAAACACTGATGCTAAAAGCGCTACGCGTCGCCACAATTGTCGGCCTCGCATTATCGACACCAATGGGGCCTGCCCTCGCCGCGACCGCCACAGGCAATATGACTGTGCGCCTCACAATCCAGGCGGAGTGCAAGATCCAGACCGCCAGCGATCTCGATTTCGGCACGGCGGGCGTCATCGCTGCCAACATCGACCAGGCAAGCAATATTGGCGTTCAATGCACCACTGGACAAACCTACAATGTTGGATTGAGCGCCGGAGCGGGTGCAAGTGCAACAACGGCCGTCCGCAAGATGACAGGTCCATCCGCGGCGACCGTCAACTATGCGCTCTACCGCGACGCTGCTCGGACCCAGCTATGGGGTGTCACCATCGGGACTGATACCGTCGCGGGAACTGGCAACGGTGACGTGCAAAAATTGACCGTCTATGGCCGGGTTCCACCGCAAGTCACACCGGCGGCTGGTGTCTATAGCGACACCGTGGCGATTACCGTCACATATTAGGTCCCTGCTCCACACGCTCTTTCACACACTCTCCCGGAGGCTCGAAAATGCGACGGATGCTTTCAGGCGTCTCGGTGACTGCACTCTTGTATTTGACAACGCCTATTGCAAATGCGGCGTCCTTGAGAGTGGCGCCGACCAATCTAGACCTTGCTGCGCCCGAGAGCGCCGCTATGCTCAACCTGACCAATGACAGCGATCGTCCCATCAATGTCCAAGTCCGGGTCTTCAGGTGGAGCCAGAAGGACGGCGCCGAGCAGCTCGAGCCGACCACAGACGTGGTCGTAAGCCCACCGGCCACCCAAATGGGTGCAAACGCCGAATATGTGGTTCGGGTCGTGCGAACAAGCAACGCTCCGGTCCACAAGGAAGAAAGCTACCGCGTCATCGTGGACGAGCTGCCGGATGCCTCGCGGGCGCAAGCTGGCACCGTGACGCTGATCATGCGTCACTCGGTTCCCGTCTTCTTCCGGAACCCCGACGCCAAGGCTTCCGATGTCTCATGGGGTCTCAGCCAGCATGGCGGCAGCCTGTTTTTGACCGGCAAGAACAACGGTGACAAACGCTTCCGTCTCTCGAACGCAACGCTCAGGCACGGAAAGACAAATGTCGGCGGCCGCGGCGGCCTCGTCGGTTACGTTCTTGGCGGCGCGACGATGCAGTGGCGGATTGGCAAAGCAAAATCACTCTCCGGCGGCAGAGTGACGCTGCAGGGTCAGAGCGATCTCGGACCATTCGATGCGAATATCGCAATTAGCAAGCATTAGAACAGGGGTCGCCGTTGCCGGGACCATTCTTTCGGTCTCGGCACTAAACGCACAGGAAGTGCCTGGCGAACCGGTGATGGTCCAAAACCGTCAAACGCATTCGAACGCGCGCTGCGTCTTGCTTGAAGTGTTCATCAACAATGTTTCGATGAAGATGATCGGCACGTTCCGGCAACAGCCGGACGGTTCGCTCACTGCAACCGCCGAAGAACTTCGCCAAGTGGGGATCAAACCACCGGCAGGCGCGGCCGACGATGCTCCAGTCAAGCTGAACGATCTCGACGACCTGTCATTCCGCATAGACGAGGAGGCCCAGCGGCTTTACGTCACGACGTCGGACGATGGCCGCACACCGCGCCTAATCGACCTCGGGCAAAAGCAGAAAGGTGACGTTCCAGAGCCACGGTCCGGCTCAGGCGGCGTGCTCAACTACTCGCTCTTTGCCAGCTCCAGGACCCTTTTTGAAGACGATGCGAACATATTTCAAGGGATATCCGGATCGTTCGACGCGCGCATTTTCAGCCCCTATGGAACACTCAGCCAGTCGTTCCTCGCCGGTTATTCCGATGGCGAGCTGGACCGCGTCACCCGTCTCAACACAACCTGGAGCTATTCCGACCCTCATCGCCTGTTGAGTTATCGAATGGGCGATGTGACCACCGGTGGGCTTTCCTGGACACGACCGGTCTATCTGGGCGGTCTTCAGGTGCAGCGTAACTTTTCTCTCCGGTCCGACCTTGTCACTGAGCCGCTCCCGGCATTTGAAGGAACGGCAGCGGTTCCATCAACACTTGAGATCTACAGCCAGAATGTTCGCAACTATACCGGCGACGTCCCAGCTGGTCCGTTTCAGGTTACCAACTTTCCCACGTTCTCAGGCTTGGGTGAGGCTCGCATTGTCTTGCGCGACAGCCTCGGCCGCGAAACGACCGAGACGCTGCCGTTCTATTCGTCAAACTTGCTCCTTCGCGCAGGATTGTTCGACTTTTCGGTGGAGGCCGGCGCTCCGCGGCGCAACTTTGGAATTAGATCGGACGACTACGACGAACGTGTCATGGGGGTGGCAACTGCCCGCTATGGGCTGACCGATTGGCTCACTTTGGAGAGCCATCTTGAGGGCGGAGAAGAGCTCTTCAACGGTGGCATTGGTACGGCCTTCCCGGTTGGAGCATGGGGAGTAGCGTCGGTGGCCGTTGCCGGAAGTAAAAGCGACGCCGGCTCCGGTGGGCTCGTCAACGCCTCATTGGAACTGAGCTACGGCGATTGGTCGATCTATGCACGCATGCAGCGCGCCCTTCACAATTACAGTGATATTGCGTCCGTTACGGCCGCGCCCGCGCAAAACAATGCCGGGGATACGCCGGCCTTCGGCGCAGGTGTACCCCGCGCGCTCGATCAGGTGACCGTCAGTGCTCCGGCACCACTCGACCTATCCAGCCTCAATTTCTCCTACACCCGTTTGGAAAGCGCTGATGGCGAAGAGCACCGGATTGCCGGCGTCTCCTACAGCCAGACCTTCAAGCGCGCAACGTTCTACGCCTCGGCTTTCGCCGATATCGAGGACAACGACAGTTTCGGGATCTTTGCCGGCGTTTCGGTCCCGTTCGATGGCAACATTTCGGCCAATACGGGCATCGAGAGTGGACCAGACGGCATCAACGTCATTGCGGACGTTTCCAAATCCGAACAGCAGGAAAACGGCAGCGTCGGTTGGCGCGCTCGAACTTCGGAAGGAAAAGTGTCAAACCGGGAAGCCGCAGTCAGCTATCGTGCGCCCTTTGCCAGGTTCGAAGGCGGCGTCCAGCAATATGGTGGAGACGTCCGCGCAACCGCTCAAATGGACGGCGCCGTCGTGATCGCAGGCGGCGACGTCTTTGCCACCAATCGCATCGATGATGCTTTTGCCATCGTCGACGTTGGGACGCCCGGGGTCGA
This sequence comes from Ensifer sp. SL37, assembly GCF_026672675.1. Lineage (NCBI taxonomy): Bacteria > Pseudomonadati > Pseudomonadota > Alphaproteobacteria > Hyphomicrobiales > Rhizobiaceae > Ensifer > Ensifer sp. SL37. The sequence goes on along the minus strand of NZ_JAPPRN010000002.1, from coordinate 597,636 downwards.
AGTTCAGCTGCAAAACAGACCCGTCGGTAAAACGGACAGCCGTGGGCGGATCCTTGTGCCGGACCTCAATTCCTACGAGCCGAACACCGTGTCGGTCGATCCGAAAAACCTTCCCGTCGATGCCGACGTGCCGGCAACGAGAGATGTTGTCGTTCCTGCAGACCGTAGCGGGGTCGTCGTCAGGTTCGGCGTTTCAGACGCTCCACATGCCGCAATCGTCACGATCAAGGATGAGAGTGGAAGGCCGCTTCCAGCAGGCCTCAGAGGCAAGCTACAGCACGGCAGCGACGAATTTGTCATCGGCTATGACGGTCATGCCTACATTCGCAATCTTCGGCCAAAAAACACAATCGACGTCATGCTTCCTGGTGGAGGCGCGTGCGGGGCCGAGTTTTCCTACACGCCTCAGCCGGGGAAACAGATTGTAGTCAACGATGTCAGATGCATGTGAGAGGATCAAAGGATGCGTCGCGCCTTCGCTTTCGTCCTGCCCCTGGTGATGCCTTCTTTGTCCTTTGCGCAAAGTTGCAGCTTCAGCACCTCCAATATGAACTTCAGCGCCGTCAATACGCTGTCAGGCGCCGGGGCCACGTCTACCGCGGTCATCAACGTCAACTGCACCGGAACCCCGCTCAGACGTGTCCTGCTTTGCCCAAATCTCGCAGCCGGGAGCGCAGGCGCATCCTCGAGTGCAGCGCGGCAGATGCTGAGTGGGTCCAGCGCTCTGAACTATCAGCTCTATTCGGATTCTGCGCGAAGCATGACCTGGGGATCCTATAGCTGGGCCTACGCCGACCGCTCTCCGGCCTACGCAATAACTCTCGGCCTATTTGGAACGGGCTCAGAAGCGATCACCGTCTATGGATCGGTATTGCCCAATCAACCAGCGGCCGAGGTTGGAACATACATCTCGACCTTTTCGGGAACGCAAACACCCTTTCGATATCGCTACAACAATGGAAGCAACTGTGATTCGGCCACGGGAACGGTCGCAACGACCTCATTTGCCGTCAATGCAGGCGTTGTTGCGAATTGCCTTATTGCCGTGCAGAACATCGACTTCGGCACCAGGGGAGTGCTCAATACAAATGTCGACGCCTCCGGTTCGGTGACGGCGACCTGCACCCCAGGAACGACCTATTCAATCTCCTTGAACGGCGGCACGGCCAATTCAGCACCGACAGCGCGCAAAATGTCGAAAGGATCGGAAACCGTGACCTACGGTCTTTACAAGGATGCGAACCGATCTCAGCCGTGGGGCGATGCGACAACTTCCGGCAGTACCATCCCAGGCACTGGAAACGGCGCAGCCCAAGTGTTGCCGGTCTATGGGCGCGTGCCTCCACAAAAAACTCCCTCCCCCGGCACCTACACCGATACGGTCGTTGTGACACTGACCTATTGATGCAACAGTCGCCACCGATAGCTGTTTGAAGTTTACGTCATGGGACGAGCCTGCGAGATCGCAGCTCTCGGTCGATGGCGATCAGAAGTTGACGGGCCGCACCGTGCCAGGCGGGGTATCACCAACCGAGACTGCACGGTCTTGCCGATGCGACGCGTCATTGCACTTTTCTACCGGCCGCTACCGCCCAGGAACAGAGCAGTTGGTTCGGCTAGTACCTCTGCACAGAGGATTTGACGAGTTGGTTGGGTTGCAGCGTGGGTAGGCAGTTGTGGCTGACGAGCAGTTCGATGCTGCGGGCGACGCCGGGTTTCCTTCGGATTAATCCGGCCCGCTCGAGGGAGAGCACCATTTGGTGGACGGATGGTGGGGTGACGCCGAAATAGCGTTGCAGGTCACGCTCGGCCGGCGGCCGTTCGTTGATTTGGCTATAGGCCCAGATGAAGGCGAGGTACTGGCCCTGCTTTTCGGTGAAGTGGGGTGGCGCTGCCGGCTGCCCGTCAAGTAATTGATTCATTTTTCGATTCATCCGGAACCTCCGCAATTGAAGGAGGCTTTCCGGATGAATGTACGCCATCGTGTCGACCTCGACCAACCCGAACGCGACGAACTCTTGAGCATGCTGCGCGGCGGCAAGCACCCGGCGCGCAAGCTCAAGCGGGCGCAGATCCTGCTCGCCGCCGAGGCGGGGCTCAGCGACGAGACCATCGCCGCAACGGTGGCGGTCGGCGGTTCCACAGTCTACCGCACCAAGCGTCGCTTCGTGGAGATGGGCCTGGAGGCGGCGCTTGGCGAGGAGCCGCGCCCGGGCGCGCAACGCAAGCTGACCGGCAAGGAGGAAGCCCTGCTGGTGGCCACCGCCTGCTCCAGCCCGCCGCCGGGCTGCGCCCGCTGGACGCTGGAGCTGCTGGCCGACGCGTTCGTCAAGCTGACCGAGCACGAACAGCTGTCGCGCGAGACGGTGCGCCGGCGCCTGGCCGAGAATGATGTCAAGCCATGGCGCAAGGACATGTGGTGCATTCCCAAGATCGATGCCGAGTATGTCGCGCGCATGGAGGATGTGCTCGACCTCTATGCCGAAGCGTCCGACCCGCAGCGGTAGGTGGTGTGCTTCGACGAAAGCCCGACCCAGCTCATCGGCGAGGTGCGCCAGCCGATCCCGGCCGAACCCGGAAGGCCGCAACGCTACGACTGCGAGTACAAACGCAATGGCACTGCCAACCTGTTCGTCTTCCTCGACGCGCACCGATCCTGGCGCAAGGTGAAAGTCACCGAACGGCGTACGGCCGAGGACTTCGCCCACTGCATGCGCGATCTCGTCGATGTCCATTATCCCGAGGCCGCCTGCATCCGCGTGGTGCTCGACAATCTGTCGACCCACACACCCGCTGCGCTCTACCAGGCCCTGCCGGTACGATGAGGCGCGCCGAAGCCTCAGAAGGCTGGAATTCCACTACACGCCCAAGCACGCCAGCTGGCTTAACATGGTCGAGATCGAAATCGGCGTCCTGCGCGGCCAATGCCTCAACCGCCGCATCGAAAGCCGCGACCGCCTCGTCGACGAGGTTGCAGCCTGGGAACGCCGACGCAACGCCAGTGGTGCCCGCATCAAATGGATGTTCTCTACCGAGAAGGCCCGCGTCAAGCTGGCCAAAGCCTACCCAAAACCAACGGCCAAAGAATCATAACCTCTGTGCAGAGCTACTAGCATGGCCGTCGATAGATAATTGGATCACCAGCAACCATAAAGGCGACCCACATTGTTGATCTGGCCGTTCAGGATGATCGCGTAAGGCTCGGGAAACACCAGTTCGTGGAGTTCCGAAAATCCAGGTCTTTGCAGGGCGGAAGACGCCGGCGACGATCGTCAACTAGAGCGACTTCAAAGGGTGAGTGCGCGCTGCTGCCCGCATTCTGAAGTGAACCGGGCAGCTCGTTCCGGGTTTTTGCCTACTCAGCCGCAGCCGATGTCTCGCGCGTTCGGCTGTCTGCTTCGTACTCATCGGAGATCTCCAGGGCGTTTTCCCACTTGGCGACGACTGTGGTGGCGATAGCGTTGCCGAGGACGTTAGTGGCTGTACGTCCCATGTCAAGGAAGTGGTCGATGCCCATGATCAACAATACGCCTTCTTCCGGCAGGTTGAACATCGGCAGGACGGCGGCCACGACAACGAGCGAGGAGCGGGGCACGCCGGCGATGCCTTTGCTCGATACCATGAGGACAAGCAGCATGACGATCTGCTGCTCCATCGTGAGCGGCAGGCCATAGGCCTGGGATATGAACAGAGCTGCAAACGTCGTATAGATCATCGATCCATCGAGGTTGAACGAATAGCCGAGCGGCAGGACGAAGCCGGTGATCCGCTCGTTCACGCCGAAACCTTCCAACTTTTCCATGACGCGCGGGTAAGCCGCTTCGCTGGAGGCGGTGGAAAATCCCACCAGCATCGGCTGGCGCACTTCCCTGACCAGGCGAAACACGTTTGCGCCGAGCACCAAGAAGCCTGCGCCGATCAAGACGGCCCAAAGCACAAAAAGCGTTGCGTAGAATGTGCCTGCGTATTTGCCGTAGACCATCAGGATGCCGAGACCCTGAATGGTGACGACGTTGGCGACGGCAGCAAAGACACCCACGGGTGCGAAACGCATCACATAGTCCGTCACCTTCAGCATAACAGGGACTGCACCTTCAATGACATCGATCAGGCCGCGAGCCTTCGTGTCTTTCAGGCTACCAAGGGCAAGGCCGAAGAATACGGAGAAGACGAGGATCTGAAGGATCTCGTTCGTCGCCATCGCCTCGAAGATGTTGCGGGGGAAGACGTGGGTTATGAAATCCCTGATATTGAGCGAGGAGTTCTTCAGGGTCGCCGCGGCCGCAAGATCGGGCAACGGCACGCCAACATTGGCACCGGGCTGAAAAAGATTGGCAAAAACGAGGCCGATTGCAAGCGATGTCAACGACGCCATCAGGAACCAGCCGAGCGCCTTGCCGCCGATACGCCCAACAGTCCGGGCATCGCCCATCCCAGCCATGCCGGAAACGAGCGTGGCGAAAATCAGCGGCGCTATGATCATCTTGATAAGGCGCAGGAAAATGTCGGTCACCAAGGCGAAACAGTCCGCGATATCCTTTGCTGCCGACGGGCTGGCCGAGAGCACGTTGCAGCCGTATCCAACGGCAACGCCCATGATCATCGCGACGACGATCCAGGTCGTCTGCTTGTTCAAATTCATGAAAATCTCCGTACTCCCTGCCCGGTTTGTCCAGGCGGTTTTTCAGTCAACAGATGGGTGGTTCAGGTGCGCGCTGTGATCGGGCGCGGCGCAGTCAGCGCTCCGAAGAGCAAGACCTTGGCGGTCATCGACCCGCTCGCCTCCACTGATCTTCGCGTAACCGACGAACTGACGATATTCACAGGATTGACGGTTAACGTGGAAGTGGAAATGACGGCCATGAATGTTCTAAGTTCATCACAGGGTTTCTGATAGCAAAGAGCGCTTTTCGACCGCCCGGTGAAGTTTCATCCAGCGACGACCAAAAGCCCGGGCGGCCAAGAATACGCCAGGCTCAGGCCGCCGCTGGGCCACCGGTCAGTCAGATTTGCGATGAGGCGCCACCTGAATGACCGATAACCGCCCCAAGCCGACAAAGGGACGGACGAGATCCCGCTACCTTTCATTTGAGCTAATAGGCGAAGAAGGTACACGCCCGCCCGCCGTCTTAACCGATCAACGGCACGCTCTCACAATCAATCGGAGGCCTCGAATACTGCTGAATTGGTGATCGGCGGCGCGGCTTGATGGCTGTTGGCGGTTTTTGCTTCCGATTTTGCGTTGGATTTCGTGGTGTCACGGCCCTTTCGGGGCGGCATGCTTCATGCGGTGGCGCGTCGCCCTTCGTGGAAGACATAGCGGAGCATGTTGTAGGCGATGTTGGCCATGCCGATCTTCACCGTCGCCCTGCTGATGCCAATGGTGCGGATGAAGAGCTTCATCTTGTCCTTTTGCCTGGCGAAGACGTGCTCGACGGCGGACCTGATCTTTGATCGTCGCCCATTTGCCCGCGACATCGTTTCCGGCATTGGTTTGCCCTTCGGCTTTCGCTGGTGGATGTCCGACTTCAGGCCATTGTCTTTCAGCCACTCCTCGTTGGTCTTCGAGCGATAGGCACTGTCGGCCCAGACCGTCGAGGCAGTATTGTCCTTGGCGACGACGTTTCTGAGCTGAGCGCCGTCATGGGCGGCCGCACTCGTCACCGTCCATCCCCGGATGAACCCATGCGCCCGGTCGATGCCGGCATGGTTTTTGTAACCGAACATTGGAATGGCGATGTCATGCTGCTTGGTCGCGGCTGATGTCGGCGTTTGTGTCGGCTGCTTCGCCTTGGAATATTTCACCGTCCAACGCGCATCGCGATCCTTCTGGGTAAGCTTGGCGGGCTTGTCCTTCCACTCGTGCGGGATCTCACCAGCCTTGATCGCGTCTTTCTCGTCCTGGCTGTTGTGCTGCCTGGGCGCCTGGATGATCGTTGCATCAACGATCTGACCACCTTTGGCCAGGTAGACCGACCGTGACAGATGCTTGTCGAAACGGGCGAATAGGTTGTCGATGGCACCGGCCCGCACCAGGCTTTCGCGGAACAGCCAGATCGTCTTGGCATCCGGAACCTTGTCGGAAAGGCCGAGCCCGAGAAACCGCCCTATCGGCGATGCGTGCATCGCCTGTCGGGTAAGACATGAACGACAACCGGTCCTGGATGACGAACTCGGCCTGGTCGTCGGAGAGATTGTAGAGCGCCTGCAGCACCAGGATCTTGAACATCAGCCCTACCGGGAACGGCGGACGCCCGCCCTTTGATCCGTCGGATCGCTTCAATGCCTTCGCCAACGGCTTCTCGAACACAGCCCAGGGAATGATGTTAGCGGTCGCCTAAAACTGCGGTTATTCGCTGCCGAGAAATCGGAATAAGGCAGCGTGCTTTCGGTGGGCTGTCAGATCATTTGTTTGGCAGGCGCTGGTTTTGGAGCTCGGTCTGGATCTGGACGTTGTATTGGTGCCAGACCCTGTCGCGGATTTCGGTCAGCAGTTCGAAGACGGCCAGGGCCTGTTCCGGTGTCCAGGTTGTCGGGATCTCGACGGACAAGGAGAGCGGCAACCCAGGTTTCGCGGGGGCTTTTGTCATGGCCTTTGCGCCCTTCTCTGCTCGGTGCGCAGTTCCGATCGTTCGGTGGCCTCTTTGAGCCGGTAGGATTGGCCCTCGATGGCAATGACTTCGGCATTGTGGACGAGACGATCGACCATCGACACGACGCAGGCGGCGTTGGGAAAGACCTCGTGCCAGTCGGCAAAATTGCGATTGGTCGTGACGATGGTGCTCTTTGCCTCGTAGCGTCGGCTGATCAGCTCGAAGAGCAGGTCGGCATGCCGGTTGGTGTAGGAGAGATATCCGACCTCATCGATGACGAGGAGGGCTGGAGCGATGTAATGGGCCAGGCGCCGGCGGAGCGCGGAAGCGCTGTCGATGGCAGCCAGTTCGCCCAGCAGTTGGCCGGCGCTGGTAAACAGGGCGGTGTGGCCGTTGAGGACGGCATGATGGGCGATGTTGCGGGCAAGTGTTGACTTGCCGACTTCGTTGGGGCCGATGAAGACGGCATTGGCGGCGTCACGGATGAAGTCGAGACGCATGAGCGCTTCGATGGACTGCCGGTCGCATCGTGTCGGAAAGGACCAATCGAAGTCGCAGAGCGGCTTGAAGCGTCCGATCCTGGCATCCTTCAGCCGTCGTTCCAGACTACGCCTGGCGCGTTCGTTCTCCTCCCAGTCGAGAAGTGTCAGCGCCCACCCGCCTTCAAGCGCGTCCTGCCAGTGAGCGACAAGACCGTGCAGGTGCAACCGGGCGGCGCGATTGAGGGCATCGCTTTGATCATGACTTGTCATCTGAGGTTTCCTTGAGCTGGTCGTAGAGGTCGAGACGAGCGGGCCGGACAGGACTGTCCTTGTCCTGGACATGCCGGGGCAGCGCGACGTGCAGCAACGGCGGTTGGCGCCGCCGTTCCCGTCGGCGCTCCAGGATCAGCTGGACGGCATTGGGATGGGGCGATGGCCCTTCGAGCGCCAGGACCTCCAGGATTCCCGCTTGCAGTTCGCGGGCTCCGTAGTGCTGAAGCAGCCGGTTCAGGCCGATGATGGCGGAATGCAGGGAATGACCGTTCTGTGCCGCGCGCTCAAGAAGCGCGGTGCTGGCGGGAACGGCGGCAGCCAGCCGATCGGTGGCGCTGTGTCGTCGGGCGGCACGCTTCTCGTCAACCAAAGCCTTGATGTGGGCGGCATCCTCCACCTGAGCACCCTTGTCATAGCTGCGAACGTGACAGGCAACGACCTTCGCACCATCGAGGACGCGGACTTCCTTCTGCGTGGCCACGATGCTCAAGCTGCACCGGACGTAGGCGTGCGGGACGGAATAGTCGTTCAGATCGAAGCGGGCGTAAGGGGTCTTGCCGATGGAAACAGCGATCTGGGCCGGCCATTCAAAGGAGGTGTCTGGCAATGGCAAAAGGTAGGGCTGTTCGAGGGCGAAGGCCTGCCTGACGGTCATATCGAGACCGGGGCACAGTCTGTCGGCGGCAACGCCCTCGCACCAGGCATCGGCCTGGGCGTTGAGATCATCGAGATCCTTGAAGCTGCGGGCGGCAAAGAAGTTGTCGCGGATATAGCGAATAGCGCGCTCGACGCGGCCTTTCTCATTCCCCCGCGCGACAGCGACCGGACGGGGATCGTATCGATAATGGGCGGCAAAGGCGAGCAGAGTGGGGTTGAAGCGGATGGCATCGCCATGACGCTCGAGCACGGCACTCTTCAGATTGTCGTAGAGCACGACCTTGGGAACCCCGCCCCATCTGTCGAAGGCTTCGGCGTGACCGGACAGAAACGCTTCCATCCTGGCATCGAGGAAGAAGCGCAGGAAGATCCGGCGGGATTGGCTCAGCACGATGACGAAGGCCATGAGGGGACGACGTGCCCTACCGATCTGCATCTGTCCAAAGTGGCCCCAGTCGGCCTGGGCCTGCTCTCCAGGAAGGGTGCGCAGGCGCAGATAGGCCTCGGCCTTCTGGCGCGGTCGGTGGCGGGCGATCATATGGCGGAAGTGACCGCCGTCGCCACGATATCCCCGCTCGCAGACCATTGCGTGGAGTCTGGCTGCCGTCAGGGTGGGGAATGCCTCAAGGGTCTCCAGAATGAACGGCAGATAGGCGTCGATCTGGCTTGGCCGAGTTCGCGGCCCATGCGGCACCAGCCCGGAACGGGCCAGCACGCATTGAACGGTATGATGGTGGACGCCGAGTTGGTGGGCAATGGTGTTGGCCCGCCACTTCTCGACATGGTGGTAGCGCAGGATCTGAGCCTGCAGTTCGGCAGATATGGCCATCGTCATCCTCTGGATAGGGACATCGGGATGGCTCGGCGACGACGCAGGGGCTCACGGCGGACAAACGGCGAGCAGCAGCGGCCACACCAGTGACAATGATGCCCCAGAACGCCGGTCGGCAATCCTTCAGGGATCGCAGGCTCGGTCAAGGACGGCGTATCAGCAGTGTCGGACGCCTTGTTCGGTGTCGTCACCGAAGCCGCCATTACATCAACATCGGCATCGCTGGTGAGTGAACCATGGTGCGTCACTATTTTGTGCCGGGCCCGATATCGGCGGCTGCGGGCTGCATGAGCGAAGCGGCCGTTCCGGCTCGTCTGATAACGCCTGGCGACATCCCGACGGCGCGCGGCACGGGCAACACGAGCGCAGCCTCCGGCGCAATAAATCTGCCCGCGGTCACAACATCGGCAGATCAGCACCTGCGTCCGACAACGTTCGCAGAGAAAGAAGCGTCCGGTATCATGTTCATCCGCCCTTCGGCAGCTGTCATGACATGGACGCGAGGCTCCGTCTGCGCCATAATAACCCGGCATTCGTGTTCCGCACGGTGTAGGGCGCGGCGCCGGGTAGAATTAGCCGTTCGTTCGGCGCTGTGCCTGCCTTCATCAATCGACGCAAAGATTACGGCACGCGCTGCGGCTGCACCAGTCCTCACCCCTTCACCCAAAAGCCGTTTGGTATACTTCTCGACGCACTGGCCCCTATGCTTGCCTGCGCGCAGGCAAGCATAGGGGCCAGCCAATCCCATCCGCTTCAGAACAAGCAAGTCACTGCCGAAAAACCTCTGTGGAACTCTCGGCAGCGAATAGCCGCACTTCTCAACGACCGTTCACAGGCATTCTCTGGAGTTCGTGTCCTACAAGGATCGCAAACCCGTCGTACCGGCGTTGAGAGCCATCTATCGTGCTCGAGATGCCGAGGCTGGAATGAAGGCGCTGGAGGCTTTCGAGGAAGGGTATTGGGGCCAGAAATACCCTGCCATCTCTCAAAGCTGGCGGCGCAATTGGGAACACGTTGTTCCCTTCTTCGCCTTCCCAGAGGGCGTCCGCCGCATCATCTACACGACGAACGCCATCGAGGCGTTGAACTCGAAACTTCGTCGGGCAGTGCGCTCGCGCGGCCATTTCCCGGGTGACGAAGCCGCGATGAAGCTGTTATATCTGGTCCTCAACAATGCGGCCGAGCAGTGGAAGCGCGCGCCGAGGGAGTGGATCGAGGCAAAGACACAGTTCGCCGTCATCTTCGGCGAGCGGTTCTTCAACTGATGAAACCGGCCCACCGCACAGAATTCCTGACACTCCCCTCCTCCCGGAAGAACCGGTTGACGCATAATCCCGGACCGGGCGACGTGCCCCCTTCGCTCCGCGTCCATTACAGACGTTTCATCACTACTACGGGTCACTCCGCCCCTGACATGGGCTTCGGTATTCTCCCTCATGGTTTGGGTCACTTGCGGATTTCCCTTGGCATCCCATGCCAGGTTCCCTTGTTCCGTGCTGAAGCCTGTGGCGAGATCATGCCGCCTATACACCGGCTGCCGCATGGCCCGTAAACAGGTGCCGTCCATGCTCTTCCGGGCGCCACTAACCCACGCCCGTTTTGACAGCGTCTGAACCCATTTCGATATGTCGTCAGCGGTTCGCTTTCGCTCATCTTCTCGTCACACACCTGACGGCGTCGCGCGCCGCCTTTTCTCCATCGCTCACCACCACGCCTCTTGAGCGCAGCAGCATGGAGTGGTTTGAAGCCAGCCCCTGCAGGTCGGCTCCGGGAGGCCCACTCCCATCTTCAACACAGTTGCGCCGGCACACACACAACGCCGGCTCAAGGCACACGCCAATACGGATCCTTACGCTGAACCTGCGCAAACCTCTCTCGCCGCACGGAGGACAACTCAGCATGCGACGGCCGTACTGAAACATCAATTTACGCCGTCTGCGAACCGCGGATATCCGATCGCAAGCAACCCAATACACCTATTTGCATATAAGCACACAATTCCAAAAGCTCCTTAGCTAAGGCTGTTGGGATTGTGTGCGGCTGGGTGGATGACGTCCAGGATCCAACCGCAAGTGCGACACTGGCCGATTTGCTCTGCTTGAGTAGCTGCGGGTGTCCCACTTATGCGCCTTATGGTTCTTTTATGCCTTGTATGCCTGGCTGTTCTTTGTTCGCTTTGCGCCGCTGCCGCTGACGAGAAACTGTGCGCGAATCCGCCCAAGACAGCCGTACGGTCATCCCCCCAATTCGTTTCGCTGTCTAGGCAATTGGGTGCAATCCAACGGCTGCAGCAGCAAAGGAAGTGCACCTTCAGGTCATCTGGAGGCTTCTTCGATCCTTGCCGGGACCTAGCAAGCCGTGCGCTACAGGTGCGCACCCAGATCGGTCAATTGGGGGGCCTTTCAAAGGAATTCCGCTCCCCCCCTCGCCGCGCGCCGAAAAGTTGTCGCCCCACCAATGAAAAAAAGCGCTCGGAGCCGCGCCGCGAGCGATCGCGCTCCCCGAAGTTCTCAAAGAAGATGCTGCTCTTTTGTGTGCGACTTTCCGACGGGTATTATTTTCCAACTCCGAATTCACAGTTTGTCGGGCGAAAGGACGCCGAGCGGCAGCTCGAACGCTGCAGTGCGATCTGCGGCGGGGCTGAGATGGACCTCTTCATACTGGAAAACCGGCGCAAGGAAACTGCGGACATGGTCTCGACCAAGGACGGCAGGTCCTATAGCGAGATGCCATCGGCATATCGCTATCGTGAGGAAAGCAGTTTCCTTCGATGCAATTTCCAACAATACAAGATCCGCGTCGCAGCGGCACGTGACAGAAGGGGCCGCCTATCAGACGAAGCCGTCGTCATCAAATCTGCTTCGCTCGATAGACCGATCGCCCAGGCGTCACTCTCGGAAGCCGACTATGACCAGAACAGGAGAAACGTCCGCGTCATTCTTCCCTATACCCTTGCGGACGGGCCTGGCATTCAACTTCAGTCCATCTCGACAAATGCCGATAAGCCGAACCAAGACGAGTAGTTCAATACGCACTGCATGAACGGAAAAGCAGGTAATACGGCTTATTTGCGATCAAGAACGGTCGCACCCAGCTCTTTCGGCCGAGAGGTACGGACGAAGGGGAAGCTTCTTCCCGGCATGCAGCCGGAACCCCCGAGAGTTTGCAGAACCAGCTGACTTGGAAGGCATTGTGAAGAGGCGAGCTGCCACAACAAATGGCCAGAGCAAGGCCTGAACAGAAGGTGGATATTGGCGCAAGGGAAACCCTACTGAAAACACCTATCCCAATTCACGTGGTTTTCGCCGTGCATATATCGCCGAAACCAACATATATAGCCCGTCCAGAGCCAATACCAAGACAGGACGCGGAAATGCATTCAATGATTGAAAAGTGAAAGTCTTGAAAATGGCAGCACGGAAGAAGAGTGCAAATTCGATTGACGCTCATATAGGGCGACGCATCCGCAATCAGCGCTTGTGGCAAGGGATGACACAAGGAGATCTGGGCGACGCAATTGGCGTGACCTTTCAACAAGTTCAAAAATATGAGAAGGGAAGCAACCGCGTCGGGGCGAGCCGTCTCGACCAAATCGCCAAGGCACTGAGTGTGGAGCCGTGGTTCTTTTTCGACGAAATCGACGCGCAGAAAGGGCCTGAGCCACACTCAGAAAATGAGATACTGGATTTTCTGGCGTCCATCGACGGCATATCGCTCAATCGATCATTTGTATTGATCAAGAACAGCGATATCAGGCAAAAGGTTGTGGACTTGGTTGAATTGCTCGCCGAGAAGGAGCACCCAGGCCTCATATGCGCTAACTTAAGGGCTAGACGGCCTGAATCTGTCTGTGATTCATAAGGTAGATGCGAACAACTGATTCCATCGATCCCGATTGGTCCAGGCTGCTGTTGAAGCTGGAGCGTGTCATTGATCTCGGCGCGACCGCGCGTACTTCGGGTGCGCTTGTGCGGCGACGTGGTGTTGGTGACGCCGCGACCTTGCTGCGGCTGGCATTGGCTTACGGGCCCGGCGGCATGAGCTTGCGTTCAGCCGCCGCCTGGGCTGGTCTGAATGATGTGGCGGCGATTTCCGACGTTGCTCTTTTGAAGCGATTGCGCGGATTGGCCGACTGGCTGGGAGACATCGCCGGAGCGCTGCTGCGGAATGTTTCTAACACGGTCGGTTCTATAGGCACACGCCGGCTGCGTATTGTTGATGGCAGTTCCATCTCGCGGCCCGGCAGCGACGGCACGGACTTCAGGCTTCACGCGACATACGAACCGGCACGTGCCCGCTTCACGCATCTGGAATTCACGGACGTTCACGGTGGCGAAAGCTTTTCACGCGTACCCATCAATCCGGGCGACATCGTTCTTGGCGATCGCGCCTATGCTCGCGCTCCGGCGCTCCAAAAAGTCGTGTCCGCCGGGGCGGACTTCATCGTGCGTATGGCCTGGTCCAATGTCAGGCTCACGTCGCTCGATGGCCGGTTGATTGACTGGAATACAATTTATAGCACGATGATGCCCGGTGACGTTTGCGAACAAGAGGTGCGGGTCGAATATTCCGGCCCCGGCTGCAAACACCGCGGCAAACCGCTGTTTCATGCCCGGCTCATTGTCCGGCGGAAAGACGAGGAAGCGACGGCTCGCGCAGAAAAGGCCGCCCGCCGCCGACATCAAAAACGCGCAGATGGCAAAGCAATGCATCCATTGACGGTTGCTACGTCAAGGTTTCTGCTTCTGCTGACGTCGATATCGGCCGGCGAGATGACCGCCAAGGATGTTCTCGATACCTATCGGCTGCGCTGGCAGGTAGAGATTGCCTTCAAACGCTTAAAGAGCGGCTTGGGCATCCACAAACTGCCAGCCAGGGACGAGCGTCTCGCACGAAGCTGGCTCATGGCGCATCTAATCGTAGCGCTGTTGATCGACGAGGCCGTCACCGACGCTGTCGACTCTCCCCCCTGTGAAGACGACATCTCAGGCGCTCAGGTCATTGTCGTTGTCGAGGTTGCATAGCCTCCTGAAGCATACGATCCTCTCTGCAATATTGACAGTGCGGACGGCAAAGAAAATCACCAAGCGATTTTCCACCGTCATGCGCCATATCTGCGATCCCCCGCGACGTCGCGAAAGCCAGGCAAACGCCGCCAGAAGGCATCAGAAGACCTTAAGTTAGCGCATATGCACCCAGGCCTTTCCATGTGACGCGCTTCTCTTAAGAGCACATCGCCATTTGGAGTTCGGCGAGCGCGCATTGGTTTTGCGGCGCAGGAAGCGCCCTCCTACCAAAACCTATGAACAAGATTCAAAAGGGATGAGCACAGACCATGATCGGCGGTCCCTATCGCGTGGCTCGATGGACACGAACCTGCGCCGCTGATCATCGGCCTGTCCCTTGGCGCGATAGCGGATTGCCTCCTTTTCGGAACGGCCTGAGTTTTCGTAATTAGACGCAAACCAGGCGACCGTGGCGCCATACCGCTGCGGTGGCGTCCGCCACCATGGAACTCGGCGTGCCATCCGGCTTTGCTCTTATTGAGCATGCAATGTGACTGCCCTATCAGCAAGCCCAAGACAATCCCGCTTCCGACCGCGCCTCATCGAACACAAAAACGCAGAAACGCTTCCAGAAGAGATTATCGGACGGTGTGCAAGTCGACAGCTGGTTGCTGTGCTTCGCCCAGGCAATTTTGCAGGCCGGCCCGACACCAAAGGATCATGCAAGAAAAAAATGGCCGGTGTCCCTGAGGGGATGCACCGGCCAAGGGTCCGATCTTTTCTAGTAGCTCTGCACAGAGGTTATGATTCTTTGGCCGTTGGTTTTGGGTAGGCTTTGGCCAGCTTGACGCGGGCCTTCTCGGTAGAGAACATCCATTTGATGCGGGCACCACTGGCGTTGCGTCGGCGTTCCCAGGCTGCAACCTCGTCGACGAGGCGGTCGCGGCTTTCGATGCGGCGGTTGAGGCATTGGCCGCGCAGGACGCCGATTTCGATCTCGACCATGTTAAGCCAGCTGGCGTGCTTGGGCGTGTAGTGGAATTCCAGCCTTCTGAGGCTTCGGCGCGCCTCGTCGGCCGGCAGGGCCTGGTAGAGCGCAGCGGGTGTGTGGGTCGACAGATTGTCGAGCACCACGCGGATGCAGGCGGCCTCGGGATAATGGACATCGACGAGATCGCGCATGCAGTGGGCGAAGTCCTCGGCCGTACGCCGTTCGGTGACTTTCACCTTGCGCCAGGATCGGTGCGCGTCGAGGAAGACGAACAGGTTGGCAGTGCCATTGCGTTTGTACTCGCAGTCGTAGCGTTGCGGCCTTCCGGGTTCGGCCGGGATCGGCTGGCGCACCTCGCCGATGAGCTGGGTCGGGCTTTCGTCGAAGCACACCACCGGCCGCTGCGGGTCGGACGCTTCGGCATAGAGGTCGAGCACATCCTCCATGCGCGCGACATACTCGGCATCGATCTTGGGAATGCACCACATGTCCTTGCGCCATGGCTTGACATCATTCTCGGCCAGGCGCCGGCGCACCGTCTCGCGCGACAGCTGTTCGTGCTCGGTCAGCTTGACGAACGCGTCGGCCAGCAGCTCCAGCGTCCAGCGGGCGCAGCCCGGCGGCGGGCTGGAGCAGGCGGTGGCCACCAGCAGGGCTTCCTCCTTGCCGGTCAGCTTGCGTTGCGCGCCCGGGCGCGGCTCCTCGCCAAGCGCCGCCTCCAGGCCCATCTCCACGAAGCGACGCTTGGTGCGGTAGACTGTGGAACCGCCGACCGCCACCGTTGCGGCGATGGTCTCGTCGCTGAGCCCCGCCTCGGCGGCGAGCAGGATCTGCGCCCGCTTGAGCTTGCGCGCCGGG
This sequence comes from Ensifer sp. SL37, assembly GCF_026672675.1. Classification (NCBI taxonomy): domain Bacteria; kingdom Pseudomonadati; phylum Pseudomonadota; class Alphaproteobacteria; order Hyphomicrobiales; family Rhizobiaceae; genus Ensifer; species Ensifer sp. SL37. Next base: position 581,944 of record NZ_JAPPRN010000002.1, on the reverse strand, counting down.
TGCTTGCCGCCGCGCAGCATGCTCAAGAGTTCGTCGCGTTCGGGTTGGTCGAGGTCGACACGATGGCGTACATTCATCCGGAAAGCCTCCTTCAATTGCGGAGGTTCCGGATGAATCGAAAAATGAATCAATTACTTGACGGGCAGCCGGCAGCGCCACCCCACTTCACCGAAAAGCAGGGCCAGTACCTCGCCTTCATCTGGGCCTATAGCCAAATCAACGAACGGCCGCCGGCCGAGCGTGACCTGCAACGCTATTTCGGCGTCACCCCACCATCCGTCCACCAAATGGTGCTCTCCCTCGAGCGGGCCGGATTAATCCGAAGGAAACCCGGCGTCGCCCGCAGCATCGAACTGCTCGTCAGCAACAACTGCCTACCCACGCTGCAACCCAACCAACTCGTCAAATCCTCTGTGCAGAGGTACTAGGAGGAACACGACCGAGGTACAGGCACTATTACTTATCGGCAAAGAAGCTTGTTGCTTCGAGATGGCCTCAATATTTGGCGTCCTCCATGGGGCCGCGCCTTATTGCACCATTAGCCGCTTTGTGTGGTAGCTGGTCGAAGCGGCCCCATTTTCATGTCGGGTCCGGCCACGCGATGTCGTCGAGGCATCCCCATGGTTTGATATCTCAACTTTTGAACGGAGCTCGTGACGAAGAACAAAGAACAAAGAACAAAGAACAAAGAACAAAGAACAAAGAACAGGCTGAACCGCCAATCAATCAGAAGCAAGCGGGACTGTGCATCAAACGTCGCAATGTTCTTATTGGCGCGGCCTCGGCTTTTGCGATATCAGCCATGGTGGCAGGCGGGATGGCTAAACCGGTCTTGGCCCAGCCGCAGAAGCGGCCGAACATACTCGTTATTTGGGGCGACGACGTTGGGCTTTGGAACATCAGCGCCTACAATCAGGGCATGATGGGTTACAAGACACCCAACATCGACAGCATCGCGAAAGACGGCGCGCTCTTCACGGACTACTACGGCCAGCAGAGCTGCACCGCGGGTCGAGCAGCCTTCATAACCGGCCAGACCCCTTTTCGCACCGGTCTTTTAAAAGTTGGCTTGCCGGGAGCCAAGGAGGGCCTGCAAGCCAGCGACCCGACCCTTGCGGATCTGCTCCGGGCTCAGGGCTATATGACCGGTCAGTTCGGCAAGAACCATCTGGGCGACCGTGACGAGCACCTGCCGACCGCCCACGGTTTCGATGAGTTCTTCGGCTCTCTCTATCATCTGAACGCGGAAGACGAAGCAGAGTATCCCGACTACTTCAAAGACCCCGAAATGCAGAAGAGGTATGGAACGCGGGGCGTCATCCATTCCTGGGCAGCCGAGGATGGCACCCAGAAAATCGAGAATACGGGGCCGCTCACGAAGAAGCGCATGGAGACGATCGACGACGAGGTCACCGAAAAAGCGCTGGATTTCATGGAGCGGGCGAAGGATGCGGACAAGCCATTCTTCATGTGGTGGAATTCCACCCGCATGCATATCTGGACGCGACTGAAGAAAGAGAGTGAAGGAAAGACTGGCCTCGGCATCTACCCGGACGGCATGGTCGAGCACGACGGCCATGTAGGCCAAGTTCTCGACAAGCTCAAGGAACTGGGTTTGGACGAGAACACCATCGTCATGTACTCGACTGACAACGGCGCTGAAAAGTTCACATGGCCCGATGGCGGACAGTCGCCTTTCCGCGGCGAGAAGAACACGAATTGGGAGGGTGGCTACCGTGTTCCCACGCTGGTGCGGTGGCCAGGCGTCATCAAACCGGGCACCATCCTCAACGACGTTGTGTCCCACGAAGACTGGATACCGACGTTGATGGCGGCGATCGGCGAGCCCGATATCGCCGACAAACTTAAAGTCGGACTTGAGGTCGGCGGCAAGACCTTCAAGGTTCACCTCGACGGCTACAACCAGATGGACTACTTCGCCGGAAAGGGACCTGACCCTCGCCACGAGTTCTTCTACTTCAATGACGACGGGTCCCTGGTCGCATTGCGCTTCGATCAATGGAAGCTCGTATTTGCCGAGCAACGCGGGGAAGGGTTCGACGTCTGGCAGGAGCCTTTCGTGCCGCTGCGTGTGCCCAAGCTGTTCAATCTTCGTTCCGATCCTTTTGAAACGGCCGACCATGAAGGCATGGACTACGAGCGCTGGCGTGTCGAACACCTCTTCCTGCTGGTCCCGGCACAGCAATATGTTGGCAAGTTCCTCTCCACCTTCCAGGAATTTCCTCCGAGGCAGAAGCCTGGGAGTTTCTCGATCGACCAGGTCGTAGAGAGCTTGGCGAGCGGTACGGGAGCCGGCTCCAACTAAGCCAGACGTATTTGCGCCTGGGTAATCCGGCCGATGCCGAGAAGCATGCCTCCACGAAAGGTGGAGGCATGCCAATTCTCAGCCAGAATCGGGAAGGACAAAACGATAGCGGTCGGCAAAATCGCTAACGTGTCGACCGCTCATAAGATGGGAATGTGGTATCTGGCAACTGCTCGCCATGTCGGACCGCACAGACAAAGCGGCCGCCGATGCGCACCTGCGTTTAACTCGAGCGACATGTTGCAGTTAAGGCGGGCAACGACATCATCGTGAGAGAAGATGCAGGCGTGATCAAAGTGCTGCTCGACATTTCCGTCGGGACGTTGATAGCGCTCACGCCACCTTGCAGCCGCGCAGGCACCTGCAAAGGCAAATACATCGGCCTCCCAGTTGTCCCGCAAGACCGGCGACTGGCAAGCTTTCAGCCTGATCGCTAGCAGACGCTTACGAACGGGGCTCCGACTGAGCCACGCATCAATCGTCGCCGGCTGTCAAAGGTAAAACGATAGTCTCAAAAAGATGACAGCCTTATTTCTTCCCGAGCGTTGATCAGGCCTTGAAACCACCCCAGAACGTCTAAATGGTCCGTGACTGCCAATCTCGGTTATCACCTTGCCGCTGCCGCGCCTGATCTTCAGGAAAGTTGCGGTCATTCCAAGATAAGTCGCCCGCTCGGATGGGCGGCACTCTAATGCCTTCCACGGTCTATCTCGGCACTTTTGGATTAGGCTAAAGAACCGGACATACGCAGGCTACAGACCCTCAGTACGTCCGCCGCGTATCGTTTTCGACCGCCCGAAGAAGTTCGCACCTATTGGTTCCATGACGAAGTCCAAATGCATGATCGAAGGCATGCAAATCCAGTTTGCAAGGCCTCATTCTCGTAAGAATTACTATTTTGTATTGTTGTATTTTATCTATTGATGTTGACCTGCGTCACGTAGGCGCAGTTCGGCGTGACAGAGTAAGGCACGTATATCAACACGAATATTGCTTGGAATCGGAGCGCGCCTGCACGACTGCAATCATCTGCAAACAGGAGCGACTATGACCACAATCTCGTCCAGCTATCCCAGCACTACACTACCGCCCCAGGTTCAGGGCGGGATCCAGGGCGACATCTCGAAAACCGGGCCCGTTTCTGCACGCACTCCAATTGCCGGAACCAAGACGGGCATGAGAGCAGCGCCGCAAGCGCCTCTCGAACAAGCCGAAATGGTAAATCCGTTCGATGCCTCGCAACGAGCGATGCTTAAGGGCTCCAACATTCAAGTGGGGGCTCAGCTGAGCATTCGCGACCGTAATGGTATGCGCAACATTCAAGATGGTGACGACGGCAGCGACGACGGTGTATTCAATTTTGATTTTGTCCCAGACGAAAATGCCACCGTAGAGTTGTCAGTCGACAACAATCAGGCGCCGGACTTTTCATTCAAGCTCGCTTCAGGAGCGGTATCGGATGTGTCCGCTGGCAAGCGCGATGCATTTTCGCGTCCTCCGGCGATAAACCTTGGCGATAATGAAGGCGGCGGTGACCTGAGCCTGTCGGCCAACCTATCGCAAGAACAGATTGATCACTACCGCATCGTCACCGGCAACAATCTGGTGGGAAATGTTGGCGCCGGCCCTGGGGATCCAGCAGGAGATCGCTTCGCAGAACGCCTCATATCCGGCCGAGTTTCTGCAGATGAAGCCCAAGGCCTGTTCGACCGCGTCGAAGGGCATCGTCAGGATGCCATCGCCAAAGTCAGCAGCAAGCTCACGGATGTGATCAATGACTTGCGGGACATGCCAGAAAACGGTTTTTCCGCAACCGCATCTGGGGTCGATCCCTCCAGCGTGCAAAGACAAAACAGCGACACCCTCAAGCAGCTCGTCGCTGCCGGCCAGGCGCTGCAACAGAAGTTCGGCGACTATCATAAAGCGATGCAAGAGGCCTACAACAAGGGCGTCGATCCAGCTCGCCTCATCGATATCGTTACCGAAGGGCGCGGCCAAACCGGAATAACCGATCTCGAAAACCAAATAAGCGCCGCAACCGACGACTTCTACAAGTCAGCTGCAGACCTCATCGAAAAAAACGATCAGGCACTCAACAAGACCATTGATGCGCGCGACACCAAGGCAACACTTGACATCCTTCAGTCGGTTCTCGGGGTCGTCTCAGATATCGGTGGGCTAGCCATTGGTACTGTGACGGCTCTGCGTGGTTTGGGCAGGCTCGTTGACGCAAAGGTTGCGGAAAAGGCCACTGGCCATGTGGTGGACGTCGCACGCAAGGACTTTGATAGCACCATGCGAGCTGCCGCGCACAACGCAACGCGTGCAGGTGGAGGTCGCTGGCATCTTCAGGCCGCCGATCGCGCAAAGCAAAAAGACGCCGCAACGCGGCTCGAACAGGCCGGCAAAATGCACGAGGAAGCGCAGGACAAACTGCGGGACTCCTGGCGTGACACGGCTCAACAATCGGCTGGCGTAGGGATGGGGATCAACGGTACCGTCAGCGATGCCAAGTTTATAGCGCAGCGGCATGAAGGTGGGCGCCATGGCGTGAGGTCAGGAGCGGTCGACACTCAGAAACCGGCGGCATTGCTCGAAACGCAAGGTGAACTTTCCGCCCTACATAAGGGGACAGGCTACAAGGCTTTCAACGAGAAGGCAGCCGGCATGCTGACGCGCGAGATTGCCTACGATCCGAAGAGCGGAGAAAACAGCAATGCGTTCTCGTCCTATTCCGAATATGAAGATAGCCGCGAGGATTTTGCAACCGTCCCAGTCCCTCTGCAGCACCAGCGTAAACTCGAACAAAACATGAAGGAAGCTGCGAAGTTAAACGACAGCGCTGAGCTCGGCGAGCGCTACTTCGTCATCGACGAGCGCTTTTCACGCGGTCACTTGAGACAAGTTGCCTTTCACACGCGCATCGTCAAGGTCTCGAACTGGCCGCTGGGCGCGGCGCCTTTGCGCATTGGCAACAACCCCGACGTGTTTGAGAAGCTGACATATCAAACCCGCTCCAGACCTGCCGGGGGCTTCAACGATCGGCTCTATTTCCGAGCTCTTTCGGGCGAGTCCAGATCGCGCGTTTCCCGTGAACATGACCGCTATATCCCTGCGCAATTCGACCCATCGCGTTACTCAGCCGATTATGAATGATGTCAGTTGTCAAGGTGCTATGCTCGACCATAGGCGTATTGCGCGCCAAGGCATGAAGCAGGCGCAAGGCGTCCGCTTCCAAGTGACTTTTCAACCCGGGTGAAGCGATAATGTCCCATCGCTTCACCCTCAGGAATTCCGGGGCTTTTATGGGGCTCGCTTGTCTGGACACATCCCTTGGCCAAATTTGACGGTTGAGCTTAATGGCGTGAGGTTGCAAACCGTTGCCAGCGCGCAGAGGCAATGCGATCGCTCCAAGTTCTGCCGCAAGCGCTCGATGACCGCCCCAGCGCCGGGTCGCACGACGGGTTGTCGTTCCTCGTGGCTCCTGGCCTCGCCTCGTACCGGAGGGCTCGACGAGCGTGCCATTGCGCGAAAGTTGGTGCTGGCCATCGACAGCGCGCCGGTCCGCCGCAAGCCATCAGATGTGGAGCAGCGCACGACTGGCCGGTCGCTATTGAACAATTTGAACATCCACGGCAATCCTCAAGCAGTTCAAGCAAAGCAATTACGGAGCCCTTCGTTGCCGCCCGATTGGCAAACAATCTCGCTGGACTGGCAGGGTAGCAAGCCTCCCTATTTGCATATAACGCCAGGCAAAGCACACCGTATGCGTCAAGAGGAACCAGGGGAGAGGTTTGATTCGCATGTTGATCCATGTCGACAAGCTAATGCTGGCGCGCGTTTGCCGAATTCCGATGTCACAGCGTTTTAGATTCGAGCTGCGTCGATCTATGAGATCGTGCGCCTGAGCGCGCAATTGCGGCGCTGGTAAAGGTAGCTGATACGCTCGCGTATTTTGGTCAGCCGGGTATCGTACGTAGTTGGATGCGCAACATGCTGGGGCCACACGACAAGGTAAGGGCATTTCTTGCGGAATTTGTTGGGACCTTTGCCTTGATCGTCACGGGATGCGGAAGTGCGGTTCTGAGCGCTGCCGGGCGTGACGCTTTCGCGGGCCTTCTACAAACATCCCTGACTTTTGGCCTTGCGATGATGGCAATAGTCTACGCCTTCGGTCCCATATCTGGCGGGCATTTCAATCCTGCCGTAACCCTTGGTCATGTCATTGCGGGTCGATTCGATTGCAAGCTCCTTCCAGCTTACTGGACGGCACAATGCGCTGGTGCGACATCGGGAAGCTTCGTGCTCTACATCATAGCGTCGGGTCAGGATGCTTTCGTCGCCGGCGCATTCGCTTCCAACGGCTATGATTTGGGATCTCCAGGTGGGTTTGACTGGGTAGCGGTTGCCGTTTGTGAGATTGTTTTGACCGCGCTCTTTCTATCGGTCAGCATCGCAGCGGCAGTCACGCAAGCGCCGGCCAGCAGCTCCGCTTTGGTCCTGGGCTTCAGCTACACCTTACTCCACCTCGTCTCGATCCCGGTGAGCAACGCATCCTTCAATCCGGCCAGATCGACTGCAACGGCATTCTTTGCCGATAGCGCGCTCCCCTTGACGCAATTATGGCTGTTCTGGTGCGCGCCGCTCCTTGGAGCGACACTTGGCGGGCTCGTTTGGGATATCCTGCTTCGCCCAAAACAGCCAGAAAGCAACTCGACCGCTTCCGGGGTTCCCTGACAGAAGCATCAGCGGAGGCGCCACACTCAACCGCAACCCGTAAAATAAGAAGCCGGACGGACGCTGGAATTTGCAACTCCTCGAGATCGCCACCCGAGGTGCAAGCGACAGACAAACTCACGAACGTTCGCAAGCGGGATCGGCAATTGGCGACGCTCTGTTCAGCACAGAATGCATGTTCCAATGAACAAACTGCGAGAGCAGCCACATAGTAATAATAAAAAATGAGCGCCATGGCGATTTTTCGCCATATCCAGAATCACGATTTAATATTATTCGCCACTTTATACACGCGACCCACCGGATCTTATTTGCGTATAATCTAATCGTGACGACAACCATCTACAAACGGGACGACAGTGAATCGAAACTCACTTTCTGAACGCTTGCAAGAACTGGGGACATGAGAGCAGAACATGCAAAGACATGAAAGCCTGAAACGTTTGTCGTTGGGCACGATCCGCTGCGTACAGGAGGTTTTGATACACAGGAGTGTGTCTATTGCGGCCGAACATTTGGGGATTAGCCAGCCGGCCGTTTCACAGCAAATCGCCCGATTTGAAAAACTGTCTGGAATTGCCATCATGTCGCGCAATGGCAATACCCTCACAGTCCGTTCCGACACGGTCGCAAGCCTTATTGCTACAATTGTCGAGGCGGAGAACACGCTGCGCGGGATCGCCCGTGGAGAGAAGAGATCGAAGCCGCGGCTTGGAATCTGTGATTGTCTCGCCGCCCATTACTGCCGCACGCCTGACGGTTATCTCGAGCTTGGACGGGAGTTCGAAATTCATGTCGGCCGGCCGGCGGCGCTGGCAGAAATGTTTACGCGCGGCGAGCTCGATGCTGCAGCGCGCCCGCTGTTTCACTATGAGAGCGCACCGGATCTCGTGATCGACTTGCCCCTGGTCTTCGTGGGCTGCGGTCCCTGGACCAACACGGGCAAGGGCGATGAACCGATCCCTGTTGTCCTTGAAACCAATCAATCGCCTTACACCTATTATGCAAAGCGACTGCTTGATGAAGCTGGCATTGCCCACAACATCATCGCCCGGGTTGACGATTATCTTGTCCGCTCGCATTTTGTTGCCAAGGGCGACGTATGCACGCCAATTCCAAAGTACCTGGTGAAGTCACTACCGTGCCAAGCCACCCCCGCGCCAAACCTGCCGAGCACCGCCTTGTTTCGCTTCGGTCTATTTCACAATCGAAAGTCAATTTCCTTCAAGGTCGCAAGCGTACTGTTCGACAAGCTCGGGCGACGGATCGGCATCTAGAGGCACTCCATAAAAACGATACTCAGCCAATTGACGATCACGATGGCATGAACGGAGGCCGCAAACTTCAGTTGCTGGCTTCCGGAATCTCTACGGCTCCTTAAACTCCCGATCCTTCTTGACCCACAAGACAATCGGCATTGAATGCATAGCTCCGAACAGCCGATAGACTATACCAATCCGACAGACAGCGATATCAAGAGATAAGCGTCGCGACCTCCATCGCCGACCTTGGATTTCGCAAGGTCGGATGTTCAATGATAAAAAGGGCTTACGTAGCAGCCGGGCTACGATAGAAAAGCCATACGACGTCAGAACGCGAAGGAAGAAATCCTCACTGGTGCCTTTTGCCGAGCAGCAATTTGCAACCGCAGTCTTTACCCCGCGCGCGCCCCGTTGCATCTTTCGAAGCAGCGTCCGTTTCCGTCTTCGATTGCTTTGCGTCTCGTGCGTGAGAAGGCGCAGCCGCCTCAACGCTCGACACAAATGCCAGCCCCAACAAAATTGTAGCTACAATACGCAACGCTTTCTGCATTCCTTCACCTTTCTTTGTGCCTTGCCAATCAATGTTTGGTCGTAGCGTCGACAAATTTCCTGTTGGGCGGTCACGCCCACCACTGAGCCAATTTACATGGCGACCGCAAAGCGGATCGCTTGCCTGGCGCATCGATTAATGGAGGCGCTCATGCCCAGCCTTGGCTTCAACGATCTCCAGGCTCGCCAGCACCGAAGGCTGGACGGCCAAGGACACGTTCGGATGCGCAAACATTGGCGCTCCTTTGAGATCACCGCAGAACGCGGCAAGAGTTTCGGCCGCAAGCTCCTCGTTGGGCGCGACGACATCGAGCAACCATAACATCTCGCCACCAGCCCAATCATTCGATGGCAAACTTACGGGATGCACGCCGTCCTCAATCTGGAGGCGCAACCGGTCTTCCGCCTCGCCCGACAAGCTTGCCCATATCACAACTCCGGTTAACCCACCTGGCCAACGAAGCTGATCCTCTTCGGCATGCGGCATGCCAAGATATATCCGCCCCCGCGCCAATGGCTCCACGACCAAAGCCCAAAGGTCGGCGACTGTGACACGCTGGTAGCGCCGGCACGCAAGCAGAGCCGCGATCACTCGCCCGAGTGACGCCTGGAACTCTGACTGTACGCGCGTGACAGCGACAACCTCCAGATTTTCGGCACGCGCTTCATCAATTGGTTCGTTCTCCATCCGCAATTTCAACACTCCTCACCGCGCGCCAAAACCCGCTTTCAATTGTTCAACACCTAGTCGGAATCCAACATCAACCCCCTTGCGCACCACCCGACGAACCCGCCAATGGAGGCGCAAGCAGAAATTGAGAAAGCCAGATCATATCTCCGGAAGTAAATCGCCAAAACGGCCAGCCAGACAACGATGGAAGGCGCAACTGAAAAGCAGAGGAATCTGAATATCTTTGTCGCAGCCCGAAAAGATTCCTCGTAACCATTGTCGCTATCCACGGCAGACCTTCACTAATTTGCCGACACACACCCAGAGCGGCCAGTTCATATTCTATGAATATGGTACTTTCAACGAGATCGCGATAATGCGCAAATAAGCAAAATCAGCATTCTTCTATAATCAGTGAAGCAATCGGAAATAACGCATCTTGTTGTCTCTAAAAGGTTTTTAACATGATTGTCGACGTACCTTAGTATTTTGGAGAAACCCAAAACGTCAGTGACATGCTGCAACTCTATTCACCAGCATTGATAGTCGGCCCTGAACAAAGGCTAAGTCATTGATCTTCTGGCGGTGGGAAGATCTTGAGAAGTATCCGATTTCGCCATGAGAACGATAAGCGCGGCCGTGATGAGGGCACGCCAAAGAGCCAGTTTGGCCAGGATGAGGCGCAGATTGTGACCTGCGGCCACGAGCAGTGCATTGATGGCGTCGCCAACATGCCCGAGAAGGAAGTTGCGGTCCAGCCTACCATCAGTCTTCATATGGCCGATGGTGGGCTCGATGGCCGATCGTCGTTTCAGCTCCCGTCGCATGGTCGGCGTCAACCCGCGCCGGCTTCCGGCAATCATCACCGACGCCGATCCGGTGTAATCATGACCGCGATAGCCCTTATCGACGTAGATGCGATCCGGATCGATACCACCCATGGCAACAGCCTGATCGACGGTGCGTGAGAGCGTGTGCCCGTCATAGGGATTGTCTTCGAACGCCATGGCCGCCAGCACCAGCCCTTCGCGGTTCGTCGCCGCGATACCGACCTTGCAACCGAACTCGTATGGCGTGCGAGCTTTGCCCTTCGAGATGCAGACGACCTCGGGAGCATGCAGCGAATAGAGCTTGTTCTTGTCCTTCGGTTTTTTGCGCCAGCAGCCGTTCGACAAGACCGAACAGCCGGCCGAAGGTCCTCTCCAGTTCGACGTTGCCGGCGATCTTGCGGCCGATATCGCGCAAAACGCGACCAAGGAAGGTGCGCAGGCGCTTCAGTTCGCGGCGCATGCGGCGGAATTGCCGGGCATGGGCATAACGGCCGGCGCGCACCGCCGCTGCTTTTGCCAGACGCGTGTAGCTCTGTCTGAGCTCGATGCCATGCTTCTTCGCTTGCCGGACCAGCATCTGCAGAGCCTTCAGATACAGCTTGCTGTCGGTCGGATGAGCAATGTGCGCGGCGACAAACAAGGTGAGATTCGTATTGCCTCACCCAAGAGTGTTCCCAAAGAACAATGCCGTTGCCTCACTCGGATGTTCTCGATTGCCTCACTGGTTGTTCCCGAGATCCAGCCTCTCCGATCCTCTATCGCTCGGTAATGATCTCATTGCGCGATCGCTACAATTTCCGTCTGCCGCGCGGCGTCGGCGAATGGCCCGAACACCAACGCATTGGCTTGCGCACTGCGCCAGATCTTCATTCGACGCTGCAGGGTCCGAATGAGGCCGTCGGGATACACGCCGGGGTATTTGACCTGCAAGCGTTCAAGCAACTCTCGTGAAGTTCGCCAAGGCTCAGCCTCGAACCATTCCTCGAGCTCGGCAGTGACGGCGAGGAGAGGATCGGGCCTCCGCCGCTCTCGCTTGGCCGCTGGCTTGGCGCGGGCGGTCGGTTTCACTTCACCACCACGCCAAGCAATCCGTAACCCGGACAGAAAGTCTTCGAGCGGCAATGCCTCGCCGTCGGCGGCAGGGGAGCCATCAGGCTTGTCAGCAATTTCGACCAATCTCTCTTGTGCCAGGCGTATGTCGCGGAGCAGCCGAACCGGATCGAGCGTCAGGTACATCGCCTTGAGGCGAAGGCGTGTATCCTCCGGCGTGCGTGCATCGTCAAGCAGCCGCTGATAGGGTGTGGCAGGGCGATGATACCGCTTGATCACCTTGGCTCCGTCACGATGCTTTTCTTTCAACTTAAATGATGGTTGAAAGAAATTGATGAACAACCGCATTGATGCATAAAGTTTGGCTAGCTCCTGTGTGGCTTGCAGTCCCTCGAAGCGCCGGTATCCAACGATCTTACGCACGATCGCGCCATTCTTCTGCTCGACAAATGCCTGATCATTCTTCCGGTAGGGGCGGCAACGGGTGAGTTCGATATTATCGCGCAAGCAATACTCATGAACGCTCTCGTTCATGAAGACGCTGTCGTTGTCGGTGTCGAAGCCGAGGAGCGGGAACGGCAGCAACTTGCGCAGTTCGGCCAACGCTGTGATCAGTACCGTTTGCTCGCGAACCAGCAGCGGTGCGCATTCCGTCCAGCCCGTGGCGATATCGGTCAACACCAGCGTTTGCGAGAAAGCACCCTTCGCGTATGGGCCAGAGTGAGAAACGAGATCCGCCTCGACGAAGCCGGGTGCGGGATCATCCCAATCTGAGAAAGTCCGAACTGGAACACTACGGCGGATCGCCGTTGATCCTTTCCGGCGCCGCGGGCCGGTGGCACTCGCCTTAATGTCCTTAAGGACGCGATCAATCGTCGCTGGGCTCATAGTCAACAATTGCCGACGCGTCTCGCTATCCATATCGCCGTGTCCATGCCTTTCCATCGCTTCTATCAATGTTGGCAATAGCTGCGCGCACGTCATCGCCGTAAACCCGCCGCCCTGGCCGAGGACCACCCTTCGCTGGCTCGCAGTCTCCGCGCAACAGTCGCATCGCATGCTTGCGATGAAAGCCCGTGGGGGCCACGAACTCGTCCAACATCCTCGCCTTCTCGGCCCGCCCGCCTAAAACATAGCGCCAACTGATCGCCGCCACCAATTCCGCACGTGTCGCCATGCTTACCTTCCTCATCACCGCTCCTGAGGTCGTTTTTTCGGGAGCAAATTAGCTGAGGCAACAAACCAATTTTAGGGAGCAGTTCAGGCGAGGCAATGCGGGGAGTGAGCCACGATAATGATCAGATCGCAGGGGCCGAGACTTTCTCATCCGTCGAAGGCAACATGGGCGGAGCCGATACGCGAGGCGCCGTCGCCCTGCCGAGGTCTAGGGCCATGCCACGCATGAAAGGAACGCGTCGGAACCTGGGAGATCTCCTGTCTGGCCGGGTGGCGTTAGCCGCGCCGGTCCGCATCGGAAAGGCGAGGAGCCGTAGCCGATGATGGACGGACAGGAGAAGTCAGACTCCGGCATAGTAGCTGCGAAACGAACGAACAAAGCCGGACGACCGGCGGCGGAGTTGGTGGAGCCAAGGCCGGGGACCAAGGAACAGCAACGCATGCACCGGACACAGAGTCAAGATCGTCCAAGGAGCAACGGTACTGGTGCTCAATGCCATCTACGAAGGCGACTTCTGTGGTTTCTCCTACGGGTTCCGGCCCGGGCGAGGACCCCATGATGCATTGGATGCCCTATGCGTGGCGATCGACCAGCGGAGGATGAGCTGGATAATTGACGCTGACATCCAGAACTTCTTTGGGGCGGTCAGCCAGGAATGGCTGGTTCGCTTCTTGGAACACAGGATCGGCGACAAGCGCATCATCCGCCTGATCCACAAATGGCTGAAGGCGGGCATCCTCGAAGACGGGATCGTGACCGTAGATGACAGGGGAACGGGACAGGGCTCAGTGATCTCACCGCTGCTCGGGAACATCTACCTGCATTACGTGCTCGACCTGTGGGCCAAACGCTGGCGACAGCGCGAGGCCACCGGCGACATGATCATCGTGCGTTATGCTGATGATCTGATCGTCGGTTTCGAGCGCGAGGGCGACGCTCGTCGCTTCCTCGCTGCGATGCGCGCGAGGCTTGAGGAGTTCATGCTGTCGCTTCATCCGGACAAGACCCGGCTGATTGAATTCGGTCGCTTCGCTGCGGTCAATCGCAAGCAACGCGGGCTCGGCAAACCGGAAACCTTTACCTTCATGGGATTTACGTTCATCTGCGGAAAGTCACGCCAAGGGCTCTTCCAGTTACAACGGAAGACCCGCAGCGACCGCATGCGCGTGAAACTTCAGGAGGTCAAAGAGGAGCTACGCCGCCGCAGGCACCAATCTATCCCAGAACAGGGACGGTGGCTGCGTCAGGTAGTCGAGGGGCATATCAGATATTTTGCGGTGCCCACCAACCGTCGTGCAATCGGGCAATTCCGGCTTCATGTGATCGACCTCTGGCGAAGGGCGCTCAAACGCCGGAGCCAGAAAGATAAAACCACATGGACGCGAATTACCCGCATCTCTGACGGTTGGATTCCTAAGCCGCGCATCCTTCATCCATGGCCTGACGCGCGCTTCGCCGTCACTCACCCAAGGTAGGAGCCGTATGCGTAATGTGGCGCCGGAAGATATGTTGCGCTCAAGCGCGGCGCCCAGCGTTTCCGCCGCGAAGGCGCTTTCGAGCGCCACATAACAAACGGACCGATAGTGTTCGGACCTCCTCATAAACCCGGAGTTCCGATCATGTTCGACGCCCTCTTCAATTACCCCAAGGTTCTGGCACGGCATCTAGCCGGTCCGGCAGCTGACGAGCGACAGCGCTATCTCGTGCATCGCGCCACAGTGGATGGGGTTGCGCATGCCACGTTGCTGCGGATTGCCAGAGAACTGCTGATTGTCGCCCGATGGATCGATCTTGCACCTGGCAGGCCGGTCACGCCTCAGGATATCCTCTCAGCGGCCCAAAGGTGGGCCGCCCACCAGCTTGCCCAAGGTCGGGCGGGAGATGAACGGTGGTCACGACAGCTGTTCGTTCAGACGGCCACCGCCTGGCTCCGCTTCCTGGGGCGTTTGGTCGAGACGCCGCGCGACGCGCCGGATGGCTTCTCGGCCGACGTCGAGGACTTTGTCACGCACTTGCGTGATGAACGCGGCCTGGCGCCGGTGACGGTTCAGAACCGACGCTGGCATGTCGACTGCTTTCTTAAAACGGCTCGTCCGAGCAAGGCCTCGATCGCGCAAATCACGATCGCCGATATTGATGCATTCCTCGGCTTGAAAGGCCAGGAAGGCTGGTGCTGCGTGTCCGTCACCTCGAGCGCTAACGCACTGCGGTCCTTCTTCCGACATGCCGAGGAGCGTGGGTGGTGTCGCCGCGGGATCGCCGCGGCCATCGACTCGCCGCGGTTATTCAAACAGGAAGGGCTGCCCGGTGGCCCGGCCTGGGACGATGTGCAACGGCTCCTCGCCAGCACCGGCGGAGAAGACGCGCGCGACATCCGGGACCGTGCAATCCTCATGTTATTCGCCATCTACGGTCTGCGAAGCGGTGAAGTGCGGCAGTTGCGCCTTGACGATCTGGATTGGACGAACGAAGTCATCACCGTTAATCGACGAAAGCAATGGCGCACACAATTCTACCCGCTGGTGACTTCTGTCGGCGACGCTGTCCTTCAGTATCTCAAGAGCGTCAGGCCGCGGTGCGCGCGCCGCGAGCTCTTCCTGACGCTCAAGGCGCCATTCCGGCCGCTTTCGCCCGGCGGCATGTACCATGTGGTCAGCAGCCGCTTGGCGCAGCTCGGCATTCAGGTCCCCAACCACCGTGGCCCGCATTGCCTCCGCCATTCCTGCGCCAGCCGTCTGGTCGCGACCGGGCTTAGCTTGAAGGAGATCGGCGATCATCTCGGCCATCGCAGCGCCTATGCGACACGCATCTATGCCAAGGTCGACCTGACCGGTCTGCGCGAGGTCGCAGATTTTGACCTGCGGGGGCTGCTATGAAGCTCGCCGAGGCAGTTGCCTGCTATGTTGACCATAAGCAGGCAATGGGTATGCGCTTTCGGACGGAAGCCCGCACCCTCAGGTCGTTTTGCCGGGCCATGGGCGATGTCGCCATGCGCGACGTCAGCGCCGTCAAGGTGGCCTCCTTTCTCGCCGGAAATGGCCCGATCACCCGTTTCTGGGAACGCAAGCACAGCGTGCTTCACGGCTTCTATAGATTTGCCATCGCCCGCGGCTACACCGAGGAACGGTCGCTGCTGCCACGGCGTATTCCCAAACCGCAGCAGGTCTTTGTCCCTCACATCTATTCTCGCGACGAATTGCGTCGCTTGCTCGACGCCATCCCGGCAATCGATCATCCTCGTAACCTGATCGACCCGGGAACCTATCGGGTCCTGCTGCTTGTGTTGTACGGCGCCGGACTTCGCATCAGCGAAGCGCTCACCCTGACCCTAGCCAATGTCGATCTTGACGCAAGGATCCTCTGCATTCGAGAGAGCAAGTTCTACAAGACCCGGTTGGTGCCCATTGGTAGCGATTTGAGCCGTGTCTTGACGCCGTATGTCGACGGGCGCCGCGGCGACCCCGACGCGCCACTCTTCCGTTCCCGCCGCGGCGATGCAATCACGCGCCAGAATGCCGAGAATGCCTTCTGCCGGCTCCGTGTCCAGGCCGGCGTCATGCGCGACGACGGGAACCCACGACATCAACCGCGCCTTCACGACTTGCGCGCCAGCTTTGCCGTTCATCGCCTCGTTTCCTGGTACCGCGACGGGGCCGACGTCCAGCGCCTATTGCCGCAATTGTCGACCTATCTCGGCCAT
This sequence comes from Ensifer sp. SL37, assembly GCF_026672675.1. NCBI lineage: Bacteria > Pseudomonadati > Pseudomonadota > Alphaproteobacteria > Hyphomicrobiales > Rhizobiaceae > Ensifer > Ensifer sp. SL37. Next base: position 565,643 of record NZ_JAPPRN010000002.1, on the reverse strand, counting down.
GTGCATATCGCCGGAACACAACGTTACCTCGCCTTCACTCCGGACCTGCTTGGCGAAGCGAGCATCCGCTTTGAGCGCTATGCCATGGAGGTCTTGTCATGAGCGACCATACGCTGCTGGGTCCGTGGGTCCGGCGTTTCCTGCTCGAACATGTCGTGGCCGAACGCAATCTCGCCCGCAATACGCAATACAGCTATCGCGATGCGCTCAGCCTGTTGATTCCCTTCATCGCCAAGACACGCAAGACGTCGGTCGATCGCCTTGCAGTCATCGACGTGTCAGCCGATCTTGTTGTCCGCTTTCTCGCCGAGATCGAGGCCGCGCGCCATTGCACCATCGCCACCCGCAACCAACGGCTTGCGGCGATCCGCGCCCTCGCAGGCTTTGTCGGCGAACATAGTCCGCAACATATCGAATGGTCGGGTCAGATCCGCTCGATCCCGTTCAAGAAAACCGGCCGCGCTGTCGTTCCCTTCCTCGACAAGCCGGAGATGGACGCCCTGCTCGCCGCCCCGAACCAAAGGACGGAGCAAGGTCGGCGCGACCATGCCTTGTTACTGTTCCTTTACAACTCTGGCGCCCGGGCGACAGAGGCAGCCCAGCTGATGATCTCTGACCTCGACATCCGTGCCGCTTGCGTCAGAATCAGCGGAAAGGGGGGAAAGCAACGCCTTTGTCCTCTGTGGCCGGCGACCGTCGCCGAAATCGCCAAACTCATCGGCGGACGGTCAACGACTGAACCCGTTTTCCAGAATCGGCTGGGCCAGCCGATCACTCGCTTCGGGATCCACACCATGGTCGAACGCCATGCCGCAAAGCTTTTGACCAGGTTCCCGGCATTGGCAACAAAGCGGGTCAGCCCGCATACCATACGACATACCACGGCAACCCACCTGTTGCGCGCCGGCGTCGACATCAACACGATCCGAGGGTGGCTCGGCCATGTCTCGCTCGACACCACCAACATCTATGCCGAAATCGACTTCGAGATGAAGGCCAAAGCCCTGGCCAAGTGCGCGCCTGCTAGCGACGCAAAACCACCCAAACGCTGGCGAGACCAGCCCGGGCTGATGGACTTCCTTCGCGCCCTATAGACGCCTTGTTATGTGGCACTCGAAAGCGCCTTCGCGGCGGAAACGCTGGGCGCCGCGCTTGAGCGCAACATATCTTCCGGCGCCACATTACGCACGAAATGTGGCCGGCCACATTTTATGCGGGAATTCCGCTCGTACGGATCTGTGCGGGGTTGCGCCTTGCAAGCGCGTTGAAGTCAGCCGTCTGAGATGACGGCCGCGGCAAAGCCTAGCGAGCAGCCGCGTACCAAGTCTTGCGTGGCGTCCGGTAACGGCCGTTGCGAAGCGTAGACAGGGAGGTTGTAGGCCGGAACGTATGTGAACGGGAAGATAGCCCCGAAATCGATCGTGATCGGAGTAGCCGACCCCATCCCCGTTGGGGGAAGGCGGAATCGAAGGCCGCGTCTTCGCGAGTGGCCTGAGGTACTCCCGGGGTTCGTGCCGCCAGCATGCAACCGAAGGCATTGACGTGAACAAGGGAGATCCATCCGGCTCAAGCGTAAGCTTGTAGGACCTGACAAGCCGATGAGGTGAGAAGGGACTGATGGTCGGGTGGAAGTCAGACTGACTGATAGTACTCCGAAGTCGGGAGAGCCGGCCACATGGGGAAGCGGTCAGCGGTAGTTGAAGTGTTCTTGGGCAACATGGGCTCCATCCAACGGGAGACGAGGCCTTTCATGCAATGGAAAGATAAAGCTGACCATGGAAACAGAACTTGAACGCATAGCAGCGAAAGCTCGGTGTGAGCCGAAGCTCCGCTTTACGTCGCTTGCCCATCACATCACGCGTGACCGAGTGCAGAGGAATCTTACAAGGGTTCCGAACCGTTCGGCGGTCAGGGTGGATAGGCAGACGGTGGAGGCGGCGAAGGAAAGCTTTGGAGAATGGATCGAGCCGATGCTTCAATCCATTCACCGTCAGGGGTATCGCGCGCCGGCAGTCCGGCGGGTTTATATCCCCAAGCCCGGAAAGACGGAGAAACGCCCGCTCGGGGTGCCAACTGTATCGGACCGGGCGCTCCAGCGTAGCACCGCTGAGGTGCTGTCCGCGATCTACGAGCAGGACTTTCTGCCTTGCTCGTTCGGGGGCAGGCCAGAGCGCAGCGCCCACCATGCTCTGTCGGCCCTCAACGAGGTGATCTCCGGTGGCATGACGGGCTGGGTGCTGGAGGCGGACCTGAAGAATTTCTTCGGGAGTTTGTCCCATGAGTGGATGCTCCGGTTTATCGAACATCGAGTCGGGGATCCGCGCCTGATCAGCTTGATCAGACGCTGGTTGAAAGCGGGCGTCCTTGAGGACGGAGCTGTCCACCCGAGTGACGAAGGAACTCCACAAGGCGGTTCGATCAGCGTCCTGCTGAGCAACGTTTACCTGCACTATGTCCTGGACCTTTGGTTCGAGCGCGTCGTGAAGACCCGGTTACGGGGCGAGGCTCGGCTGGTGCGCTACATCGACGACTTTGTGATCTGCTTCCAATATCGCTCGGACGCACTTCGCGTCGAGGAGGCCCTGCGCCACAGGCTGGGGAAATTTGGCCTCACGCTTGAGCCGACCAAGACCAAACTGGTCGAGTTTGGCCGGTTCGCACAGCGGCACGCGGGCAAGCACGGCAGAAACCGCCCGGAGACATTTTATTTTCTGGGCATGACGCTGTACTGCACGCGGAACCTGAAGGGTAACTTCAAGGTTGGCATGCGCACGGAGAAGTCGAGACTTCGACGGAGCGTCTCGTCGCCGCAGGCGCTGATGCGGGAAATGCGGCATCATACGATCAGGAAACAGGTCGGCGCGATTAACGCTGTCCTACGCGGCCACTATGCCTATTACGGTGTCGCCGGAAATTACCGGTCGCTCACCAAGGTCTATAGGGCTGTGGAGCGGTACTGGTTGAAGATGTTGCGCAGCCGCAGCCGTGATGGTGGCCACCTCACCTGGGACGCCTGTCGGGCGAAATGAAAAACTGACCCCCTAGCGAAGCGAAGAACTGATCCCCTCGTATTAGAACGAGGAGCTTTAGATGACGAGCACGATTTCATCGCATCCTGCATTGTCGCGAACGATGCAGGGCGGGGATATGCTTCAGGCTGATGAGGTAGTGGCAATGCTGCGGCTGCACGAGCTTGGGTGGGGTAGCAAACGTCTATCGAAGGAATTTGGATGCGCGCGGAATACGGTTCGCCAATATCTTCGAGACGGCGGAGTTGCACCGTTCAAACAGCCTGCGCGGCGCACTGCGTTCGACGGGCTTGATGATTGGCTTCGCGAGCGTTTTTTCCGGCATGACGGGAATGCGGATGTGATCCGCCAAGAATTGGCGAGCGAGCACGGAATTATCATCGGCCTGCGTTCTGTTGAGCTTCGCGTACAGCAGTGGCGACGAGAGCTAAAGGCACAGAAGCGGGCGACGGTTCGCTTCGAGACGGCGCCGGGCCATCAGATGCAGATCGACTTCGGTGACACGAAGGTGTGGATCGGTGGCGAGCGGGTTCGGGTTCACGTGTTCGTGGGGACGCTGGGTTATTCGCGGCGGATGCATGCTCGCGTGTCACTTCGGGAGCGCCAGTCAGACTGGTTTGAAGGCATGGAAGGTGCTTTCCTGCGGTTCGGCGGGGTTCCAGCGGAAGTGCTGATCGATAATGCGAAAGCCCTGGTCGAGCATCATGATGCGGTGACGCGGGAGGTGAGATTCAACGCGCGACTGCATGCTTTTGCCCGTTATTGGGGCTTCACGCCGCGGGCCTGCGCCCCGTATCGGGCGAGAACGAAAGGCAAGGACGAGCGCGGGGTCGGCTATGTCAAAAAGAACGCGATCGCCGGGCGACGCTTCGAGAGCTGGGCCGAGTTCGAAGCGCACCTGGATCGCTGGACACGCGAAGTTGCCGACCAGCGTGAACACGGCACCACCGGTGTCAAACCGGCGGAGCGTTTTGCCGACGAAGCCAAGGCGCTACGCCCGCTGGCCGGACGGGCACCCTTCGGACAATTGCGGGATCTGGTCCGCAAGGTTCAAGCCGATTGCGCGATCGACCTCGATACCAACAGCTACTCGGTCCCTTGGCGCCTGATCGGCGAAAGCGTTCAGGTCGTGGTGCTGGCTGGCCGCGTGGTTATCCGTCATGCTGGCCAGGTCGTCGCTGACCATTCCCAGTGCCGGGGGCGACGACAACGGATTGTGGACCGTGCGCATTTTGTTGGTGTGGCCGGCTTCGAGGGGCCGGTACGCAAGGAGGCCATCGAGATCGCGCCCGCTGCCTTGCTGCGGCCGCTTGCGGAGTATGAAGCGGTGGTCGGGGGAGGCTGGTGATGACGAACGTGGATCATGACGTGTTGATCGCTACGCTCGACCGGCTGAAGCTGACGGCGATCCGCGACCAGCTCGATACATTGCTGGACGAGGCAGCGCGTTCGAAGATGACATTGCGTGAGGCTCTCGCCTTTCTGGTGTCGCGCGAGATCGCCCGGCGCGACGAGCGGCGGATATCAATGTCGAGCAAGCTGGCGCAGTTCCCGTTCGTGCGTGAACGGGACGGCTTCGACTTCGACGCGCAGCCCTCTCTGGATCAGGGGCAGATCAGGGAGCTTGCGACCTGCCGCTGGATCGCTCACGGTGACACCGTGCTCTTCCTTGGACCGCCAGGTACGGGCAAGACGCACCTGGCCGTGAGCCTCGGCCGCGAGGCCATCCGCCAGAATTACAATGTCCAGTTCGTCACGGCGGCCACGTTGGTGGCGATGCTGGCGAAGGCCCACAGCGACGGTTCGCTCGATAAGCAGTTGACGATCCTGTCGCGGCCGAAATTGCTGATCATCGACGAACTGGGCTACTTGCCTTTCGAGGCCAATGCCGCCCACCTGTTCTTCCAACTGGTGTCCCGGCGCTACGAGAAGGGCTCGATCCTGATCACGTCAAATCGTTCCGTCGGCGAATGGGGAAGTGTTTTTGGCGACCCCGTCGTCGCCACGGCAATATTGGACCGCCTGCTTCACCACTCGACGGTGATCACCATCCGGGGCGACAGCTACCGGCTTCGCGAAAAGCAACGAAACCGTAAACCAATGAGGGGGTCAGTTCTTCAATTCGGCAAGGGGGTCAATTCTTCGATTCGCTTGACAACGCCTTCCAGCAGATCAAGGAACGGACCCCGCTGCAGCAACCAAAGCTGCGGCTCCCATACCGGGCGCTGCGAGCACTTGCGGTGCTGTGAAACAACTGCCGAAGAGCGTGGTGCGGGAAATCTGCACGCCACGTTCTGTGGGAACCGGAGGTGGGTGACCGCCTCCGGTGACCCGGTGGCGCTCAGCAATGGGCGTCCCTACCGCGATACGGCGCATTGCCTCGCTTGAACTGCTCCCTAAAATTGGTTTGTTGCCTCAGCTAATTTGCTCCCGAAAAAACGACCTCAGGAGTGGTGATGAGGAAGGTAAGCATGGCGACACGTGCGGAATTGGTGGCGGCGATCAGTTGGCGCTATCTTTTAGGCGGGCGGGCCGAGAAGGCGAGGATGTTGGACGAATTCGTGGCCCTCACGGGCTTTCATCGCAAGCATGAGATGCGACTGTTGCGCGGAGACTGCGAGCCAGCGAAGGGTGGTCCTCGGCCAGGGCGGCGGGTTTACGGCGATGACGTGCGCGCAGCGCTTGTCGTCGTTTGGGAGGCATCGGATCGAATTTGCGGGAAGCGGCTAGTAGCTCTGCACAGAGGTTATGATTCTTTGGCCGTTGGTTTTGGGTAGGCTTTGGCCAGCTTGACGCGGGCCTTCTCGGTAGAGAACATCCATTTGATGCGGGCACCACTGGCGTTGCGTCGGCGTTCCCAGGCTGCAACCTCGTCGACGAGGCGGTCGCGGCTTTCGATGCGGCGGTTGAGGCATTGGCCGCGCAGGACGCCGATTTCGATCTCGACCATGTTAAGCCAGCTGGCGTGCTTGGGCGTGTAGCACTTGAGCAGACGACCCCGCCGAAACCACAGCGCAGCCTTCAAGGCGCGTGTAGCCCTTGCTGCGATCCAGGGGGAGAAGACGTTATCGGAGCTTGCGCAACAATACGACGTTCACGCCAACCAGATCACGACGTGGCGAGATCAGGCGCTTGCGGGCATGACGGCGATCTTCGACACGGGATCAAAGCCGTCGGAGCCTGCGGTGGATGTAAAGACGCTGCACGCCAAGATCGGGGAGCTTTCGCTGGAGAACGATTTTTTATCCGGCGCGCTCACCAAGGCGGGACTGTTGGGGAGCGTAAAGAAATGATCGACCGCGATCACGAACTGTCCATCACCCGCCAGGCCCGAGCTTTGGGGATCAGTCGCAGCATCGTCTACTACATGCCACAACCGGCGTCGCCGGCGGATCTTGCGCTGATGCGTCGGATCGACGAGCAGCATCTGGACTACCCGTTCGCGGGCAGCCGGATGCTGCAGAAGCTTCTGACGCGCGAAGGCGTTGACGTCGGCCGACTGCATGTGCGGACCCTGATGAAACGCATGGGGATCGCGGCGCTTTACCGCAAGCCGCGCACGTCAGCACCCGGCGATGGGCACAAGATCTATCCCTATTTGCTGCGCGCTCTGAAGGTCGATCGGCCCAACCAGGTCTGGGCAACGGATCTGACCTACATCCCGATGGCGCGCGGGTTCTGCTATTTGATCGCCATCATCGATTGGTTCACGCGCAAGGTTCTGTCGTGGCGGTTGTCGATCACCATGGACGCTGCGCCATGCGTCGAGGCTCTCGAGGAAGCGCTGGCCTGCTACGGCAAGCCCGAGATCTTCAACTCGGATCAGGGCAGCCAGTTCACCAGCCGGGAGTGTCAGGAATTCTGTGCGGTGGGCCATGATGATGAAAAGGAGCGAATCATCACATGGCTATCGAAAAAGAACTTCTGGACCAACTTCTTGCTGGTCGTGATCCATCCGATGTTTTCGGCAAGGACGGCTTGCTGGATGACCTGAAGAAGGCACTGTCGGAGCGTATTCTCAACGCCGAGCTTGATGAACATCTCGCCGTCGATCGCAGCGAAGGACCGTCGGGCAATCGGCGGAATGGATCTTCGAAAAAGACGGTGCTGACCGGTACCTCGAAGATGACGTTGACCATCCCGCGCGACCGGGCCGGTACGTTCGACCCGCAGCTGATCGCCAAATATCAGCGCCGCTTTCCCGATTTCGATGATAAGATCATTTCCATGTACGCGCGCGGCATGACGGTGCGGGAAATCCAGGGCCACCTCGAAGAAATCTACGGTATCGACGTGTCGCCGGACCTGATCTCGGCGGTGACCGACCAGGTTCTGGAGGCCGTTGGCGAGTGGCAAAACCGCCCGCTCGAGCTGTGCTATCCCCTCGTGTTCTTCGATGCCATCCGGGTCAAGATCCGGGACGAAGGCTTCGTTCGCAACAAGGCCGTTTATGTCGCGCTCGCAGTTCTGGCGGACGGCACAAAGGAAATCCTCGGGCTCTGGATCGAGCAGACCGAAGGGGCAAAGTTCTGGTTGCGCGTGATGAATGAGCTGAAAAGCCGTGGCTGCCAGGACATCCTGATCGCCGTGGTCGATGGCCTGAAGGGCTTTCCCGAAGCCATTACGGTCGTCTTCCCTCAGACGATCGTCCAGACCTGCATCGTCCACCTGATCCGGCATTCTCTGGAGTTCGTGTCCTACAAGGATCGCAAACCCGTCGTACCGGCGTTGAGAGCCATCTATCGTGCTCGAGATGCCGAGGCTGGAATGAAGGCGCTGGAGGCTTTCGAGGAAGGGTATTGGGGCCAGAAATACCCTGCCATCTCTCAAAGCTGGCGGCGCAATTGGGAACACGTTGTTCCCTTCTTCGCCTTCCCAGAGGGCGTCCGCCGCATCATCTACACGACGAACGCCATCGAGGCGTTGAACTCGAAACTTCGTCGGGCAGTGCGCTCGCGCGGCCATTTCCCGGGTGACGAAGCCGCGATGAAGCTGTTATATCTGGTCCTCAACAATGAGGCCGAGCAATGGAAGCGCGCGCCGAGGGAGTGGATCGAGGCAAAGACACAGTTCGCCGTCATCTTCGGCGAGCGGTTCTTCAACTGATGAAACCGGCCCACCGCACAGAATTCCTGACACTCCCCATGTCCTTGCGCCATGGCTTGACATCATTCTCGGCCAGGCGCCGGCGCACCGTCTCGCGCGACAGCTGTTCGTGCTCGGTCAGCTTGACGAACGCGTCGGCCAGCAGCTCCAGCGTCCAGCGGGCGCAGCCCGGCGGCGGGCTGGAGCAGGCGGTGGCCACCAGCAGGGCTTCCTCCTTGCCGGTCAGCTTGCGTTGCGCGCCCGGGCGCGGCTCCTCGCCAAGCGCCGCCTCCAGGCCCATCTCCACGAAGCGACGCTTGGTGCGGTAGACTGTGGAACCGCCGACCGCCACCGTTGCGGCGATGGTCTCGTCGCTGAGCCCCGCCTCGGCGGCGAGCAGGATCTGCGCCCGCTTGAGCTTGCGCGCCGGGTGCTTGCCGCCGCGCAGCATGCTCAAGAGTTCGTCGCGTTCGGGTTGGTCGAGGTCGACACGATGGCGTACATTCATCCGGAAAGCCTCCTTCAATTGCGGAGGTTCCGGATGAATCGAAAAATGAATCAATTACTTGACGGGCAGCCGGCAGCGCCACCCCACTTCACCGAAAAGCAGGGCCAGTACCTCGCCTTCATCTGGGCCTATAGCCAAATCAACGAACGGCCGCCGGCCGAGCGTGACCTGCAACGCTATTTCGGCGCACCCCACCATCCGTCCACCAAATGGTGCTCTCCCTCGAGCGGGCCGGATTAATCCGAAGGAAACCCGGCGTCGCCCGCAGCATCGAACTGCTCGTCAGCCACAACTGCCTACCCACGCTGCAACCCAACCAACTCGTCAAATCCTCTGTGCAGAGGTACTACACCCACTATTGCCAACATTGATAGAAGCGATGGAAAGGCATGGAAACGGCGATATGGATAGCGAGACGCGTCGGCAATTGTTGACTATGAGCCCAGCGACGATTGATCGCGTCCTTAAGGACATTAAGGCGAGTGCCACGGGGCCGCGGTGCCGGAAAGGATCAACGGCGATCCGCCGTAGTGTTCCAGTTCGGACTTTCTCAGATTGAACTAAGCCGCTAGTCGCGGCAATTGGTGGCCTCTTTGAGAGATGTCTCCTGTCTGAGAGGATTTGGGTGTTGCGAACCCACCCTTCAGACAGGAGATCCAGATGGCCGAGATGAGCCCTCTGCGTCGCCGGATGATCGAGGACATGACGGTCCGCAATCTTTCTCCGGCCACGCAGCAATCCTATCTTTATGCAGTCGCAAAGTTTAGCCGCCATTTCGGCCGATCACCGGCTCGGCTCGGCCTGGACGAGGTCCACGCCTTCCAGGTTCACCTTGTGTCGACGGGCATCTCCTGGTCCGGATTGAACCAGATCGTCTGCGCCCTCCGGTTCCTCTATGGCGTGACGCTCGGCCAGAATACGATCCCGGAGCATATTCCGTATGCGCGCGAGCCACGCCAGTTGCCGGTTGTTCTTTCGAGCGACGAGGTGGTCGACTTTCTGCAAGCCGTCTCCAGCTTGAAGGCGCGGGTGGCTCTGACAACGGCTTATGCCGCCGGCCTGAGGGTTTCGGAGGTCTGTGGTCTTCGCGCCAACGATATCGACAGCTCAAGGATGGTGATCCACATCACGCGTGGCAAAGGCGGCAAAGCCCGCTACGTCATGCTGTCGCCGGAACTGCTCGGGATCCTGCGCAGCTATTGGCGGTTGGCGCGGCCCAAGGACATTGTGTTTCCTGGGCGCGATCCAGACAAGCCGATCGCGCCGTCGGTGCTGCATTCCGCCTGCCGTTCGGCGGTTGCGGCGGCGGGTCTTTCCAAGCACGTCACCGTCCATACGTTGCGGCATTCCTTTGCCACTCACCTGCTCGAGAACGGGACCGATATCCGCATCATCCAGGTCCTGCTCGGTCACGCCCACCTCTCCACGACAGCGCGCTATACGCAGGTCTCTACCGACACGATCCGGTCGACGGCCAGTCCGCTCGATCGGTTACGACTGGAGGTGACACCGCCGGAATCGTGATCGGTTGCGTCCCACCTTCGAAGTCGCCGACATCTTTCGGCGACATGGGAGCTCCTACAGACGTGAGAACGCCGGTCATCTTGGCCGCGGCAAACGACGCGTCATGGGCGCGATCGAAGCCTGCCGGACGCCGAGGCTCGGCGGTCACGTCGATGCCTGCGACGATTGCGGCAGGACCCGCATCTCCTATAATTCCTGCCGCAATCGCCATTGCCCGAAGTGCGAAGGCGCGGCCCGCAAGGAGTGGGTCGCTGCACGCGTCGCCGATCTGTTGCCGGTCCCGTACTTTCATGTGGTCTTCACGCTCCCACCGGGCATCGCCGAGATCGCTTTCCACAACAAGGCGGTCGTCTATGCATTGCTGATGCGCATCGTGGCCCAGACGCTGCAGACCGTTGCCGCCGATCCCAAGCGGCTGGGCGCCGAGATCGGCATCGTCGCCGTGCTTCACACCTGGGGCCAGGCCATGACCCATCATCCCCATGTTCATTGCGTCGTGCCCGGCGGCGGTCTCTCGCCCGACAGAGCTAGGTGGGTGGCATGCCGGCCGGGCTTCTTTCTGCCCGTGCGCGTACTGTCGCGGCTGTTTCGGCGGCTCTTTCTGACGGCCCTTGCTAGAGCCTTCGCTCACGGTGAACTCCGCTTCTCCAACGAACTCAGCCATCTCAACGATGACGAGGCGTTCACCCGCCATCTCGCGCGTGCGCGCCGCGTCGAATGGGTCGTCTATTCGAAGCCACCGTTCGGCGGCCCGACCAGGTGCTCGCCTATCTCGGCCGCTACACCCATCGTGTTGCCATCGCCAACAGCCGCATCGTCGAGGTCGATGATGACCACGTTGCCTTCCGATGGAAGGATTACCGTGGCAAGGGTCGCGACCGCGAGAAGATCATGCGCCTTGACCCGCACGAGTTCATCCGGCGTTTTCTTCTACACGTGCTCCCGGACGGCTTCCACCGCATGCGCCACTTCGGCTTTCTCGCCAATAGCCACCGACGGGATCGTATCGGCCTCTGCAGGCAGATCCTCGATCAACCATCATCAGCAGGGGAGCGGTCGCAGGCAGGCAAATCACAGCCCGGGCAATCCCACGAATGCCCTGACTGCCGGCGTCCCATGCGTAGGACAGGAATCACTGTTGCGCCTGTTTCGCCGCCCCGGCCATCATCTTTCTGGTGCGATACATCATGAACTCCGACAATCCGCACCCCCTCCCATATGCCCACAAAACCAAGCGCCGCGCCGGCGCGCGATACCGCGTGGCCCTGGCCACACCGAAAGACCGACAGTGTGCATTGAGAGCGCAAAAATCGCTTCCTATCGTCCGGCAAGCTGCTCGCGAAGGTCGCCAGATCACCACAAAAATCGGCGGTGCGATTGCCGTCCACGACGAATCCGCTATCGTCATCAAGCGGCGTGCTTTACTATTCCCATAACGGCGCCAAACAACCCGCGCCTTACTTCAATCCGGCTTATGTGAGGTCGCTCGAGCTCGCCGCGACGACGGATGCGACCTCACATAACCCTCCAGATTCCGCCTTGGGCGCAAATCAGATTCGCTTCGGTCATGCCGAAGAAGCGCCTCCCCTCACCCGAGCACGCCGACACGCTATCGCTGAACGCGTTGCGGTCGTTTGTGACGGGCCTGGTCAGTGAGGTCAGGGAGCTCTCCGCAGAAGTCACGAAGCTTCGCGCCGAGAACGCGGAGCTTCGTGAAGAGAATGCAGCGCTGCGCCAGGAAAACACCCGCCTGAAGGTGGAGAACCAGCTACTGCGCGACGAGATCGCCAGACTGAAGAACCTGCCGCCGCGGCCGCCGTTTCGCCCGTCGGGCATGGAGAAGGCGACGGATTTCAAACAGGATGATCCGCCGGCAGCCAAGAAGAAGCCGCGCGGCCCGAAGCTCGACATCAAACGGGTGAGCCGCGAGGAAGTGCTCCGCATGACGCCGCCTCCAGGTTCCCGTTTCAAGGGCTACAAGAGCTGCCATGTGCGTGACCTGATCATCTCGGCTGAGGTCGTTCATTACCGGCGCGAGTGCTGGCTGACACCGGACGGCAAGATGCTGCTTGCGCCATTGCCTGCAGGAATCATCGGCAGCTACGGCGCCAACCTGCGACGGTTTTGCCTGATGTTGCACGCGCAAGGACAGGTGACGATGGAGCGGCTGACGACGCTGCTCAACGATGTCGGCGTCGACGTCTCCAAGCGCCAGGTCGTGCGGCTGATGACCCAAGGGCTGGACAGCTTTGTCGCCGAGGATGCGGCGGTACTGCATGCCGGGTTGCTTTCGGCACCCTATATCACCGTCGACGATACCGGCGCCCGGCATGCGCGCGCCAATTTCCATACGACCCAGATCGGCGGGGCGCAGTTCACCAATTTCCGCACCACGCCCTCCAAGTCCCGACTGAACTTCCTGTCGCTGCTCAGAGGCAGCTATCAGGACTATGTCCTCAACGACGCCGCCTTCGACTATCTCGATCGCCGTCGCGTCGAGCCGGCGCTGGTCGCCAAAATCCGCAGCCATGAACCAAAACATTTCTGCAACCAGGTGCCGTTCCTCGAGCATTTGGCTGCCAGGGGGATCGACATCTTCGACCGGCAGGCGGTGCGTGTGCTGGCGGAAGCCGGCATCTGGGGATCGATCCGCCATCATGGTCTCATCGGTGATACCGTCATCGTCTCCGACGACGCCGGCCAGTTTCGGGTCGGCAACCATGCGCTCTGTTGGGTGCATGCGGAGCGGCTGCTGCAAAAGCTAATGCCGACAACGCCGCGGCAGGTGCGTCTGGTCGAGACGGTGCGCGATCTCGTGTGGCAGTTCTACCGGGCGCTGAAGAGCGTCAAACGGAAGCCGCCGCCTGGGCTCGCTGCCGCGTTCCACAAACGCTTCGACCGCATCTTCTCGCTCAGTACCGGTTACGAGGATCTCGACAAGCTTTTGGCGCGCCTGTTTCGCCGCAAGGACGAACTGCTCAAGGCGCTGGAACGACCGGGAACGCCGCTCCACACCAATGCGTCGGAGAACGATCTGCGCAGCTTCGTCACCAAGCGCAAGGTCTCCGGTGGCACGATGAGCCGAGAGGGCCGCGTGGCGCGCGACACCATGCTCGGGCTGATGAAAACCTGCCGGAAGCTCGGCCTGTCGTTCCTGGCACTATCTCGGCGACCGCCTGCAACTCGACGGTCCGCCCATCCCGCCGCTGGCCACTCTGGTCGCGGCTAAGGCTTGAACACGCCTCTCCACTTTACAAACGGCCCTGGCTAGAAGAACTGCCTTGGTTCAGCGTCGATGCCACCGACATCCTCGACCCAATGCCCGCCGTGCTTCCGCGACTCAACCCGTCTGTGCTAGGCTGCGCATATAGAGCTTTTGCCTATCTCATCAGCACCGCCACAAAATCTGCCCCGGTTACAACGGGGGTAACCGGGGCAGGGTCTCATGCACTTCCTTGATCGTCCGGAACGACCGCTCGACCTTGCCCTTGGCACGCGCCGGCGTGCGCCGCTCGCTGACCGACGGCGGCATATGCGTGAGCACCCTGACGCCGAGACTGCCCATGACGGACTGGAAGACGCGCGAGCGGCTCACAGGCCCATTATCCATATGGATGGTCGTTGGAATCCCCTGAAGCGGCAGTTCCGGCTCAGGCTTGGCTGCGAAAGCGTTGTAAAGAAAGCGCAAGGCAGACTCCGCGTCCTCGCCGTAGACGCAGCGGTATTCCTGATAGCTCGCGCCAGAACGGTCATCGACAACCGAGAACAGCATCAGGGAAGGCTTGCCGCGCCCTTCCTCGACCCAAAGCGGCGCTTCCACCTGCTTCAGGTCGGATGGGCTCATGTCGAAGTGCCAGAGCTCGTTGGAACGCCGCGCCTGGAATCGGACGGCGGCCACCGGACGGGTGACGCGCGTATAGTCGAGCCCGGAAACACGCAGCAGTCGATCGACCGTTGCGCGTTTCAGCAGTCCGGGCGGAGCACGCACCAGGCCATCCGGCGTCTCCACGCCATCTTCCTCAAGCAATTTTATGGCGCGCGCCGTGGAGATGTGCCGCCCTTCCGGTTCGCCGTCCTGATCTTCAGCGCCGCGATGATTTCGGCATAGGTTTCCATCTCCGGCTGCGGAGCGACGCGGGAAACTCCATGATCGGCGCGACGTACGGATTTCGGGCGGTTCAACTCCCGTAGCGCCCGATAAAGGGTCCAGATCGAGACGCCGTAGGCATCGGCGGCACGAGCGACAATCTCAATGCGGCCCGGATCTCTGGGAGAAAGCAGCGACAACCGGCGTCGAATATCGACAAGAGCCTCTCCGGGCGGCCGCTTTCTCCGCTCAGCCATGAGCTTCTCCGGTTTCTGCTACTTTGGGTGCGCCACCCTTCTTGCCGATATGGCGATAGAGGGTCGCCACCGAAACTCCCATGCGCTCAGCTATGCTGCGTACTGGTATGCTGCCTTCCTTCATTAGGGCGCGCGCCGCTGCAATGTCGTTTGGGCGCATCGCGGGCGGGCGGCCTCCCTTACGGCCGCGTTGTCGCGCCTCGACCAATCCTGCCGTCGTGCGTTCGCGGATCATCTTCGCGCGCTCCAACTCTTCCGCCGTCGCGATGAGCTTCTTCAGCGATCGCGCCAACCTATCGAGTTTCCAAACAACAAGCGTGTCACCGGTACGCAGCACGTCGGAGAGAATTCGGCTCGATTCCGGGCGGTCATCGCGAGCGCCTGACCCGCGCTCGGTAAACACCTTCTCGCAGCCGGCGCGTCTCAGGGCCTCAAGTTGAAGCTCCGGATTTTGATCGATCGTGCTGACCCTGGCGTACCCGACCCGCATAGCAACTCAAATGTTCTCGAAAGTCGTCGGTCATATAGCATTTTGCAACACAGGTTTCTATAACAGTATTGAGAAGAGCTTGTGGCGCCATTCGAGGTTAGAGGTGGCTCGGTTTGTTTGGACAGGTCTTCCCGGTTTTTAAGTGGAATCCTGCCTGTGGTTAAGCCGCTTCGGGCAGCGGTGTCGGGGTTAAGTAGGCCTCATCCGGAGTCTTGCCGTCAAGGCTCGAATGTGGCCGTCTCTGATTGTAGAAGTCGAGATACTTTCCGATCGATGCACGGGCCTGGCGGACGCTGTCGTAGGCCTTGAGGTAGACCTCTTCGTATTTCACCGACCGCCACAGCCGCTCGACGAAGACATTGTCCCGCCAGGCACCCTTGCCGTCCATGCTGATCTTGATCTTGTGGTCGAGCAGCACCTTTGTGAAGTCGTGGCTGGTGAACTGGCTGCCCTGATCCGAGTTGAAGATCTCGGGCTTGCCGTAGCAGGCCAGCGCTTCCTCGAGAGCCTCGACGCATGGCGCAGCGTCCATGGTGATCGACAACCGCCACGACAGAACCTTGCGCGTGAACCAATCGATGATGGCGATCAAATAGCAGAACCCGCGCGCCATCGGGATGTAGGTCAGATCCGTTGCCCAGACCTGGTTGGGCCGATCGACCTTCAGAGCGCGCAGCAAATAGGGATAGATCTTGTGCCCATCGCCGGGTGCTGACGTGCGCGGCTTGCGGTAAAGCGCCGCGATCCCCATGCGTTTCATCAGGGTCCGCACATGCAGTCGGTAGACGTCAACGCCTTCGCGCGTCAGAAGCTTCTGCAGCATCCGGCTGCCCGCGAACGGGTAGTCCAGATGCAGCTCGTCGATCCGACGCATCAGCGCAAGATCCGCCGGCGACGCCGGTTGTGGCAGGTAGTAGACGATGCTGCGACTGATCCCCAAAGCTCGGGCCTGGCGGGTGATGGACAGTTCGTGATCGCGGTCGATCATTTCTTTACGCTCCCCAACAGTCCCGCCTTGGTGAGCGCGCCGGATAAAAAATCGTTCTCCAGCGAAAGCTCCCCGATCTTGGCGTGCAGCGTCTTTACATCCACCGCAGGCTCCGACGGCTTTGATCCCGTGTCGAAGATCGCCGTCATGCCCGCAAGCGCCTGATCTCGCCACGTCGTGATCTGGTTGGCGTGAACGTCGTATTGTTGCGCAAGCTCCGATAACGTCTTCTCCCCCTGGATCGCAGCAAGGGCTACACGCGCCTTGAAGGCTGCGCTGTGGTTTCGGCGGGGTCGTCTGCTCAAGTGATTCTCCTGTTACGGCACTCTCGCCGCTCTCAGCCAGAAATTCCACTTAACGACCTGTCCAATTTTCCCGAGCCACCTCTGTTCAAGGTGGCACTCGCTGTGGATCACTCAAAAACCCTCGTTTATGACAGGGCGACTTCGTGATCACAGCCTATGAGCCTGACGGTCGAATACGCACGGATCATGTGGCAGTGGAACAGGAGCACAAGATGACCAGAACCGAAATGCTGGCAATCATACGACGTCTCGATGCCCGGGCGGATGCCCTGCTGCTCACCGGCGCCGATGACATCAGCCTCTTCGTCGGCATGTCCGACCTCATGCCGGACTTCAAGGCGCTTCTCGACAGTTCGTACAAACACGAAATTGAAACGATGGGCGGTCGCTTCCCGGCCTTCTATCGCTTCGCGACTGTTCTCTCCAATATCGCCGGAGGGATTGCCGATGGTTCGATCAAGGTTCCGCGTTAACGGCACCACCGTCACTGGCAATTAATCTGAGCACGCGACGATCGTTTGCGAGCAGCGCCGGATGTTGGCGAGCACATTGGCAAAGAGCGTGAGCAGGACCCGCTCTCCAGTGTCAGATAATTCGAGCAGAAATCCCCGATGTTGGCGAGTACAAGCCATTACGTTGGCAAGCGGCTACAGCTACAGGCACCGGAGATTTTGAAGGGTATCTTTACCGGCGATAGGGATGCTGGCAGGGTGTTTTTAATGGGCGTCACAATCGGCGCTCTATGCTGGCTTCAATGGCGTTATCGGCATGTTGTCTATCCGATGCACCGAAGGCTTAAAGCGCTGACTTGAACCTTGCCTTGATGTTTGCAATCGCCTCATCTGGTGTGATCTCGCCGCGCACTATCCGGTGCATTTCTGCTAGGCTTTCGGCGTCTGGCTCTATTCCTTCCAGACGAAGGGAGCCGATTGCAGCATCCAGCGCGGCACGGTTTTGGGCAATTTCCTCTGATGTCTGAGCGGGTTTTTCTGGCCCGGCCATGCCCGCGCCAGCCCAGCCATCGGCGGCAATCTCGTTCATTTCCTCAATCGTCAGCGGCTTTTCTGCCTTGCCTGCATGCCGACCGATGAAGGCGTCAATACCCGTCTTCTTGGGCATTCAATACCCCGCTTCTTTCTGGTGTCGAAAGGCCAGCACATACACGGCATCGTCGGCTGGCTCATGGCGATACAGCGCGACATAGCCGGAATCTCCGAACGCTATTACCAGCTCGCGCAGCTCCGGCAGCTCAGGGAAAGGCCGCCCTATATCCGGTGTCATTTCTAAGAGCAGGAATTGCCGCTCGATGGCATGCCCTGCCCGCTTGGCTGCTTCGGGAGCCTTGGCAGCCAAGAACCTGCGGCAGCGCTCCAATCCTTCAGCCGCGCCTTCCGTGACGATTACTCGTGGCACTCAGGCACTGCCTTTTCGTCATCGGTGCCCCAAGTTTTCAACCATGTGCGGACTTCCTGGCCGGTCAAATGCCGCCCGGTTTCCTGATAGGCCGCCCAAGACGCCAAGGCCTCTTGTTTGAAGCCCTCGCGGGCTTCCTCGCGGTCTACATACTGCTGGATCGCTTCGAGCATGATCCAGTGCGCCGAGCGTCGGCGCTGGCTGGCGAGCTGCTGGACGCGGCCTTTCAGGCCGTCGTCAATCTTGAGGGATGTTGCCATCGCTAGGGCCTCTTATCACATAGTAATACCCAGTGATAATGTAGCCCTTCTTTGTCGCGCTGTCCACGCGTTCGGCCTGTTGCGCTGAAATTGCCTTGAAGTGTCGCAAATATCCTAAGTTTTGCGACAGCGGCACAATCCCCGGTGTCGATTCCAGAAGACGACTTCAATGAGTGCTGAGAGTTTTCAATGGTTACCGGATCAGCGCTGCCCCGGTTGTTCAAAAGACGCTTTCAGTAAACCAGTTTTTTACCAGTAGTCGTGTTCAGTGGCCGGCATGGTAACCAGAAGTCCTGTTCAGCAGCCGATATCCGAATCTGCCCTGCTCCCCGAGAACGGCGTGCTTGGGCTGTCCGACGCTGCGTGGGCCGAAGCCAAGCGACGGGCAACGATCATCGCGCCGTTGGCCGATCTGTCGAAGGCCCCGGCGTATCTCGCCAGGCAGGCCGGCGCGGAACTCGGTCTCACCGAGCGAACCGTCTATTCCCTTATTCGCAGATACCGTCAATCGGGCGGGCTTCTCAGTTCATTGGCTCCGAAGCCACCGTCTGGTGGCAAGGGCCGAGGTCGGCTGTCGCATGCGGCGGAGACGGTGATTGCCGAGGCGATCCGTGATGAGTACCTGACCCGGCAAAAGAAGCGTGCCGAAGCTGTTGTGCGAACGGTGCGAGAGCGATGCGCCATTGCCGGAATCGTGGTGCCGTCGGCGAATACAATCCGGGCCAGAATTCGCGCGATCAAATCCGATCAGGCAGTCAGGCGCAGGCATGGCGGCGCTCGCAGCAAGGCCGCCCGGCGTCTGCAGGCAGCGGCGGGACAGACGCCGGAAACGACAAGACCCATGGAGGTGCTGCAGATCGACCATACGCCCGTCGATATCATCCTCGTTGACGAAACCTTCCGCCAGCCGCTCGGACGCCCTTACCTGACAGTGGCGATCGACGTTTACAGCCGCTGCATTGCGGGTTTTCTGCTGTCATTCGATCCACCGTCTGCGACAAGCGTCGGCCTTTGCATCGCACATGCGGCATCCGCGAAGTATAGCTATCTCCGGGCGCTTGGCATTGACGATCATGAATGGCCCGTCTCGGGCATCCCTGGTGGGCTCTATGTCGACAACGCTGCCGAGTTCCACTCGGAGGCCCTGACGCGGGGTTGCGAGCAGCACGGCATCGCGCTGAACTACCGCCCGGTGGCAACACCGCATTATGGCGGTATTGTCGAGCGTCTGATCGGTACGTTGATGCAAATGATCCACGAAGTTGCCGGTACGACATTTTCCAATCCGGTGGAGCGCGGCGACTACGACAGTGACGGCCAAGCTTGCATGACACTGGCCGAATTGGAGCAGTGGATGGCATTGGCGATTGTAGGGCGATATCACGATGACTTGCATGGCGGGCTCCTCGAACCGCCGATCGCACGATGGCGGCGTGGCGTGTCGGTTATTGGCGCACCGCGATCCATCACGCAGTCGCAAGCATTCCTGGTCGACTTCCTCCCGGTCCTTCGTCGTCGGGTTACCCGCGAGGGCTTTCGGCTCGACCACATCAGCTATTTCAGCAACGCATTGCATCCATGGATCGCAGAGCGTGATCGGCTGGGGCTTTTCATGATCCGGCGCGACCCGCGAGATCTTTCGCGTATATTTGCGCTCGATCAGGCCGGACAATTCTATGTCGAGGTTCCATGCGCGAGGCTCGATCGGCTAAGCATCACCCTATTTGAGCATCGGCAGGCCGTCGCCCGGCTGAAGGCTGAAGGACGCTCGCATGTCGATGAGGATTCCATTTTCCGTGCCGTGGGGAAACAACGAGAATTGGCCCGCGCAGCCGCTGCAGCTCGGCCCGGCGTAAACTTGCCCGGATCGCTGGAAACAGCCGTCCTCTGAATCAACCCGAACACGTGGAGTTGGAAGGAAACGCCGAGCCGCCGATCGTCGTGACCACGCTCTATCCGGCGACAAAATAGTGACAAGCGTAAAAGAAGGCCTCCCAAACCAGACAATCGACGCAGCGTCAGAACTTGATGACGCCCTGCGGCTCGACCTTTTGGCGGGCGCTCAATGGTCGATCGGCTACGATCGGGCACAGGACGCGCTGCGACGGTTCGAATACCTTCTGCAGTACGGGCCGGGGGCTTCGCCCGCCAAACGCCTTGCTGCTCAGCTCCACCAACAACGGCAAAAGCATGGTGGTCGAGAAATTCCGTCGATACGCCGGCTCCCCAGGAAGAGACCGATGCCGAGAATCTGCCCTGCGCGCGGCAGCAATTGCGGCGATCGAAACCGGTGACGAATCGATCAGCGAGCGCACGCTGCGCATCGCGGACTACAAAGGACCGGTGGAACGCCGCATCAGCATCGAGCGCCAGCTTGTTCCGGGTTGATGAAGCGGCTGCCGATCCATCCTCAACCCTTGCCGAATGAGGCGCTATCCTCGTGGATCTATCGTAAACGCGCAAATCTCTGCACCTTTTCATTGATGTTTAGGTGATGGAGTCTGCGTCCGCAATGGAGACTGCGGACGCAATGGCAATTGATGACAGAGAGATTTCGGAGCCGCTTCGGGTTGTGCGTGTTCTTCGCAACGGGAAGCGGTATTTTGATCGGGCTTCGAAGGAGCGCCTGATCGATGCGTGCCTTGAGCCTGGGGTATCGATTGCCGGACTTGCGCTTTCGCACGGGATCAATACCAATCAGCTGCGCAAGTGGGTAAATCAGCGCCAAGACCGGCAGGCGGCAAGCAAAGGATTGAGGGTTGTGACGAATTGCGTGGCACCGTCGGCCTTCGTTCCGGTGGTTGCGGCCGCGCCGATTGCGCGACCGCCGGCTCCGTCGGCTCGGCCGACATCGCCACGGGTGCGGTTGAGGGCGTCGCTACCGAACGGTGTGCGGCTTGAGCTTGAAGATGCGGATGCTGAGGCTCTGTCGGCGATGATCGAAGCGTTGGGGCGTTGCGATGTTCCGGCTGGCTGATGATCTGCGCGTCTATCTTCACCGGGAGCCGATCGACTTTCGTGCGGGGATCAACAGCCTTGCGATCCTGGTGGAGCAGTCAATGGGCCTCAACCCGTTCGAGCGCGCGGTGTTCGCCTTCTGCAATCGTCGCAGAACCCGGATGAAATTGCTGTTCTTCGATCGGTCTGGTTTTGTGCTCGTGTTGAAGGCGCTGACGGAAGACAAGTTCCGCTGGCCCAAGCGGCAGGAGGCGGTGGTGGCGCTTGACGCCGAACAACTGCACTGGTTGCTCGACGGCATTGATCTTGACGCGATGGTGCGCCATCCGGTGCGGCAATATGAATTTGTCGGCTGAACTTTGCCGTTGACGTAAGGGAACGGCTCAGATTCAAGACTATGATGAATCGAGCCGGCACCCCTGATGTTGCGGAATTGATGGCGCTTTTGGCGGCGAATGCTGCAGAAATCGCCGCGCTGAAGGCCGAGAAGGATATCCTCGCGCAGCGCGTCTTCAAGCTTGAGGAAGAACTGGCGCTGGCGCAGTTGCATCGTTTTGCGCCGCGCAGCGAAAAGCACATGGATCGCATCTTCAACGAAGCCGAGCAGGCTGCCCTTGAGGGGGACGAGGACAGCGAAGACGCCGATGATGCCGTCGCTCTACCGGACACGGGATTGCCGGAGATCGAAAAACCCGACGGCAAGAAACCCGGCCGCAGGCCGTTGCCGGCGAACCTGCCGCGCCAGCGCGTCGAGTATGACCTTGCCGACGACCAGAAGGTCTGTCCGTGCTGCAGCCACCCGATGCATCGCATGGGCGAGCTGGTTACCGAGCAGCTTCACATCGAGGTGAAGGCCACGGTTCTGCAGAATGCGCGAGCCAAATATGCGTGCCGTAACTGCGACCGCACCGGGATCAGCACGCCTGTTCGCGCTCGTTCATAAATATGTCGACGGCACGCCGCTCTATCGTTTGGCGCAAGCCTTCGAGCGCGCTGGCGTTCCTGTCAGCCGTGGCGCTCTGGGCCATTGGGTGATCGGTTCGAGCGAGAGACACCTCATTCGCGTCTATGACGCACTGAAGCTGCGGTTGCGATCCCAGACCGTCATCCATGGCGACGAGAGTGTGCTGCAGAGCACACGGAAAGGATGGTCTAGATGGCCTGACAGACTGTGTGCGTAAAGCTGCGATGATGATGAGGGATGGCCCCTCGGGCTCGGCTTTCAGGAGCTGGGTCCAAACCACTCCAAGCGGCTGCGTTTAAGAGACGTGGTCGTAAGCGTTGGAGCCAAGTCCAGGGTATACCCTGGGCCGGTACGCATCCGAGAGACGAATGAAAATGAACCTTCCGATGAAGCGTCGTAACGTGAAACCTGTCGTCAAAACCAGAGATTTCTCGTCTCTCTGGGATCAGCTTGTCAGATGCCTGGTGACCGGGCAAGCGGCGACCGGCGTTGAGGGGGCGTGAAGCGGATGCAGGCATTGTCGCGGAACTGCAGGAACCAGTCGCTCCGATGCAAAGGGAGAAGCACAAGCGGAGAAAACCGTGAGGCGAGAGTACCGATGCGGAGCACTGGGACGGACCGATTTGTAGTAGCGATGAAGGCTCGTAATGGAGCTGGAGCGAAGAGGTCGGATCAGGTGGGCATATTATCAACACAACTGGCAACAGGAGGACGTTGATGGATACGCAAAGCAAGCCGTTCAATATCAGTAAGCAGAAGGTGTACGAAGCTTATCTGCAGGTGCGATCCAACGGAGGCGCAGCTGGTGTGGATGGGGTAACGATTGAGCAGTTCGAGGCCGATCTGAAGGGGAATCTCTATAAGATCTGGAACAGGATGAGCTCAGGCACGTACTTCCCTCCGCCAGTTCGCGCCGTTTCCATTCCTAAGAAGAGTGGAGGCGAGCGGATCCTCGGGGTACCAACGGTGGCAGATCGCGTGGCCCAAAGTGTGGTCAAGCAGATGATTGAGCCGGATCTGGACGCAGTCTTTCTGGCAGATTCTTATGGCTATCGGCCCGACAAGTCGGCGCTGGATGCCATCGGCGTTACGCGCAAGCGGTGCTGGAAATATGATTGGGTTCTGGAATTCGATATCAAAGGGCTGTTTGACAATATTGACCATGACCTTCTGCTACGGGCTGTTCGCAAACACATAACATGTGCCTGGGCGCTGCTCTACATCGAAAGATGGCTGACAGCACCGATGCGGAAAGAGGATGGGACAAACGTCGAGCGAAACTGCGGCACGCCACAAGGCGGTGTCGTTAGCCCGATACTTGCCAACCTGTTCCTGCATTATGCATTCGACGTGTGGATGGGCAGACAGTTCCCTGACCTGCCATGGTGTCGTTACGCGGATGATGGGCTGGTGCATTGCCGGAGCGAGAGTGAAGCGCGGATCGTCAGAGAAGCGCTCGCAGCTCGTCTTTTGGAATGCCGCTTGGAAATGCATCCCGGGAAAACGAAAATCGTCTACTGCAAAGATGATCGACGGAGGGGTAGGCACGAGACCGTCAAATTTGACTTTCTCGGGTATTGCTTTCGTCCGCGATCCGTTCGGGGACAACTTTCGCAGAAAACGTTCTGCGGATTTACCCCGGCCGTCAGCATATCATCGCTGAACTCGATGCGAGAGAGGATTAGAAGGCTGAAACTCCGCAAACGAACGGAGGTGACGTTGGACGACATTGCTCGCGAAATAAACCCAATCGTTCGGGGATGGATCGCATACTATGGGCAATACTCGCGCTCGGCACTTTATCCGATGGCGCGATACATCAACGAAACCCTCTATGTTTGGTTCAAACGGAAATATAAGCGCTTCCGCAAACGCCTGGGGCAAGCGCGCCTCTTTGTTGCAAAGATTGCGCGTGAAAACCGGAAGCTGTTCGTACACTGGCAACTTGGTAATGGCACGGAGCTCGCCTGAGGGGAGCCGGGTGAGGTGAGAGAGGTGGCTCGGTTTGTTTGGACAGGTCTTCCCGGTTTTTAAGTGGAATCCTGCCTGTGGTTAAGCCGCTTCGGGCAGCGGTGTCGGGGTTAAGTAGGCCTCATCCGGAGTCTTGCCGTCAAGGCTCGAATGTGGCCGTCTCTGATTGTAGAAGTCGAGATACTTTCCGATCGATGCACGGGCCTGGCGGACGCTGTCGTAGGCCTTGAGGTAGACCTCTTCGTATTTCACCGACCGCCACAGCCGCTCGACGAAGACATTGTCCCGCCAGGCACCCTTGCCGTCCATGCTGATCTTGATCTTGTGGTCGAGCAGCACCTTTGTGAAGTCGTGGCTGGTGAACTGGCTGCCCTGATCCGAGTTGAAGATCTCGGGCTTGCCGTAGCAGGCCAGCGCTTCCTCGAGAGCCTCGACGCATGGCGCAGCGTCCATGGTGATCGACAACCGCCACGACAGAACCTTGCGCGTGAACCAATCGATGATGGCGATCAAATAGCAGAACCCGCGCGCCATCGGGATGTAGGTCAGATCCGTTGCCCAGACCTGGTTGGGCCGATCGACCTTCAGAGCGCGCAGCAAATAGGGATAGATCTTGTGCCCATCGCCGGGTGCTGACGTGCGCGGCTTGCGGTAAAGCGCCGCGATCCCCATGCGTTTCATCAGGGTCCGCACATGCAGTCGGCCGACGTCAGCGCCTTCGCGCGTCAGAAGCTTCTGCAGCATCCGGCTGCCCGCGAACGGGTAGTCCAGATGCAGCTCGTCGATCCGACGCATCAGCGCAAGATCCGCCGGCGACGCCGGTTGTGGCATGTAGTAGACGATGCTGCGACTGATCCCCAAAGCTCGGGCCTGGCGGGTGATGGACAGTTCGTGATCGCGGTCGATCATTTCTTTACGCTCCCCAACAGTCCCGCCTTGGTGAGCGCGCCGGATAAAAAATCGTTCTCCAGCGAAAGCTCCCCGATCTTGGCGTGCAGCGTCTTTACATCCACCGCAGGCTCCGACGGCTTTGATCCCGTGTCGAAGATCGCCGTCATGCCCGCAAGCGCCTGATTATAGCGCGGCGATCAGGATGAGACGGCGGCGACAATCTGGATGAGACTCTTATGTCGCGGTCGGGATGAAAGTATCATGCTGATTGTCGCTGGCAAGAGTCTCGTCGTGTTCTGATTGCCGCTCCGCGACAATCTGGGAAGCACTTTTAATTGTCGCGAAGGCGGCAGGTCTGCCGCGCTGGCGTTTGGCTTCCATGGCGGAACGTCGCCGATAGCTTTCGACGTTCATTTCGAAGATCGTTGCGTGATGAACAAGTCGGTCCACCGCCGCAAGCGTCATGGCCGGGTCCGGAAAGACGCGGTTCCATTCCCCGAAGGGCTGATTGGCGGTGATCATGATGGAACGCCGCTCATATCTTGCGGAGATGAGTTCGAAGAGCACGCTGGTTTCGGCCTGGTCCTTGGTGACGTAGGCCAGATCGTCGAGGATGAGCAGATCGAACTTGTCGAGCTTTGCGATGGCGGATTCGAGCTGGAGCTCACGCCGTGCGACCTGCAGCTTCTGAACGAGGTCGGTCGTGCGCGTGAACAGCACTCGCCAACCGTTCTCGATCAGTGCGAGGCCAATGGCTGCGGCGAGATGGCTCTTTCCGCCTCCGGGCGGGCCGAACAACAGGATATTGGCACCTTTGGCGAGCCAGCTATCGCCGGCGGCAATGGCCATGACCTGCGCCTTGGAGACCATGGGCACAGCGTCGAAAGCGAAGCTCTCGAGGGTCTTTCCGGGCGGCAGATGCGCCTCGGCGAGGTGACGTTCGATCCTGCGATGCGCCCGTTCAGCCAGCTCGTGTTCGGCGATAGCGGAGAGGAAGCGAGCCGCGGGCCACCCTTCACGATCGGCCTGTTCGGCAAATTGCGGCCACAGCGTTTTGATTGTCGGCAGCCTCAGGTCTTTGAGCATGATGCCGAGGCGGGCTTCGTCGATGGTGTTGTGGACATTTTTCATGCGGCCTCTCCCGCATAAGCAGGCCCCATCAGGGCTTCATAGCTATTGAGCGATGCGAGCTGCACATGAACGGTCGGCAACTGGTCCGGGTCCGGGCCGAAGATGGCTCTCAAGGCCATCAGGTCGGGCAGTTTGCGGGCGTCGAGCGTTCTGGCAAGCTCCTCGGCCAGTTCACGCTCGCAACCACGATCATGAGCCAGGGCCAGCAGTTCGACGGTGACCTTGCAAGCCTGCCGGTCAGGCAGTTGCTCGATGAGAGTGTCGAAAGCCCTTCGGTATTCCGGCCGAGGGAAGAGCTTGTCGCGATAGACCAGGTTGAGAAGCGCCATCGGCTTTTTGCGCAGGGAATGAATGACGTGGTGATAGTTGACGACCTGATCGTGCTTGCCGCTCGCATGGGCGCGACCTCGCGGCAACGTCAGCAGATGCGTGCCGCCGATGAAGACGTCGAGACGATCGTCAAACAAACGCACACGCAGCCGATGGCCGATCAAACGGGAGGGGACGGTGTAGAAGACTTTGCGCAAGGCGAAGCCGCCGGTGCGCGACACGGTGACGACCACCTCCTCGAAGTCGGTGGTGCGGCGAGCGGGAAGTGCCTGCAGATGCGGGCGCTCGGCATCGATGCGCTTGCCATGCGCGGCATTGCGGCGGCTGACGATCTCGTCGATGAAGGCGCGGTAGGAGCGGAGATCGTTGAAGTCTCGGGTGCCGCGCATCAGGAGTGCATCGCGGACGGCGCTCTTGAGATGGCCGTGGGAACTTTCGATCGAACCGTTCTCGTGGGCGATGCCCTTGTTGTTACGGGTTGGCGTCATCCGGTAATGAGCGCACAGGTCCTCATAGCGGTTGGTGAGATCGACCTTGGCATCGGCATCGAGGTTGCGGAAGGCGGCCGACAGGCTGTCGCTGCGGTGATAGAGCGGCGAACCGCCGACCGACCACAGGGCGTTCTGCAGGCCCTCCGCCAAGGCGACGAAGCTTTCGCCGCCAAGGATGACATGGGCGTGTTCGAAGCCCGACCAAACCAGCCGGAAGTGATAAAGCAGATGGTCGAGCGGCTGGCCGGCGATCGTCACGCTGAGGCTGCCCATGTCGGTAAAATCCGACAGCCCCAACCGGTACCGGGTTCGTGCGTCTGGCGAAAGATCACCTCCTGTGCCTCACCGTGAACGGCCCGCCAGGACCGAATGCGCCGCTCAAGTGTGCGGCGAATGCCTTCGGGCAGTTCCGGATGACGTCGCAGCATCTCGTCGTAAACGGCGACCGCACGAATGCCGGGAGCGGCCTTGAGAAGCGGAACAACCTCCGCATCAAAGATATGCTCAAGCGGATCGGGGCGACGCCGACCGCGCGGCGGCTTGTTCTGCGACGGAAGGCGCTGCTCTTTCTCGATGCGGAATGCCGTCGCCCGGCTGATCGACGCCTTCGCGGCGGCGACCTCAACAGAATGCGTTTGTCGATACTTCATGAATAATCTCATCTGATGATCGGTTACATGGCGACCCGGCACAAAGGTGGTTCTCCATTCCAGAAAACCGCCACCGTAGCGGGCCGACTGCGATCATGAGACGCCTAAAAATTGCGCCGCGGCGGGAGTGTAACTCCGGTCGGGCTACGCCCTCCCTTCGTCACACCCCCGCCGCCGAGTCTCATCCTGATTGACGCTGAATCTCACCTTGATTGCCGCCGCGCACCTGATCTCGCCACGTCGTGATCTGGTTGGCGTGAACGTCGTATTGTTGCGCAAGCTCCGATAACGTCTTCTCCCCCTGGATCGCAGCAAGGGCTACACGCGCCTTGAAGGCTGCGCTGTGGTTTCGGCGGGGTCGTCTGCTCAAGTGATTCTCCTGTTACGGCACTCTCGCCGCTCTCAGCCAGAAATTCCACTTAACGACCTGTCCAATTTTCCCGAGCCACCTCTGATATACTGGTGTGCGGCCTGGATGACGTGCTGCCCCGATCATCATGAAATGCTGGAAGCCCAGTTCTTCCAACCGGGCATCAGGCGCGAAAATCTTTATGCTTTCACACCTCCCCGCGCCGCGTCGAGGGAAGTTGTGGCTCTCGACAGGTTGACCCTGCAGGCCGTCACCGGAGGCAGCGTCTTGCTGCCGCACGGTCGCGTGATCAGTGCCGTGGTCTGGATGCGGGCGCTACGCAGCCTCATCGACGAACTAATTCGTCCCGTATACACCTTAGCTCGCTCGAAACAGATCATTGTTCGCGCATGAAAAGCTGCCGGGATGTCCTTGCACGAGGGTCTGGGCCTAGTACCTCTGCACAGAGGATTTGACGAGTTGGTTGGGTTGCAGCGTGGGTAGGCAGTTGTTGCTGACGAGCAGTTCGATGCTGCGGGCGACGCCGGGTTTCCTTCGGATTAATCCGGCCCGCTCGAGGGAGAGCACCATTTGGTGGACGGATGGTGGGGTGACGCCGAAATAGCGTTGCAGGTCACGCTCGGCCGGCGGCCGTTCGTTGATTTGGCTATAGGCCCAGATGAAGGCGAGGTACTGGCCCTGCTTTTCGGTGAAGTGGGGTGGCGCTGCCGGCTGCCCGTCAAGTAATTGATTCATTTTTCGATTCATCCGGAACCTCCGCAATTGAAGGAGGCTTTCCGGATGAATGTACGCCATCGTGTCGACCTCGACCAACCCGAACGCGACGAACTCTTGAGCATGCTGCGCGGCGGCAAGCACCCGGCGCGCAAGCTCAAGCGGGCGCAGATCCTGCTCGCCGCCGAGGCGGGGCTCAGCGACGAGACCATCGCCGCAACGGTGGCGGTCGGCGGTTCCACAGTCTACCGCACCAAGCGTCGCTTCGTGGAGATGGGCCTGGAGGCGGCGCTTGGCGAGGAGCCGCGCCCGGGCGCGCAACGCAAGCTGACCGGCAAGGAGGAAGCCCTGCTGGTGGCCACCGCCTGCTCCAGCCCGCCGCCGGGCTGCGCCCGCTGGACGCTGGAGCTGCTGGCCGACGCGTTCGTCAAGCTGACCGAGCACGAACAGCTGTCGCGCGAGACGGTGCGCCGGCGCCTGGCCGAGAATGATGTCAAGCCATGGCGCAAGGACATGTGGTGCATTCCCAAGATCGATGCCGAGTATGTCGCGCGCATGGAGGATGTGCTCGACCTCTATGCCGAAGCGTCCGACCCGCAGCGGTAGGTGGTGTGCTTCGACGAAAGCCCGACCCAGCTCATCGGCGAGGTGCGCCAGCCGATCCCGGCCGAACCCGGAAGGCCGCAACGCTACGACTGCGAGTACAAACGCAATGGCACTGCCAACCTGTTCGTCTTCCTCGACGCGCACCGATCCTGGCGCAAGGTGAAAGTCACCGAACGGCGTACGGCCGAGGACTTCGCCCACTGCATGCGCGATCTCGTCGATGTCCATTATCCCGAGGCCGCCTGCATCCGCGTGGTGCTCGACAATCTGTCGACCCACACACCCGCTGCGCTCTACCAGGCCCTGCCGGTACGATGAGGCGCGCCGAAGCCTCAGAAGGCTGGAATTCCACTACACGCCCAAGCACGCCAGCTGGCTTAACATGGTCGAGATCGAAATCGGCGTCCTGCGCGGCCAATGCCTCAACCGCCGCATCGAAAGCCGCGACCGCCTCGTCGACGAGGTTGCAGCCTGGGAACGCCGACGCAACGCCAGTGGTGCCCGCATCAAATGGATGTTCTCTACCGAGAAGGCCCGCGTCAAGCTGGCCAAAGCCTACCCAAAACCAACGGCCAAAGAATCATAACCTCTGTGCAGAGCTACTAGTCCGCGTTTTTGAAATCATGTCGGCGGAACAAAGAGAAAGGGCATTTGCGGTGGCGGCGGCGGCCGTCGATCGTCTGCTGGAGGGTAGTCTCGATACCCGACCCGCCAACGTCAAATACTGGTCGATGTCGACCATCTTCGACCCGCCGCCAAAGCACCCCGAGGAAGATCTTCTTTCTCGCCCACCGCCGGGGCGCGCACACACCCAGCCAGCCCCCGCTAAGACGTGGGGGGAGCTATGGGAGGCGGCTGTCGCTGCCGCGAAACGCAGTCCACTCGAGGCGTATCATCTTCGTCAACTGATGATCTGCAATCTACCGGAAGCGAAGATCGCCGGAGTCGATGAAGGTTTGCGCGATTTGGGCATTCCTATTGTGATGCTGCGCCCAGAGGCGTGATGTCACAGAATCAAAAGGCGACACCTTTGCGGGTGGTAACGCCTGTGAGAAAGCGCGCAAAAATGGCGCCGACGATCGATATGAGTATTTCATTGCTATTCGGCGCTGATTATCAGCGCCATGTGGCACCATTCAAGTTCGGTTTAAGGTCCGATAAACGGTCGGCCGTGAGATCGAGAACAGCTCTGCAAGATCGCTGATCGAGTAATCGCCGGTGTCGTACATCCGGCGCAGTTCCTTTTGCTGCCGATCAGAGAGTTTCGGCTTCTTGCAGCGCAGCTTTCCCTTGGCCCGGGCAACCGCCATGCCCTCTCGTGTTCGCATTTTGATAAGGTCCGCCTCGAATTCGGCGAAGGTGGCGAGGATGTTGAAAAACAGCTTGCCCATCGGGTCAGACGGGTCATGAACGCTGGCTCCGATCTGCAACTTGCCCCCCGTCCGGAGAGATCATCTCCCATCGCACGTGCGTCAGGGACTGATCGGGCGAGCCGATCGAGTTTTGGCACGACCAAGGTGTCGCCGCTCCGGACCGCTGCCAGCGCTTGATCCAAGCCCGGTCGTGCGCGGTTCGTGCCGGTGAAACCGTGATCGGTGTAGATGCGATCGGCTGGAACGCCGAGTTTCAGCAGAGCGTCCTTTTGCGCCGCAAGGTCCTGTTTGTCGGTGGAGCAGCGGGCGTAGCCGATAAGCATTTTCGTCATACAGAAATATGTAACGTAAGAAGCCCCCTCATTGCAAGAAATATCGTACCACTCAAGTGAGACGAATGGTTTCCCGATAGAGTAGGATTCCGGGCCTTTCGAATCAGGACGGGAAGACCGTCCGTTGAACGATCCGCTTTCGGACAGGGAGGCTTCATGAAGATCGAAGATGGCGAACTGACGAAGGGCCGCAAAGCGCCTCGCCATCCTGCGCGCTATATCGGGACGCGAAGCGCCGCTGACGAAGGTAGCTGCTTCTGTCGGCAGTCCGCTTCGAACCGCCCCCCCGTCGGGCTGCTCGCATGCGTGAAGGCGGCCCCGCCGCTCTCGAACGGAACCAACGCACGGACGCTGGGGAAAGAAAGCCGCAACGCTACTGAAATGCTCTTTTGAGCTCTACTGAAGCCGTCTTTTGAAATCGACAATGGCCGCAAGAAACGCCTCGGCTTCCGCCTCCACCGCCTGTGCCAGAAGCCGGCGAGCGCCTTCGCGTAGAACCGATGTCAGGGGATCGTCTCGGGATGTGGAAAGGAAACAACCGTGGTATCTGTCTTCATGGCGTATCGCTCTTTCATGAGGTTCTGGCAGGCTCTCACCCGCCTCGATACGCCACCCTCCTCAAACCGTCATCACACAGTTTCCGTCATAGCTCGCAAAAACACATCTTGCATGGCAGTTCCCCTCATGGGCGGAGAGGAACTGCGCAATAGTAGACTATTTTATTCCGGGCAGCACTCCGGGGCGTTGCGATCGCCGATGCATACCTCTTCCCCAGCCAGCGCAACGTTGCTTGCGACAGCCGAAAGCATGCAGACGGCGGCAGCCAAAAGGAAAAACTTTTTCATAGTCCATGTCCTTTCAAAAAATGATCACAATGATTGTCGTCGCCGAACCGGACATGGTCCATGTCTCGGCATCGGCGACGACATAGCTTTAGGTTGGCGCGGCCAACAGATTGGTCAAAGTTTATCAATATGGCTAAAATTGCCGATCTAGACTAAAGGGACAAGCAACATTGGCGTCAGGCGCAGCGTCGTTCGACGAAATCACCGCTGTTTGCTTGGTTTCGCCCCCGGCGGTGGGAAAGCTCGGCAGCCCTCGTCACGCCATCCATAGAAAAATCTCATATGCCTATTGTAGCAATGCCTAATATGACGCGAAGGACCCAAGCCTATCGGAAGTAATATGAATACAATCATCCCCCCATTGCGTACGCTGGCGATCGTGACTGCGGCGCTGGGGGCACTGACCGCCGCCGTAATTCTTTCCCTCGTCTGGGTGACCCGTAGCAACATGCACCTGGTCGGACGACTGGGTCAATATCACCAAAAGATATTTTACCATAGCAGCGGGGCAGAGTGTCTTGCGCCGTAAAACATTAACCGAAAGGCCTTGCTGACATGCGAGGCGGGGAGAAATCTGATGTATGGCGTTAACAACAATCCAATGCGGCCGCGCGCAAACGGGATGACGGCGAGCGAGGCAGAAGCTGCGCGAGCGGCAGCCAAGCGTGCCAGGGAAAAGCCTAGGCAGCCGAAGCCGCTACCGGAAATATATCTCCATGCGAGATACATATCAATGGTGCCTATCATGCAAGTTACAACTGGTTCGTCTGGGGTATCCCTTTGGCGAACTGTTTGACCGTGGTGCGGTTTGGGTTGGACCGCAAATCCTAATAATAAACCAGAAATTCATGGGTCTATTATGGCCCTAATAACCAGTAGAAAACGAATGTTTATTGGCCCTAGTATGAACACCCTTTCTTCTGCAATCGTCCCTGTTACAACCGATCCGCTGAACCAAGAGGCGCCAGCTTCTCCCCTGACAGAGGCAAAAGCGCGCAGCGCGCGGGACTTGCGCCTGATGCCTACCAGACAGTCTGTCACAGGATCCGATCAGACGACCTCAATCCAAACTGGCAAGACAAGCTCGACGCAGAAGGAAATGGCTGAGCTGGGCTTTCTCAAAATGGTGACCGTTGGCCGGAGCGGTCACGCAAGCATGACCTTTGCGGTTTCGGAGCTCAAAGCGCAGCTGATGCGCTGGCAGGCCCAGAAGGTTGCGATCAAGGCGGCGTTGGACGATCTGTCGAGACCGGCTCTTTTGACGATGCCCAGGGGCGCCGCTGCCGTTGCCGGTAATGCGCCTTGGTTTCAGGAAAAGGCGCTTCGTGAAGACCTGTCCAAAATAGAGAAAGGGATATTCAAGGCCAAGGACGTCCTGAAAAATGCTCTTCAAGATTCGGTAGATCTTGGCGCCTTGGCGAACGCGGAAAACTCGGCGAGCGGCTCAGCCGTCGATCGCAAGATCGAGCAGGCCTATCGGAGCTTTTTTGCCGGCGTCAAGAATCTGGATGGGAATGACACGGTCGCCACCAAGAACTTTGGCGACGTCAACATCGTCGATGCCCTGCTTTATTTCGACGACAAAAGCGATCTGTTTAGCCTGACAGACAATTCCATGCCGCAAGACAAGCGTGCAGCCTATCAAGCCGCGCTGTCATCGGATGCGCTGAAGGAATTGCGCAGTACCGTGCACTATCTCGCCACCCGGCCAGGTGCCGAAGGCGGCCTGCTGGATCTGCACCAGCAACGGATGCAGGAGACCCCGGATCTCCGCCTCAAGAAATTCTCGACAAACAATTATATCCAGAAAGAACTCAACAAGATTGACCCGACGGTCAATGTCAGAACCAAATTCTCCGGCTATCAGATCAGCGAGCACTTCAACCATAAAAAATTGGATCTGGGTCCTTCCGCCCTTTTGCCAGCGGCCGCGAGCGCCAGCGACGATATCGAGAAGTTCCGCCGCAACCTGGCGGACCTATTGCCTGACGAACCAACGGAATTGTTGGCCGACGATGACCGGTTCGATCCCGTCTTTTCCTCAAAGACGGATTGGCACGACCATCCCTTCGGCGCCGATACGGCTGAGCTGCCAAGGACCTACTCCTATCGGGCCCGGGACGGCAAAGTCTATCTCTACAATTTGAACGCTCAGTCCAAGCATCCAAACGACGAGCCCAAGATATTGAGCCTCGACGCGCCGCGAGCAACGCAGGAGTACAAATGGAAAGAAGGGGAGAACGGCAGGGCCTGGGCGGACAGCGACAGCAAGAAGATATTCGACTATCTCGGTTCGGAGCTTGCCGGCACCAATAGGGACAATGTCATCATCCTGCCAGTGAGAAAACAGGTGGCGGCGGCCGAGATCGCCAAGAACCGTGAGCAGGTTGTTTTCCCTCAGAGCCTGGACGACGACACCTTCCGAAGCATCTTGCGCCTGGATCCGACCCCGCAGCATTCCAAGGATGTCGACGGCTTCTTCCAGCGACAGAACACCCGTTTGACGGGCCAGCTTTCTCAAACGCTGGACGAGCTACCCTACTTTACCATGATCAAGGCCGGCGCTGCCCTGACGGAAGGCGAAGAGATGGCCATTCGCCAGGACCTCTTTGAGTTTGTCGGCGGGAACAATGCCGGTATGCAAAGAGGCGGCATGCCTGGACTGCAGGTCACAAATCCCGACCTGCTCTATTTGCCGACAAGCAACAGCAATCACCATCGCGGCACGCTGATCAACCTGTCGAGCAAGGAGATCGTCGCGATCCCGAACGGCTCGGCAGACAGGGTACGGCTGTTTTCGACCGACGAGTTCCGGCAGTTCATAAACCCCTCGCCTAAAGATCGCGACAGCATCAAGGATGCGTTCGAGAAGAACGAGAACCTGAACGATTTGAGAAAATATTCTGAAGGGCTCAACAAGCGATATTATCTACTAAACAGCAATATATTTGCTGGAGAAGCGCTTCAGAAACTAAAAGATAAGAGTGCGGGCGAAATACAGAATAGTGTTGCCACCTATATGAACTCGGTGGCGGCCGGTATCGTCGACCCGAGCGATCAGGATGCCGAATACATCAGAAACATTATCAACGTACTTGATCAGAATGGCGGCTCCTACGATTCGTTTGCCGATGTCCCCAGCAAAAGTGTAAGCACACTCGATGATCTGAAGCGCACAAAGGACAATCCGGTCCTTGGAGATTGGCAAGACCGCCTGAAAGACGATTGGGACTACGAGGTAAAGTCAGATTCGGAGCAATGGTGGCTGGACGCTGCGCAGCAATGGGGACCGTCGTTGCGCTGGGCAGGCTATGCCTTGTCCGCAGGTCTGTCCCTGGTGCCGGGCGTGGGCATCACAGGATCGGTTCTCATCGGTGTCGCAATGAATGCGGTGACAGATCTGAGTGTCGATGCCGCCACATTGATCAACACCGATGATGCCCGACAACGCGAGCAATTGATGGACGAGATGTTCACCAAGTTCTCAGCGTCGCTGACAGCCGATGTGGCTCTGGGCGGCTTGGGCAAGGGGGCGAGTGCCGCCATGTCCCTGTTCCAGCCGACCATGGCCAAGGTGCTGAGCATAGCCGCGGCAAAGTCTGGCAAGTCCGTGGGCGATGCCGCCGCGTCGTTGACGTCGTTTGCGGCCAAGCATGCTGCCGCGCCAGCCTTGCCCGGGCTCAGTCAGAAGATCCGCCAGGCGATAACGCAGTTCGGTCAGAACTATGCCTGGATGGCGACGCAGGGCGAACTGGGGACCCTGTTGTCCACCTGTGCCGCCACCGAACTTGGTGAGAATGCCCAGTCGTTCTGGGGCCAGGTGGCGACACAGGTGCTGGCAGGAGCGCTCACCGGCGGTGTTCGAGGCGCCGCACAAGAGGCCGGGCAGGCGCGAAGAACCTATCAGCAGCTGAAAGCCCAGGCCAAACAGAACGTCCAGCAGCTGGGCCTGTCGGCCGACATTGTTCAAAAGGCCGAGGCGGCGATCGATCAGCTTGCTGCAGGCCAGGTGATGCAAACGCTTCGCCGACAGGGCCTGGTCGTGTCCGGAGACGAGAACGGCTTCACGAGCGTAAGTGATGGCAGGGCTGCGCCAAAGGCCTTGCAATCGATCCGTGGCGAAGTTCGCCAGCTCCTGAGTGGCATGCGGCGTGAGGATCTGGGCGATGGCTTTACCCCGAAGCTGGTCAAGCAATGGCAAAAGGAGATGGCAAGAGCAAAAGGTGCTTCAGAGGATCTGGTGCGCGAGATCACGACCAAGCTCAATTCTCTTCAAAGAGGAGAGCCGGAATCCCCCAATGGACAATCCATGATGCGACAGCTGCAGGCGAAACTGGACGAACTGGCGTCAAAGACAGATCTGACAGCGAAAAAATCGGTGCAGCGCATCAGAGCTGCTTTGGAAAAGCACCGCCCGCTGAATGAGCCGCAAGTGATGACGCAGCCTGAAGGAGGCATCAAATACAACGGGCGAGATGTATTCAAGGCAAAAGTCGGAAATGAGGAAAAATATCTCGTCCGATCGGACGCTGGTGACGGCTACGTTGAGTATGATCCCCAGACGCGTAAAGCAATCAATCCGGCAATTTCCTATGAACGAGGAGGCGATGGCACTTCCTTTACTGTTCGAGCGCCAGGGGACGATTTTGCTTTAATCAAGCGTGGCGTATTTGACCACCTTGTCAAAGGTGATGCGGCAACAAGGCCGGACAACCCGATCAACGGAACCCACAATCTTCAGAATTTCATGCAAAGGCTGGAAAGCCTGGGTGGAGAAGTCGTCAACAAACAGTCGGCCGAAGGTGGAATAGTGGAGATCACTTACAAGGTGCCGCCCAAAGCTGACAGGCTTGCCCAGTTGAACGCAGCCGAAGTGCGCCTGCAGTCCGCGAAGACAAAGCTCGAAAATGAGATAGCAAAGGGCGCCTCTCCTTCGAAGATTAAGAAACTTGAGGCAGAGGTCTCCAAGCAGCAGCGCACCGTAGCAAATCTCAACGCAGCGACTAAGAATGCGGCGCAAAAAACATATGTAAAGACGGCCTATGACCCAGGCAAGGTCAGCGATAACGAGATTATCAGCCATGGAATAAATGCAGCTCTTCGCAAGGCAGACGAAGATTCATTTTTCACGGAGTTCGAAAAATACATGTACTTCGAAGGAGCTCGCCAATACGAAAGCACGAGTGGACCCTACCAATTTATGATCTATGTGGACGCGTCTACCGGCAAAGTTCAAAGCTTTCATCCCATCCTGCCGCATCCGGGTGTTGGGCAACCGTGAGTTCTTCAACTAAAGGCGGAGACCTCGAATTACCGCTGATATGGTGATCGGCGGCGCGGCCTGATGGCTGTTGGTGGTTTTTGCCTGGGATTTCATGCTGGAAATCGTGGTTTCACGGCCCTCTCGGGGCGGCATGCTTCATGCTGTGGCGCGTCGCCCTTCGTGGAAGACATAGCGGAGCATGTTGTAGGCGATGTTGGCCATGCCGGGGCTCCGTGGGCATTTCTGCAATAATACCCGCGAAGGGATTTTGAAGTTGTTTAGAGCGTTTCCCTGACTGATTGAATCATTTGGGCTTTGCAAATCAGATGCGTTCTGATTCAAACTTTCTGCCGATGCAGGTCGGCAGATAATGTCGAAAGCCCTTTCCGTTGATCTTCGCGCACGTGTTCTTGCCGCCGTCTCAGCCGGAGCGTCGCACCGGGAGGCTGCCGAGCGCTTTGACGTCAGTGCACCAGCGTGAGCCGGTGGCGAAACCTGCAAGTCCGTCAGGGCCATGTTCGACCGGGTCCGCTGGGTGGAGACCGTCATTCGTACAAAACGGGACTATCAGGAATTTCGTGTATGGGCGGCATATTGGGAAGAAAGGAGATTGTTTCCCATGCCCCCTCGCAAAGCCCCAGTGATACCCGATGCGATTATTGACGAACTGCTTGCCGGCTCGGACACGAAGACGATTTTCGATCCAAACGGCTTGCTTGATCACCTGAAGAAGGCATTTGCCGACCGGGTTCTGAACGCCGAACTTGACCACCATCTTGATGGCGAAGACGAAATCGACAACAGTCGCAACGGCTACGGCCGCAAGACGGTGATGAACCGCGCCGGGTTTGCCGGAGGCCGTTTGGTTTAAGTTATGCAGCCATGGCTGGTTCGTCCAGCATGGCGTAATACTGCTCCTCGGCTTCGGCTGGCGGAATGTTGCCGATGGGCTCCAGAAGCCGTCGATGGTTGAACCAGTCGACCCATTCTAGGGTGGCGAATTCAACCGCTTCGAAGGTGCGCCATGGTCCGCGCCGATGAATGACCTCGGCCTTGTAGAGACCGTTGATCGTTTCGGCGAGCGCATTGTCGTAGCTGTCGCCGACGCTTCCGACGGAAGGCTCGATTCCCGCCTCGGCCAGTCGCTCCGAATACTTGATCGACACGTATTGGACACCGCGATCGCTGTGATGGACGAGGCCGCCGCCATGAACGGGACGCCGCTCATGAAGCGCCTGCTCCAGGGCATCGAGGACAAACCTGGCATGCGCCGTCCGGCTCACCCGCCAGCCGACAATGCGGCGGGCGAAGGCGTCGATGACGAACGCCACGTAGACGAAACCCTGCCAGGTGGCGACATAGGTGAAATCCGACACCCAGAGCCTGTTCGGCGCAGGAGCCTTGAACTGGCGGTTCACCCGATCAAGCGGGCTGGGAGCCGTCTTGTCCGGGATCGTCGTGCGGATCGGCTTGCCCCGGATGATACCCTGAAGTCCCATCGATCGCATGAGCCGGGCGACGGTGCAGCGGGCTATATCGAAGCCTTCCCGCTTCAATTGCCGCCAGACCTTGCGCACGCCGTAGACGCGGAAGTTCGCCTCGAACACACGGCGTATCTCGATCTTCAATGCAATGTCGCTGCGGGCGCGGACCGACAACCGGTCCACGTCCAGGCGTTTGGCAACGTTCTCGTAGTAGGTTGATGGGGCAATCGGCAGCAGTCTGCAGATCGGCTCGACCCCGAATACCGACCGGTGTTCGTCGATGAAGGAGATCATCGCTTCAATGGGCGGTCGAGCTCCGCCATCGCGAAATAAGCGGACGCTTTGCGCAGTATCTCATTGGCCTGCCGAAGCTCGCGGTTCTCCCGCTCCAGAGCCTTCATCTTCTCGGCCACTTCGCTGGGGAGTCCGGGCCGGGAACCATCGTCCACTTCCGCCTTCTTCACCCATTCATTGAGCGTCTGCGCCGTGCAGCCGATCTTGGCGGCGATCGAGGAAACCGCTGCCCATCGCGAGGAATATTCGCC
Organism: Ensifer sp. SL37; assembly: GCF_026672675.1. NCBI lineage: Bacteria > Pseudomonadati > Pseudomonadota > Alphaproteobacteria > Hyphomicrobiales > Rhizobiaceae > Ensifer > Ensifer sp. SL37. The sequence continues at coordinate 526,779 of NZ_JAPPRN010000002.1, read as the reverse complement.
TTGGTGATCCAAAACCATCCGCACTGCTCGGGCGCGGACTTCCGGTGAAAATTTGTTGGTTGTCTTGCTCATATCGGCTCCACTTTCTCAGAAGTTGGAGCCTCCGACAAACCCGGCGCGGTTCACACACCATTTCACTACTCTCCCAAGCAGTGTGGTTGCAGCCTCGTAAAGAGCGGTTCGCACGGATGCATCTCCGGCCTTGGTGACATGACCACTTCGATCAACTTGGCCAGACTGATAGCGACTGGGTGTGAGGCCAAGCCATGGTCCAACATCTTTTGAGCGTTTGAAGCGGCCGGCATCGTCAACCGCGTTCCGGAACGTCAACGCGACAATTGCACCAACGCCCGGTGCCGTCATCAACGTCTGAACGACGGGATCGGCACGAGCGGTTTCGAGCAGTTTGCGGTCGAGTGTCCGCAGCTCCTGCAGCAATACGTCGCGGATATTCAACATGCTTTCAACGAGCATTTCCAATGCCGGGATTCCGGCGGCCAATTCCCGTGCACGGCTCGACCACATCCTACGCGACACGATGCCAACCTTGAGACCAAAGTTACGCAAATTCGCGCGCATGGAATTCTCAATGCCTGTCACCTTGTCGACGATGAACCGACGGGCATTTAGGAGAGCGCGTGTCTCTTGTGCGCTAGGCGCCTTCACGTGCACATTCTTGAACCATCCGAGCCGGACAAGCTGTGCGATCCCTCGCGCATCATTGCGGTCGGTCTTAACACGCATTGCGGCAAAGGCAGCGTGAACGTGCCTGGCCTCCATAACCGATACTCGGAAGCCCTGCTTGGCCAATCCTGCGTACAGCCATTGAGACAAAGACCCAGTTTCCAAACCGACATGTTCGATTTTTCGCCCTTGATGACGGATGAAACGGCCAATTGCTTCGGGTTCACTGGCAGCCTGACCCTCCTTGATAATTACACCACGCTCGTCGATGACGCAGATGCTGGAGTTTTCCAACGAGAGTACGCGTCCGAGGTGGGTCGCCTTGTAGGAATTGTCGGATTTGGCACTGACTGTCCTTATTGACGTCAATACGGACAGTGCGGAATGGAACGACTTGAGATTATCGATGGCGGCCGGCGGCGACGCTTCAGCAAAGAGATGAAGCTGCAGATTGTCGCGGAGAGCTATTCGGAACCTGGCTTGTGTGCGACGACGGCGCGGCGACATGGAATATCGCGTTCGCAGTTATATGAATGGCGCCGGCTCGCACGAGCGTGGCAACTGGATGTTGCGTCGCCTGTGGGCGGCTTTGTGCCGGCGCTGCTTGTCCCAGAGGTAGAGCCGGTAGCAGGGTCGTTGCCGAACGCCGGCCGGATGGAGGTTGTCAGCGCCAACGGTCGTCGTGTGATCGTGGACCGCGATGTCGACGTTGAAGCGCTGCTTCGGATCATGCGCGGACTGGAGGCGCTGCGGTGAATCCGTTTCCGATGGGAACAGGGGTCAAGGTCTGGCTTTCGACGGGCTATACGGACATGCGCTGTGGCTTTCCCTCTCTGGCGCTTCGGGTGCAGGAGGTTCTGCAGCATGATCCGTTGTCAGGGCATCTCTTCGTCTTCAGGGGCCGCAGATCGGATATTTTGAAGATCATCTGGCATGATGGTCTGGGCGCCTGCCTTTTTACCCGGCGGCTGGAGAAGGGCCGGTTTATCTGGCCGAATATGGAGGGCGGGGCGGTCGCGATCTCACCGGCGCAACTGTCCTATTTGTTGTCCGGGATCGACTGGCGCAATCCGCAGGAAACCTGGCGTCCGACACGGATCGGATAGCATTATTGCATTGAAAATATTGAATGAATCTGATCGAATGGCTTCATGACTTCGAAGCCTGTGGATCTTCCTGCGGACTTTGCGAGCGCCTATCTGGCGCTGCTTTCCGAGCGTGAGATGTTACAGGCTGAACGTGATGTCGTTGTCGCCGAGCGCGACACCGTCGTCGCTGAACGGGACATTGCGGTGGCGCAAGCCGCCAATGCGCAGGCCATGTTGTCGGACAGCGAGGCTTTGATCGCCAGTCTGGAACTGGCGATCGAGAAGCTGAAGCGCGAGCTGCGCGGTAGGCGTTCCGAGCGCACGGCGCGCCTGATCGACCAGATGGAATTGCAGCTCGAAGAGCTGGTAATGGCGGCGTCGGAGGATGAAGCCGCAGCGCAAGCGGCTGCCGCCAAGACCGCGAGCGTGCGTTCGTTCACGCGCAAACGGCCGCTGAGAAAGCCGTGGCCGGAGGATATCGAACGCGAGCGCGTGGTGATCGATCCCCCGACCACCTGTGCCTGCTGCGGTGGCTCGCGCCTGTCGAAACTGGGCGAGGACGTCACCGAGACGCTCGAGGAGGTTCCGCGCCGGTTCAAGGTGATCGAAACCGTACGCGAGAAATTTAGCTGCCGGGACTGCGAGAAGATCAGCCAGGCGCCGGCACCCTTCCATGCCACGCCACGCGGCTTTATCGGTCCTCATCTGCTGGCGACGATCCTGTTCGATAAGTTCGGCATGCATAGCCCGCTCAACCGCCAGAGCACCCGGTTCAAATGCGAGGGCATCGAGCTTTCGACCTCGACGTTGGCCGACCAGGTCGGGTATGGAACGGCCGCGCTCCTGCCGATCTTTGATCTGATCGAAACGCATGTCTTCGCGGCCGAGCGGCTTTTTGGCGACGACACCACCATTCCCATCCAGGCCAAAGACAAATGCACGACCGGGCGAATATGGACGTACGTGTGCGATGACCGGCCCTACGGCGGCGCGGCAGCGCCGGCGGCCATATACTATGCGTCGAGCGACCGCCGCGGCGAGCATCCGCAGAAGCACCTGGCCGCGTATGGCGGCATTCTGCAGAGTGATTGTTACAATGGCTTCGAGCCGCTCAGTGTCGCCGAAAAGAAAGCGGTGCCGATCACCTTCGCCTTTTGTCATGCGCACGCGCGGCGCAAATTCTTTGAACTGGCCGACATCCAGAAAAATGCCCGCGACCGCAAGCGCAAGGGCAAGCCAATCTCGCCGATCGCATTGGAGGCCGTCCAACGGTACGACGCGCTGTTTGAGATCGAGCGCGACATCAATGGATTGAGCGCCGCAGAACGACTGGCCGCGCGGCAGGAAAAGAGCAAGCCGCTGTTCGATGACATGCACGCGTGGCTGAAACGGGAGCGCGCCTCGCTCAGCAAATCGTCCGAGGTGATCGAGCCGATCGATTACATGCTGAAGCGCTGGGATGGCTTTGCCCGTTTCCTCGACGATGGCCGGATTTGTCTCACGAACAATGCGGCTAGAGCGCGCGCTGAGAGGAATTGCCCTCGGGCGTCGAAACTGGACCTTCGCCGGCTCCCAGCGTGGGGCCGATCGTGCCGCCATCATGCTCTCCGTCATCACGACTTGCCGTCTCAACGACGTCGACCCAAAGGCGTGGCTCGCCGATGTGTTTAGCCGCATCGCCGATCTTCCCGTCTCCCGCCTGCACGAACTGCTGCCGTGGCAATGGAAGACACACAAAGGGACGGCTATTGCGGCGGTCGCGTAAACAGCTCCCGGAACAATGCTTCCGAACGCGCCAAGCCTTCATCGGTCAGGATCAATGACTTCGACTTGTTGACTGGGTCGCCGATCAAGCCCTTCTTGTGAAGCCGATCCGTCGTTGCCCAGTCGAAGCCCTTCCAGGCACAGCGTTCGTTATGCAGCGTCAGCCATAGCAGCGCCAAAACCGCATCGTCGATCTTGTCCTCATCGATCTCCATGAACCCACGTTACCACGCGCGGCGCTCAAAATCCTGCGGCCCTGCTCGGATGGATACCAACGAGACATCAATTCCCACAAAAAATTGCATGATCGTTCTCCTCTGAGTGAGCGTCCTATATAACAGCCCCAAGCTCCAAGGGTGCGACGCCCGATCAGCGCATCTCAACCGCCAGGCCGAGGTCATGGCGCGACACGGGGTGCCGATAGACCGCACGGTCCTTGCCGACTGGATGGGGCGCACGGGTGCTGCGATTGCACCGGTGGTGGACCATATGGCCAAGCGGCTGCTTTTGGACAGCACAAGGCTCTATGTCGACGAGACAACAGCTCCGGTACTGGATCCGGGGCGAGGCAAGACGAAGACCGGTTATCTCTGGGCCGTGTTGCGCGACGACCGCGGCTGGAATGGCTCTGCTGCGTCAGGTGTGGTGTTCCATTATCGGCCCGGGCGTAAAGGCGAATATGCCGCTGAAATCCTCGATGGCTTCAACGGTACGATCCAGGTCGATGCCTACGGTGGTTACTCTCACCTTGCCACGTCGGATCGTAACGGTGGCGATCCCTTGAAGCTGGCTTTCTGTTGGGCACATGGGCGCAGAAAGCTGATCAAGGCCGCGCCGAAGAGCGGATCGCCCATCGTCGACGAGGCACTGGTGCGCATCGCCGCGCTCTACAAGATCGAAGACAGTATCCGAGGCTCAGATCCCGAACATCGCCGGGCAGTTCGACAGGACCTGTCCCTTCCGCTAGTGGACGAGTTCTTCACCTGGCTGGCAGCGCAAGCCAAGCGCGTCTCACGCAAGTCTGACCTCGGAAAAGCCCTGGCCCATATGCTGACGCGACAGGACGGATTCCGGCTGTTCCTGGACGACGGCCACGTCGATATCGACTCCAACCTCGTGGAAAACGCGATCCGCCGACCGGCCATGAACCGCCGCAATGCCCTCTTTGCGGGGCACGATGAAGGGGGCCGCAACTGGGCCCGGTTTGCCAGCCTGATCGGCACGTGTAAAATGAACGGCGTTGAGCCCTACGCCTATCTGTGCGACCTCTTCACCCGCCTCGCAAACGGCCACCTCGCCAAAGACATCGATGCCCTGATGCCATGGGCCTATGCCGCCCGCATCAACGCCTCACAATGAGCTCGTCAGATACTATCCGGTGAGCTCACATCCGGCCATCAGGCAGCACTACCAAATAGCTGAAACTGAAAAATCAATGGGGCGTAGACGGCGCATACGACCAACCCGAACGCGACGAACTCTTGAGCATGCTGCGCGGCGGCAAGCACCCGGCGCGCAAGCTCAAGCGGGCGCAGATCCTGCTCGCCGCCGAGGCGGGGCTCAGCGACGAGACCATCGCCGCAACGGTGGCGGTCGGCGGTTCCACAGTCTACCGCACCAAGCGTCGCTTCGTGGAGATGGGCCTGGAGGCGGCGCTTGGCGAGGAGCCGCGCCCGGGCGCGCAACGCAAGCTGACCGGCAAGGAGGAAGCCCTGCTGGTGGCCACCGCCTGCTCCAGCCCGCCGCCGGGCTGCGCCCGCTGGACGCTGGAGCTGCTGGCCGACGCGTTCGTCAAGCTGACCGAGCACGAACAGCTGTCGCGCGAGACGGTGCGCCGGCGCCTGGCCGAGAATGATGTCAAGCCATGGCGCAAGGACATGGGGAGTGTCAGGAATTCTGTGCGGTGGGCCGGTTTCATCAGTTGAAGAACCGCTCGCCGAAGATGACGGCGAACTGTGTCTTTGCCTCGATCCACTCCCTCGGCGCGCGCTTCCACTGCTCGGCCGCATTGTTGAGGACCAGATATAACAGCTTCATCGCGGCTTCGTCACCCGGGAAATGGCCGCGCGAGCGCACTGCCCGACGAAGTTTCGAGTTCAACGCCTCGATGGCGTTCGTCGTGTAGATGATGCGGCGGACGCCCTCTGGGAAGGCGAAGAAGGGAACAACGTGTTCCCAATTGCGCCGCCAGCTTTGAGAGATGGCAGGGTATTTCTGGCCCCAATACCCTTCCTCGAAAGCCTCCAGCGCCTTCATTCCAGCCTCGGCATCTCGAGCACGATAGATGGCTCTCAACGCCGGTACGACGGGTTTGCGATCCTTGTAGGACACGAACTCCAGAGAATGCCGGATCAGGTGGACGATGCAGGTCTGGACGATCGTCTGAGGGAAGACGGCCGTAATGGCTTCGGGAAAGCCCTTCAGGCCATCGACCACGGCGATCAGGATGTCCTGGCAGCCACGGCTTTTCAGCTCATTCATCACGCGCAACCAGAACTTTGCCCCTTCGGTCTGCTCGATCCAGAGCCCGAGGATTTCCTTTGTGCCGTCCGCCAGAACTGCGAGCGCGACATAAACGGCCTTGTTGCGAACGAAGCCTTCGTCCCGGATCTTGACCCGGATGGCATCGAAGAACACGAGGGGATAGCACAGCTCGAGCGGGCGGTTTTGCCACTCGCCAACGGCCTCCAGAACCTGGTCGGTCACCGCCGAGATCAGGTCCGGCGACACGTCGATACCGTAGATTTCTTCGAGGTGGCCCTGGATTTCCCGCACCGTCATGCCGCGCGCGTACATGGAAATGATCTTATCATCGAAATCGGGAAAGCGGCGCTGATATTTGGCGATCAGCTGCGGGTCGAACGTACCGGCCCGGTCGCGCGGGATGGTCAACGTCATCTTCGAGGTACCGGTCAGCACCGTCTTTTTCGAAGATCCATTCCGCCGATTGCCCGACGGTCCTTCGCTGCGATCGACGGCGAGATGTTCATCAAGCTCGGCGTTGAGAATACGCTCCGACAGTGCCTTCTTCAGGTCATCCAGCAAGCCGTCCTTGCCGAAAACATCGGATGGATCACGACCAGCAAGAAGTTGGTCCAGAAGTTCTTTTTCGATAGCCATGTGATGATTCGCTCCTTTTCATCATCATGGCCCACCGCACAGAATTCCTGACACTCCCAGGGTCGCTGTTGCACGAAAGCTCGCCGTCATTCTTCACAGCATGTGGCGTTCGCAAGCTCCATTCAAATGGGCGACCGAAAAAGAAGTGCTCGTTTAATCGCGTCTACCGTCTGCCGCTGAAACGCAGGCAGGCGGTCACGGTGTCCCGAGCGGGGACGAAGGTTGACTGAGTACGCATCTGCCGGAGTCGCTTCAAGCACGGGGTAGAGATTGTACCGTCCGCCTCCTTAGTTCGCATTTTGTGGCGGCAACGCCGACCACGGACAGAAGCATGGCCCTGCTCGTGGATAGCGAATTGACAGAACCTGCCCGATCACAGAAGCGGCATATGTTCGGAATGCTTGGAGACGGCAATCTCAGCCAGAAGGGCTTCAGTCGGCCAGCTCCCTTCCAAGAGATGCGCCGGCGCTCTGGCCTGGACGACGCCCGTTCGACCCTTGGGGCATGCGTATTTCGGGCGGATCGTGACGATCACCTCGTAGCGCGCCGGGACCCGGTCGAGCCGTTCCGTCCGATCCTCGCCGATCCGAACCATGGTGCCGCAACCGCAGGGACAAACGATGCTCTCGGGCTCGATCACGCGCTCGACCCGCGGCAGGTGTTCGGGCAGTGCACGGGCCTTACGCTCCTTGCGAGGAGCCGCCTTGTCCGGATCGGATGCGCTGGCTTCGATCTTTTTCTCGACGGCGGCGATCCGCGCCTGTGTTTCGGCAATTGCCGTTTCAAGGTCTTCCAGCGCCAGTTCCATCTGCGCCGGATCGAGCTTTTCCGATTTCGGCCCGAACTTCGTGCGCCTGTAGTCGTGAACCTGACCTTCAAGCTTCTCGACCAGTTCCTTCAACTCGGCGATGAAGGCGTCCTTTTCGGCCACCACAGCCTGCTCATGCTGACGTGCAGAACGCTCGACCGACAGCTCGAACTGCAGAGCTATGACGGAAACTGGGTGATGACGGTTTGATGAGGGCGGCGTATCGAGGCGGGTGACAAGCCTGCCAGAACCTCATGAAAGAGCGATACGCCATGAAGACAGATAGCACTGTTGTTTCCTTTCCGCATCCCGAGACGCTCGATGATCCCCTGACATCGGTTCTACGCGAAGGCGCGCGCCGGCTTCTGGCACAGGCCGTGGAGGCGGAAGCCGAGGCGTTTCTTGCGGCCATGGCCAGCGAACGCCTGAGCGATGGGCGGGACCGGGTGGTGCGGCACGGCCATGGGCCTGAAAGAACGATCCAGACGGGGATCGGTCCGGTTGCGGTGCGCCGCGTCAAGCTGCGCGACCGGGCTTTGGAGACTTGCGGCGAGGATCGCATCACCTTCACGTCGGCGATCCTGCCGAAGTGGGCACGACGCACGAAGAGCCTCGACGCTCTGCTGCCGGTCCTTTACCTGCGCGGCATCTCGACCGGCGATTTCCAGGAGGCGCTTGCCGCCTTACTCGGCAAGGACGCACCGAACCTGTCCCCCTCGGTGATTGGCCGGCTGAAGGAGGAGTGGCAGGCCGACTATGATCGCTGGCAACGCCGCGACCTGTCAGCCCGCCGCTACGTCTACATCTGGGCCGACGGGGTCTATCTTCAGGCACGCATGGAGGACGATGCCGCTTGCATGCTGGTCGTCATCGGCGCGACGCCGGAAGGCAAGAAGGAACTTGTCGGCTTTCAAGTCGGCGTGCGCGAAAGCACCCAGAGCTGGCGCGAGCTGCTCGTCGGGCTGAAGGCCCGCGGGCTTCGATTGCGCCAGAAATTGCCGTGGGCGACGGCGCGCTCGGCTTCTGGAAGGCGCTGGAGGAGATATTCCCTTCGACCCGCCATCAACGGTGCTGCCAACACAAGCTCCTCAACATCCTCAACAAGGTGCCGAAGTCGGTGCAGCCGAACATGAAGGCCGATCTCAGGGAGGTCCGCGATGCCCCGGATCGGGCAACCGCCGAGGTCGCGATCGCCGTCTTCGTCGACAAATACAAGGCCAAATATCCCAAGGCCGTCAACTGCCTGACGAAGGACCACGAGGCATTGCTGACCTTCTTCGACTTCCCGGCCGAACACTGGGACCATCTGCGCACCTCGAACCCGATCGAAAGCGTCTTCGCCACCGTCAGGCACCGCACGGTGCGAACCAAGGGAGGCCTGTCCCACAACACAGCACGGCTCATGGTCTTCAAGCTCGTCATGAGCGCCGCCAAAACCTGGCGCCGGCTGAAGGGCGAAAATCAGTTGCCAAAGGTCATCGCCGGCGTCAAATTCACCGACGGTGTCGCCGAAACGACGACCCCTGACCATCGCGCCGCCTGATCGGCCTCGTCACCCATTTCCCGCCATAGCTCCGAACTGCATCGCCGCAAACGCCTTTACCACCTCTGGCGGAAGGTCCGGAAACAAGCTGAGATCAAGGGGTGATGACATGCGCCCTTATAGCAAGGCAGCACGAAAAAGCCAAACAAAACAATGCAAAGACGGCCGGATATTCACCCTGCCGCCGACGGCGCGATCACCCGTTGCACTATCACTCGCCGCCAGTCGAGCCCCTCGAACAAAGCCTCGTATTGCCCCCTGGAAAGGCGCATCGTCCCATCCTGCACCTTGGGCCAGGCAAAGCTTCCATGTTCAAGAATTTTGTAGGTCAGCACCATTCCTGTGCCATCCCACACCAGGATCTTCAGACGATCCCCGCGCTTCGACCGGAAGATCACCGTCACCCCGGAATGCGGGTCGAGCTTCAACTCGGTCTGCACCATCAGAGCCAGCGCCTGATGCCCACAGCGGAAGTCCACCGTACCGCGTTGCAATCAGGATCGGCAGTCGTTGGCCCGCGACGATCATGCCGTCCCTCGCATGGCTCGCACCAGAGCCGCCACACGTTCAACCGGCACATCGTTAGGAACCCGCATCACAACGTCTGAGCCAATCTCCAACGTCAAAACCTGCGCCTGCGGCCCGTCGGAGGCCAGCTTCGGAAGCGACAAACGATTGACAGGCTCAGGTGGCTCCGCAGCGATTGCCAGAGGCACGAATGCCGGCTCGATACCATCGTGCTCCGACAGCGTCGTTGTCGCTGCAAACGGCAGCACCAGAATGCCGTCACGCACTTGACGTCGCCAATCGGAAAGCTGGTTTGCTACAACGCCGTGACGGCGCGCGACATCCACTACTCGCACACCAGGCTCAAGGCTTTCCGCCACGATCCGAGCCTTCACATCATCCGGCCAACGCCGGTTACCGCGCCGCGGCTCAACAACCTCATAGCGACCAACAAATCCATCATCTGCCATGCAAATCTCCAGATAGTCCTGGAAACCTTCTCGCACACGCAGCAAGCCTCAAAATACAGCCAATCCAATGGGGCGGAGACGGCGCTTACAACTCGGCCTCCACGTCGGCGCTTGCAACACGAATGTCTGCCGCAAGATGTGAGGCAGCCAAGATCAGTGGCGACACCAATGCGAACTCTATTCCAGAGAGAGATGGTGGAGGCGATCGCCAGATGACGGCGTGCATAGCCACCACAGATCGTGGTGGCTTTCCCAACTAACTCACGCTTTCGGGATCGCCTTTCCTCACGCCATACGGTGAGACACTGACCACCAGGTTGAGGCCGGAAACCCGAAAGGTCTGTCCTTCGATGGATCGATCGCGTAGTTCGCCGCGCCCATTGAAACAGGCAGCGCTATTCAGCCTATTTGTCGCTTCGCCTTTACTGATGCTTGGCTGGCTGTCAAACCTCGATGGCACCGCCGCACCGTATCGCGCTGTCATTTGCAAGACGGCCGCGGCTGCGAGGCGCACCACCCGCCGAAGCTTTTTTTGCCACATCTGCGATGTCTCACCCACTCGCGACCAATAAGTCGAATTCCGTTTCAGTGTAAGCCCGAGCCATGCTGCAGGTTCGGGGACACGGGGAAAGGGCAGAGCCGGCGTCGCCTTGTCGGCTATCGCGGTCCCCAAATTTGGGCAGGAGACTTCTTCTTCTTTTGCGATCTTTCTCATCTGCTCGTCCAGAACGGAGATACGTCCGCTGAGTACCCCAACAAGCAACGTTCTCGAGAGATCTCGAACGACATTTGCGAAGTCTAGCTCCCCGTTTTCGCCTCCCTTTTCAAGGCTGTCGAAACCCTCTCTCTCCTTAAGAGCGATAAGACCGTGCTCTACAATCTGCCTGTGCAACGCATCTATCACCTGCGCTCTTTGCCCCAACAGCAATTCACGGGTTTTGAGGACCATTGCGTAGCTCTCTTGCTCAGCATCCTTGAGTGCAACAAAACGCATCGTTGGTCGAGATGCCGCCTCGGCAATTGCTTCGGCGTCCGCTGCATCATTCCTGCGGCGGTTGACGAAGGGCTTCACATATTGAGGCGCAATCAAACGGACATCATGGCCAAGTTTACTGATCTCGCGGGCCCAATAGTGAGCGCTTGCACAAGCTTCCATCGCCACAAGGCAAGCCGGATATCCAGCAAGGTAAGGCAACACGTGGCAGCACGACAGTCTGCGGCGAAAAGCTACAGAACCGTCAGCGCAAATCCCATGCAAATGGAAAATTCCCTTGGCCAGGTTAATTCCGATAATGCTAGTCTCACCCATGCACGCCTCCTCTCTAGCAAGGTCTAAACACGGCTATCTAGGCACATTTCAATGGTGCTCGGAGACGTCGACGATATCGACGGACCCAAGCGAACAGCAATCGTCCACCCATGCGAAGGCCGGGCGGATTGGTTCCGTCAGCGATGTGACAGCGACCGGCCCTATCAACCCACCACAACGAAAGGGGCAGCGGCCCACTGCGACACCGCGAAGGCAACCCGGGTCCAGAAGGAGCTTTTCAAGAGAGCAGCCTCCGAATTAACATAATGGTTTTAGATACTTATAAGCAAACAAGCGTCGTCACCGCGGTGTGAGCGCAAAAAGTAGCAACGCGGCCTTTATCAACATGGGGTAATCGCGGGAGCGGTGCCCTACTGGCTGCTGAACGGATATTTCCACGACGTAGCCAAGGTGGTTGTTCCCCGACAAGATGGAAAAACGGGAACATGGCGCGGGGCCCGTCCCAAGCATCGAACAGGAAACAACCATGGAAGAATATATCGGGCTCGACGTATCGTTGAACGACACCGCGATTTCGGTGCGGCGAAACGGCAAGCGGGTATGGCGTGGAAAATGCGCATCCGATCCGCAACTGCTGGCAGCTGTTATCCGTGAACGCGCTCCGAAAGCAAAGCGCGTGGTATTCGAGACGGGACCTTTGTCGGTCTGGTTTTACCATGAGCTGACTGCACAGGGTGTCCCGGCAATCTGCATTGATGCTCGGCACGCCAAAGCGGCGCTCAATATGGCGACCAACAAGACCGATGCAAACGATGCCGACGGCTTGGCTCATCTTGCCGAGGTTGGCTTTTACAAAGCAGTCCGGGTGAAGGATTCTAACAGCATGCTGACCCGTACCCTTGTCGGTGCCCGCGGTCAGTTGATCAAAATTGTGACTGATCTTTCCAATCAGATACGAGGTCTCATGAAGACCTTCGGGCTCATTGTTCCGAAAGGAGCAGGACGCGTCTTTGAAGTACGTTTGCCAGGAGCACGGTTGTCTTCGCGGTCGGCAACTGAGGCCGCCGCAGTATGGGTTTCGCTGGATGGGTCTTCCAATGTTGATAACGCAGTTCAAGACGTAGACCCTTGCTGCAACCAAATACGCGGAATAACCCGACCCACGTCCCGGCAAGGACGTCTCGATGCATCCGAAGCAATGGACGCAATTCTGATAGCTCCCTGACTTACATCATCTGTGCGCTCCCGACGTTTTTTATCATCAGTTCAGGCGGTTGTGCCGATAGCTCTCTCAAAGAGCTGCCCAGTCTTCAGCATCGTGTGCATGATGACGGCGAGCTTTCTCGCCACAGCAATCGCCGCCCGCTTGAAGCCGATCCTTTCCCTCAGCTTCACTCCCCATCTGCGAAGTGCGCTGTCGGCCTGGGCTCGGGTCAGGATAACCCCAGCCGCTTCGTACAAGAGAACCCGCAGATATTTGTCGCCGCGCCGCGATATGTGCCCGTCATAATCAACTTCACCGGACTGATAACGCCGGGTGGTCAGACCCAGCCATGCTCCGACAGCGCGGGACGTCTTGAAGTTTTCCGGTGCTTCGATTGCTGCCGTGAATGTTGCCGCTGTAACCGCACCGACACCTGCAATGGACATGAGCAATCGGCATGGAGTGCTCATTCGCGCGGTGGCAACAAGCTGCCGGTCAAGCTCTGCAGCCCGGGTGCGGATACTGCACCAAGCTTCCAGCAGTGGCACGATGATCTGTTCAAGCATGCCATTGCTGGCAAGCAGCCTGCGCACATGGGCTTCAAAGACGCGTCCTGCTCCTTTCGGAACAATGAGCCCGAAGGTCTTCATGAGACCTCGTATCTGATTGGAAAGATCAGTCACAATTTTGATCAACTGACCGCGGGCACCGACAAGGGTACGGGTCAGCATGCTGTTAGAATCCTTCACCCGGACTGCTTTGTAAAAGCCAACCTCGGCAAGATGAGCCAAGCCGTCGGCATCGTTTGCATCGGTCTTGTTGGTCGCCATATTGAGCGCCGCTTTGGCGTGCCGAGCATCAATGCAGATTGCCGGGACACCCTGTGCAGTCAGCTCATGGTAAAACCAGACCGACAAAGGTCCCGTCTCGAATACCACGCGCTTTGCTTTCGGAGCGCGTTCACGGATAACAGCTGCCAGCAGTTGCGGATCGGATGCGCATTTTCCACGCCATACCCGCTTGCCGTTTCGCCGCACCGAAATCGCGGTGTCGTTCAACGATACGTCGAGCCCGATATATTCTTCCATGGTTGTTTCCTGTTCGATGCTTGGGACGGGCCCCGCGCCATGTTCCCGTTTTTCCATCTTGTCGGGGAACAACCACCTTGGCTACGTCGTGGAAATATCCGTTCAGCAGCCAGTAGGGCACCGCTCCCGCGATTACCCCATGTTGATAAAGGCCGCGTGTCTGGGGGAACAAATCTTGTTCCGACCCCAATTACGATAGCCTCCGCGTCTGTCGATGCGCAGGATTGCGAACGCCGTAGCCCGATATTTGGCTATATTAGTTCTCCATAACATTTACTGCAGTTAGTTTGCGTGTGAACATTGCGCGGAGCACACTTCGTGACGAACTTTGCATGGCCGGTCGAACCGAAACACCCGCGTGACGCGGCTGTTCGGTCAGTGTCGCGGAATTGACGGACAAGCGCCGGCAATCGCAACCAGCTCGTCTGTCTGAATGAACGCAAAACTGCAGCATCGGCTGGCCCGGGATCTGAGACGCCTCAGAACGCGGCTTCCGCTCAGTGCTGAGTGCACGTTCAGTTTCAGGTTGGAAGACGCACTTCGCAGTCCTTTCACCAATGAGAACATCCATGGTTGCGATATCTGCTGCTTCCCAGTCCGCCTACGTACCTGTTCAAGAGCCGCCGAACGATAGTAGTGCGCCGGTATCTTCCTCTGAAGGCAAGTCTGTTGCAATCAGGCAAGCGCGCGCAGCACCCGATACCGCTGTGCAATCGACTGCAAGCACGGTCCCGCCGGAAACAGCAGAACCGGAAAGCGAGCTGGATACGTTTGTGACGGCTTCGCATGGGTTTGTGACAGATCCGTTGCGCAAGTATTATGAGGGGCTGGATTCGACCGGCAAGCGAGAGCTGCTGCGACACCAGCTATATTTGACCCAGACCACGTTCGGCGCCAAAAGGATTTTGGCCCTGGGAGATCTAAAAGAAAAATTCCTGCAGGACGACGCGGCCACCAAGCTGAACAACAATACGCCGGAACAGCAGAAGTTCCTGACTGCGCGGCGTCAAATGACGCTTGATGTTCTTCAGAGTATATTCAAGAATAGGAAAAATTCCGAGGTCGTTGACGAAACCGTGAAGGCGGCCCGGAAGGCGCTGATTGATCATGAAGACCCCGATTTCTCGGTCGAATCGGATCTGGACTCCCTGAATTCAATTCAGAGGAAGGTTATCGAACGCATCGAGGACTATGATTCTGACGTTGGCGATGACATCGACGCCTACGATAAGGCAGATGTACAGAAAGCCCTCTCCAGGTTTTTTGCGCAGTCTCCCCTCAGCCCTCGAGACGCTGACGTTATTACGACCGGCCCCGAAGTGCTAACACAGGCCTTTGGCGATGTTGGGTACTTGCCCTACCTTCTGTGCTTCAACGATAGCCAGGGGCCATTCCGGCGCACAAACATGACCGATTCAGCCCTCAACGCCGCCTACGAGATCGCGTTTAACTCAAAGGAACTACAGGGTTTCCGCGCTGAAGTGCGCGCTTTGGCCGATCGTCCATCGCAAGATGGCGGTACGCTGGAGGCGCGCCGAGAGTATCGGAACGCAACAGCGCTTGCCTTGCCAGTCTCTGCGTTCAAAACCGAGCCTTACATCAATGCCGAGCTGCAGAAGATCGACCCTGAACTTTTCGCTGTGACCGAGCTGAGTGGATATCAATCCAGCGAGCACTTTACCCAGGAGACCTTGAGCAATGGGGTCACCACCCTCGCGATAGCTGCGCAGGGAGCCGCCCAACACGCCGCGCAGACGACACTCGGGGCAGATTTTGACGGGATACAACCAGGCCAAGGCTCATTCCATTCCCAAAGGCCGGAGATGTCGCAGATCGATATTGGTTTTTTCAAGCAAGCGCTGCTTGCGCAAATACCGGACGAGCCGACTGAATTTCTTGATGATGCCGACAGATACGATCCGGTTTTCTCGAGCGGAAAGTCGACCTTCCGCAACCCACTTGGGGGATTTTACAACGTAACCGAACCACTGGCGCGGACGTACTCGTACCGTGCCAAAAACGGTGAACTGTTCATCTACAATCCCTGGCCCCCGGGCTATAAGGAGCGCCAGAAGCTTGGGCAACCCCCTCTATTGCAGAAAGTCAACGAGACCCCAGGCAACCAAGAATACAGTGATGGAGAAATCATGACGTATCTGGGCGAATCATTGCAATATACCCGCAGGGATAATGTCGTCATCGTTCCCAAAAGAAAGCAAGCGACCGCCGCCAGCGTTGCGCAAAAACGAGGAGAGGTTGTCTTTCCTTTCGGCATGAGCGAAACAGTCAAGAAGGTGTGGAACCTAAACCTTTCTCCTCGCCACACGCAGGATGTCGACCAATTCTTCCAGAAGAATCGGGATGAACTGGTCGTCAATGTCAGCCAGTCTCTGGATGCCATTCCTGTGTTCACGACCATTGCTCAAGAAGGTGAGCTGAATTCCACTGAACAAAAGAGAATTCAGGGGTATTTGTACGAGTTCCTCGACGGAAAACGCAAAGCCCTCAGAGGCAGTGCCTCTAAGCTATCCCTGTCCGGGCGCGAAGAAGTCCTCAATCCGAATACACTCTTTTTGCCAACAGGAGAAGATGAACAATTTTCCGGCATGCTGATCAATCTAAATCAGCAAAAAATTGCGGTCATACCGAAAGGTCTGAAGGCGCAGTTGGCTCTCTTTAAGAGCGAGCAGTTCAGAGAAATTTTCGCCGAAGGGATCGACGCCAAAACCAAAGGCGAGATGGCGTCGAAACTAAAGAAGATGGAGCAATACAACAGCGGCAAATATCTGACCAATCCGAGTGTATACCTTAAGGCCTTGGAGGCCCGCGGGGGCAAATTCTATGTTCCGACAAGCGATAACGGTCGCATGAGTGCAGCCCCGGTCAATCGCGCGCGCGTAAATGAAGCGGATACTCTGGCGCAAGATCTCAGTGATTACGTTGCGTTAACGGCCTCGGGGCTTGTGTCTCCCAACGACGAGGATATCGATTCGATCGTAAAGATCGCGGATATCCTATCTGAGGCGCCACGCAAGTCGGGTGCCAAAGAAAAACTGGTTGATTTTACCCGCACTCTCTATTTGAACAAGATAAAGCAGAGTGCCACGGGCCAGAGCATCGACGAACTGAAGTCTAAAGATAGCAATCCGATCGTTTCCGACTGGAAGAATTTGCTGAAGAGCGACTGGGATTATAACACCACGTCGGCATGGGAAAAATCAACCAAAGACGCTTTGCGCGTGTTGCGACCAGCACTAACCGGAGCTGGCTATGCCTTGTCCGTAGGATTGTCGGTCGCTTTTCCCGGAGTGGCAGCTGGCGTAATTGCTGGCGTCGCGGCAACGGCGGTGACAGACATAGCAGCAGACGCCGCTGAACTTGCCGCGACGGATGACCTGGAGGAAAGAGACCGCTTGGCCAGGGGCATGGTTGAAAAATTCTACACCTCGATCGCAGCCGAGATGACGCTGGGAGGCGCGACGAAGGCCATCGCGGTCTTGGCCAAGCAGACAATTGGCCGGCTCGTACGAAAAAGCGCTTCGCAGATCGAGGGCGTTGGGCGAGAAGCCGATGTATCGCAATTGATCCGTGACATCGAGACAGCCGTTGACGCTGAAGTGAAGAATTTGCCTGTTGGGCCTAAATCCAAGGCAGCATTACGTGGCTCCCGGAAACCCGCAGCCAGTCGTCAAGCATCGGACCCGCAGCCAGTCGAAATTGGGTCTGAGCTAGCAGAATTGTTGGTGAAGTGTGCTGACAACAACGTTTCACAGCTTGTCTGGTCTGAAGTCTACAAGCAGTCATTTATGCACATGCTCGCGTCTAACCCTGAGGGGTTTAGCGGCGACTATAAGGCATTGTTGAAAGCTGTTCAGGGGAAAATCGCAGCGGAGGCCGCCAAGGGTGGTCGTATCAGCTTGGAACAGTCACGAAAGATACTTGATGCTGGCAATCGGATCGAAGAATCCAAGATGGTTCAAGAGCTCCTCGATGCCGGTGTCATTCACAAGAATACGAACGGGTTGCTAACGAGCCTCATTGAAGATCGGGGCGCAGCCACATTCAACAGAGCTGAGACTGCCTCGCCGTCAGGTTCCCTTGACGGACAGCGGACAAGCCCAGCCCCTCGGAGGAATTCTGATAGTGTATTGGCGGAAGTTTCGGCCGACGTATCAGGCCTCAAATATGGGCTCGGAATCGGTGAGCCTGAAAGCCTGATCACCGAAAAGCACGTGAAAATGTGGAAAGCCGGCTTCAAGGGCTGGAAGCCAAAACAACTGCAAGACGTCGCGGATGTTCTCGACGAGCTTCAGGGCAAGAATCTGGATACGGTTGACGCCCAGGCTTTGCTGGTCAAGTTGGGAGAGAAGCTCAACGCGCTGTCTATACCGGCGGATCCGTCAAGCCGAGCGTTTCAGGAAAAAACCAGATTGCTGGCTACCATTGACTGGCACAAGCCGATGAGCTCGGATGAGATTGACGCCTATGTCACCGCGAACAGAACCTCCCTGTTTCCACCTGTGGCAGAGGGCGATCTCGCGGATCCGGCAGTTCGCCAAATGCGAGAAACCATACTCAAGAGAAAAATGAAAGAAGAGGGCTATTCGAGACATCGTCTTGAAATCTCAAGGGGACTTTCGCGCCGCGGCACGAGCTTTGATGATCGCCAATGGACCGGATTACGCCTCTGCCAAGAGGCGACCGCTGCCTTGGGCGGACCTGTCCGGGAGTATACGCCAGCAAACAGCGGCTCGAACATTACGACAAATCACTTCATTATCGACAACGGCAAAACGTGGCGCGATCCCACCTGGAAACAATTCTTCTCCGAAAGTGAGACGCTCGGCAAGCCGCCCATATTCAACGGGACCGCAGAGCAGTTCCGTGCGATGGGACTCGATCGTGACCGAACTGAGAGCTACTTGAAATTGATTAGGAAAGCGAAAATCACCCGTTTCGTACCGCGGGTCGGATAGGGGACCTGTAACATTTCTTTAAGTTGCAGATCGGGGCCAGCGTCCATGACCCATCCGACCCGATGGGCATTGTTTTTCAACATCCTTGCCACCTTCGCTGAATTGGTCCCGTTAGGGACGATGGTTACCCATCGCCACCGGGTCACCGGAGTCGGTCACCCACCTCCGGTTCCCACAGAACGTGGCGTGCAGATTTCCCGCACCACGCTCTTCGGCAGTTGTTTCACAGCACCGCAAGTGCTCGCAGCGCCCGGTATGGGAGCCGCAGCTTTGGTTGCTGCAGCGGGGTCCGTTCCTTGATCTGCTGGAAAGCTGCGGGTTTCGGTAATTCGCGGACAGCGATTCCATTAAATCGCGGACAGCGTTTTCGCTAAATCCGGGACAGGGATTTCGCTAATTCCCGGACAGCGATTTCGGTAAATCCCGGACAGTCTTCTCGGCGACAAAAGATCGACTTTCGCCCGCGCCGTCTTTGTCATTCTGCACCTCGATTTGAACGAGGTGGGGTGAATGGCGAGACGGAAGCAGGCGAGACTTACGAGTGTGAAGGACATTCGATCGATTTTGAGACTGGCGCACGAACAAGGGCTTTCTGTTCGGGCGATATCGGAACGGCTGAAGATCAGCAAAACGACCGTGTCGACCTACCTTCTGCGGGCTCGGGAAGAGGGTCTGTCATGCTGGCCCCTGCCGCCCGGCCTTGATGACGACGCCGTTTTGCAGCGTCGCCTGTTCCACCGCCGCGGGCGGCCGCCGCAGGATCTGGATGAGCCCAGTTGGGCGAACATCGCCAGCGAGCTGAAGCGCAAAGGGGTGACGCTGACACGTATCCATCCGAGCAGGGCCGCAGGATTTTGAGCGCCGCGCGTGGTAACGTGGGTTCATGGAGATCGATGAGGACAAGATCGACGATGCGGTTTTGGCGCTGCTATGGCTGACGCTGCATAACGAACGCTGTGCCTGGAAGGGCTTCGACTGGGCAACGACGGATCGGCTTCACAAGAAGGGCTTGATCGGCGACCCAGTCAACAAGTCGAAGTCATTGATCCTGACCGATGAAGGCTTGGCGCGTTCGGAAGCATTGTTCCGGGAGCTGTTTACGCGAAACGCCGCAATAGCCGTCCCTTTGTGTGTCTTCCATTGCCACGGCAGCAGTTCGTGCAGGCGGGAGACGGGAAGATCGGCGATGCGGCTAAACACATCGGCGAGCCACGCCTTTGGGTCGACGTCGTTGAGACGGCAAGTCGTGATGACGGAGAGCATGATGGCGGCACGATCGGCCCCACGCTGGGAGCCGGCGAAGGTCCAGTTTCGACGCCCGAGGGCAATTCCTCTCAGCGCGCGCTCGGCCGCATTGTTCGTGAGACAAATCCGGCCATCGTCGAGGAAACGGGCAAAGCCATCCCAGCGCTTCAGCATGTAATCGATCGGCTCGATCACCTCGGACGATTTGCTGAGCGAGGCGCGCTCCCGTTTCAGCCACGCGTGCATGTCATCGAACAGCGGCTTGCTCTTTTCCTGCCGCGCGGCCAGTCGTTCTGCGGCGCTCAATCCATTGATGTCGCGCTCGATCTCAAACAGCGCGTCGTACCGTTGGACGGCCTCCAATGCGATCGGCGAGATTGGCTTGCCCTTGCGCTTGCGGTCGCGGGCATTTTTCTGGATGTCGGCCAGTTCAAAGAATTTGCGCCGCGCGTGCGCATGACAAAAGGCGAAGGTGATCGGCACCGCTTTCTTTTCGGCGACACTGAGCGGCTCGAAGCCATTGTAACAATCACTCTGCAGAATGCCGCCATACGCGGCCAGGTGCTTCTGCGGATGCTCGCCGCGGCGGTCGCTCGACGCATAGTATATGGCCGCCGGCGCTGCCGCGCCGCCGTAGGGCCGGTCATCGCACACGTACGTCCATATTCGCCCGGTCGTGCATTTGTCTTTGGCCTGGATGGGAATGGTGGTGTCGTCGCCAAAAAGCCGCTCGGCCGCGAAGACATGCGTTTCGATCAGATCAAAGATCGGCAGGAGCGCGGCCGTTCCATACCCGACCTGGTCGGCCAACGTCGAGGTCGAAAGCTCGATGCCCTCGCATTTGAACCGGGTGCTCTGGCGGTTGAGCGGGCTATGCATGCCGAACTTATCGAACAGGATCGTCGCCAGCAGATGAGGACCGATAAAGCCGCGTGGCGTGGCATGGAAGGGTGCCGGCGCCTGGCTGATCTTCTCGCAGTCCCGGCAGCTAAATTTCTCGCGTACGGTTTCGATGGGAGTGTCAGGAATTCTGTGCGGTGGGCCGGTTTCATCAGTTGAAGAACCGCTCGCCGAAGATGACGGCGAACTGTGTCTTTGCCTTGATCCACTCCCTCGGCGCGCGCTTCCACTGCTCGGCCGCATTGTTGAGGACCAGATATAACAGCTTCATCGCGGCTTCGTCACCCGGGAAATGGCCGCGCGAGCGCACTGCCCGACGAAGTTTCGAGTTCAACGCCTCGATGGCGTTCGTCGTGTAGATGATGCGGCGGACGCCCTCTGGGAAGGCGAAGAAGGGAACAACGTGTTCCCAATTGCGCCGCCAGCTTTGAGAGATGGCAGGGTATTTCTGGCCCCAATACCCTTCCTCGAAAGCCTCCAGCGCCTTCATTCCAGCCTCGGCATCTCGAGCACGATAGATGGCTCTCAACGCCGGTACGACGGGTTTGCGATCCTTGTAGGACACGAACTCCAGAGAATGCCGGATCAGGTGGACGATGCAGGTCTGGACGATCGTCTGAGGGAAGACGGTACGTAATGGCTTCGGGAAAGCCCTTCAGGCCATCGACCACGGCGATCAGGATGTCCTGGCAGCCACGGCTTTTCAGCTCATTCATCACGCGCAACCAGAACTTTGCCCCTTCGGTCTGCTCGATCCAGAGCCCGAGGATTTCCTTTGTGCCGTCCGCCAGAACTGCGAGCGCGACATAAACGGCCTTGTTGCGAACGAAGCCTTCGTCCCGGATCTTGACCCGGATGGCATCGAAGAACACGAGGGGATAGCACAGCTCGAGCGGGCGGTTTTGCCACTCGCCAACGGCCTCCAGAACCTGGTCGGTCACCGCCGAGATCAGGTCCGGCGACACGTCGATACCGTAGATTTCTTCGAGGTGGCCCTGGATTTCCCGCACCGTCATGCCGCGCGCGTACATGGAAATGATCTTATCATCGAAATCGGGAAAGCGGCGCTGATATTTGGCGATCAGCTGCGGGTCGAACGTACCGGCCCGGTCGCGCGGGATGGTCAACGTCATCTTCGAGGTACCGGTCAGCACCGTCTTTTTCGAAGATCCATTCCGCCGATTGCCCGACGGTCCTTCGCTGCGATCGACGGCGAGATGTTCATCAAGCTCGGCGTTGAGAATACGCTCCGACAGTGCCTTCTTCAGGTCATCCAGCAAGCCGTCCTTGCCGAAAACATCGGATGGATCACGACCAGCAAGAAGTTGGTCCAGAAGTTCTTTTTCGATAGCCATGTGATGATTCGCTCCTTTTCATCATCATGGCCCACCGCACAGAATTCCTGACACTCCCGGAAAGCGTTGCCGTCGTCCATGCCGCAGATGCCCTCCAGGCGCAGATCCTTGATCAACCGGTCCTGTAGCGTCCGGTTCATCCGTTCGACCCGGCCCTTGGCCTGGCTCGAGTTTGCGCAAAGAATCTCGATGTTTAACTCGCAAAGTGCACGCCCGAACTGGGTCATGCCCTGACCGCCCTTGGCATCCTTCTTCGCCACCCGGAACACCGAATGCTTGTCGGAATAGAACGCGACGGGAGCACCATGCGCCTTCAGATAGAGCTCGAGCGCTTCGAAATAGCTGAACGCACTTTCCGATCGTACGAACCGCAACTGCATCAGCTTGCCGGTCGCATCATCGATGAACACCAGCAATGAACATGGGTCACCGCGATCTTCGAACCAACGATGCTCGGAGCCATCAATCTGCACCAGTTCACCGTAGGCCTCGCGTCGCAACCGCGGCTGATGAAACGTCCGGCGCTGTTTACGCGACAACCACAGTCCGGCATCCGCCATCCAGCTGCGCAACGTCTCGCGCGACACCCGCAATCCATCACGCTCGGCAAGCTTCTCGGCCGCTAGCGTTGGGCCGAAGTCCGCATAGCATTCGCGCACCAGCGCCACCGCGTAATCCCGGACACCGTCGCTGATCCGGTTGTTCGACGGCCGGCCGATCGCCTTGTGCCGGATCGACGCCGCACCGCCAGTGCTGATCCGATCCAACAGACGACGCACCTGGCGGGTACTCAAGCCCAGCACATGAGCCGCCGACACCAGTGTCATCCGCCCGGCGGTCACCTTCGACAAAATCTCGATCCGCTGCAGGCATTGGCCGCCGCGATCGTGTCGATGCCGCGCAGCCGCAGTTCCTTGACCAGGCGATCCTGCAGCGTCTGGTTGGCGCGCTTCATAAAGCGCCCGCCCGAACTGCGTCAGGCCGCTGGTTCTGTCCTGCTTGGAAGCATGGGTGGTGCGGAAGATGCCATGCTTGTCGCTGTAGAAGGCGATCGGCTTGCCCCGTTGCTGCAAGTAGGCCTTCGTCGCGTGCAGATAGTCGAAGGTGTTCTCTGAGGCCGCAAAGCGCAGATGCAACAGCTTGCCGGTGGCGTCGTCGATATAGACGAGCAGGGCGCATTTGGGACCGCGGTTCTCGAACCACCAATGGAGCGAGCCATCGATCTGAACGAGTTCGCCGAAACAATCGCGCCGGCCGCGCGGCTGGAAGACCCGCTTCTTGCGCTCGCGTCGCGACACCCAGATGTCGGCTTCGATCATCCATTGGCGCAGCGTCTCCTTGCTGACGGCAATCCGGTGGCGTTCGATGAGCTTCTCGGCCGCCAAGGTTGGTCCAAAATCCGCGTAATGCTCACGCACCAGGTCGAGCACCAGGTTGCGGAAATCCTCGCTGTGACGCCGGTTGTTCGGACGGCCGCGCTTCTTCGAGACGAGACCGTCGGCGCCGGCCAGGTCATAGGCCTGCAGCAGCCGGTGCACCTGACTGCGGCTGAGACGAAGCAAGGCGGCCGCCTCGACGACGGTCAGGCTGCGGCCGCGAATCCGCTGGATGAGTTCAAGACGATGCAATTCCTTCTGCGACATGGTGATCAAACAAGACATGACGACTCCGAACGCTCATGGTCTCAACCACGCTTCACGTCGCCAGTCTTCCTTCCAAACGTTGACGTTTGACCAGCATCCCAAGAGGCGACGACTGTCGCATGAGCTATGGCGGGAAATGGGTGACGAGGCCGATCAGGCGGCGCGATGGTCAGGGGTCGTCGTTTCGGCGACACCGTCGGTGAATTTGACGCCGGCGATGACCTTTGGCAACTGATTTTCGCCCTTCAGCCGGCGCCAGGTTTTGGCGGCGCTCATGACGAGCTTGAAGACCATGAGCCGTGCTGTGTTGTGGGACAGGCCTCCCTTGGTTCGCACCGTGCGGTGCCTGACGGTGGCGAAGACGCTTTCGATCGGGTTCGAGGTGCGCAGATGGTCCCAGTGTTCGGCCGGGAAGTCGAAGAAGGTCAGCAATGCCTCGTGGTCCTTCGTCAGGCAGTTGACGGCCTTGGGGTATTTGGCCTTGTATTTGTCGACGAAGACGGCGATCGCGACCTCGGCGGTTGCCCGATCCGGGGCATCGCGGACCTCCCTGAGATCGGCCTTCATGTTCGGCTGCACCGACTTCGGCACCTTGTTGAGGATGTTGAGGAGCTTGTGTTGCCAGCACCGTTGATGGCGGGTCGAAGGGAATATCTCCTCCAGCGCCTTCCAGAAGCCGAGCGCGCCGTCGCCCACGGCAATTTCTGGCGCAATCGAAAGCCCGCGGGCCTTCAGCCCGACGAGCAGCTCGCGCCAGCTCTGGGTGCTTTCGCGCACGCCGACTTGAAAGCCGACAAGTTCCTTCTTGCCTTCCGGCGTCGCGCCGATGACGACCAGCATGCAAGCGGCATCGTCCTCCATGCGTGCCTGAAGATAGACCCCGTCGGCCCAGATGTAGACGTAGCGGCGGGCTGACAGGTCGCGGCGTTGCCAGCGATCATAGTCGGCCTGCCACTCCTCCTTCAGCCGGCCAATCACCGAGGGGGACAGGTTCGGTGCGTCCTTGCCGAGTAAGGCGGCAAGCGCCTCCTGGAAATCGCCGGTCGAGATGCCGCGCAGGTAAAGGACCGGCAGCAGAGCGTCGAGGCTCTTCGTGCGTCGTGCCCACTTCGGCAGGATCGCCGACGTGAAGGTGATGCGATCCTCGCCGCAAGTCTCCAAAGCCCGGTCGCGCAGCTTGACGCGGCGCACCGCAACCGGACCGATCCCCGTCTGGATCGTTCTTTCAGGCCCATGGCCGTGCCGCACCACCCGGTCCCGCCCATCGCTCAGGCGTTCGCTGGCCATGGCCGCAAGAAACGCCTCGGCTTCCGCCTCCACGGCCTGTGCCAGAAGCCGGCGCGCGCCTTCGCGTAGAACCGATGTCAGGGGATCATCGAGCGTCTCGGGATGCGGAAAGGAAACAACAGTGCTATCTGTCTTCATGGCGTATCGCTCTTTCATGAGGTTCTGGCAGGCTTGTCACCCGCCTCGATACGCCGCCCTCATCAAACCGTCATCACCCAGTTTCCGTCATAGCTCCTGTCGCATCTCTAACTGGCTCATATGTCGCATTACTAAATAGCCACTACATACAATGTGGCAGCCAAGTTGAACTGTCCGCTTTGGCGCAAAGTTAAAATGTCACTTTGGGCTGCCCTACGGCACGACGACCAGCCCCGATCTGACCGGCTGATCCGGTTGCAAGATCAGATCGGGGTGGGTGGTGGCCACCTCTTCGGCTTTAGCTTTGAGATGTTGCGATGACGGATCATTCCGCAGCATCAAGTCGGGAAAGGGCCTTCTCACGTCGCGCGATCACCACCGGATCGTTCGTGAAGTCCGTCCGCTTGCCCGGCTTGCGGCCACGCGGTTTGTAGCCATTCTTGTCGCTGTTCGTCTTCACGGCCGGCTGCGTCTGCTGGTCCTGACGTTCCTTGATGTAAGCCAGGACATCGGAAAGCCGCTTGTTCTCGGTGATCGCCGCATGCGTCACCCGCTGGTCCTTGTCGAACACCCTGTAGGACAGGGAATGGCCTTTCCACCGCACATCCAATCGGCCATCCGCATAGGCATAGGTTTCGACATAGCGACCAGCCAAACCGCGCGTCACCTCGGTCTCCTCGAGCATGATCCGCTGGCGCTCAAACGAAAACGTCAGTTGCGCTCCGACATAGCGCTGCTCGCGTTTGCACAGGATCTCGGCCAGCCGATCCGGTGCAAGGTTCATCGGCCGGTGCAGGTCATCGGGTCGGGCAGGGACAATGGCAAACCGCGCGTTGTAGTGCTCTATGAAGCCAGGCAAAAATGCATTGCCAGCCTCCATGTCGTCGATACCCGCCAGCCTTAATTCCTTGACCAAGCGATCTTGCAGCGTCCGGTTCATCCGTTCGACGCGACCTTTGGCCTGACTGGAGTTTGCGCAAAGAATCTCGATGTTTAACTCGCAAAGCGCTCGCCCGAACTGCGTCATGCCCTGGCCACCCTTGGCATCCTTCTTCGCCACCCGGAACACCGAATGCTTGTCGGAGTAAAAGGCGACCGGTGCCCCGTGATGCTTGAGATACAGCGCCAGCGCTTCAAAGTAGGTGAAGGCGCTTTCCGAACGCACAAACCGCACCTGCATCAACTTGCCCGTCGCATCATCGACGAACACCAGCAGCGAGCATGACGGCCCACGATCCTCAAACCAGCGATGCTCCGACCCGTCGATCTGCACCAGCTCGCCATAGGCCTCGCGTCGCAAGCGTGGCTGATGAAACGTCCGCCGCTGCTTGCGCGACAGCCAGAGGCCGTCGTCCGACATCCATTGGCGCAGCGTCTCGCGCGATACCGTCAGTCCATCGCGTTCGGCTAGCTTCTCGGCCGCCAACGTCGGTCCGAAGTCCGCATAGCGTTCGCGAACGAGCGTCACCGCATAATCCCGAACACCGTCGCTGATCCGGTTGTTCGAGGGTCGGCCGATCGCCTTATGCCGGATTGAAGCCGCGCCGCCAGTGTTGATCCGCTCCAGCAGACGACGGACCTGACGGGTGCTCAGTTCAAGCACGCGCGCCGCCGACGCCAACGTCATGCGTCCGGCGATCACTTTCGACAAAACCTCAATCCGTTGCAGATCGCGTTCGCTCATCGCAATCAATCCCATCCGCAATCTCCCAGGTCATCAAAACCCGGGGAGAGTGACATTCCAACTTTGCAGGATCAGGACACTTTAACTTTGCGGCTACATACAAAGATCACATAAGATAGATTATGGAACCTGACAGCCATCCGCTATAGAAATCACGCCGACGTCTCTCAAGGGGCGATCATCGAGACATCAGTCCCTCCGTCGCGAGCCGGTTCGGCAGCCTTGTCGAACACTTCACGCCAGCGCGAAACCAGGTCGGCGCAATCGCGCTTTCCAAGCCTCTCTGCGAGCCACTCGAATTGGGCCTCCTCACGCGCGGATAGATCTGTGACGCTTCGGATGTCTCCGCACTTTGGCTCGCCTGCCCCTGGTGCGCTTCTGTTATCTTGGCAAGCAGTCGACAAACCACAAACGGGAGGGATGCGTCACCGACGCCGGAAAACCGCTAAGAGAGGAATGACGGCCTCCCCGCCCGGACTTAGTTTCGGGCTCCTTTCTCGATTGGCGTGAAGTTGATCAGAAGGGATTTTAGCTCAGTTTCACGGACTCGTCTGGCGGCTTCGCTGGGGCTCACCCAGTCAATTGACCGTTGTTCCTGCTCTTTGAAATCCGGACTTATCTCCGTCACCTCAATTTGGAACATCTCTACGATTAAGGGGACAACACTGCGTCACTGCCGCACGCGGCGGGAGAGCTATGACGGAAACTGGGTGATGACGGTTTGATGAGGGCGGCGTATCGAGGCGGGTGACAAGCCTGCCAGAACCTCATGAAAGAGCGATACGCCATGAAGACAGATAGCACTGTTGTTTCCTTTCCGCATCCCGAGACGCTCGATGATCCCCTGACATCGGTTCTACGCGAAGGCGCGCGCCGGCTTCTGGCACAGGCCGTGGAGGCGGAAGCCGAGGCGTTTCTTGCGGCCATGGCCAGCGAACGCCTGAGCGATGGGCGGGACCGGGTGGTGCGGCACGGCCATGGGCCTGAAAGAACGATCCAGACGGGGATCGGTCCGGTTGCGGTGCGCCGCGTCAAGCTGCGCGACCGGGCTTTGGAGACTTGCGGCGAGGATCGCATCACCTTCACGTCGGCGATCCTGCCGAAGTGGGCACGACGCACGAAGAGCCTCGACGCTCTGCTGCCGGTCCTTTACCTGCGCGGCATCTCGACCGGCGATTTCCAGGAGGCGCTTGCCGCCTTACTCGGCAAGGACGCACCGAACCTGTCCCCCTCGGTGATTGGCCGGCTGAAGGAGGAGTGGCAGGCCGACTATGATCGCTGGCAACGCCGCGACCTGTCAGCCCGCCGCTACGTCTACATCTGGGCCGACGGGGTCTATCTTCAGGCACGCATGGAGGACGATGCCGCTTGCATGCTGGTCGTCATCGGCGCGACGCCGGAAGGCAAGAAGGAACTTGTCGGCTTTCAAGTCGGCGTGCGCGAAAGCACCCAGAGCTGGCGCGAGCTCCTCGTCGGGCTGAAGGCCCGCGGGCTTCGATTGCGCCAGAAATTGCCGTGGGCGACGGCGCGCTCGGCTTCTGGAAGGCGCTGGAGGAGATATTCCCTTCGACCCGCCATCAACGGTGCTGCCAACACAAGCTCCTCAACATCCTCAACAAGGTGCCGAAGTCGGTGCAGCCGAACATGAAGGCCGATCTCAGGGAGGTCCGCGATGCCCCGGATCGGGCAACCGCCGAGGTCGCGATCGCCGTCTTCGTCGACAAATACAAGGCCAAATATCCCAAGGCCGTCAACTGCCTGACGAAGGACCACGAGGCATTGCTGACCTTCTTCGACTTCCCGGCCGAACACTGGGACCATCTGCGCACCTCGAACCCGATCGAAAGCGTCTTCGCCACCGTCAGGCACCGCACGGTGCGAACCAAGGGAGGCCTGTCCCACAACACAGCACGGCTCATGGTCTTCAAGCTCGTCATGAGCGCCGCCAAAACCTGGCGCCGGCTGAAGGGCGAAAATCAGTTGCCAAAGGTCATCGCCGGCGTCAAATTCACCGACGGTGTCGCCGAAACGACGACCCCTGACCATCGCGCCGCCTGATCGGCCTCGTCACCCATTTCCCGCCATAGCTCGATGTCCCCCAGCCAATCGACCGATCCGCGCAGTCGCTTCAAAAGAGCAACGTCGGAAATCGCCGCCACATCATTCAGACCAGCCCAGGCGGCGGCTGAACGCAAGCTCATGCCGCCGGGCCCGTAAGCCAATGCCAGCCGCAGCAAGGTCGCGGCGTCACCAACACCACGTCGCCGCACAAGCGCACCCGAAGTACGCGCGGTCGCGCCGAGATCAATGACACGCTCCAGCTTCGACAGCAGCCTGGACCAATCGGGATCGATGGAATCAGTTGTTCGCATCTACCTTATGAATCACAGACAGATTGAACTAAGCCGCTAGTCGCGGCAATTGGTGGCCTCTTTGAGAGATGTCTCCTGTCTGAGAGGATTTGGGTGTTGCAAACCCACCCTTCAGACAGGAGATCCAGATGGCCGAGATGAGCCCTCTGCGTCGCCGGATGATCGAGGACATGACGGTCCGCAATCTTTCTCCGGCCACGCAGCAATCCTATCTTTATGCAGTCGCAAAGTTTAGCCGCCATTTCGGCCGATCACCGGCTCGGCTCGGCCTGGACGAGGTCCACGCCTTCCAGGTTCACCTTGTGTCGACGGGCATCTCCTGGTCCGGATTGAACCAGATCGTCTGCGCCCTCCGGTTCCTCTATGGCGTGACGCTCGGCCAGAATACGATCCCGGAGCATATTCCGTATGCGCGCGAGCCACGCCAGTTGCCGGTTGTTCTTTCGAGCGACGAGGTGGTCGACTTTCTGCAAGCCGTCTCCAGCTTGAAGGCGCGGGTGGCTCTGACAACGGCTTATGCCGCCGGCCTGAGGGTTTCGGAGGTCTGTGGTCTTCGCGCCAACGATATCGACAGCTCAAGGATGGTGATCCACATCACGCGTGGCAAAGGCGGCAAAGCCCGCTACGTCATGCTGTCGCCGGAACTGCTCGGGATCCTGCGCAGCTATTGGCGGTTGGCGCGGCCCAAGGACATCGTGTTTCCTGGGCGCGATCCAGACAAGCCGATCGCGCCGTCGGTGCTGCATTCCGCCTGCCGTTCGGCGATTGCGGCGGCGGGTCTTTCCAAGCACGTCACCGTCCATACGTTGCGGCATTCCTTTGCCACTCACCTGCTCGAGAACGGGACCGATATCCGCATCATCCAGGTCCTGCTCGGTCACGCCCACCTCTCCACGACAGCGCGCTATACGCAGGTCTCTACCGACACGATCCGGTCGATGGCCAGTCCGCTCGATCGGTTACGACTGGAGGTGACGCCGCCGGAATCGTGATCGGTTGCGTCCCACCTTCGAAGTCGCCGACATCTTTCGGCGACATGGGAGCTCCTACAGACGTGAGAACGCCGGTCATCTTGGCCGCGGCAAACGACGCGTCATGGGCGCGATCGAAGCCTGGCGGACGCCGAGGCTCGGCGGTCACGTCGATGCCTGCGACGATTGCGGCAGGACCCGCATCTCCTATAATTCCTGCCGCAATCGCCATTGCCCGAAGTGCGAAGGCGCGGCCCGCAAGGAGTGGGTCGCTGCACGCGTCGCCGATCTGTTGCCGGTCCCGTACTTTCATGTGGTCTTCACGCTACCACCGGGCATCGCCGAGATCGCTTTCCACAACAAGGCGGTCGTCTATGCATTGCTGATGCGCATCGTGGCCCAGACGCTGCAGACCGTTGCCGCCGATCCCAAGCGGCTGGGCGCCGAGATCGGCATCGTCGCCGTGCTTCACACCTGGGGCCAGGCCATGACCCATCATCCCCATGTTCATTGCGTCGTGCCCGGCGGCGGTCTCTCGCCCGACAGAGCTAGGTGGGTGGCATGCCGGCCGGGCTTCTTTCTGCCCGTGCGCGTACTGTCGCGGCTGTTTCGGCGGCTCTTTCTGACGGCCCTTGCTAGAGCCTTCGCTCACGGTGAACTCCGCTTCTCCAACGAACTCAGCCATCTCAACGATGACGAGGCGTTCACCCGCCATCTCGCGCGTGCGCGCCGCGTCGAATGGGTCGTCTATTCGAAGCCACCGTTCGGCGGCCCCGACCAGGTGCTCGCCTATCTCGTCCGCTACACCCATCGTGTTGCCATCGCCAACAGCCGCATCGTCGAGGTCGATGATGACCACGTTGCCTTCCGATGGAAGGATTACCGTGGCAAGGGTCGCGACCGCGAGAAGATCATGCGCCTTGACCCGCACGAGTTCATCCGGCGTTTTCTTCTACACGTGCTCCCGGACGGCTTCCACCGCATGCGCCACTTCGGCTTTCTCGCCAATAGCCACCGACGGGATCGTATCGGCCTCTGCAGGCAGATCCTCGATCAACCATCATCAGCAGGGGAGCGGTCGCAGGCAGGCAAATCACAGCCCGGGCA
The DNA here is from genome assembly GCF_026672675.1 of Ensifer sp. SL37. NCBI lineage: Bacteria > Pseudomonadati > Pseudomonadota > Alphaproteobacteria > Hyphomicrobiales > Rhizobiaceae > Ensifer > Ensifer sp. SL37. The sequence continues at coordinate 495,555 of NZ_JAPPRN010000002.1, read as the reverse complement.
ATCCCACGAATGCCCTGACTGCCGGCGTCCCATGCGTAGGACAGGAATCACTGTTGCGCCTGTTTCGCCGCCCCGGCCATCATCTTTCTGGTGCGATACATCATGAACTCCGACAATCCGCACCCCCTCCCATATGCCCACAAAACCAAGCGCCGCGCCGGCGCGCGATACCGCGTGGCCCTGGCCACACCGAAAGACCGACAGTGTGCATTGAGAGCGCAAAAATCGCTTCCTATCGTCCGGCAAGCTGCTCGCGAAGGTCGCCAGATCACCACAAAAATCGGCGGTGCGATTGCCGTCCACGACGAATCCGCTATCGTCATCAAGCGGCGTGCTTTACTATTCCCATAACGGCGCCAAACAACCCGCGCCTTACTTCAATCCGGCTTATGTGAGGTCGCTCGAGCTCGCCGCGACGACGGATGCGACCTCACATAACCCTCCAGATTCAGGCCGTCTAGCCCTTAAGTTAGCGCATATGGGGGGACTCCCCACCGTTTAACAAGCGGATTTTTGAGCGGCCAGAGAGGGGTCGAAGGTGGTGCCCGTTTTGAGCATGGCGCTGGCGACGGCAAGGAGGCGGTCGGCGACGGATCGCAGGGCTCGACCGTGGCTGTGACCTCGGCTTCGAAGGGCCGCGTATTTCAATCGGCTTCTGAGGTCGTGTTGAACGGCGACGCGCGCCCAATGGTACATGGCGTTGGCCAGTCGGTCATGGCAAGCCTGTCTTCTGACGACGATGCAGCTCTTGCCCGAGCGCTTGGTGACCGGCGCGACTCCTGTCAAGCTGCGCAAAGCGGCGTAATCACGCCGCTGCAGGGCATCGAACGCTTCTGCGAGCAGCGTGGCGAGGACGATCCTTCCTACTCCCGGCAAGGATGCAAGGATCTCCACGTCATGCTTCCGCTGCCCCGGCTCGGCCTCCGTGACCGGAACGAGGCTGGCGGTCAGGCCATCGAGCCGATGATGCGCTTGTGTGAGCTGCCGGTTGACCAGGCGGATGCGGGCAATGAGCGTGGTGACGTGGGCGCTGGCGGATTCGGTCGTTCCGGCGGCGACTTTGAGCGGCGGCTGGCGCAACACATCGAGCACACGGGCGGCGCTGAACCGGCGGATGCGATGGCGCTTGAGAAGCTTGGCGATCGTCACCTCGCGGATGCGCGCGGCTTTATCCGGTGTCGGCGCGGTCTCCCAGAGATCGAGCAACCACTCTGCCCCCAGGTCGCTTTCGAGCTCCAGCAGTGCGGGGAAGTAGCGCCAGAGCTGCTCGCGCATGCGGTTCGTCAACCGGTTGCGCTCGTCACTGAGGTCTTCGGCGATGCGCGACCACTCGCGCAATTCAACGACGACGGGGTCGGCGACAGCAAGCAGCCGGAAGCAACGCGGATCGGTGCGCAGGGCGGAGGCCATCACTTCGGCATCGCGGCTGTCGTCCTTGGCACCGGCCAGGGTGAACCGGTCGCGGAACCGATCCATTTGTTTCGGGTTGATGGCGTGCGCCTTGAAGCCGCGCTCCATCAGCGTCTCGACCACGGGGCCGTACGGCACCTCGATTGCGACCTGGATTTCATCCCCCTCAACCGCGCCGCTCGCCGCCATCAGCCAGGCCGTCATCTCGGCGAGCCCTTCGCCACCGTGCCTGAAGACCCTTTCGCCGATTTTCCGGCCATCCCCGTCCGTGAGGAACACATGATGGCTCTCCGACGCCCAGTCGACGCCAGCAATATCTTTGATCAGTCATGCCTACTCCCCGTTTGAGCCTACGAGCCACCGCGATCTTCGCCGATCCCTGTACTGGCGCTCGGAAAAGGCACAGGTCCGGCGCGAACTCCCCACGGGGCATCGATCACGGCCAATCCGACGGGGCACGTGTCCCCCCCAGGTGCTCGAAGCACAGGGGGCGGTGGGTCGCTCCCGACGAATCGGCTCGGTTCGGGAAGGCTACGCCAATTCGGGCCGTCGCCCATGGTGCAGGGAAGTTCCGCTACGCTTCACGTCGCCACACAAGGCGAGCATCCCAAGAACCGCGTGAGAAGGGTACAGGGGGGGCGAACAATGCCGCGAAGTCAGCCCAGATTATTCGGAAGTTGAGCAAGGAGGCTGAACTTCGACTTCAGTTCGTCAAGCCCGCGCTGGATCTCATTGTTGGCGATCGCACTTTCAGCCTTTTGAGCCATCTGCTCAATTTGGCGCATCGCAACCTTGTGCATGTTCTCTTGAGTAGCACGCTCAACGCTTTGCCGCTGACGATGTTGCTGACCAGCATATGCCTGGGCGTTTTGTTGTACTGGGCTCGTCTCAACACCCGGGGTCAAGGCCGTCATCGCGTTAAAGCCGGACAATCCACCTATCATTCCAAATACTCCAAATAGCTATAACGACACGACGCATCGCGCTTTTTATTGGGCGCTATGCGTCGCGGTAACCTTAGTACGACGAAGAGCCGCTGAGCTTATCCGCGGTGGCCTTCAGGGCCGCCTCAGAGTTTGCCTGCGCATCGGTCGCATCCTTTGAATCGATGTTCCGGATTGCACGATCGGAAGCCATTTTCATGCTTTCCATCTGGCGCTGATGCTCACGCTCGTTGTTTGCCATGGTGAGCTCTCGCTGCTCTTTCAAATGGCGGTCTTGCTGAGCCTGCAGCTCGTCCATGCCGGAGCTTCCGGAATTACCCGAAACAGCGGAAACTGCAGAGGCGACGCCCTCAAGCACACTGGCAGCGGCCGGAATGGCGGCAAGAAGTCCTGGAATCATATACTTATCCTTTCACGGTTTTCTATCGAACGGCCAAAGCCGTCTATCTACGCCACACACGGCGTTGGTGCCGATGAGAGTACACGCCTAAGACCGCGACCATGATCGCTCCCGCCTACACAAGCGGTCGCCCAGGTCGTTAGTCTTGCCTCGGCCTTGCCAAGTGCACTGCATGCCCTGCATCTAAATTAAAACCTACAGATAAAATGCAAAATAGTCTTATAGTCTTTTGAAATGGCTTGACGGGTCGCAATTGAATCTTCACGACCGGGCTTCCGAATTTTCACCGGCGACGCGTTGCGTTGCGGGGGGTCCTGAACGCAACGGGACTTGGAATTATATTACCAAGTGGAAGTTTAACCTCTCAACAGATCGCATCGTTGTGAGGTGGATTGTGACGCCGCCGCAGTCAAGGGGATCGAGAAGGGCAAAAAAATCCAAAGAAACGGGCCGTTGGCGATGGCTTAGCTTGTGGCGACAAGGCCTCACATCGCCGATCGCCCGGCTGGCAGTCTGGGTCGCCGCCGACCGCGCGGTGCCAAAAAAAAGGTGGCCCGATGCGTTGATCAACTGTAAGCGCTCATTTCGGTGCGCGCTATTAGATTAGGCGGCTTGAGCCGGCGGTCAGGCAGGCTGCCTTTTGAAGTTGAATGGTAGCAGGTCGTCGATGTCGGCGTTGTCGGGACGCTGCGGCAGTTCGGTGAGAACGTGCCGCAACCACGCGAATGGTTCGACGCCACAGGCGCGACAGGTCAACATCAGGCTGTAGGTGACGGCGCTGGCCTTGGCTCCATCGACGGTGTCGCTGAACAACCACGATTTTCGGCCGGTGGCAAAAATTCTAATGTCGCGCTCGAGTAAATTGTTATCAATCGGCATCCTACCGTCGTCGGTATAGCGGGTCAGATATTCCCATTGATTGCGCGTATAGGAGACGGCGTCGCCAAGCTTGGTGTCGGGCACGACTTTTGGAGCGATCGCGTCGAGCCACGCCTTGAGGGCGTTCAGGACCGGGACGCTGTGTTTCTGGCGAAAGCGGCGCATGTAGTGAGAGTGTCAGGAATTCTGTGCGGTGGGCCATGATGATGAAAAGGAGCGAATCATCACATGGCTATCGAAAAAGAACTTCTGGACCAACTTCTTGCTGGTCGTGATCCATCCGATGTTTTCGGCAAGGACGGCTTGCTGGATGACCTGAAGAAGGCACTGTCGGAGCGTATTCTCAACGCCGAGCTTGATGAACATCTCGCCGTCGATCGCAGCGAAGGACCGTCGGGCAATCGGCGGAATGGATCTTCGAAAAAGACGGTGCTGACCGGTACCTCGAAGATGACGTTGACCATCCCGCGCGACCGGGCCGGTACGTTCGACCCGCAGCTGATCGCCAAATATCAGCGCCGCTTTCCCGATTTCGATGATAAGATCATTTCCATGTACGCGCGCGGCATGACGGTGCGGGAAATCCAGGGCCACCTCGAAGAAATCTACGGTATCGACGTGTCGCCGGACCTGATCTCGGCGGTGACCGACCAGGTTCTGGAGGCCGTTGGCGAGTGGCAAAACCGCCCGCTCGAGCTGTGCTATCCCCTCGTGTTCTTCGATGCCATCCGGGTCAAGATCCGGGACGAAGGCTTCGTTCGCAACAAGGCCGTTTATGTCGCGCTCGCAGTTCTGGCGGACGGCACAAAGGAAATCCTCGGGCTCTGGATCGAGCAGACCGAAGGGGCAAAGTTCTGGTTGCGCGTGATGAATGAGCTGAAAAGCCGTGGCTGCCAGGACATCCTGATCGCCGTGGTCGATGGCCTGAAGGGCTTTCCCGAAGCCATTGCGGCGTCTTCCCTCAGACGATCGTCCAGACCTGCATCGTCCACCTGATCCGGCATTCTCTGGAGTTCGTGTCCTACAAGGATCGCAAACCCGTCGTACCGGCGTTGAGAGCCATCTATCGTGCTCGAGATGCCGAGGCTGGAATGAAGGCGCTGGAGGCTTTCGAGGAAGGGTATTGGGGCCAGAAATACCCTGCCATCTCTCAAAGCTGGCGGCGCAATTGGGAACACGTTGTTCCCTTCTTCGCCTTCCCAGAGGGCGTCCGCCGCATCATCTACACGACGAACGCCATCGAGGCGTTGAACTCGAAACTTCGTCGGGCAGTGCGCTCGCGCGGCCATTTCCCGGGTGACGAAGCCGCGATGAAGCTGTTATATCTGGTCCTCAACAATGCGGCCGAGCAGTGGAAGCGCGCGCCGAGGGAGTGGATCGAGGCAAAGACACAGTTCGCCGTCATCTTCGGCGAGCGGTTCTTCAACTGATGAAACCGGCCCACCGCACAGAATTCCTGACACTCCCTCGGGATGTAGGTCAGATCCGTTGCCCAGACCTGGTTGGGCCGATCGACCTTCAGAGCGCGCAGCAAATAGGGATAGATCTTGTGCCCATCGCCGGGTGCTGACGTGCGCGGCTTGCGGTAAAGCGCCGCGATCCCCATGCGTTTCATCAGGGTCCGCACATGCAGTCGGCCGACGTCAAACGCCTTCGCGCGTCAGAAGCTTCTGCAGCATCCGGCTGCCCGCGAACGGGTAGTCCAGATGCAGCTCGTCGATCCGACGCATCAGCGCAAGATCCGCCGGCGACGCCGGTTGTGGCATGTAGTAGACGATGCTGCGACTGATCCCCAAAGCTCGGGCCTGGCGGGTGATGGACAGTTCGTGATCGCGGTCGATCATTTCTTTACGCTCCCCAACAGTCCCGCCTTGGTGAGCGCGCCGGATAAAAAATCGTTCTCCAGCGAAAGCTCCCCGATCTTGGCGTGCAGCGTCTTTACATCCACCGCAGGCTCCGACGGCTTTGATCCCGTGTCGAAGATCGCCGTCATGCCCGCAAGCGCCTGATCTCGCCACGTCGTGATCTGGTTGGCGTGAACGTCGTATTGTTGCGCAAGCTCCGATAACGTCTTCTCCCCCTGGATCGCAGCAAGGGCTACACGCGCCTTGAAGGCTGCGCTGTGGTTTCGGCGGGGTCGTCTGCTCAAGTGATTCTCCTGTTACGGCACTCTCGCCGCTCTCAGCCAGAAATTCCACTTAACGACCTGTCCAATTTTCCCGAGCCACCTCTATACCTTCGAAAAAGAGCGAAGTGAGGAGTTCGAAGCCGTTTTGACAGAACACGGTTCACAACGGGGTACGATACACAATCAACATCTCTTTGCTTGCGCTCGTACCTTTCACCCGACAAAGGTGTCGTTTACCCGAACCCAGTGGCGCAAGCGGCTTGCACGACTGAAGAGCTCGGCTTCTCCGCCATAGCGATCCTCGCCATGGCCAAGGATGCAACGGAGCCGACCGGTTGGATCTCTGGGCCAAACGGGCGGGCATCTCCGGATTTGCTCGCGCCGATCTTCAAATAGAAATTTAAGAATGCGAGAGCCTATGTTCTATGCGACCAGGTTCAGCGATTTACCTGCGCGCAAAGCCGTTGCATCCACACGCCCATCGTCTTCGCGATTAACGATCGCGTTCAATTTGTCGAAGAGGACGCTTGCGGCTTTGAAGGATAGCGCTTCCCTGTTGTGAAAGAGGCCGAAGCGAAACAAAGCGGTGCTCGGCAGGCTTGGCACGAGAGCAGCTTTGCACGGTAGTGACCTCAACAGATATTGGGGGATTGGAGTGCACACTTCACCCTTGGCAACAAAATGCGAGCGGACCAGGTAATCGTCAACCCGTGCGACGATATTGTGGGCAATGCCAGCTTCATCAAGCAATCGCTTCGCATAGTAGGTGTAGGGGGACTGACTGGTTTCAAGGATTACCGGGATCGGTTCATCACCCCTGCTGGCGTTGCTCCAGGGAGCGCAACCCACGAAAACCAGGGGCAAGTCGATCACAAGATCCGGAGCGCTCTCATAGTGAAACAGAGGGCGCGCCGCCGCATCGAGCTCGCCGCGCGTAAACATTTCTGCGAGCGCCGCCAGGTGACCGATATGAATTTCGAATTCCCGCCCAAGCTCAAGATAACCGTCAGGGGTGCGGCAATAATGGGCGGCGAGGCCGTCACTGATACCAAGCCGCGGCTTCGATCTCTTCTCTCCACGGGCGATCCCGCGCAGCGTGTTCTCCGCCTCGACGATTGTAGCAATCAGACTAGCGACCGCATCGGAGCGGACCGTCAGGGTGTTGCCATTGCGCGAGGCAACGGAGATGCCGGACAGCTTTTCGAATCGGGCAATTTGCTGGGAAACCGCCGGCTGGCTGATCCCCAAATGTTCGGCCGCAATTGACACACTCCGGTGTGTCAAAACCTCTTGCACGCAGCGGATTGTGCCCAAAGATAAACGGTGTGAATCTAGAAACTTGCTCATTGATCCTCCAGTCGCGGCGATCAGTTGCGGGAGCGGTTATGGACTTGTTCTTGGGGTCTATTTTTTAACCCAAGAATAAGCCCAACGATCTTGCGCGTCCGTCTCTCGCAGGCCGCATCTAACACGTGTGGGAACTCGCCTCTTCACCCTATTTTTTTAGGGGCTGACTTGCATATAAGTTTGTCTTTTAGAATGTGGAAACGTAAGTTACGTGGCAATTGGAGGATTGACGTGCGCAAGTTGGAACAGTTGAACGTCAGCGTATCCTCTGGCGGAGACAAAGCGGTCGAGACAATCGATGCAGCCGCCATTCGTGCGCAGCTCAATCGCATCACAAGCAGCAAAGAGTTTGACGTTCCGGAGCGTGGGCGCCGATTCCTGACCTACGTGGTTGAAGAGACCTTGGCCGGTCGCGCCCAGAGGATCAAAGCTTACTCGATTGCAACCGAGGTTTTCGGACGCGACGCAACGTTTGAGCCACAGACAGACCCGATTGTCCGCATCGAAGCAGCCAAGATACGCAAGTCCTTGGAACGATACTATCTTCTTGCTGGTCAGAACGATCCCGTCATCCTCACAATACCGAGAGGCAGCTACTGTCCGAGCTTCTCCAAGAACAGTCACATTATCGATATCAACGATGCCCCACATATGTCCGAGCCATCGGACCACAGGGCGCCACCTTCAAACGGCCGGACCCGGCGCAGTAAAGCCGCAATCGGATGGCTCTTGGCATTCGTCGTTGTCGCATGCGCAGCGATTTCACTCGCCCTCATGCTGGATCGAACGCCTCCCACCAGGCAATCGCAGCCCCCAACAACACCAAGGCTCCTCGTCCAACCGTTTGAGGCACTGCCCCCAAGTGACAGTTCAACATTGATCGCACGAGGGCTGACGAGTGAGATTATTGGACAATTGGCGAGCTTCAAGGAGATTGAAACAAGCGTTGGATCCGAGCAAGAAGATGGAGAGGGCAAGATCCGCTACGTCCTGCAGGGCGAGGTACGAATAGGTGGCGAAAGCCTTCGCCTGACGGTGCGCTTGATTGACAGTATTGGTGGCGTCGTCGTTTGGGCCAGGAGTTATGGTGAGACGTTGCGCGTAAAAGACGTCGTTGAACTTGAGGTCCGAATTGCCGATGAAATAGCAGCAGCACTAGCACATCCTTACGGTGCTATTTTTCAGGCGGATGCGGCTCGTTTTACTCACACGCAACCGGACGATTGGGGCGCATACGCTTGCACTCTGGCATTCTACGGATATAGCGCCAACCCAAACCCCAAGGAACACTCAAACGTTCAACGGTGTTTAAAGAGTTCCGTGGCGCAATTTCCGGATTACTCGACCGGCTGGGCGCTCCTCGCACTCAGCTACGTCGATGAATTTCGCTTCCGCTTTTCCACGACAGGATCCGCAAGGTTCGCTCTGGATCGTGCCGATGAAGCTTCTCGCCGTGCCGTCGAGCTAGCTCCTCAGAACACGCGCGCTTTGCAAGCGCGTATGCTAGCATTGTTTTTTCAAGGAGATATAGAAACGGCCGTAAGCGTTGGCGCCCGTGCTTATGCTCTCAACACAAACGACTCTGAGCTCATACTGGAATACGGCTATCGACTTGCGCTGTCGGGCCAATGGGATGAAGGTTGCGGCCTTCTTCTTAAAGTGACGAACCGCGACACCGGGCCCGTGGCCCAACTACAAAAGGCGCTTGCGCTTTGCGCCTACATGCGACGGGACTATCCTGCGGCGGAGCGCTGGGCCAGGGCAAGCAACCTGCCGAACGATCCCATATTCCATTTTATTCTGGCCGCGACGCTCGGCCAGGTTGGTAACGATACCGAGGCGCGTGTTGTGTTGACCTGGATTGAGAAGAACGTGCCGGAGTTGCTTCACAACGTTCGCCAGGAAGTGGCAATTCGGATGCCCCGCGCAATTGACCAGGCACACTTTCTCGACGGCTTGAAAAAGGCCGGTTTTACAATTCCGTCCCAATGATTGCCTTACGCTCGATATCGGCCGTCAGAATTGCTCTTTTCCAGATCATACCGAGGAAAAGCTCCACTTGTCGCGACTTGCCAGACTGCAATCGACAATCGGTATGCTGCAACAGCGACCAAGACCTGCCGCCCGGCCGCGCGTTCCCGGCGCATTTTCGGCCAAAGGTGCGATCCGAGTACGCGAAAAGGCCCCTGCCCGTATTCATCGGGATAGACGTTGTGACAGTCTGCCCGCAGCGTCAGCAGTGGCGCGCGGTGCTCTTCAAAATCGGCCGAAAACAGCGCGCACCGAGGCTCTTTCACGAGCCGCGCGGGCGGAAAGGTGCGTATTCCGGTGAAGTCGGCCGCTGATTGAACTAAGCCGCTAGTCGCGGCAATTGGTGGCCTCTTTGAGAGATGTCTCCTGTCTGAGAGGATTTGGGTGTTGCAAACCCACCCTTCAGACAGGAGATCCAGATGGCCGAGATGAGCCCTCTGCGTCGCCGGATGATCGAGGACATGACGGTCCGCAATCTTTCTCCGGCCACGCAGCAATCCTATCTTTATGCAGTCGCAAAGTTTAGCCGCCATTTCGGCCGATCACCGGCTCGGCTCGGCCTGGACGAGGTCCACGCCTTCCAGGTTCACCTTGTGTCGACGGGCATCTCCTGGTCCGGATTGAACCAGATCGTCTGCGCCCTCCGGTTCCTCTATGGCGTGACGCTCGGCCAGAATACGATCCCGGAGCATATTCCGTATGCGCGCGAGCCACGCCAGTTGCCGGTTGTTCTTTCGAGCGACGAGGTGGTCGACTTTCTGCAAGCCGTCTCCAGCTTGAAGGCGCGGGTGGCTCTGACAACGGCTTATGCCGCCGGCCTGAGGGTTTCGGAGGTCTGTGGTCTTCGCGCCAACGATATCGACAGCTCAAGGATGGTGATCCACATCACGCGTGGCAAAGGCGGCAAAGCCCGCTACGTCATGCTGTCGCCGGAACTGCTCGGGATCCTGCGCAGCTATTGGCGGTTGGCGCGGCCCAAGGACATCGTGTTTCCTGGGCGCGATCCAGACAAGCCGATCGCGCCGTCGGTGCTGCATTCCGCCTGCCGTTCGGCGATTGCGGCGGCGGGTCTTTCCAAGCACGTCACCGTCCATACGTTGCGGCATTCCTTTGCCACTCACCTGCTCGAGAACGGGACCGATATCCGCATCATCCAGGTCCTGCTCGGTCACGCCCACCTCTCCACGACAGCGCGCTATACGCAGGTCTCTACCGACACGATCCGGTCGATGGCCAGTCCGCTCGATCGGTTACGACTGGAGGTGACGCCGCCGGAATCGTGATCGGTTGCGTCCCACCTTCGAAGTCGCCGACATCTTTCGGCGACATGGGAGCTCCTACAGACGTGAGAACGCCGGTCATCTTGGCCGCGGCAAACGACGCGTCATGGGCGCGATCGAAGCCTGGCGGACGCCGAGGCTCGGCGGTCACGTCGATGCCTGCGACGATTGCGGCAGGACCCGCATCTCCTATAATTCCTGCCGCAATCGCCATTGCCCGAAGTGCGAAGGCGCGGCCCGCAAGGAGTGGGTCGCTGCACGCGTCGCCGATCTGTTGCCGGTCCCGTACTTTCATGTGGTCTTCACGCTACCACCGGGCATCGCCGAGATCGCTTTCCACAACAAGGCGGTCGTCTATGCATTGCTGATGCGCATCGTGGCCCAGACGCTGCAGACCGTTGCCGCCGATCCCAAGCGGCTGGGCGCCGAGATCGGCATCGTCGCCGTGCTTCACACCTGGGGCCAGGCCATGACCCATCATCCCCATGTTCATTGCGTCGTGCCCGGCGGCGGTCTCTCGCCCGACAGAGCTAGGTGGGTGGCATGCCGGCCGGGCTTCTTTCTGCCCGTGCGCGTACTGTCGCGGCTGTTTCGGCGGCTCTTTCTGACGGCCCTTGCTAGAGCCTTCGCTCACGGTGAACTCCGCTTCTCCAACGAACTCAGCCATCTCAACGATGACGAGGCGTTCACCCGCCATCTCGCGCGTGCGCGCCGCGTCGAATGGGTCGTCTATTCGAAGCCACCGTTCGGCGGCCCCGACCAGGTGCTCGCCTATCTCGGCCGCTACACCCATCGTGTTGCCATCGCCAACAGCCGCATCGTCGAGGTCGATGATGACCACGTTGCCTTCCGATGGAAGGATTACCGTGGCAAGGGTCGCGACCGCGAGAAGATCATGCGCCTTGACCCGCACGAGTTCATCCGGCGTTTTCTTCTACACGTGCTCCCGGACGGCTTCCACCGCATGCGCCACTTCGGCTTTCTCGCCAATAGCCACCGACGGGATCGTATCGGCCTCTGCAGGCAGATCCTCGATCAACCATCATCAGCAGGGGAGCGGTCGCAGGCAGGCAAATCACAGCCCGGGCAATCCCACGAATGCCCTGACTGCCGGCGTCCCATGCGTAGGACAGGAATCACTGTTGCGCCTGTTTCGCCGCCCCGGCCATCATCTTTCTGGTGCGATACATCATGAACTCCGACAATCCGCACCCCCTCCCATATGCCCACAAAACCAAGCGCCGCGCCGGCGCGCGATACCGCGTGGCCCTGGCCACACCGAAAGACCGACAGTGTGCATTGAGAGCGCAAAAATCGCTTCCTATCGTCCGGCAAGCTGCTCGCGAAGGTCGCCAGATCACCACAAAAATCGGCGGTGCGATTGCCGTCCACGACGAATCCGCTATCGTCATCAAGCGGCGTGCTTTACTATTCCCATAACGGCGCCAAACAACCCGCGCCTTACTTCAATCCGGCTTATGTGAGGTCGCTCGAGCTCGCCGCGACGACGGATGCGACCTCACATAACCCTCCAGATTCAGGCCGTCTAGCCCTTAAGTTAGCGCATATGGGGGGACTCCCCACCGTTTAACAAGCGGATTTTTGAGCGGCCAGAGAGGGGTCGAAGGTGGTGCCCGTTTTGAGCATGGCGCTGGCGACGGCAAGGAGGCGGTCGGCGACGGATCGCAGGGCTCGACCGTGGCTGTGACCTCGGCTTCGAAGGGCCGCGTATTTCAATCGGCTTCTGAGGTCGTGTTGAACGGCGACGCGCGCCCAATGGTACATGGCGTTGGCCAGTCGGTCATGGCAAGCCTGTCTTCTGACGACGATGCAGCTCTTGCCCGAGCGCTTGGTGACCGGCGCGACTCCTGTCAAGCTGCGCAAAGCGGCGTAATCACGCCGCTGCAGGGCATCGAACGCTTCTGCGAGCAGCGTGGCGAGGACGATCCTTCCTACTCCCGGCAAGGATGCAAGGATCTCCACGTCATGCTTCCGCTGCCCCGGCTCGGCCTCCGTGACCGGAACGAGGCTGGCGGTCAGGCCATCGAGCCGATGATGCGCTTGTGTGAGCTGCCGGTTGACCAGGCGGATGCGGGCAATGAGCGTGGTGACGTGGGCGCTGGCGGATTCGGTCGTTCCGGCGGCGACTTTGAGCGGCGGCTGGCGCAACACATCGAGCACACGGGCGGCGCTGAACCGGCGGATGCGATGGCGCTTGAGAAGCTTGGCGATCGTCACCTCGCGGATGCGCGCGGCTTTATCCGGTGTCGGCGCGGTCTCCCAGAGATCGAGCAACCACTCTGCCCCCAGGTCGCTTTCGAGCTCCAGCAGTGCGGGGAAGTAGCGCCAGAGCTGCTCGCGCATGCGGTTCGTCAACCGGTTGCGCTCGTCACTGAGGTCTTCGGCGATGCGCGACCACTCGCGCAATTCAACGACGACGGGGTCGGCGACAGCAAGCAGCCGGAAGCAACGCGGATCGGTGCGCAGGGCGGAGGCCATCACTTCGGCATCGCGGCTGTCGTCCTTGGCACCGGCCAGGGTGAACCGGTCGCGGAACCGATCCATTTGTTTCGGGTTGATGGCGTGCGCCTTGAAGCCGCGCTCCATCAGCGTCTCGACCACGGGGCCGTACGGCACCTCGATTGCGACCTGGATTTCATCCCCCTCAACCGCGCCGCTCGCCGCCATCAGCCAGGCCGTCATCTCGGCGAGCCCTTCGCCACCGTGCCTGAAGACCCTTTCGCCGATTTTCCGGCCATCCCCGTCCGTGAGGAACACATGATGGCTCTCCGACGCCCAGTCGACGCCAGCAATATCTTTGATCAGTCATGCCTACTCCCCGTTTGAGCCTACGAGCCACCGCGATCTTCGCCGATCCCTGTACTGGCGCTCGGAAAAGGCACAGGTCCGGCGCGAACTCCCCACGGGGCATCGATCACGGCCAATCCGACGGGGCACGTGTCCCCCCCAGGTGCTCGAAGCACAGGGGGCGGTGGGTCGCTCCCGACGAATCGGCTCGGTTCGGGAAGGCTACGCCAATTCGGGCCGTCGCCCATGGTGCAGGGAAGTTCCGCTACGCTTCACGTCGCCACACAAGGCGAGCATCCCAAGAACCGCGTGAGAAGGGTACAGGGGGGGCGAACAATGCCGCGAAGTCAGCCCAGATTATTCGGAAGTTGAGCAAGGAGGCTGAACTTCGACTTCAGTTCGTCAAGCCCGCGCTGGATCTCATTGTTGGCGATCGCACTTTCAGCCTTTTGAGCCATCTGCTCAATTTGGCGCATCGCAACCTTGTGCATGTTCTCTTGAGTAGCACGCTCAACGCTTTGCCGCTGACGATGTTGCTGACCAGCATATGCCTGGGCGTTTTGTTGTACTGGGCTCGTCTCAACACCCGGGGTCAAGGCCGTCATCGCGTTAAAGCCGGACAATCCACCTATCATTCCAAATACTCCAAATAGCTATAACGACACGACGCATCGCGCTTTTTATTGGGCGCTATGCGTCGCGGTAACCTTAGTACGACGAAGAGCCGCTGAGCTTATCCGCGGTGGCCTTCAGGGCCGCCTCAGAGTTTGCCTGCGCATCGGTCGCATCCTTTGAATCGATGTTCCGGATTGCACGATCGGAAGCCATTTTCATGCTTTCCATCTGGCGCTGATGCTCACGCTCGTTGTTTGCCATGGTGAGCTCTCGCTGCTCTTTCAAATGGCGGTCTTGCTGAGCCTGCAGCTCGTCCATGCCGGAGCTTCCGGAATTACCCGAAACAGCGGAAACTGCAGAGGCGACGCCCTCAAGCACACTGGCAGCGGCCGGAATGGCGGCAAGAAGTCCTGGAATCATATACTTATCCTTTCACGGTTTTCTATCGAACGGCCAAAGCCGTCTATCTACGCCACACACGGCGTTGGTGCCGATGAGAGTACACGCCTAAGACCGCGACCATGATCGCTCCCGCCTACACAAGCGGTCGCCCAGGTCGTTAGTCTTGCCTCGGCCTTGCCAAGTGCACTGCATGCCCTGCATCTAAATTAAAACCTACAGATAAAATGCAAAATAGTCTTATAGTCTTTTGAAATGGCTTGACGGGTCGCAATTGAATCTTCACGACCGGGCTTCCGAATTTTCACCGGCGACGCGTTGCGTTGCGGGGGGTCCTGAACGCAACGGGACTTGGAATTATATTACCAAGTGGAAGTTTAACCTCTCAACAGATCGCATCGTTGTGAGGTGGATTGTGACGCCGCCGCAGTCAAGGGGATCGAGAAGGGCAAAAAAAATCCAAAGAAACGGGCCGTTGGCGATGGCTTAGCTTGTGGCGACAAGGCCTCACATCGCCGATCGCCCGGCTGGCAGTCTGGGTCGCCGCCGACCGCGCGGTGCCAAAAAAAAGGTGGCCCGATGCGTTGATCAACTGTAAGCGCTCATTTCGGTGCGCGCTATTAGATTAGGCGGCTTGAGCCGGCGGTCAGGCAGGCTGCCTTTTGAAGTTGAATGGTAGCAGGTCGTCGATGTCGGCGTTGTCGGGACGCTGCGGCAGTTCGGTGAGAACGTGCCGCAACCACGCGAATGGTTCGACGCCACAGGCGCGACAGGTCAACATCAGGCTGTAGGTGACGGCGCTGGCCTTGGCTCCATCGACGGTGTCGCTGAACAACCACGATTTTCGGCCGGTGGCAAAAATTCTAATGTCGCGCTCGAGTAAATTGTTATCAATCGGCATCCTACCGTCGTCGGTATAGCGGGTCAGATATTCCCATTGATTGCGCGTATAGGAGACGGCGTCGCCAAGCTTGGTGTCGGGCACGACTTTTGGAGCGATCGCGTCGAGCCACGCCTTGAGGGCGTTCAGGACCGGGACGCTGTGTTTCTGGCGAAAGCGGCGCATGTAGTGAGAGTGTCAGGAATTCTGTGCGGTGGGCCATGATGATGAAAAGGAGCGAATCATCACATGGCTATCGAAAAAGAACTTCTGGACCAACTTCTTGCTGGTCGTGATCCATCCGATGTTTTCGGCAAGGACGGCTTGCTGGATGACCTGAAGAAGGCACTGTCGGAGCGTATTCTCAACGCCGAGCTTGATGAACATCTCGCCGTCGATCGCAGCGAAGGACCGTCGGGCAATCGGCGGAATGGATCTTCGAAAAAGACGGTGCTGACCGGTACCTCGAAGATGACGTTGACCATCCCGCGCGACCGGGCCGGTACGTTCGACCCGCAGCTGATCGCCAAATATCAGCGCCGCTTTCCCGATTTCGATGATAAGATCATTTCCATGTACGCGCGCGGCATGACGGTGCGGGAAATCCAGGGCCACCTCGAAGAAATCTACGGTATCGACGTGTCGCCGGACCTGATCTCGGCGGTGACCGACCAGGTTCTGGAGGCCGTTGGCGAGTGGCAAAACCGCCCGCTCGAGCTGTGCTATCCCCTCGTGTTCTTCGATGCCATCCGGGTCAAGATCCGGGACGAAGGCTTCGTTCGCAACAAGGCCGTTTATGTCGCGCTCGCAGTTCTGGCGGACGGCACAAAGGAAATCCTCGGGCTCTGGATCGAGCAGACCGAAGGGGCAAAGTTCTGGTTGCGCGTGATGAATGAGCTGAAAAGCCGTGGCTGCCAGGACATCCTGATCGCCGTGGTCGATGGCCTGAAGGGCTTTCCCGAAGCCATTACGGCCGTCTTCCCTCAGACGATCGTCCAGACCTGCATCGTCCACCTGATCCGGCATTCTCTGGAGTTCGTGTCCTACAAGGATCGCAAACCCGTCGTACCGGCGTTGAGAGCCATCTATCGTGCTCGAGATGCCGAGGCTGGAATGAAGGCGCTGGAGGCTTTCGAGGAAGGGTATTGGGGCCAGAAATACCCTGCCATCTCTCAAAGCTGGCGGCGCAATTGGGAACACGTTGTTCCCTTCTTCGCCTTCCCAGAGGGCGTCCGCCGCATCATCTACACGACGAACGCCATCGAGGCGTTGAACTCGAAACTTCGTCGGGCAGTGCGCTCGCGCGGCCATTTCCCGGGTGACGAAGCCGCGATGAAGCTGTTATATCTGGTCCTCAACAATGCGGCCGAGCAGTGGAAGCGCGCGCCGAGGGAGTGGATCGAGGCAAAGACACAGTTCGCCGTCATCTTCGGCGAGCGGTTCTTCAACTGATGAAACCGGCCCACCGCACAGAATTCCTGACACTCCCTCGGGATGTAGGTCAGATCCGTTGCCCAGACCTGGTTGGGCCGATCGACCTTCAGAGCGCGCAGCAAATAGGGATAGATCTTGTGCCCATCGCCGGGTGCTGACGTGCGCGGCTTGCGGTAAAGCGCCGCGATCCCCATGCGTTTCATCAGGGTCCGCACATGCAGTCGGCCGACGTCAAACGCCTTCGCGCGTCAGAAGCTTCTGCAGCATCCGGCTGCCCGCGAACGGGTAGTCCAGATGCAGCTCGTCGATCCGACGCATCAGCGCAAGATCCGCCGGCGACGCCGGTTGTGGCATGTAGTAGACGATGCTGCGACTGATCCCCAAAGCTCGGGCCTGGCGGGTGATGGACAGTTCGTGATCGCGGTCGATCATTTCTTTACGCTCCCCAACAGTCCCGCCTTGGTGAGCGCGCCGGATAAAAAATCGTTCTCCAGCGAAAGCTCCCCGATCTTGGCGTGCAGCGTCTTTACATCCACCGCAGGCTCCGACGGCTTTGATCCCGTGTCGAAGATCGCCGTCATGCCCGCAAGCGCCTGATCTCGCCACGTCGTGATCTGGTTGGCGTGAACGTCGTATTGTTGCGCAAGCTCCGATAACGTCTTCTCCCCCTGGATCGCAGCAAGGGCTACACGCGCCTTGAAGGCTGCGCTGTGGTTTCGGCGGGGTCGTCTGCTCAAGTGATTCTCCTGTTACGGCACTCTCGCCGCTCTCAGCCAGAAATTCCACTTAACGACCTGTCCAATTTTCCCGAGCCACCTCTATACCTTCGAAAAAGAGCGAAGTGAGGAGTTCGAAGCCGTTTTGACAGAACACGGTTCACAACGGGGTACGATACACAATCAACATCTCTTTGCTTGCGCTCGTACCTTTCACCCGACAAAGGTGTCGTTTACCCGAACCCAGTGGCGCAAGCGGCTTGCACGACTGAAGAGCTCGGCTTCTCCGCCATAGCGATCCTCGCCATGGCCAAGGATGCAACGGAGCCGACCGGTTGGATCTCTGGGCCAAACGGGCGGGCATCTCCGGATTTGCTCGCGCCGATCTTCAAATAGAAATTTAAGAATGCGAGAGCCTATGTTCTATGCGACCAGGTTCAGCGATTTACCTGCGCGCAAAGCCGTTGCATCCACACGCCCATCGTCTTCGCGATTAACGATCGCGTTCAATTTGTCGAAGAGGACGCTTGCGGCTTTGAAGGATAGCGCTTCCCTGTTGTGAAAGAGGCCGAAGCGAAACAAAGCGGTGCTCGGCAGGCTTGGCACGAGAGCAGCTTTGCACGGTAGTGACCTCAACAGATATTGGGGGATTGGAGTGCACACTTCACCCTTGGCAACAAAATGCGAGCGGACCAGGTAATCGTCAACCCGTGCGACGATATTGTGGGCAATGCCAGCTTCATCAAGCAATCGCTTCGCATAGTAGGTGTAGGGGGACTGACTGGTTTCAAGGATTACCGGGATCGGTTCATCACCCCTGCTGGCGTTGCTCCAGGGAGCGCAACCCACGAAAACCAGGGGCAAGTCGATCACAAGATCCGGAGCGCTCTCATAGTGAAACAGAGGGCGCGCCGCCGCATCGAGCTCGCCGCGCGTAAACATTTCTGCGAGCGCCGCCGGCCGACCGATATGAATTTCGAATTCCCGCCCAAGCTCAAGATAACCGTCAGGGGTGCGGCAATAATGGGCGGCGAGGCCGTCACTGATACCAAGCCGCGGCTTCGATCTCTTCTCTCCACGGGCGATCCCGCGCAGCGTGTTCTCCGCCTCGACGATTGTAGCAATCAGACTAGCGACCGCATCGGAGCGGACCGTCAGGGTGTTGCCATTGCGCGAGGCAACGGAGATGCCGGACAGCTTTTCGAATCGGGCAATTTGCTGGGAAACCGCCGGCTGGCTGATCCCCAAATGTTCGGCCGCAATTGACACACTCCGGTGTGTCAAAACCTCTTGCACGCAGCGGATTGTGCCCAAAGATAAACGGTGTGAATCTAGAAACTTGCTCATTGATCCTCCAGTCGCGGCGATCAGTTGCGGGAGCGGTTATGGACTTGTTCTTGGGGTCTATTTTTTAACCCAAGAATAAGCCCAACGATCTTGCGCGTCCGTCTCTCGCAGGCCGCATCTAACACGTGTGGGAACTCGCCTCTTCACCCTATTTTTTTAGGGGCTGACTTGCATATAAGTTTGTCTTTTAGAATGTGGAAACGTAAGTTACGTGGCAATTGGAGGATTGACGTGCGCAAGTTGGAACAGTTGAACGTCAGCGTATCCTCTGGCGGAGACAAAGCGGTCGAGACAATCGATGCAGCCGCCATTCGTGCGCAGCTCAATCGCATCACAAGCAGCAAAGAGTTTGACGTTCCGGAGCGTGGGCGCCGATTCCTGACCTACGTGGTTGAAGAGACCTTGGCCGGTCGCGCCCAGAGGATCAAAGCTTACTCGATTGCAACCGAGGTTTTCGGACGCGACGCAACGTTTGAGCCACAGACAGACCCGATTGTCCGCATCGAAGCAGCCAAGATACGCAAGTCCTTGGAACGATACTATCTTCTTGCTGGTCAGAACGATCCCGTCATCCTCACAATACCGAGAGGCAGCTACTGTCCGAGCTTCTCCAAGAACAGTCACATTATCGATATCAACGATGCCCCACATATGTCCGAGCCATCGGACCACAGGGCGCCACCTTCAAACGGCCGGACCCGGCGCAGTAAAGCCGCAATCGGATGGCTCTTGGCATTCGTCGTTGTCGCATGCGCAGCGATTTCACTCGCCCTCATGCTGGATCGAACGCCTCCCACCAGGCAATCGCAGCCCCCAACAACACCAAGGCTCCTCGTCCAACCGTTTGAGGCACTGCCCCCAAGTGACAGTTCAACATTGATCGCACGAGGGCTGACGAGTGAGATTATTGGACAATTGGCGAGCTTCAAGGAGATTGAAACAAGCGTTGGATCCGAGCAAGAAGATGGAGAGGGCAAGATCCGCTACGTCCTGCAGGGCGAGGTACGAATAGGTGGCGAAAGCCTTCGCCTGACGGTGCGCTTGATTGACAGTATTGGTGGCGTCGTCGTTTGGGCCAGGAGTTATGGTGAGACGTTGCGCGTAAAAGACGTCGTTGAACTTGAGGTCCGAATTGCCGATGAAATAGCAGCAGCACTAGCACATCCTTACGGTGCTATTTTTCAGGCGGATGCGGCTCGTTTTACTCACACGCAACCGGACGATTGGGGCGCATACGCTTGCACTCTGGCATTCTACGGATATAGCGCCAACCCAAACCCCAAGGAACACTCAAACGTTCAACGGTGTTTAAAGAGTTCCGTGGCGCAATTTCCGGATTACTCGACCGGCTGGGCGCTCCTCGCACTCAGCTACGTCGATGAATTTCGCTTCCGCTTTTCCACGACAGGATCCGCAAGGTTCGCTCTGGATCGTGCCGATGAAGCTTCTCGCCGTGCCGTCGAGCTAGCTCCTCAGAACACGCGCGCTTTGCAAGCGCGTATGCTAGCATTGTTTTTTCAAGGAGATATAGAAACGGCCGTAAGCGTTGGCGCCCGTGCTTATGCTCTCAACACAAACGACTCTGAGCTCATACTGGAATACGGCTATCGACTTGCGCTGTCGGGCCAATGGGATGAAGGTTGCGGCCTTCTTCTTAAAGTGACGAACCGCGACACCGGGCCCGTGGCCCAACTACAAAAGGCGCTTGCGCTTTGCGCCTACATGCGACGGGACTATCCTGCGGCGGAGCGCTGGGCCAGGGCAAGCAACCTGCCGAACGATCCCATATTCCATTTTATTCTGGCCGCGACGCTCGGCCAGGTTGGTAACGATACCGAGGCGCGTGTTGTGTTGACCTGGATTGAGAAGAACGTGCCGGAGTTGCTTCACAACGTTCGCCAGGAAGTGGCAATTCGGATGCCCCGCGCAATTGACCAGGCACACTTTCTCGACGGCTTGAAAAAGGCCGGTTTTACAATTCCGTCCCAATGATTGCCTTACGCTCGATATCGGCCGTCAGAATTGCTCTTTTCCAGATCATACCGAGGAAAAGCTCCACTTGTCGCGACTTGCCAGACTGCAATCGACAATCGGTATGCTGCAACAGCGACCAAGACCTGCCGCCCGTACTGCGCGTTCCCGGCGCATTTTCGGCCAAAGGTGCGATCCGAGTACGCGAAAAGGCCCCTGCCCGTATTCATCGGGATAGACGTTGTGACAGTCTGCCCGCAGCGTCAGCAGTGGCGCGCGGTGCTCTTCAAAATCGGCCGAAAACAGCGCGCACCGAGGCTCTTTCACGAGCCGCGCGGGCGGAAAGGTGCGTATTCCGGTGAAGTCGGCCGCTGATTGAACTAAGCCGCTAGTCGCGGCAATTGGTGGCCTCTTTGAGAGATGTCTCCTGTCTGAGAGGATTTGGGTGTTGCAAACCCACCCTTCAGACAGGAGATCCAGATGGCCGAGATGAGCCCTCTGCGTCGCCGGATGATCGAGGACATGACGGTCCGCAATCTTTCTCCGGCCACGCAGCAATCCTATCTTTATGCAGTCGCAAAGTTTAGCCGCCATTTCGGCCGATCACCGGCTCGGCTCGGCCTGGACGAGGTCCACGCCTTCCAGGTTCACCTTGTGTCGACGGGCATCTCCTGGTCCGGATTGAACCAGATCGTCTGCGCCCTCCGGTTCCTCTATGGCGTGACGCTCGGCCAGAATACGATCCCGGAGCATATTCCGTATGCGCGCGAGCCACGCCAGTTGCCGGTTGTTCTTTCGAGCGACGAGGTGGTCGACTTTCTGCAAGCCGTCTCCAGCTTGAAGGCGCGGGTGGCTCTGACAACGGCTTATGCCGCCGGCCTGAGGGTTTCGGAGGTCTGTGGTCTTCGCGCCAACGATATCGACAGCTCAAGGATGGTGATCCACATCACGCGTGGCAAAGGCGGCAAAGCCCGCTACGTCATGCTGTCGCCGGAACTGCTCGGGATCCTGCGCAGCTATTGGCGGTTGGCGCGGCCCAAGGACATTGTGTTTCCTGGGCGCGATCCAGACAAGCCGATCGCGCCGTCGGTGCTGCATTCCGCCTGCCGTTCGGCGGTTGCGGCGGCGGGTCTTTCCAAGCACGTCACCGTCCATACGTTGCGGCATTCCTTTGCCACTCACCTGCTCGAGAACGGGACCGATATCCGCATCATCCAGGTCCTGCTCGGTCACGCCCACCTCTCCACGACAGCGCGCTATACGCAGGTCTCTACCGACACGATCCGGTCGACGGCCAGTCCGCTCGATCGGTTACGACTGGAGGTGACACCGCCGGAATCGTGATCGGTTGCGTCCCACCTTCGAAGTCGCCGACATCTTTCGGCGACATGGGAGCTCCTACAGACGTGAGAACGCCGGTCATCTTGGCCGCGGCAAACGACGCGTCATGGGCGCGATCGAAGCCTGCCGGACGCCGAGGCTCGGCGGTCACGTCGATGCCTGCGACGATTGCGGCAGGACCCGCATCTCCTATAATTCCTGCCGCAATCGCCATTGCCCGAAGTGCGAAGGCGCGGCCCGCAAGGAGTGGGTCGCTGCACGCGTCGCCGATCTGTTGCCGGTCCCGTACTTTCATGTGGTCTTCACGCTCCCACCGGGCATCGCCGAGATCGCTTTCCACAACAAGGCGGTCGTCTATGCATTGCTGATGCGCATCGTGGCCCAGACGCTGCAGACCGTTGCCGCCGATCCCAAGCGGCTGGGCGCCGAGATCGGCATCGTCGCCGTGCTTCACACCTGGGGCCAGGCCATGACCCATCATCCCCATGTTCATTGCGTCGTGCCCGGCGGCGGTCTCTCGCCCGACAGAGCTAGGTGGGTGGCATGCCGGCCGGGCTTCTTTCTGCCCGTGCGCGTACTGTCGCGGCTGTTTCGGCGGCTCTTTCTGACGGCCCTTGCTAGAGCCTTCGCTCACGGTGAACTCCGCTTCTCCAACGAACTCAGCCATCTCAACGATGACGAGGCGTTCACCCGCCATCTCGCGCGTGCGCGCCGCGTCGAATGGGTCGTCTATTCGAAGCCACCGTTCGGCGGCCCCGACCAGGTGCTCGCCTATCTCGGCCGCTACACCCATCGTGTTGCCATCGCCAACAGCCGCATCGTCGAGGTCGATGATGACCACGTTGCCTTCCGATGGAAGGATTACCGTGGCAAGGGTCGCGACCGCGAGAAGATCATGCGCCTTGACCCGCACGAGTTCATCCGGCGTTTTCTTCTACACGTGCTCCCGGACGGCTTCCACCGCATGCGCCACTTCGGCTTTCTCGCCAATAGCCACCGACGGGATCGTATCGGCCTCTGCAGGCAGATCCTCGATCAACCATCATCAGCAGGGGAGCGGTCGCAGGCAGGCAAATCACAGCCCGGGCAATCCCACGAATGCCCTGACTGCCGGCGTCCCATGCGTAGGACAGGAATCACTGTTGCGCCTGTTTCGCCGCCCCGGCCATCATCTTTCTGGTGCGATACATCATGAACTCCGACAATCCGCACCCCCTCCCATATGCCCACAAAACCAAGCGCCGCGCCGGCGCGCGATACCGCGTGGCCCTGGCCACACCGAAAGACCGACAGTGTGCATTGAGAGCGCAAAAATCGCTTCCTATCGTCCGGCAAGCTGCTCGCGAAGGTCGCCAGATCACCACAAAAATCGGCGGTGCGATTGCCGTCCACGACGAATCCGCTATCGTCATCAAGCGGCGTGCTTTACTATTCCCATAACGGCGCCAAACAACCCGCGCCTTACTTCAATCCGGCTTATGTGAGGTCGCTCGAGCTCGCCGCGACGACGGATGCGACCTCACATAACCCTCCAGATTCCGAAACGAAGCCGGCCACCTATTCCGAATTCATTCCGGCCACCATTCCGCTCTGAAGCCGGCCAGTTGATGCTCCCCTGGGTCGTTGTTTTGCATGGCGCGTGATTGTCGCGCGGTCAAGCGGCGGATGGTGCCTGGCGCTGTTAGAGGTGGCTCGGGAAAATTGGACAGGTCGTTAAGTGGAATTTCTGGCTGAGAGCGGCGAGAGTGCCGTAACAGGAGAATCACTTGAGCAGACGACCCCGCCGAAACCACAGCGCAGCCTTCAAGGCGCGTGTAGCCCTTGCTGCGATCCAGGGGGAGAAGACGTTATCGGAGCTTGCGCAACAATACGACGTTCACGCCAACCAGATCACGACGTGGCGAGATCAGGCGCTTGCGGGCATGACGGCGATCTTCGACACGGGATCAAAGCCGTCGGAGCCTGCGGTGGATGTAAAGACGCTGCACGCCAAGATCGGGGAGCTTTCGCTGGAGAACGATTTTTTATCCGGCGCGCTCACCAAGGCGGGACTGTTGGGGAGCGTAAAGAAATGATCGACCGCGATCACGAACTGTCCATCACCCGCCAGGCCCGAGCTTTGGGGATCAGTCGCAGCATCGTCTACTACCTGCCACAACCGGCGTCGCCGGCGGATCTTGCGCTGATGCGTCGGATCGACGAGCTGCATCTGGACTACCCGTTCGCGGGCAGCCGGATGCTGCAGAAGCTTCTGACGCGCGAAGGCGTTGACGTCGGCCGACTGCATGTGCGGACCCTGATGAAACGCATGGGGATCGCGGCGCTTTACCGCAAGCCGCGCACGTCAGCACCCGGCGATGGGCACAAGATCTATCCCTATTTGCTGCGCGCTCTGAAGGTCGATCGGCCCAACCAGGTCTGGGCAACGGATCTGACCTACATCCCGATGGCGCGCGGGTTCTGCTATTTGATCGCCATCATCGATTGGTTCACGCGCAAGGTTCTGTCGTGGCGGTTGTCGATCACCATGGACGCTGCGCCATGCGTCGAGGCTCTCGAGGAAGCGCTGGCCTGCTACGGCAAGCCCGAGATCTTCAACTCGGATCAGGGCAGCCAGTTCACCAGCCACGACTTCACAAAGGTGCTGCTCGACCACAAGATCAAGATCAGCATGGACGGCAAGGGTGCCTGGCGGGACAATGTCTTCGTCGAGCGGCTGTGGCGGTCGGTGAAATACGAAGAGGTCTACCTCAAGGCCTACGACAGCGTCCGCCAGGCCCGTACATCGATCGGAAAGTATCTCGACTTCTACAATCAGAGACGGCCACATTCGAGCCTTGACGGCAAGACTCCGGATGAGGCCTACTTAACCCCGACACCGCTGCCCGAAGCGGCTTAACCACAGGCAGGATTCCACTTAAAAACCGGGAAGACCTGTCCAAACAAACCGAGCCACCTCTGTTTTCGCAAGCTCTCGCCGGACAGTTCGATGCGGTAGGCGTTGTGGACAAGGCGGTCGAGGATGGCATCAGCGATCGTTGGATTGCCGATCATGTCGTACCAGTGATCGACGGGCACCTGGCTGGTGACGATGGTCGATCGCTTCTCGTAGCGGTCCTCGACGATCTCCAGGAGATCGCGCCGCTGCTCGTCGTTGAGCTTCTCCGGGCCCCAGTCGTCGAGGACAAGCAGGTCGGTTCTGGCGAGCGCCTTGAGGACCTTGGGATAACGGCCGTCGCCGCGCGCCAGCGCAAGGGTGGCGAACAGCCTGGGCAGGCGATGATAGGCGACGGAGAAGTCCTCGCGGCAGGCCTTGTGTCCGAGCGCGCAGGCGAGCCAGCTCTTGCCGACGCCGGCGGGCCCGATCAGCAAGATGCTGTGGTGTTGCCTGATCCAGTCGCAGTTGGCGAGCTTCAGGAAGAGATTGCGATCGAGGCCGCGGGCGGCGCGGAAGTCGATGTTCTCGATCTGGGCATCGTGGCGGAGCCTCGCGGCGCGCGCCCTTGCCTCGAAGCGCTTCTGACGGCGCGTGGTCGCCTCGCGTTCGAGCAGCAGTGCAAGCCATTCGCCATGCTCGAGGTGTCTGGCTTCCGGTTGCGCCTCGAGTTCCTGATAGGCACTGGCCATGCCTGTCAGGCCGAGTTCGCGCAGCATGTCGATGGTGGGATTGGTCAGCATTATCAGGTGTCTCCTCAATGGAAGTAGCCGGGTCCACGCAGGTTTGCGTGTTCCATGACGGCGGCGGGTTCGGTGGAATGTCTGGCGGCCTTGTGGGCGGCGATGAGCGAGGCAATGGTCTTGCAGGTCAGGCCGCCGATCTCGACGGCGCGCGCCGAAACGGCCTCGGCGCGCTCGCGGCCGATGTCGCGATAAAGGCGCAGGATGCCGAGGCATGTTCTGAAGCCCTGCTCGGGATGCGGCCGGCTGGCGAGGATGGCGGTGATCAGCCCTTCGGTCTGCGGACCGATCGACGCGCCCCATCGCCGGAAGCGCTCCGGCGTCCACTCGGCATAGCGGCGGTGGGAACTCGGCATGTGCGCCGGGTCCGTTCCATAGCGCGGCCCGCCATAGCGGCGCTGATGGACCGCAACACGTTTGCCGCGATGGAAGACCTCGATCATCCGCGCTGTCGCCCGGATGTTGTTAACGGCTGTGAGAAAGCGCGCAAAAATGGCGCCGAGGATTGGGGAATGGGAAAGCGGCCTTAGAGGCCGCTTTTCGTTTTGACGGGTTGAATGGGATCGTGACGCTGGAGTAACGAGCGTGGCCGCTTTTACCGTTCTGGTTTGGAAGGGGGCTGATCGTCAGGGGCGTGTTGGTGGCGGACAAACTCCTGGATGTGGGGAGCGTAACGGCTCCAACGGCAGTCCACTCAATCAGGGCAGAGAAATCCACCGAACCTGATTCAGAAATGGCATAAAGCCTGGATTTCCCGGAGAATTCACCGAACCTGGAAACCCGACATGGGCCATTCCTTCCATAAAGCGCAAAATGTCCGATAAGGCAACATTATCGGACTGAATTAGCCCCCGAAAGGCCCGGACATGCTCCCCCACTTAGCTAAGTGGGTAGGAGTAATGTTGGTAATATGACTAGCAGCAATTTTAAGATGGAAGTTCTCTCCGGGCCGGAGCGTCGGCGGCGCTGGAGCACGGCAGAGAAGCTGGCGATCATCCATGAGACCTATGAGGCGGACGCGACGGTGAGCATCGTCGCACGTCGGCACGGCATCCAGCCGAACCAGTTGTTCGCCTGGCGCAAGCTGGCGTCCCAAGGGGCACTGACGGCGACGGCGCCGAAGAGGAGGTCGTTCCGGCTTCCGAATACCGGGCGCTTCAGGCCCAGGTGAAGGAGTTGCAACGCCTGTTGGGCAAGAAGACTATGGAGAGCGAAATCCTGAAGGAAGCCCTCGAAATCGCCGGTGGCCCAAAAAAACATCTGTTGCGCTCGCTCTCTCTTCCGAGGGGGATTTTGGAATGAAGACCGTCTGCGAAACTCTAGGTGTCGCCCGCTCGAATATCGCTGCGCGTGCCGCAGGTTCCCCTTCCAGAGCCAGAGGACGCCCGCCTCTACCTGATCGCGAGCTGGTGGAGGACATCAAGGCCGTCATCGCCGATACGCCCACCTACGGCTATCGGCGTGTCCATGCCATCCTGCGTCGGAATGCCCGGAAACTGGGGCGTTCGTGGCCCAATGCCAAGCGGGTCTACCGGGTGATGAAGCTGCACAATCTGCTGCTGGTGCGTCATACCGGAGCGGTCGATGATCGCCTTCACGACGGCCGGGTCGCCGTCGAGCGTTCGAACATCAGATGGTGCTCCGACGGCTTCGAGATCGGCTGCGACAACAAGGAGAAGGTCCGTGTCGCCTTCGCCCTCGACTGCTGCGACCGTGAAGCAATCGCCCATGTCGCCACCACCGAAGGTATCAAGAGCGAAGACGTGCAGGACCTCGTGATCACCGCTGTCGAGAACCGCTTCGGCCGCATCAACATGCTGTCCGAACCCATCGAATGGCTCACCGACAACGGCTCTTGCTTCATCGCCAGGGACACCGCATCCTTGCTGCGCGAGATCGGCATGGAACCGTGCACGACACCGGTGCGAAGCCCACAGTCGAACGGCATGGCCGAGGCGTTCGTCAAAACCTTCAAGCGCGATTACGTCTCGGTGAATCCAACCCCCGACGCCGAAACCGTCATGGCGCAACTGCCGTTCTGGTTCGAGCACTACAACAATCTTCACCCGCACAGTGCTTTAGGATATCAATCGCCGCGCGAGTTCATCAGCTCGCAATCTCAAACCTGAGCATGTCCGGTCTTTTGGGGGCAACTCCACGGACATCATAGGTAGTCGACAAGCTGTGCGCTTTGCGGCGAATTTAATGGCTATAAGTGCACGCGCGGCATAAGCTGAACACCATGAATTCGCGCCCGCTCAAGTCGTCATCACCGTCCCTTCCGTCCCTACAACTGCCGGGCTGGGCGCGGCCCCGCGGCCGTGAACTGAGCGAGCCAGACGCCGCCTTTGCAGCTGGCATCGCCCTGAAATCACTCGACGATCTCGTCAAGACCGACCCGCAATGGGCCGGCTGTTGGCGGGCGCGCCAGGCGCTGAAATCTGCCGCCGTGGCGGTGCGGCTGATGGGGCGCAACGAGGACGAACACGCGTTGCGTGATGCGCTTTTGCTCACTGCCCCCGGCCACGATCCTGGGCCGGCCGGAAAGGTGTTTCTGGCCTACAAAAGGCTGGTCAGCCGCAAACCCGGCTTCTCCTCGAAAAATGCCGCCGAACTGGCTGACCTGCTGGGGCTTGTCTGGGACGACCATCTGGCGGCCGCCGTCGATCATGCCGACACTGCTGCGCAGTCCGGCCGCGCCGTCCCCTTTGCCGCGGCGGACCTGGTGAGCGCCATCTATGCCGCCCGTCCGGATGCCGAACCGCTCGCCTGGGCGCTTGCCGATAGTTTGGTCGCCTCCATGCTGAACTGGCCGGTCCCCGCGCCGCTATTGATGGGCGAGCGCTATGGCCCGGCTTTCCGTACGCTTGGAGGCAGGGGGCGGGTGCGGCCAGGCGAGAGCGCCTTCCCTCGTGCCGTGTGCATCGCCCTGGTTGAAAGCGCTGGCGCTGCGCTGCGCGCAGCCGGCGAGATTGCCCGGCGCGCGGACTTGGCTGTCGCGACTGCGTCGAAGGTGCGCACCAAGGGCGCCCAACCGGTCATCCGTAAACTGCTGGATGAAGATGCCGTGCCGATCTCGGCGCCGGGAACGGACCTGTCGCGCTGGGAGCAAGCGCCTGTTTGAACGGCTGGAAGCGGCAGGTGCTGTGCGCGAACTGTCGGGGCGGCCGTCCTTCCGGATATATGGGTTGTGACGATGAGCGCAGCGGCGGTAAAGAGGGTCTCGAACGCGAAAGTGAACGCTGCAGCTGAACAGCTGTTTGACCGGGAATTGGAGGATCTGCCGGCGGAGCTTCGCTGGCGCGAGTGGATGCTGCGCGTCGAGGCGGTGATCTTCGCTTCAGTCGAACCCGTCACCCGTGAGACCTTGGCGCGTGTGGTTGGCAAGGACTGCGGCATCGACTTGCTGATCGATGATCTGCGTGAGGAACTGCGCGCACGCCCCCTATGGCATCGTTACTGTTGCCGGCGGCTGGCAACATCGAAGCCGTTCGGCGTACGCACCGGCGATCCGGGCGTCTCAAGCGCCGACCCGCTCAGGAGTAGCTCGCCTGTCTGAACAGGAGGCGGCGGCGCTGATGGTCATTGCCTATCTGCAGCCGGTGACGCGCGGCGAGCTGTCGAAAGTCTTCGGTAAGGAAGTCAGCCGCGACACGATTGCCAGCCTGCGCGACGCCGGGTTCCTCGGCTCCGGACCGCGCAGCCCTACGCCTGGGGCGCCCTATACCTACGTGACGACGAAGCACTTTCTTTCCGCCTTTGGCATGGAGACACTGCGCGACTTGCCCGACCTCGAGCGGTTGGAGGACGCGGGATTGCTTAGCCGGCAGGCGCTCGCAGCGCAAAGTCCAGATGGCGATGTCGACTGAAACCGCGAACCATCGCCGCGCCAAAAAAAGACCGGCGCCCTCAAAAGGATGCGCCGGCCAATAGTTCCGACATAGTTCCAAGAGAACAAAAAGAAACGTACGGTTCCAATAGCTTATCAGCAAAGAAGGATGTGTTGACGACGGGATTGCCTCGTTCCACAGGCCGCTGGCGCACACCGCATCATTGGCCCGGTGTCTTGTTGCGCGATCAATCGAAATGCGCGCTCGCAGGCGACCTAATTTAATTCAACTCTCAGATAAGGGTCGCTGCTGCAGCGCTTAAACGAAGCTTTTGCGATCGCAGCGCTGCTCTTGATGAGGGTGTTTTTGCGCGTTAAGGTTGCTCTCGCAACACTTATGAAGCCAACCAAGGAGTGGACCTTTATGGCGACGGGTACGATCAAGTTTTTCAATGACGAGAAGGGGTTCGGGTTCATTGCCCCCGAGAATGGTGGACACGACGTGTTTGTTCACGTAACAGCGCTGCAACGCGGAGGATCACTCAGTCAGGGCGACAAGGTCAGTTTCGAACTTGGCCAGGACCGCAAGACCGGAAAATCGAAGGCGGAAAACGTATTGCTGCTTTAACGGCCCCCCTTGTCGGCCCGCTGGTCCCGGGCTGGCTTCCACTGACGCCCACAGTTTGCGCCGGGTCGCCTGCCCCCTTTCCACGCTCACAGTTCTGCCAAGCGAAGTTTAGCAGCAGGCTTGATTCAACGGCAGCACGGTTTTCGGGCGTGATCTCGAAGTCGAAGCTGTCGAGGGTTTTTCCGGCTGGTAGCCGGGCCTCGGCGAGATGACGCTGGATGCGCCGTTGCACGCGCTCGGCCATCTCCAATTCGCAAAGCGTGGCCAACAGCCGTGCGGCCGGCCCGTTGAGTGAGTTCAGACCAAAGGCGTGCGAAGGTGGGAAGCCGCAAGTTCGCCGTAAGCGCGGAATTCCCCGCACCTGTTCATAGACGTGGCAGTGAGGGAGTCTGTGTCCACAACGGAGACTGTGGACACAATGACATTGGATGGCGCGGGAAGATCAGGGCCGCTTCGAGTGGTTCGGGTTCTTGGCAACGGTAAGCGACGATTTGATCCGGTTGAGAAGGAGCGCTTGGTCGATGCGGCCCTTGAGCCGGGAGTATCGATTGCAGGGCTTGCGCTGGCGCACGGGGTCAACGCCAATCAGTTGCGCAACTGGGTGGCGCTACGGCGACGCCGGCAAGCGAGCGAGAAGGAATTGACGGTTCTGCCGAACAGCGCGCCGCCGGCCTTCGTTCCGGTGGTTGCGGCCGCGCCGATTGCGCGACCGCCGGCTCCGTCGGCTCGGCCGACATCGCCACGGGTGCGGTTGAGGGCGTCGCTACCGAACGGTGTGCGGCTTGAGCTTGAAGATGCGGATGCTGAGGCTCTGTCGGCGATGATCGAAGCGTTGGGGCGTTGCGATGTTCCGGCTGGCTGATGATCTGCGCGTCTATCTTCACCGGGAGCCGATCGACTTTCGTGCGGGGATCAACAGCCTTGCGATCCTGGTGGAGCAGTCAATGGGCCTCAACCCGTTCGAGCGCGCGGTGTTCGCCTTCTGCAATCGTCGCAGAACCCGGATGAAATTGCTGTTCTTCGATCGGTCTGGTTTTGTGCTCGTGTTGAAGGCGCTGACGGAAGACAAGTTCCGCTGGCCCAAGCGGCAGGAGGCGGTGGTGGCGCTTGACGCCGAACAACTGCACTGGTTGCTCGACGGCATTGATCTTGACGCGATGGTGCGCCATCCGGTGCGGCAATATGAATTTGTCGGCTGAACTTTGCCGTTGACGTAAGGGAACGGCTCAGATTCAAAGCTGCTATGACAGGAACCGGCATCCCAACCGTTGCGGAACTGATGGCGCTTTTGGCGGCGAATGCTGCAGAAATCGCCGCGCTGAAGGCCGAGAAGGATATCCTCGCGCAGCGCGTCTTCAAGCTTGAGGAAGAACTGGCGCTGGCGCAGTTGCATCGTTTTGCGCCGCGCAGCGAAAAGCACATGGATCGCATCTTCAACGAAGCCGAGCAGGCTGCCCTTGAGGGGGACGAGGACAGCGAAGACGCCGATGATGCCGTCGCTCTACCGGACACGGGATTGCCGGAGATCGAAAAACCCGACGGCAAGAAACCCGGCCGCAGGCCGTTGCCGGCGAACCTGCCGCGCCAGCGCGTCGAGTATGACCTTGCCGACGACCAGAAGGTCTGTCCGTGCTGCAGCCACCCGATGCATCGCATGGGCGAGCTGGTTACCGAGCAGCTTCACATCGAGGTGAAGGCCACGGTTCTGCAGAATGCGCGAGCCAAATATGCGTGCCGTAACTGCGACCGCACCGGGATCAGCACGCCTGTTCGCGCTCGTTCATAAATATGTCGACGGCACGCCGCTCTATCGTTTGGCGCAAGCCTTCGAGCGCGCTGGCGTTCCTGTCAGCCGTGGCGCTCTGGGCCATTGGGTGATCGGTTCGAGCGAGAGACACCTCATTCGCGTCTATGACGCACTGAAGCTGCGGTTGCGATCCCAGACCGTCATCCATGGCGACGAGAGTGTGCTGCAGAGCACACGGAAAGGATGGTCTAGATGGCCTGACAGACTGTGTGCGTAAAGCTGCGATGATGATGAGGGATGGCCCCTCGGGCTCGGCTTTCAGGAGCTGGGTCCAAACCACTCCAAGCGGCTGCGTTTAAGAGACGTGGTCGTAAGCGTTGGAGCCAAGTCCAGGGTATACCCTGGGCCGGTACGCATCCGAGAGACGAATGAAAATGAACCTTCCGATGAAGCGTCGTAACGTGAAACCTGTCGTCAAAACCAGAGATTTCTCGTCTCTCTGGGATCAGCTTGTCAGATGCCTGGTGACCGGGCAAGCGGCGACCGGCGTTGAGGGGGCGTGAAGCGGATGCAGGCATTGTCGCGGAACTGCAGGAACCAGTCGCTCCGATGCAAAGGGAGAAGCACAAGCGGAGAAAACCGTGAGGCGAGAGTACCGATGCGGAGCACTGGGACGGACCGATTTGTAGTAGCGATGAAGGCTCGTAATGGAGCTGGAGCGAAGAGGTCGGATCAGGTGGGCATATTATCAACACAACTGGCAACAGGAGGACGTTGATGGATACGCAAAGCAAGCCGTTCAATATCAGTAAGCAGAAGGTGTACGAAGCTTATCTGCAGGTGCGATCCAACGGAGGCGCAGCTGGTGTGGATGGGGTAACGATTGAGCAGTTCGAGGCCGATCTGAAGGGGAATCTCTATAAGGGGTAGATTGAAAGTACGTGTAAAAAGTTCACAAGGTCGGTGCTCCTGGTGATCGGATGCGTTTGACGATTTCGCCGACGCGGCCGCGACTGGCTTTTTCGCCAATTTTCTTATGAATTTGCCGCACGCTGAGACTGGTAGAGGCGGCAAGCGTTTCGATCTCGACAATCAGCCGAGGCGCAAGCGGTGGTCGGCCGAGATGCTTGCCGCGCGCGGCGGCTGCCTTCATGCCGGCGGTAACGCGCTCGCTGATCAAAGATATAGCGCGACATCGCAGATGACATAGCGAGCGACATCGCTGGTGACTGATTCTACGGCCACATTTAGGTAGTGACTGATCCGTTTCTTTTGATCAAGAGCGATGTCGCTGATCGATGTCGTGGAGCGACATCGGTCTGTTGATGCTGTGTTGGCTTTCATTTGTTTGATCGATGTCGCTGGCGCTGGTGGCCACTGTCGCTGAGTGCCGTTGCTCTGTGGCTGTTCGGCGTCGGAAGCTTTCGACATTCATCTCGAAGATGGTTGCATGGTGCACGAGCCTGTCGATGGCGGCGATGGTCATGGCTTTGTCGGGAAAGAGGCTATCCCAGGCTCCAAATGGCCGGTTTGCTGTAATCATGATGGATCGCCGTTCGTACCTGGCGGCAATGAGCTCGAACAGCACACTGGTCTCGGCTTGGTCCTTGTGAACGTAGGACAGGTCATCAAGGATGAGCAGATCGAATTTGTCGAGCTTGTCGATGGCGGCTGTCAATGCGAGTTCCTGCCGGGCCGTCTGGAGTTTTTGAACGAGATCGATGGTTCTCGTGAACAAAACCCGCAAGCCTTTTTCGACGAGAGCAGCACCGAGGGCCGCACTCAAGTGGGTCTTGCCTGATCCTGGCGGTCCAAACATAAGGATCGTGCCGCCTTTGGCGAGCCAGGCATCGCCTGCTGCCAGCGCCATGACATGAGCCTTTGAGATCATGGGAACGGCTGCGAAGTCGAAGCTGTCGAGGGTTTTTCCGGCTGGTAGCCGGGCCTCGGCGAGATGACGCTGGATGCGCCGTTGCACGCGCTCGGCCATCTCCAATTCGCAAAGCGTGGCCAACAGCCGTGCGGCCGGCCAGCCTTCGCGGTCGGCCCGTTGAGTGAGTTCAGACCAGAGGCGTGCGAAGGTGGGAAGCCGCAAGTTCGCCAGCATGAGCGGCAGTTTTGCGACATCGACGGATGAGGTGTTCATTGCATTGCTCCTGCTGTGAGAAGGCGGTCATAGTCGGCTGCTGTGGGCAGCACGACCTCGATGTCGGGGACGCTATTGCCGGCGACATCGAAGCGGGATTGCAAGGCGGCCAGATCGGGCAGCTTCCTTGCGTCGAGGATCATCTCCAATGCCAATGCGAGTTCGGCTTCGCATGCGCAGGAATGGGCAAGCCAGAGAAGGCCGACCATGGTTTTGCAGGCGGTGCGCTGATCGAGCCTCTTGTTCATGGCCTGCCAGGTCCGGGCAAAGGCGGCACGGGGAAACAACTGGTCGCGGTAAACGAGATTGGCCAGCGCTTGCGGCTTACGGCGAAGGCTGTGAATGACATGGCGGTAATCGACGACATGTGCGTGTTGGCCGCTCTTGCCACTGGACGGTGGACGTCCGCGCGGCAGGGTAAAGGCATGGCTGGATGCGAGATAACATTCCAGGCGATCGTCGTAGAGCCGGACCCGCAGGCGGTGGCCGATATAGGTGGAGGGGGCGGTATAGAAGACCCTGCGCAAGGTGAAGCCGCCAGACGACGTCACCACAACGACGGCATCATCGTAATCGGTGGTCTTGCGTTGCGGTAACGCCCTGAGATGATCCATCTCGACGGCCAGTTCCTGTCGGCGCAAGGCATTATGCCTGCTGATCTGCTCGGCGACGAAGCGGCGGTAGTCGTCGAGCGTGGCGAAGTCGGCCGAGCCGCGCAACAGCAACGCTTGTTCGAGCCTGTCCTTCAAATGACCATTGCGGCTTTCAATGCTGCCGTTTTCGTGGGCGACGCCGCGGTTGTTGCGGGTCGGCGTCATCTGGTAATGGGCGCAAAGTGCCTCGTAACGCCGGGTCAGGTCCTCTTGCGTCTCGTCGGCACGGTTGGTGAAAGCCGCCGACAACGAATCGCTGCGGTGCTCAATCGGACAAGCACCCAGGCTCCACAATGCGTTCTGCAGGCCGCTGGCCAGAGCAGTAAAACTCTCGCCGCCCAGAACGACTTCACCGTGTTCCCAGCCGCTGTAAACCAGAACGAAGTGGTACAGCCGATGGTCAAGTGGCACGCCGGCAATGGTCACGCCCAGCGACCGGCAGTCGGTAAAGTCTGACATGCCCTGGCGACCGGGTGGATGGTTCTGGCGGAAGATCACTTCCTGTTGCGGCCCATGGGCGGCTTTCCATTCCCGCACGCGCCGCTCAAGAGTGCGCCGTGCCGCTGTCAGCTCGCGCTCGGGGTAGCGCAGGCAAAGGTCACGCAGAATGGTCACCGGACGCAAGTTCGGCGCGCGCTCGAGAAGCGGAACCACCTCGCTTTCCCAGAGATCGGTGAAAGGATCGGGCCGACCGCCGCCGTGGCCGCGTTGCGCCTTTTTCTCGGAGGGAAGGCGCGGGTCTTTGTCGAGCCGAAAGGCGGTGCTGGCGCTAAAGCCAGACATCGCCGCGGCGGTTTCCCGAGGATGTTTTTTGTTCAATCTCATATACAGTCTCGCTTGCTGATCCGTGATCGGTTTGCCTGGCATCCAGGTCCTCTTCCTCGCAGTTGAAGATCCAGGACTTAAGGCAATCGTCGCGGCCGAAGGCGCGGAAAAATCCGCGCCGCGCGGGGCCAACCTACGGACGGGCTACGCCCATCCTCCGGTCGGCCCCGCGCGTCACCAGCGATGTCGCTGAGTAGTCAAGTGCGATGTCGCGCAGCACAAAGAGGATTCCAGCTCAGCCATGGCTCCAATGATTGTGAACATGGCGCGCCCCATAGGACTTGCGGTGTCGATCTGATCCTGGACGCTGATGAAGCGCACGCCGAGGTGGTCGAATTCCTCGAGTGCGGTCAAAAGGTGGCGGGTGGAACGGGCGAAACGGTCGAATTTCCAGACCAGGACGCAGTCAACCTCACGGTTGCGAACACTCGCCATCAAGGCGTTGAGCCGGGGGCGTCCCTCGCGGCGGCCTGACACCGCGACGTCACAGTAGTCTCCGACGATCTCCAGCCCGGCGCGCGCGGCGTAGCCGTGCAGGCCGTCATATTGGAGATCCGGCTTCTGGTCCGGCGTGGAGACGCGCAGATAGAGCGCCGTGCGGTTTTTTGGCCGGATGTGATGGCGGTTCCGTCCTAGAATGTCTTCCTTTTCGGACAAGGAATCGCTATGTCCTAACGCCTTCAATTCACGCATGTTTCGCCACGCCTCCGGCGGACCCTTTTCCGGACACCTCATGACCGCGATTGACCGCACCGCTTACCCGCGTCCAGGCGACCCTCTGACGGCTGAGGAATTGGACGCCCGCTACCACCTGAATGAAGCCGACCTTTTCTTTATTCGTGACAAGGCGCCCGGCGATATCGGCCGCCTGACACTGGCGACACTGCTGAAGGGCCGGCAGGACCTTGGCTACTTTCCAGCGCCGTCCGACGTTCACATCGATACGGTGGCCCATCTGGGGGCGCAACTGGACCTGGCCGCCGCATCTCCGCT
Organism: Ensifer sp. SL37; assembly: GCF_026672675.1. Lineage (NCBI taxonomy): Bacteria > Pseudomonadati > Pseudomonadota > Alphaproteobacteria > Hyphomicrobiales > Rhizobiaceae > Ensifer > Ensifer sp. SL37. The sequence goes on along the minus strand of NZ_JAPPRN010000002.1, from coordinate 459,126 downwards.
GCTCGACGAGACCCGTCAAAAGACGATGCTCCACCGTTATCGGACGGCGGTACGCATTCATCTCGGCGTGTCGCCTTATTCTGAAGCGGTAGAGCAGCTGGTTTCGGTACGCCGTGCTTGCGGCGGTACGAAATGATGAGCGATCCGGCGGACCTGATCAATCGAGCCATTGAAGTCCTGGGTAAGGCCTCGATCGATTTGCCGGCCTTCAGCACACTGGATCGGCTGGTCAACCATCTGCGGGCCCAGGTCCACACACGCATGTATGACCAGGTCGCGGGGCGGCTGACGCCGGATGTTACCGCGGGCCTGGATGGGCTGCTGACGGTTCCGCCGGATGCCGCGACAACGGCCTTCAACCGCCTCAAGCAGACGCCGGGACCGGCGCGCCCCGAGACGATCAAACTGTGGACAGAGCGCCTCGACTGGCTGACCCGATTGATCGATCCCGATCCGCTCCTGGACGGCATTACCCATACCAAGCTCCGCCAATTCGCCGCCGAAGCCCGGGCTTTGGAGGTGAGCGAGGTTCTCGCCATTGCCCGGCCAGGACGGCGCCACATCCTGATACTGAGCTTGCTTCGACAGGTCCGAGCACAATGTCGTGACGAGCTGATCGAAATGTTGTTGCGCCGCATTCGAAAGACCCAGGCGGCCGCCAAGGAAGCGCTTAAGACGCTTCAGGAGCAGCACCGGGAGATGGAGGAGAAACTGATCGGGGTCCTGGGACAGGTGCTGGAAACCGCAAAGGACGGCGAGAGCGACACTGACACGGGACACCGCATCCGCGCCCTCCTGGCCGAGCAGGGCGGCGTCGAGGCGCTCTCGGAACAATGCGAAACGGTCAGCGCCTGGCATCGTAACAACGATCTGCCGCTGCTGTGGCCAATCCACGCCAAAACCCGCAGCCTTTTGTTCCGGCTGCTGGAACTGATGGAGATTCGCCCGGCGACACAGGACCGCAGCCTGCTCGATGCGCTGACGGTCGTCATCGAGCACCGTACCGCGCGCCGTGACGAACTGGCCGGGCAGCTTGACCTGAGATTCGCCTCGCAGCGATGGCAAAGCTTCGTGATGAAGCGCCGCAAGGGCCGTGTCGTGCTGGACCGGCGGGCGCTCGAAGTCTGCGTCTTCGTTCATCTGGCGGACGCGCTGCAGGCCGGCGACCTCTTCGTCGTCGGCGCCGAAACCTTCGATGACTACAGGACCCAACTCCTGCCTTGGTCGGACTGCGAGGCGCGGCTGGCGAATTATTGCGGTGCCCTCGGCCTTCCCGGTAGCGGCGAACAGCTTGTCGGCCAGTTGCGGCAGGAACTGACGGCTACGGCGGGGGCGGTCGATGCGGGCTTCCCCTCCAACGTCGAATTGACGATTGACGCAGACGGCGTACCCCACCTGAAGCAGCTCAAGGCCAAATGCCAGCCCGAGGGATTGTTGGCCTTCGAAACGGAAATCCATGCCCGCATGCGCGAGCGTCACCTGCTCGACATTCTCAGGGACGGCACCTTCTGGACCAACTTCACGCGCCACTTCGGCCCGCCGTCGGGGGCTGACCGAGCTATGACGGAAACTGGGTGATGACGGTTTGATGAGGGCGGCGTATCGAGGCGGGTGACAAGCCTGCCAGAACCTCATGAAAGAGCGATACGCCATGAAGACAGATAGCACTGTTGTTTCCTTTCCGCATCCCGAGACGCTCGATGATCCCCTGACATCGGTTCTACGCGAAGGCGCGCGCCGGCTTCTGGCACAGGCCGTGGAGGCGGAAGCCGAGGCGTTTCTTGCGGCCATGGCCAGCGAACGCCTGAGCGATGGGCGGGACCGGGTGGTGCGGCACGGCCATGGGCCTGAAAGAACGATCCAGACGGGGATCGGTCCGGTTGCGGTGCGCCGCGTCAAGCTGCGCGACCGGGCTTTGGAGACTTGCGGCGAGGATCGCATCACCTTCACGTCGGCGATCCTGCCGAAGTGGGCACGACGCACGAAGAGCCTCGACGCTCTGCTGCCGGTCCTTTACCTGCGCGGCATCTCGACCGGCGATTTCCAGGAGGCGCTTGCCGCCTTACTCGGCAAGGACGCACCGAACCTGTCCCCCTCGGTGATTGGCCGGCTGAAGGAGGAGTGGCAGGCCGACTATGATCGCTGGCAACGCCGCGACCTGTCAGCCCGCCGCTACGTCTACATCTGGGCCGACGGGGTCTATCTTCAGGCACGCATGGAGGACGATGCCGCTTGCATGCTGGTCGTCATCGGCGCGACGCCGGAAGGCAAGAAGGAACTTGTCGGCTTTCAAGTCGGCGTGCGCGAAAGCACCCAGAGCTGGCGCGAGCTGCTCGTCGGGCTGAAGGCCCGCGGGCTTTCGATTGCGCCAGAAATTGCCGTGGGCGACGGCGCGCTCGGCTTCTGGAAGGCGCTGGAGGAGATATTCCCTTCGACCCGCCATCAACGGTGCTGGCAACACAAGCTCCTCAACATCCTCAACAAGGTGCCGAAGTCGGTGCAGCCGAACATGAAGGCCGATCTCAGGGAGGTCCGCGATGCCCCGGATCGGGCAACCGCCGAGGCGGCGATCGCCGTCTTCGTCGACAAATACAAGGCCAAATATCCCAAGGCCGTCAACTGCCTGACGAAGGACCACGAGGCATTGCTGACCGTCTTCGACTTCCCGGCCGAACACTGGGACCATCTGCGCACCTCGAACCCGATCGAAAGCGTCTTCGCCACCGTCAGGCACCGCACGGTGCGAACCAAGGGAGGCCTGTCCCACAACACAGCACGGCTCATGGTCTTCAAGCTCGTCATGAGCGCCGCCAAAACCTGGCGCCGGCTGAAGGGCGAAAATCAGTTGCCAAAGGTCATCGCCGGCGTCAAATTCACCGACGGTGTCGCCGAAACGACGACCCCTGACCATCGCGCCGCCTGATCGGCCTCGTCACCCATTTCCGACCATAGCTCGGGCTGACCCGAAGCTCGGCAGAGCGGAGCAGCGCTATGTCTTCACCACTTTCGGCTACGGCTGCAATCTTGGCCCGGTCCAAGCCGCTCGGCACGCACCCGGCATCGCCAGCGCCAATACGTTGCGCCGGCTCAATGCCCAGCATATCGATACGCCCAAGCTCGAAGCCGCGATGACCGATCTGATCAACGCCTACAATCGCTTTGCCTTGCCAAAACTCTGGGGCGCGGGACGCGCCGCGATCGCCGATGGCACCCACGTCCCGCTTCGCGAAAACAACCTGCTGGGCGCCCAACACATCCGTTACGGCGCCTATGGCGGCATCGCCTACCATCATATCGCCGACAACTATATCGCGCTGTTCACGACCTTCATCCCCTGCGGCGTCTGGGAGGCCGTCCATATCCTGGATGGGCTTATGAAGAACCGATCCACGGTCCAACCGGATACCCTCCATGCCGACACCCAAGGCCAGAGCGAGCCTGTCTTTGGTCTTTCGCGCCTTCTCGGCATCATGCTGATGCCGCGCATGCGCAACTGGGGCGACGTCGCCTTTTACCGTCCCGACCAATCGGTGCGCTACCAGCATATCGACAGGCTCTTCACCCGCGAAATTGATTGGCGCCTGATCGCAACCCATTGGCAGGACATGATGCAGGTGATCCTCTCCATCCAGGCCGGTTTGGTCCTGCCCTCCATGTTGCTGCGCAAACTCGGCTCGCACAACCGCAAAAGCCGACTGTACCAAGCATTCCGCGAACTCGGTCGGGTCGAGCGCACGCTGTTCCTGCTGCGCTACATCGCCAATCCCGAGATTCGGCGCACAATCCGCGCCGAGACCACGAAAATCGAATCCTTCAACGATTTCCTCGACTGGATTACCTTCGGCGGTCCAATCATCAAGAGCGGCGATCCGGTCGAACAGGAAAAGCAGCTCAAATATGCCAGCCTGGTCGCCAACGCGATCATGCTCTCCAATGTCTCCGATTTGACGGACGTACTCTCGTCAATGACCGCAGACGGGCATCGTGTCACGCCGGAGTTCGCCGCAGCCCTCAGCCCTTACGCCCGCAAGCATATCCGCCGGTTCGGCAAATACGAGCTCGACATGGACGAGCGGCCAGCCCCGCTCATCCCGAAGCCCTTGCCGTTCGACCTGCCCTTGTGAACTTTTTACACGTACTTTCAATCTACCCGTATAAGATCTGGAACAGGATGAGCTCAGGCACGTACTTCCCTCCGCCAGTTCGCGCCGTTTCCATTCCTAAGAAGAGTGGAGGCGAGCGGATCCTCGGGGTACCAACGGTGGCAGATCGCGTGGCCCAAAGTGTGGTCAAGCAGATGATTGAGCCGGATCTGGACGCAGTCTTTCTGGCAGATTCTTATGGCTATCGGCCCGACAAGTCGGCGCTGGATGCCATCGGCGTTACGCGCAAGCGGTGCTGGAAATATGATTGGGTTCTGGAATTCGATATCAAAGGGCTGTTTGACAATATTGACCATGACCTTCTGCTACGGGCTGTTCGCAAACACATAACATGTGCCTGGGCGCTGCTCTACATCGAAAGATGGCTGACAGCACCGATGCGGAAAGAGGATGGGACAAACGTCGAGCGAAACTGCGGCACGCCACAAGGCGGTGTCGTTAGCCCGATACTTGCCAACCTGTTCCTGCATTATGCATTCGACGTGTGGATGGGCAGACAGTTCCCTGACCTGCCATGGTGTGTCGATGGCGGTTAAGACGCGCGGATAGATGGCGCCGAGAGGGAATTGATGCGGAATTCGGCTCGGCGTGGTGCTGAATGACGCTGATGATCTGATTTGGTTGGGGATGAGAGCGCGGGATGCGTCGACAGGAGCCCGCAGGGCGACTGAGGCGCATCCCGCGCTGCGTCCGCGCATGCTACATGTGCGGAGCGCCGCAAACAGACATCGACCCACTACCACGTAACTCGATGTCCTATCCCAACGGCCCGTGTGCGGGGACTTGCAGGTCCCCGGGCACGACTGCCGACTGGTTCACGGTGTGCGCCAGCATAATGGCATTGGCGCATTCCGTCGAGCTTTTCCCCGCAATCCCGACGGCGTTCCGAGAGGTTCGCCGTCGCAATGCAAACCGGTCGTTTCTTTCTCTGCGCACGTTGCCGCTCACAGGTCTTGCTTTGCCGGCATTGCGATCGGGGTCAGCGCTTCTGCGGTTCTGAATGCGCCCATGAAGCCCGCCGTGACAGTCTGCGTGCGGCGGGGCGGCGCTACCAGAACAGCCGCCGGGGCGGGAGTGTCAGGAATTCTGTGCGGTGGGCCATGATGATGAAAAGGAGCGAATCATCACATGGCTATCGAAAAAGAACTTCTGGACCAACTTCTTGCTGGTCGTGATCCATCCGATGTTTTCGGCAAGGACGGCTTGCTGGATGACCTGAAGAAGGCACTGTCGGAGCGTATTCTCAACGCCGAGCTTGATGAACATCTCGCCGTCGATCGCAGCGAAGGACCGTCGGGCAATCGGCGGAATGGATCTTCGAAAAAGACGGTGCTGACCGGTACCTCGAAGATGACGTTGACCATCCCGCGCGACCGGGCCGGTACGTTCGACCCGCAGCTGATCGCCAAATATCAGCGCCGCTTTCCCGATTTCGATGATAAGATCATTTCCATGTACGCGCGCGGCATGACGGTGCGGGAAATCCAGGGCCACCTCGAAGAAATCTACGGTATCGACGTGTCGCCGGACCTGATCTCGGCGGTGACCGACCAGGTTCTGGAGGCCGTTGGCGAGTGGCAAAACCGCCCGCTCGAGCTGTGCTATCCCCTCGTGTTCTTCGATGCCATCCGGGTCAAGATCCGGGACGAAGGCTTCGTTCGCAACAAGGCCGTTTATGTCGCGCTCGCAGTTCTGGCGGACGGCACAAAGGAAATCCTCGGGCTCTGGATCGAGCAGACCGAAGGGGCAAAGTTCTGGTTGCGCGTGATGAATGAGCTGAAAAGCCGTGGCTGCCAGGACATCCTGATCGCCGTGGTCGACGGCCTGAAGGGCTTTCCCGAAGCCATTACGGCCGTCTTCCCTCAGACGATCGTCCAGACCTGCATCGTCCACCTGATCCGGCATTCTCTGGAGTTCGTGTCCTACAAGGATCGCAAACCCGTCGTACCGGCGTTGAGAGCCATCTATCGTGCTCGAGATGCCGAGGCTGGAATGAAGGCGCTGGAGGCTTTCGAGGAAGGGTATTGGGGCCAGAAATACCCTGCCATCTCTCAAAGCTGGCGGCGCAATTGGGAACACGTTGTTCCCTTCTTCGCCTTCCCAGAGGGCGTCCGCCGCATCATCTACACGACGAACGCCATCGAGGCGTTGAACTCGAAACTTCGTCGGGCAGTGCGCTCGCGCGGCCATTTCCCGGGTGACGAAGCCGCGATGAAGCTGTTATATCTGGTCCTCAACAATGCGGCCGAGCAGTGGAAGCGCGCGCCGAGGGAGTGGATCAAGGCAAAGACACAGTTCGCCGTCATCTTCGGCGAGCGGTTCTTCAACTGATGAAACCGGCCCACCGCACAGAATTCCTGACACTCCCCACCGGACACCTAAGGATCGAGAACGCGACCGAAGTGGATGATCGTCGTCTTCGGCGTCGGACTTCACTATCAAACCTCCAGGCGTGGCCCTTAGCGCACTGAATCGAGCGCAGCGCTTGCACCAGAGAGCGAATAGTGAACGTCCAGGCGTACGCCATCAGTGCGCGTGAAACGCACTGTGCCACGAGCACCCTTTTTGAGTTTTTGTTCAAGCTCGGCTTTCATCGTCGTTGTCAGAAAGCAACCCGACCTATCGCACCGCGTCACCGAATAGTTTGTAGACAGTTGGCCGTCCACAAGCAGGTCGATGCCATTTGGAAGATAGATCGAATGCTCATGCGGGATAAAAAGATTGAACAATTTCTGTTTGGCGTCGCGCTTGGTTATCGTTAAGACGAAAGCGCGGTGCCGCTTTTCCTGAAGAATGATGTCGGCAGCCACAATCGCCTCGCAGGATCCGGACTTTCCCCCTGCCCCCTTATCGATACAGCGAACAATCCATGCGCCCTTCTGTTCTATTTTCCCGCTTTCCTGCGCATATGTCTGCGGCGCAAGAAACAAGGCTACGAGAACCCGTGCAACCAAACCCCTAAGATCAAACGTGCGCATCTAAAACCTAAACGTTAGCTCGGCTTGCACGACACCGGTCTTCGGCTTCGCCTGCCAAGCGCGCCCGGAATGAAAAACGATGTCAGAGTAGGCAATCCCGAACGCCACCCGCCCACCACGCGTGCGCGCACCGACGGTGACGCCGGCCATTGACACCAACTCGCCTTCGGCTTCGGCCGTTCCCGCGTCGAATGCCGTATATGCTTCAAGGGTGCCCCATTGCGACCCCAGCGACCAATCGAGAGGTTTCGACAGCTCGTTGCGAATGACAGCACCTCGATTGGCGTCAACCAAAGACGTCTGGATCCCTCTGACCGAGCCGATGCCACCGAGAGATAGTCTTCGATAGTCCGGCAGCTCATCAGCACTCAACTTGCCTGTGAACATTACATCATACCGAAGTTCCTGTTGTTGAACCTCAAACGTCTTGTACAGCGATGCGTCCAGCTCAACGCTGAAAGCATCGCCTTCGACAAGCCCCAGGTCCGGATCACTTTTACCTGTTGCACCGAACGCGCCTATTCCTTGCACCAGACTGGCGCCGGCATGCATCTGGTATCCTGAACTTGACCAATCGTGACTAATTCCCAGTGTCGCTGACGCAAAGACATGCGACTGGGTGGCCAGCGCCACCTCCGCAAAACCCGACACATGCAGGTAGTTCCAGGTTTGATAACGCTCCAGACCGAACGACAGGCGTGTTTCCGAACCCAACCGCTCGTCGAGCGTCCATATGGTCGAAAAATTGCTGGTCATGTCGGCTCCCCTTGTATTCACCGGGGTCCCAAGCGGCGTTTCGAAGCCGCTTCTATAGCGTCCGTACTCGTTGGAAAGGCTGATCGTAGCTCTCCCCAAGGGCGCTGTAAGCGCAAGCCTGAAGGTGTCGTCGGACGGCCGATCCGAAAAGCCGAGCCAACCCGAGCCACTACGCACGTAGCTGAGGTCTACGACTTCTCCAATGCCAAGATAGCCGTCAAAAGCCAGGCTTAGTCCTGTTCTGACGTCGCCGGTTCCTTCCGAACCAAAATTGTCTCGAAACACCGAGCCGGTCACTGGAGCCGTCCTTTGCGCCTTGACGTCGATAATTGTTCCACCCGGCTTCTTGCCGGGGAGAAGCTCGCTCTTGACGCTAAAGCTTTTCATTCTGGAAAGCTGCCTTATCCCCCTTTCAAGGTCACGAAGCTGCAGAGGCTTTCCCTTGATGCCCGGAAAGGCTGCAGCAACGAAGCCACGCCCAGTTTTGTGGCTGCCATTCCACTGGATTTCCTCCACAGCTCCCTCCAGCACAACAAATCGTAGTGTACCTGATCCCAGATCCTGCTCTGGGACATAAACACGTGCGGCGACGTAACCCATCTCGATATAGGCTTGTGTCACCTTGCGGATGACATGCTCAATATCCTGAATTGCAAGGCAACGCCCAACAAAGGGAGCCGTAACTTCTCTTTCTCCCGTCTTGTCCAGCAGGGAAAGTCCATCAAGAACAATGCGTTTCACGACGACGCAACCGGCTGCGCCCTCACGTTCAGACGGCTTCGCGTGCGCTTTGGTTGGTGAGACGATAGCACAGCCGCTCCATGCCAGCGCATAGACGATCCCAACGAAACGCCTGTTCATTACTGCGTGCCCTGCGTCCCTTGCGCTTGAATGGCTTTAAGCTTCTCGCGGGCAAGCCCTTGCGCCTTTTCGACTTCTGAAGCCGACAGTGTCTTTGCCGCGCTTGCCATTTGCGACGCGGCGCCGGGATAGCCTGCCATAGACGCAAGATTGAAATAGACATGAGCCATGACGGGATCAGCCGTCTCTCCCCCTTTTCCGCTTTGGAGGGCCAGGGCAAGCTGGAACAGGCCTTGTGCGTTGCCCCGCTCAGCGGATTGCTTGTAATAACTGAATGCGCGCGCCACGTCCTTTGAAGGGTAGTCGTCCCTCCCGAGGAGCTCGCCCAGCCGGTTCATGGCGTCGACATTGCCGAGTTCAGCAGCTCTTTGATAGAGCCCGGCTGCGGCCTCGATATCTGGCTCGCCACCAAGCCCCTTTTCGGTCAGATCACCGCAGTTGTAGAGCGCTTCGGGGTATTGTGCTTCCGCCGCCCGGCAGAAGCTCGCACGCGCCGCCTTGAAGTCCTGTAACTGCCCGACTTCGCCGCGATACTGCATCACGCCAAGTCGGTTCAGTGCCATCGGTGAGCCCTTCTCGGCCGCCGCCTGGTACGTGCGCAGCGCCGCCACCGGATCAGAACTACCGCCGAGCCCGAGCTCAAGCAGACGGGCGATATAGAAGCCGGCGTCATACTCGCCCGCATCGTACGCCTTCTGGAATTCTTTGACGGCCTCTGCAATCTGCCCCTTTTCGACGAGACCTTTCGCCAAGGAGACGCCTTTGGCCGAAGCGGACGTGTAGGTTAAAGCAGGCGCAGCTTCCGCGACATTCTTCTTGCTTTCGGCAAGAGCAAGGGAAGTGGCGGGCATCGTCAAGAGCGCCAGCGCCAGCGCTGGCAAGCGTCGTTTGGGATTAAACACTTTGTGGATCCTTCCTTCACGGACATGTTTGATGCGGCCGGCTGCTGTGACGCAGCCGGACAGTGAGCCAGCAAGGGCGATAAAGCCTAGTTTGCGAGTGCGTCGATATCGACGTCGCGCAGACTTGGCTGAGCATCGAGGAGCCCGCGATTGAGGCCTGGCGGAGAAACTTCGTTTCCACCAACGCGGATCACGCCCGCGCCGACAGTTGCGCTCGTCGAGCGTTCTTTGTCCTTGGCATCGAACCCGAAATTCAGGCTTGGAGGGCTTATGTTGTCGAGCGCGAAGTTCGCAAAACCATTGCCTGGATCGAGACTTTTAAACGACAAGCCCAAACCAAACTGGCCCACAAACATCCGGTCGTGATCAGCGACGTTTGAGTAGACGATGCTACCGGTATCGAGGTTCAACTTTCCGGTCTCAGAGGCGATGACGCCGCCGACCAGATTGGTGGTTCCGCCGACCGAAACATCGACCGTATCTGTGCCGACGATACCCGACATCCTGTTTACCCAAGCCTTGTCAATTTCGCTATGCGCGATGCTGAAACCGAAACCGAAACTGGGAGGACCGGAGGTCTTCAACCCGAGCGAAACGTTGCCGCCAACCGAGTTGCTTTCCAATTTCGTGACATCCTGCACGCTTCGGACGAACAGGTCACCACCAATCTCAGCGGCCACCTTGGCGCCTTCGATCCGCGAACCATCAAGTGCGACATCGCCGCCACTCTTGATCGTGACGGATCGCGTGCCCTTCACGACTGCAAGAATATGTTGGCGCGAATAGGCGTTTTCGGCGGAGACCTTCCCTGAGGCGGATATGCTGAGTGAAGTCGGCACGAATTCCGGCCCAAGCTTGGCGGCCAGTGAAAAGCCGCCATCGACATGGTCCTTTTCTGAAGTCTTGGTGCTGATGGCGGAGCTCAGCGAAATGTTATCGCCGGCGACCAGCGAGACGTCCAATCCCTCGATCAGGCTCCCGATACCTCTGATATCCTTGCCCGCGCGTAGCTCCACGTTGCTCCCCAGAAGCCTGGAGACTGCAGCCTGCGAGGCGAGACTGCTGGCATTATCCTTCGACCCCTTGATCTCGAACCGAGCGCCCGTCAAGCTCGCGTCGAGCCCTGCGTTGACGCCCGCTTCCAGGCCGAGATAGGCATAAAGGCTAGACTTGTTTGACGATTCCTCAGTTGTGTCATAGGCCGCGTCAAGCACGATATTGCCGGCTGCATCGATGACCAGCGAAGACTTGGCGGTCAACGCGCCTGCTCTGATCAAAACGTCTGCACCGGACTTGATGGCAAGATCGCGGTCGGCAATGAGGGTGCTACCGTCAACCGATGTTTCCGTTTTTTCAGAACCCGCGTGATCAAGGCGAACATTGGCGCCTGCGCCGATCGTGAAAAGCGTAAAGTCCTTGGGCTTGCTCTCGCCCGAAAGAACCTTGGAGGCGCCTTCGACATAGCCATGAAGGCTCTTCGCCGCCTCTGCGAGGTCGAACATTTTCTTGCCTGCCTCTGCAGAGGCGGAAGCAAGGCGTATCTTGGCGAACGGATCGGTAACTTCCTGCAACGCATCCGCCGCTGCGCCGGTCGCCTTCACGAGACCTTCAGTCGCTGATCGTGCGCTGTCGGTGCCGCTCAACAATGGCGAGGTCAACCGGAATTCCAGGCCAGCGAACGCCGTGTTGCTCGACATCTCGACCCTGGAGGAATTCACGGCTTCGACTATGTCAATATTGCCGCCGGCCTCTAGTCCGATATCCCTGCCGGCAGCCACGTCGACGTTTTCCAGCCGGATACTGTCTGCAGCTTTGAACGTAACGTCCCCGTCTGCGGTAACGGCCGCGCCCTGATGGGTCACGCTTTCGATCTTTACACTGCTGTTTTCTGAAGCCACTCCGGCAAGGGCGGTCAAAGTCGAAGAAACGGACGGCTTGCCAATACCCAACGTCGAAGAGGACGCTTCTGTCCTGCTGAAGCTTTCAGCCGCGACGGCACTTAGCGAAATGGTCTTGCCTTCAAAGCCAATCGAGCCGCCGGCGCTTATTGTGGGAGCCTCACCCTTTATGTCACCGGACGCGACAAGGGTCGTATTCTTGCCAGAGGTTGCCGCAACGACCGAAGGCAAGACGTTTACTGCCTTCGTCGCGCTCGAGCTGCCGCCATAAAGCGACAGCCATTGATCGGCGAACTTCGTCTCACCGCCAAGCTTGCTACCGACGAAGAGACCGTGTTCGGATTCGTGGATGTCTGTTTCAATTCGGTCTCGAGCCGCAGTCATCGAGATGCCGGCGCTGCTGTTGACCAAGGTACCATCCGCTGCATAACCGGCGACCAGAGCGATGTTGCCTTCGGCCTTAAGCGCTGCCGCATGAATAGATATGCCATCGTCTGCACGCACGACAATATCACCGCCCGCCTTGAGGGCGGCCGCCTGCGTCATCTCTGCTGCTGTATGCTTGTAGTGGTCTGCCGTATAAAGGAAGCCGGCGTGCTGCGAAGCCTCCGTCACCTCCATCACCGATGTAAGCGAAGTGATCTGAATTTGCTTTGCCGCCAGATTGATCGAGCCGGACTGCGACACGACATCGGTACCCGACAGATCGATCCTGCCGGCGTCCGCCGCCAGCGAAACGCCCCGGCCACCTGTAACCTGTGCGTAATCAAAGCTTTTCAGCTTCGTGATCGACTGTTGACCTTCCGTTGACCCGAACGCGCCACGGGTGGACGCTTGAGAACCGCCCGAGACATTGGAGGAATTTACCTCGATCCCGTCGAACCGAATATTGCCCGACACAGAGCGCATCGAAACGAGACCGGCTGTCGTAATTTGAGCGCCAAGTCCATAAATGTCACCGGACGTGTTGATGATGATGTCCGACGACAGGCCTGCTTTCATCTCTGCAACGGTACGCACGATGCCATCGGAGTTCCCTTCGCCAGCAACATCGTCAGTTTCGGCCGACGGCGACAGCTCTTGCTGCCGACGCTGAAGCTCGTTCTTGCGTGCGTCGTCCAATGTCGCGGCATGGCGCGCATAACCGGATTGATCAAGGAAGTAGCGGTCACGCTGTAACTCATCGACCGTGGCAAGTCCCTCGGTTCCCTCCTTGGGTATCTCTGCAAGGCCGGGGGTTTCGGGAAGAGCTACCCCATGCGCCCGGTCGTCGATGGTTGCACTACCGGCGCCGACGCTCGACGCATCGACACGCTCGTTTGCCAACTGCTCCTGCTTAAGGGCGAGATTTGAGCCCGGTAGTGAAACGAATGCCTGGCCGGAGCCGACTTCTGCGGACTTCTTGTGCGAACCAACCGCCGACCCAAGCTCGGGCCCCTGCAATTGGGTTTGGCTGCCAGCAACATTTTGCGCCAAGGAAACAACATCAATTCGATTGGCCAGGCTCGCCACGCCGCCCGAAAGCGTCGAAACCTTGTATGAGACTTCATCGGCAAACGTTTCAACAACATCGATGCCGTGACTGCCAACGGTTCGGCATCCGAGAATGACGACGCATTCCTGGATCACACCATGGTCGGTCAGCCGCAACCCCGTCTTTTCAACGCCTGTCTTAACAGGCTGCAGCGACACGGTGCTCGAAGTCAACAACTGCCCGCCGCCCGTGCGGATGTCGGACCCGCTCAGAGTGATTGCCCCACCGGCAGAAAGAACGACATCGCCTGTCGCAACCAGCTCGCTGGCGGAAACGACATGGACGGTCTCCGTCCAGCGGCGTTCCCAATTATGATACTTGTAGACGTCACCGACCGGAATGAACCCAAGGAAGCTCACGCCATCGACGCGCGTGACCGCAGGCCCGCCCGCCGCTTCAATCACCTCTCCAAGAGTGGTTGAGCGGCTCGCGGCCGACAAGCGGATGTCATTGTCCGCATCCAGGAGCACAACTCCTGCAAGGCTGAGCGACGCGTTTCCGCGCGCATCCAGTGTCGCACCGGTCAAAAGAATGCTTCCGCCACTTGCGGCAAGCTGAATGTCGCCGGCTGTCAGCGTCTTTGGTGCACCGGCATCGCCACTAAGGATGATGTCGCCCTTTGTGGTGACCTGAAGCAGGCCGGTGGTGTGGAAGTCGACAGCACCAAGATTGAGGCCGGCTCCGGAATTCAGGGCTATGTTGCCTCCGCTCAGAGCACCGGACGCCGAAAAGGCGTCGGCATCAATCAACAGGTTGCCGCCAGCCGATAGAGAGCCCGAGCTGTCCAAGCGGCCGGCCTTAACAAGGACGTCACCGGCAGCGCTCTGCAAACCGGCGCCAGATTGTACGGTCGCCCTGGCGGCAAAGAGCTCGACACCGCTTGCTCCATGAAGAAGGCCGGAGACGACGACGTTGTCGTCGGACAGGAGTTGCAGCGTGCCCTTGCCGGCATTCAGATCGCCCGATCGGCCGACCGAACGAGCATCCACGATCAGCCCCTCTTCGGCTGACAGCAGGCCATCGTTTAAGAATTCGTCGCCGCGCGCTGCAAGCGTCTCGTTGGAGGCAATATCGCCCTCGTTGACGATCCGCGCTGCTCGCACGATGCTACCGTCTTTTTCTGAAACGTTCCCGAGGAAGATGGATCCGGCGGCAGAGATGCGACCGCGATTCTCGATTTCGTCCGCCAGTACAGAAAGCGTCCCATCGGATGAAAGGTCTCCGCCGAGTGAAAGCTTATCATCGGCACGAAGGGCGACCGCCCGAGCGCTGATAGAACCGGTTTCGGCGATGTCAGCGGCTTCGATTGTGAGTTCACCTAGCCGGCTTGACAGCGCACCGGCGCTGTCGAGCCGAGCGCTCAAAATGGCCACGTCCCCGGCTTCCGACGCAATGACGCTCGTGTCGGCCAGAACAACGGACTTTGTCCGCCTGAGCACACCCTCGGCATCTGCGTCAGCCAGGACAATGCTGCCACCGCTTCGAACGGCCCCCCGGTTTTCGATAGCGCCCGCGGCCAGTATCTCAACATTTTCCCCAGCGCTGAGCTGTCCCTGGTTGACAAGCATGCCGCGCGCAGTCAGGAGCGCATATCGATCTGCGGCGATCGAACTGTCTTTTCCAAGAACGATGTCTCCCGCGTTGATAACGAAATCGCCAGGAGCGCCCGATTGAGCGTTTCCATTCGCACGGATGGACGCGTTGTTCAGCGTGAAATCGCCAGAGAGCGATATATCGTAACCGCCAAACGCATATTGCGAATTATCCAGGCGGAGTGTCTGTGCTTCAACGACAAGATAGCCGCCAATGCTATTGCTTGCGTCTGCCCGATCCGCAAGGCGGCCATCGCCAAGATTGACGTCACCGCTGGACTTAATATCCAGATTTCCGCCGACAACCGTGGAGGTCAATGCGATCGCACCGCCATCCGTCGTTATGGAGATCCCGCCACTAACGGTCGCCTGCCGGTAGGACACGTCACCGTGCGCCAGAAAATGGGCATCTGCAGAGCCGATCACCTCGCCAAGCTCGAGCGAACCTTCCCTTGCCGCTACGGATATGCCGCCATCGGGCGCTGTTGTGCTAAACTTTATCCCACCGCTTGCCAGCAATCCGTCGAGATCCACGCCCGAATAGAGCGATCCCGCTTTCACCACAGCCGCAGCAATTTCAATTTCACGCCCGCCTGCAACGAGCTCTGTCGTCAGATCTGCGCCGGCCTCCAACGAGACGCCAGCGCCAACGATGTTACCTCGCGAAGAGAGTGCTTTTGTCGCCTTTATGGCGACGTCGCCCTTGGTGACGACATTATCTGCCGAGATATTCGCGGCTGATGCCAACTCAACCCCGTCTCCGGCCCAGAGGTTCGCGATGGTTAAGTTCCCCTGTGTGCGGGCAGCGACATTGACGTCTGCCGACATGTTGCCCGCATCAAGGGTCTGGGCGTCCAGGACAATCGCTTTGGCTTGAGCCTTGTCGATCGTGAGCGCGCTGCCGCTCGTTGCCGAGAGCGATCCGTCAACGACCACTTGTCCAAGGCTGACAGAAGACTTGGCGGCAATTGTCGCAGACCCGACTGCAGCAATGTCGGTCCCTTTTGTCTGGCCGACAATAGCGCCGCTCTCGGCGGTAAGGACGAGTGCGCCCCCGGACAGAACTTCGCTCGCACGCAAATCACCGGCGTGAGAAGAAATGTTGACATTGTTTCCGGCGCTGACGAGACCAAGCTCAATGTCGCGCACAACGTCAATCTCAACGCCGGATGCGCTCAAAACCGTGTCGACGGAAAGTGAGGACGCATGCAGGCTGACGGTACCATCGGCGCCGATTACGGTCTTTCCGGAGCCGCTTTCGATCAGTTCGTCAGCAATCCCGTAGGAAGTGGAGACCTTTCCGATCTTGCCGCCAGCCGTGACTTCGAGACGACCTCCAGCAAGCGCTTCGCCGAGCATCACATCGTCGCCCGCTGAAAGGATCACCTCATCAGCGGCGCTAACAGCCTCGGCTTCGATCGTCTTGGCGGCGGCGACGCGAGCCGGTCCACGGGCCGCAACGCGCCCCGCCGAAACGCTTGATCGGGCACTGCGCAACTCTACTTTGCCTGCAGAGGCAACGTTTCGGGCAACCAGCCGCCCGTCGGCAGTCAAGGTGAGACTGCCGGTCGAACTCGCCATGTCCCCAAGCATGGTTACGCCCGCACCTTTCTTGTTGGCAACCACCGAGACACGATCTCCGTAGATGCCCCCAAATGCGGTTGACGAGATCGCGACCTCGGACTTGTCCTCTTCCTCGGAGATCAAGCGGTGCTCGATTGCATCGCCAGAGGCCGAATAGGTCGTTTCATTCGGTCCGGCGAGCATGCGAACGGTCTTGCCCACAACTGGCCCATCAAGCGAAATTCGCCGCGATATGATGTCGAAGACATCCACCTGGCTCGCATTCGCACCGGCACGACCAATGTCGACGTCTCCAGCATCCACCCGGAAGCCCGACAGCTTTCCACCGGAAATGATCGGCGTACCGGCTGTAATCGTCGCGTGCGGCGTGTTGTGGAAGCCGCACCCTGAGCATGTTACGCCGTTGGGATTGGCCACGATGACATCTGCCGACGGGCCTGCCACCTCTGCGAACCCGCGAAGGGCCGAACGGCTGGTCCCGGTCACTTCGTTGAGGATGACCTTCGCAGATCTGCCGACCAGATTGGTGTTGCCGAGGATTTGTCCACCGAGGTGTGTCGAGGTCGACAAATCCCTCGAGTTGTTGAGTATCAACCCTTCAGAGCCGATGTCGAATTTGGAGAAGCGATTGTGCGAGAGACCGTCTTCGTGAGGCCGCGCGATATTGACGATCGGAACGCCGTTTGGCGCGGAAAGGACCTTGGCGGAAGAAGCGCCCCCCCCATCAACGACAACGCTCTGCGCAACCCCGTCTTTTGTAAATGGAGATGGAAAAAGTGCTAGCGACTGACAGGCCAGGAATGTCACAGCGGTCTTGCTTGAGCGGATCCGCCTTTTTTTCCTGCCGCGAGTTTCCGAATACATGGGATCGGACATCAGTTGCCACTCCGCTCGACTGTGATTTTTGCAGGACAGCTAGTGAAGCTATTGCTTATGAACAAATAACACCGCCGCAGGGGCCGAGACCTGATGCGCGGAGTGAAGAAGGACTGGCTCATATTCTCGGCTCGAACCGCAGCGCGCAGATGCACCAGAAGGTGGGCGCTTCACGCCGCGAGCGCCAAGACACGATCTGCCGGCTGCGAAATGCAGGATTGGGCGTATAAGTCTCAAGGCGTGTCTCGATGAAAAGAACAGGTCGGCCAACGTCTCGTGAGGACCGATCCCCGCCCGCATACGAGTGCTCCTCAAAAACCGCGTCGAAGTCTTGGCGCCGATTGCAGCCTAAGACCGATAGGGAGCCAGGCGGTGGTTTGTATGGCTTTGCAAACTCCACTTTTCGCTTTGGAGACTTGGCTCGACCGGTTCGATGTTTCAGAGTGGCTATCGCTCAATGGCCGGGACGCACCGGCGAGGGAGCTCGAACGCACCGCCCTCTAGTAGCTCTGCACAGAGGTTATGATTCTTTGGCCGTTGGTTTTGGGTAGGCTTTGGCCAGCTTGACGCGGGCCTTCTCGGTAGAGAACATCCATTTGATGCGGGCACCACTGGCGTTGCGTCGGCGTTCCCAGGCTGCAACCTCGTCGACGAGGCGGTCGCGGCTTTCGATGCGGCGGTTGAGGCATTGGCCGCGCAGGACGCCGATTTCGATCTCGACCATGTTAAGCCAGCTGGCGTGCTTGGGCGTGTAGTGGAATTCCAGCCTTCTGAGGCTTCGGCGCGCCTCGTCGGCCGGCAGGGCCTGGTAGAGCGCAGCGGGTGTGTGGGTCGACAGATTGTCGAGCACCACGCGGATGCAGGCGGCCTCGGGATAATGGACATCGACGAGATCGCGCATGCAGTGGGCGAAGTCCTCGGCCGTACGCCGTTCGGTGACTTTCACCTTGCGCCAGGATCGGTGCGCGTCGAGGAAGACGAACAGGTTGGCAGTGCCATTGCGTTTGTACTCGCAGTCGTAGCGTTGCGGCCTTCCGGGTTCGTCCGGGATCGGCTGGCGCACCTCGCCGATGAGCTGGGTCGGGCTTTCGTCGAAGCACACCACCCGCCGCTGCGGGTCGGACGCTTCGGCATAGAGGTCGAGCACATCCTCCATGCGCGCGACATACTCGGCATCGATCTTGGGAATGCACCACATGTCCTTGCGCCATGGCTTGACATCATTCTCGGCCAGGCGCCGGCGCACCGTCTCGCGCGACAGCTGTTCGTGCTCGGTCAGCTTGACGAACGCGTCGGCCAGCAGCTCCAGCGTCCAGCGGGCGCAGCCCGGCGGCGGGCTGGAGCAGGCGGTGGCCACCAGCAGGGCTTCCTCCTTGCCGGTCAGCTTGCGTTGCGCGCCCGGGCGCGGCTCCTCGCCAAGCGCCGCCTCCAGGCCCATCTCCACGAAGCGACGCTTGGTGCGGTAGACTGTGGAACCGCCGACCGCCACCGTTGCGGCGATGGTCTCGTCGCTGAGCCCCGCCTCGGCGGCGAGCAGGATCTGCGCCCGCTTGAGCTTGCGCGCCGGGTGCTTGCCGCCGCGCAGCATGCTCAAGAGTTCGTCGCGTTCGGGTTGGTCGAGGTCGACACGATGGCGTACATTCATCCGGAAAGCCTCCTTCAATTGCGGAGGTTCCGGATGAATCGAAAAATGAATCAATTACTTGACGGGCAGCCGGCAGCGCCACCCCACTTCACCGAAAAGCAGGGCCAGTACCTCGCCTTCATCTGGGCCTATAGCCAAATCAACGAACGGCCGCCGGCCGAGCGTGACCTGCAACGCTATTTCGGCGTCACCCCACCATCCGTCCACCAAATGGTGCTCTCCCTCGAGCGGGCCGGATTAATCCGAAGGAAACCCGGCGTCGCCCGCAGCATCGAACTGCTCGTCAGCAACAACTGCCTACCCACGCTGCAACCCAACCAACTCGTCAAATCCTCTGTGCAGAGGTACTAGTGGTGCCGCCGCATTGCGACAAAGCCCACTACGAAATCCGGCCCCCTCTCAGAAGACTTCAATATCACGGCAGATCTTCTGTCCGGCTGTCCGGTTCGCACTGATGCGCCGTAATGCGCACTGATGCTTATTGAATTATAAGGCAGAAGTTATGCTACCGAGCGGTCAGCTGCCCCTTGCACCGGGTCGGCCAGGGGTCATCCGGGGGACCGATCGACTGGATGACCCCGCTTTAGACAATCAGACGCCTATTCGCGCTCTGAATAGGATGCCTTCCTGGCGGCCTGTAGCTCAACGGTCAGAGCCGTCGGCTCATAACCGATTGGTTGCAGGTTCGAGTCCTGCCAGGCCCACCAATTCCTTTCATATCTCCATAAAATCAATTATTTCGCGCGTGACAAAAAGCGCCTCAAACGACGATTTGGAGTAACAAGAAAACCGGATACTTAGAACGGATGAAAGAGATTCCTGACGGATCTTTCGATCTTGTGCTAACCGAGCCACCTTAAGGGCACGACCGCCTGCAAATGGGAGGCTGTTATGCTCAGTCAGCCTTATGCTGAATTGCTACGCGATCGCTTGCTCGCCAATGCCGAGATCGCCGCCAATGCGCTGATACAGGATCAAGCCCACGACCCGGCCACCCACGATCAGCTTGGTTTCACCAAACCGGCCCAATGGGTTGAGGTGGCCATATCCGACCTTGGCAATCTTCACTTCCAAGGCGGCAGCAAACTGCGCTACGGGAGCGATGACCCAAATGAAAAAGCACCGTCGTCGCCATTGCTGGCTGATGCCGTCTACCTAACAACCCAAGAACTGGGACGAGCGAAGCATCTCTTCGCGAACACGCCGAAGGAGGAGGTGTAATTTAACTTACATCCAGTTCACGGAATGTGAGGGTCACGGTTCACGGCGAAAAGACCAATGACTAAAATGTCCTCCCATTGCGTCCGGGCCCGCCGACCCGTCCACAGACATGGCCAAGTTCCGTCGCTTTCCTTGAAAAGCAAGCGTCGGTTCAGACACCTGGGACGCCTCAACTCCCCACTCTGTCACCGTTCGGTCGCAGTTTTTGCGGCCCAAAAGCGATCCAGCATTCGGCCCATAGAACGATGTGCTCGCTCGCTGTTGGGCAAGAAACCGAGCAATGTATCAGCGCAGGCCGTCGCCAGTAGTATAGAGCCGTCCACGAACCCGCAACACTGACCACTAAACGGCTCAACTGTTCGAGAGGTGCAACCCGACTTGAGGAACGCTGTGGAACGACTGTGGCCACGCCGGTCGCAATTCAGGCGCCGATCGCCTTCTTCGTTGAAAGATCTAAGCCTCAACGTGGGCTCTGCATTTACCATGCCGAAGATCAGTTTTGAGACTACCGAAATCAAAGCCGGGAATGGAGGGGCAGGTTCATCAAGGGAGAAGCGGACCAGAACCCCCGCGGACATCACGATGGGTCAAACCGCTTCAGCAATCTGTCAAGTAGGCTGTTTTGCAAGCGCAGCTTTTCGGTGAGTTGGCGTCTCAGCTGCCGAACCTCCTCATCGAGAGCGGCAACGGCGTCAGACAACGTCGGTACCCGAGGCACAGCAGATGTCTTTGGGGCGCCCACCGGATCGGCCATACCAACGGGCTCTGCGGCTTTTTTCCTCGCACGCCGCTGCCGGCTTCTTGCGCCTGGTGAACGCTCCGCGGGTGTCGCGACGCGATCCTGATTGGGACGCGAATTTTTGCCCATTTCGTCGACGATCTCAATCGCGACAAATGTGCTCTCTGTCGACACCGGTTCGTGCGAGGTATCGCCAGTCGCGGTCTTGGCCTCAATCGGATCTTCGGGCTTCTCCAGGCCCTTTCTCGACACCAGCAATTCCGTTGGGTTCGACACCTTGGTTTCTGACAGGCTCTCGGGCTCCTTGCCGGCTTGTCTAGGGGAGACCAGGTCTGCCAGATATTTCCAGGGTGACTTCATCGAGCGCCCTCAGTAACGGTCGCATTGGCCTCCATCGGGAGGCCAATCGGCTACCAAAATAGGGGAAGGAGGCCGATCGCCTATTCCAATCGGCCAGCACTAGGGATCAAGCAAGGCCAAGTCGCTTGCGCAGGTCGGCGTTCTCGGCCCGCAGTTTCTCCGCCAGCGTCTTGCGAAGGCGCGCATTCTCTTCTTCGAGTTCAAGCAAGTCAGAAATTTCGTCGGAGAATGCGGCTGCGACTTCGGCGGCTTCCTTCGTCGCCCGCACTCTTCCGGCGACCTTGGTCGCGTTCTTTGGCGTTGGCTTGCCAACTGTCTTGACCGGGGCTACGCCATCAGCTGGCATCGTGGCACTTTTGCGGCTACCTCTTGGCGCCCTTGCAGGACCCGTTTTGGGAGCATCGGTCGTTACGTCCGATCCAACTTTCTTCGACCTAGGGGCTCGGCGCTTTTTCGGCGACGCAATTTCGGCCTCAATCTCGATCTTGTTCTCGTCAGTCATCAGCTGTTCCCTTTTCAACTATCGGTCTTGTTTCCAACGCGCAAAGATCAGAGTCAATGAGGCTTATCGATTAACAACAGCCTCGCTGTCGAAGGGCAACGATACTTTCGACAACGCAAAAAGTGGTGAACTCTGCAAGGGGGTTGTAAGATCGTGGGGCGCGCGCCCACCTTGAAGCAAAACGCCAGACGGACATTGCGGCCTCTACTCTTCCGAGCCTCTTTGGCCTGTCATCACGAACGAATAGGCC
This sequence comes from Ensifer sp. SL37, assembly GCF_026672675.1. Taxonomy (NCBI): domain Bacteria; kingdom Pseudomonadati; phylum Pseudomonadota; class Alphaproteobacteria; order Hyphomicrobiales; family Rhizobiaceae; genus Ensifer; species Ensifer sp. SL37. Next base: position 437,265 of record NZ_JAPPRN010000002.1, on the reverse strand, counting down.
GCCGTCACCCCGCCCCTCCGCGGATGAAGCGTTGGTCGCGCGCGCATTTCAAACTGTATTGCTTACAATTCTCACTTCTTAAGAGCGACGGCAGTGCGTCCGACGGACTTGGACACGCGGTCGACCACCAACGAAACCCAACGATCAACACGTCAATTGGCGCTCCCGGAGGAGCATCTCTTCATTCGCCCCGGCGATGATCACCCAACGTTATCTGATCAGGTATTGGTTTCTGGAGGTTTCGCGGCCCTGACTGATCTGGGCCGCGTCCAAAGGCTACGCGCGCTGCCTCAACAGATCGCGGATTTCACCAAGGAGCAGGATGTCCTGCGGTGGCGCGGCGGCCGGCGCCTCGTCTTCCTTCTTCTTCTCGATCGACGCGCGCATGCGGTTCACCGCCTTCACCATCACGAAGATAATCCAGGCAAGGATCAGGAAGTTGATGAGCACGGTGATGAAATTGCCATAGGCAAAGACGGCACCTTGCTGACGGGCAGCGGCGAGAGATGTCGCCGTTACATTCGAAGAGAGCGGCAGGAAATAGTTGGAGAAATCGAAACCTCCGCCGGTCAGCGCTCCGACGATCGGCATCACCAAGTCTTCGACGATCGACGTGACGATCTTGTTGAAGGCGGCGCCAATGATGACACCGACCGCAAGATCTATCACGTTGCCGCGGGCAATAAACTCCTTGAAATCATTCAGCATGCGTCTCTCCGTAATCCCCGTTCAAAAGCTGCTATCGGCGCTCGATACATGGCTGAACCTTGTCCGATGTCACTGCTGTCATCGTCGCGCCCTGGCACCAGAAGCACGTAAAGATCAAGAACCGGCAAGAACACAGGACTTGAATCGCGCCATGCATGCGATGCGTTACATCCATCTATTGCCACGACATCGAGCAACATCCCGATGAACGAAGGACAGTGGAGCACCTGACGCCTTGCTAGCATTGTTTTGAACTAATAATGCAATAAGCACCCGTGACCGGCGGGGAATGCGCCATCTGGTTCAACAAGAATTCCTCTGGCTTTACACCACGCACGGGGTGAAGCACTTCGGCGTTCGAATGCTTAGCCAAGAACCGCTTGCCTACCGCGGCGCCGCCCAAAGTTGCCGTGGGCGGAGTCTAGCGGCTATTGACCCCAACTTCCTCACAGCGCTAAAGACGTGGCACGGAACAGGTTCCGTCGGATCGACGGATGAAAAGGGAACACGGTGAGGACTACCCATCAGGGGCCGAACCCGTGACTGCCCCCCGCAACTGTAACCGCCGAGCTTGCCTCAACGAGCCACTGTGCTTTCCAGCGCGGGAAGGCGAGGCCAAGCGATAACGCGGAAGTCAGGAGACCTGCCTGTTACCGGTCACCCATGCCTGGATACGGGGTTTGTCCAAGGCGCGGCCGTCCGTAGCGGTGACATTGTCAAAACGATGTCGCCGTGGCGCTTGAAGTGCCCGCGGTGCGGTACCGTGGAGGTCATCCTGCCGTGGGGGAAGAGATGAATGTCCGACTGGCGGGGACCTCCCTGCTTGTGCTTGCCTTGGTGCAGCAGGCGCTTGCTGAAGACGAAAAGCCGACGAAACTAGATGCCATCGTCGTCGGGGATGGCCTGACCGACGTCGAACTCAAGAAATCCGGCCGTGCCATCACGGTCATATCCGGCGAACAGATCGAACAGAACCAGATCCGGTTTGTCTCGGATGCGCTCCGGCTTGTCCCCGGGGTCTCCGTGTCGCGGACCGGCACCAATGGCGGCCTGACGCAGGTCCGTATGCGCGGCGCCGAAGGCAACCACGTGCTCGTCATGATTGGCGGCGTCGAGGCCAATGACGACGGGCAGGGCGAGTTCGATTTCGGCAGCCTGATTGCCGACGACATCGAGCGCATAGAGGTCCTGCGCGGCCCGCAAAGCACCTTCTGGGGCGCGAACGCGATGGCCGGTGTGATCAACATCATCACCAAGCGCGGCGAGCGCGGGGCGCCTGTATCGACGGCCCGCACCGAAGTGGGAACCGACGGCACCTGGATGGGGGCGCTCTCAACGCGAGGCGGCGCCGAGAACTACGACTATTCGTTGTCGGGCGCGCTTCGACGGTCGGGCGGCTTCAACATTTCGGACCTCGGCAACGAGGATGACGGCGACCGCAACGGCACGCTCAATGGCAAGTTCAATGTCGACCTCTCACCCGAGACGTCGATCGACGGAACGCTGCGTCACGTCAACCGCCGCACCGACACCGATCCGCAAGACTATGATACGGCTCAGACCTACGACGCCGACGACTACAGCAAGAGCCGCGAATTTTATGGCTCGATCGGCATCACCAACGAGGCGCTTGACGGCGCCCTGACGCAGAAGGCGCGGTTTTCCGGCAACGACATCTACCGGTTCGACCGCACCGAAGCCTCGGGCGATAGTTGGAACGACGGTAACCGCTACAACGCCACCTACCAGGCCTCCTACCGTTTCGAGGATCTGGAAGGCCAGGTGCATCAGTTTACCGGCGGCTATGAATGGCAGCGTGAGATTTTTTCGCCCTCCCACCTGACAGAGACATTCTCGCGCAATTCCCACTCGTTGATAGGCGAGTATCGCGGTGAGTTCCTCGAGCAGTTCTATCTGAACGGCGGGCTTCGGCAGGACTGGAACGACGCCTTTGACGATGCGGTCACCTGGACCATCAGCGGCGCCTGGCAGATCCCGGATATGGACACCCGGCTGCACGCATCGATCGGGACCGCGGTAACCAACCCGACCTTCTACGAGCAGTTCGGCTATTTTCCGGGTCGCTTCATCGGCAATCCAAACCTGAAGCCGGAAGAGAGCCTTGGCTGGGACATCGGCGTCGAAAAGAGCATCTTCGACGGTGGTCTCTTGGTCGACGTCACCTACTTTAACCAGAACCTTAAGAACGAAATCGCCACCGTCCACAATTCAAGCTTCCTTGCAACTCCGGTCAACCGGAACGGCGAGAGCAAGCGGCAGGGTGTGGAGGTGTCGGCGACCGTCGACGTCTTCAACGGCCTCACCTCGACCGCTTCCTACACCTATGTCGATGCGACAGAGCAGGAAAATGCTGGCGGGCAACGGCTGCAGGAAGTGCGCCGCCCCCACCACAGCGGATCGATCGACGCGGCCTATGTTTTTACGACGAACGCGCGCGGGTGTTCGCCGAAGCGGTCTTCAACGGCAAGATGCAGGACGTTGTTTTCGCCACCTTCTTACCGCCGCGCGTCACCCTTGCCGGCTACACGCTGGTCAATGTCGGTGGCAGCTTCAAGGTCAATGACACCGTGGAGGTCTTCGGCCGGATCGACAACCTGTTCGACCGCGACTATCAGGAAGTCTAGGGTCAGGACTCGTTAATTACAGCCAGAAGATGACGGAAGCTGCGATGCAGATTGCTGAAAAGAAGGTGTGGGCGCATCGGTCGTAGCGAGTTGCGATGCGTCTCCAATCCTTGAGTTTGGCGAATAGGTTCTCGACCTTGTGTCTGCGGCGATAGAGAGCTTTGTCGTAGGCGTACGGTTTCGTCCGGCTTTTAGAGGACGGAATGCAGGGCTCGATGCCCCTGGCGAGGAGCTCTTCGCGGAACCAGGTGCTGTCGTAGCCCTTATCGGCGATGAGGCAATCGGCCTTGGGTAACGCGTCGAGCACCATCCGGGCGCCCCTGTGGTCGCTCATCTGACCCTCGGAGAGCAGCATGATGATCGGTCGGCCGTCATCATCGCAAACGGCATGGAGCTTCGAGTTCAGTCCGCCCTTGGTTCGCCCGATACGGCGGGGAACATCCCCTTTTTTAGAAGGCTTGCCGCGGTGCGGTGGGCCTTCAGATGTGTCGCGTCGATCATGATGCGCTCAGGCTGAGGACCTTCGCCGGCCAAAGCGGCGAAAATCCTGTCGAACACGCCGAGCCGGCTCCAGCGAATGAAGCGGTTGTAGAGCGTCTTATGTGGCCCGTACTGCGAAGGTGCATCCTTCCACTGCAGACCATTGCGGATCACATAGACGATACCACTGACAACGCGCTGGTCATCGACACGCGCAACCCCGTGTGAAAGAGGAAAATGTGGAGAGATGCGAGCCATTTGGCGCTCGCTTAGCAGAAACAAATCACCCATCAGAACCTCCTTCAACGGAGACTCTGAATCACATCTCAAACGAAATTAATAGGTCCTGACCCTACGGCTTCAACACGCTGGGCATTACGGCCTTTGCCGGTTTGAAAGCGACCTTCTGATGGTTGTGAGGCGGTGTAAAAAAGGGTTGTGGCTGGTCTCGATGGCTGATGGCGTCCATCCGAGCTAAATACAGCACACCAGAGCGATGGTGGATGTCCGGGGAACAGATCCACCTTGTCGTTCCAGTCCGAGAGTTGAACGGCAAATGCGCCACTTGCTGAAAGCTCAGTCCCACCCACTCCGGTACATGGACGACTATCGGGCAAATTCGGATTTTCATATTACGTTATTATTCAAATTCGTTGCATTCGTGAATGCTCTCAAACGCAACGCTGCTGCCTGCCAAGGCAGCTCTTGGTCAAGGATTCCCCATGACAATCATTTCTCCCAATCCGGGCATTAACTCGTTTTCAGGCACAACACAGCTGGAAATGCCGACTGATGCAGGAGGGGATGGTCCAACGGGCAAGCGCTTGCCCCCTATCGCGGCCAAGCAAAATGCGCTCGTGCAGCCACAGGTTTTTCAAGAGGCGCTGTCGAATATCACTGCAGGGACGACGCAACAGCTTCAGCCTGTAAGAAATCAGGCCGCAAAGCCAACCGCTCCTTCGCAGTCCGCTTCAGAGAGCGCGTCGACGGTTGGTCGCGCGGTCAGTGCATCCTCGCCGGTCCTGTTTGCGATTGCCAAGCTCAACGAAGCAAAGATTGATCCTGCGGGCAAAGCGTCGATCAAGACGGGCACGGACCTTAAGAGCCACGGCTATCAGGCACCCCGTTGGCAAGACCAGCATGCGCAGGTGTCAAACCTCCAGGCGGCGATGGCAGGCAAGCTTGGCGGGCTGGCGCCGCTCGAGGGCGCGTTTCGTGACCATGTAGACGGTTTTTATGGCAATACACAGCGCCGGTCCGAGCTGAACAAGGCTGTTCCAAAGCGTCTTGCCGAGACCGCGCGACAGGATCCCGCTCTCAGCAAGGCAGGGCGCGACGCTGTCTTGGGGCTCGCGTCAAACGACAAGAGCTTCGTCGCCGTCATCCCGGCGATCAACGGATACCCGGCAAAGAACGCCCTGTTTATCTCTGAACGCAGCAATTTCACAGCGAAGGCGCCATCCAAGCATGGCAGCGATAGCGTCGATGCTGGCGGTCAGCCGCTTGGACAAAGGCCAGGCGTCCTGGCGCTCTTTGATGCGAAAGGCAACGTTGCCTACCATGAACTCAACAATCCGGAAGACGCGTTCAACCTCCTGTCAGATCCGCAGGCCGCAAGGCAGTTGCTGCCGCACTTCAGCCAAACGGCACAGTCTGCGCGCACCTCAAGCAACCAGTCCCGCGGCGTTCCGGATGTGTTCGAAGCGTTTGAACAAGGGCGCAAGGGCGAACTTGACAGTTTTGCGTTCGGTATCGAGACGCCGAAACAGGCCAGCGATGCGGGCAGCTACCTGACGGGGTTTGGCGCCTCCTATGGACCCGGGGCCCTGGGAGATGCCCTTGCCGACTACAATCTCCTCATTGCCAAAGAAGATGGCAAGGCGCTGTTGGCGAGCACGACCGACCTTGGTCTCGAAACGTTCGGCGACCTCTTAAAGCAAGTCAACGTCGCGGCTGCCTTCACAGGCCCGCTTCAGGCGGTCACCCCCCCCCCCCTCGAGGAGGTCGAGATTGCCGCCGAGACCGCGGCGGTGGCCGAAGCAGCGGTTCAAGACGTTGCGCCAGAGGCTGCAGCCGAGCTCGAAGTCGGCGAGGATCTTGCCACCGCATCGAACGAAGCCACGACTGTGACTGGAGAGGATGGTTCGGAACCGCTAACGTTTACCCTCCGGGTGACCGGTAACGGCGAAGGAGCTCCGAGCGGCTCGCCTCCGCCTTTGAACAGCACAACCAGATTGCAGCGTGTCAATCTCAACTATTCAACGATTACCGGCGAATATTTGAGGGAGCCACAGGGGGGATATATATCTAATCCCAGCGCGGAGAGTTTGTTCCAGCGCCTGGAGAATGAATACATGCCGCAAAGTTCGACAGCCAATATACTTGGAACACCTACCAGCGATGCGAGTGAGGCAGCGCAATCCGTGCCAGTCCGCCCTCACCTATTGGCTCAGCGCATTCAACAAGCAATCGACAGCGGCGGATTACCGCGGGCCTTGAGGTCAGACGCCGATTAGATTGCTTGACCGGGCCCGATTGACGCGGCAAGTGAAAATGGGCGCGCCCTCCTGCTTTTGTCGCGTCCTGCAAGCCGGAACTCTTGACCAATAATCAGGTCGCGCTTCCTTTCGCTGGGCTCAAAGCCTCTTCATTTTGGGGCTTTGATGCCGAAGTCTCGCAGGCTCGGGGGCCTCTTGCGAGCCGGAAGCCGATCGGTCTTTGATCAGAACGCGAAGGCGAGGCAAGATGGTCACGTTGTCCCAACGATGCGTTTTGCGGGAAACGTCGATACCACACCCCTCGAAGGCGCTCAAAGGCGCATCTACTCCCAAATTGAGAGGGAACGAATGAAGCGGCATCGGCAATCGCCAGGCGCTTGAAGAGCTATGACGGAAACTGGGTGATGACGGTTTGATGAGGGCGGCGTATCGAGGCGGGTGACAAGCCTGCCAGAACCTCATGAAAGAGCGATACGCCATGAAGACAGATAGCACTGTTGTTTCCTTTCCGCATCCCGAGACGCTCGATGATCCCCTGACATCGGTTCTACGCGAAGGCGCGCGCCGGCTTCTGGCACAGGCCGTGGAGGCGGAAGCCGAGGCGTTTCTTGCGGCCATGGCCAGCGAACGCCTGAGCGATGGGCGGGACCGGGTGGTGCGGCACGGCCATGGGCCTGAAAGAACGATCCAGACGGGGATCGGTCCGGTTGCGGTGCGCCGCGTCAAGCTGCGCGACCGGGCTTTGGAGACTTGCGGCGAGGATCGCATCACCTTCACGTCGGCGATCCTGCCGAAGTGGGCACGACGCACGAAGAGCCTCGACGCTCTGCTGCCGGTCCTTTACCTGCGCGGCATCTCGACCGGCGATTTCCAGGAGGCGCTTGCCGCCTTACTCGGCAAGGACGCACCGAACCTGTCCCCCTCGGTGATTGGCCGGCTGAAGGAGGAGTGGCAGGCCGACTATGATCGCTGGCAACGCCGCGACCTGTCAGCCCGCCGCTACGTCTACATCTGGGCCGACGGGGTCTATCTTCAGGCACGCATGGAGGACGATGCCGCTTGCATGCTGGTCGTCATCGGCGCGACGCCGGAAGGCAAGAAGGAACTTGTCGGCTTTCAAGTCGGCGTGCGCGAAAGCACCCAGAGCTGGCGCGAGCTGCTCGTCGGGCTGAAGGCCCGCGGGCTTTCGATTGCGCCAGAAATTGCCGTGGGCGACGGCGCGCTCGGCTTCTGGAAGGCGCTGGAGGAGATATTCCCTTCGACCCGCCATCAACGGTGCTGCCAACACAAGCTCCTCAACATCCTCAACAAGGTGCCGAAGTCGGTGCAGCCGAACATGAAGGCCGATCTCAGGGAGGTCCGCGATGCCCCGGATCGGGCAACCGCCGAGGTCGCGATCGCCGTCTTCGTCGACAAATACAAGGCCAAATATCCCAAGGCCGTCAACTGCCTGACGAAGGACCACGAGGCATTGCTGACCTTCTTCGACTTCCCGGCCGAACACTGGGACCATCTGCGCACCTCGAACCCGATCGAAAGCGTCTTCGCCACCGTCAGGCACCGCACGGTGCGAACCAAGGGAGGCCTGTCCCACAACACAGCACGGCTCATGGTCTTCAAGCTCGTCATGAGCGCCGCCAAAACCTGGCGCCGGCTGAAGGGCGAAAATCAGTTGCCAAAGGTCATCGCCGGCGTCAAATTCACCGACGGTGTCGCCGAAACGACGACCCCTGACCATCGCGCCGCCTGATCGGCCTCGTCACCCATTTCCCGCCATAGCTCACAAACCGAGCCACCTCTGTCTTGCCGCTGATATACCGCTTAAGATTGGGACGCGTCTTTACCCCATCACAAAGAGCAGTGGCGGATGGCAGCCGCAGCTCCGGACTGCGCTTGCGACATTTTGCGCATCGTCCGATGCCGGTCTATCTGGCGATCGGCAGATGAACGAACCTTGCCTATGCAAATCAACGACCATGATTGTCTTCCTCAATCTGATCATCGACATACCCCTGTGATCCTCGGATAAGATTGTCGCCCGGTCGACGTGCCGAGACGGTTGGCACGATGGGATCACATGAAAATACCACGTCGTACGAAAAACATTCACATGTCGTGTGAATTAATCTAGTAGCAGAGTTCGTCTACACCAAATGGTGGTGGCAGGTTGCGATATGGTTCGAGCAATTGCCGACATCGGGTGTAGGTTCCTGTAACAACCGGGCAAATACCCGACTGGCCGGCGAACGATGTTTCGGCTGGCGAAAGGAGATGTCACATATGTCCCTATGCATTTCGACCGCGCGCGACAAAGGTGAAACTGGAGAAACGAGCACTGCAATTCTAATTGCAGGAGAATTTTCGCTTCAGGAGAAACGCGTCCTTCTCACCGATGCAGACGGTCGCCAGAACCTGCTCGAATGGTGGAAGCGCAGCGAGGCGAACGACAATCTCGCCGAAAACATTGAGCTGGTCATCGCAGCGCGCCAGACCGACATCGAACAGCTTTTGGAAAACGACGCGAACAGGTTCGATTTCGTCGTTATTGACACTCCCGGCCACGACACCGTCCAAAGAGACGCGATAATAGCTGGATCGCACATTGTCCTAACACCCATTCCGTCAAGCGATGAGGAAGCCGAATCGGCAGGCCAGGTTGCAGCTGCCGCCGAGACCACTGAAGAGGAGCAGCGCCTGATCTCGAACACCAATTTCATCACCAGGATAACATTTCCTGTTAAGGTGCTTGACGCCTACCGACTGGTCACACCGTCCGCACAGCATCCACGGGAAGGCAATACTCACGTGCTCGACACAGACGTTGTGGAGCGCAATGGCTACCGTGAGATTCGAAACAACTACGGTGCGCTGCAGATGCTGGAACTCACCGATACACTGACCAAAAGCGAGAGCCGAAGTCATCAACACGGTTCAGAATGCGTATTCCGGTGAAGTCGGCCGCTGATTCCGAAACGAAGCCGGCCACCTATTCCGAATTCATTCCGGCCACCATTCCGCTCTGAAGCCGGCCAGTTGATGCTCCCCTGGGTCGTTGTTTTGCATGGCGCGTGATTGTCGCGCGGTCAAGCGGCGGATGGTGCCTGGCGCTGTTTTCGCAAGCTCTCGCCGGACAGTTCGATGGTAACCGCCCGATTGTCACCGCCTGCCGGCTATCGTCGTGATGGCCTAAGACACGTCCCTAACGACGTCGTTAAGGACGTGTCTTAGGCGAGAGAGGTGGCTCGGTTTGTTTGGACAGGTCTTCCCGGTTTTTAAGTGGAATCCTGCCTGTGGTTAAGCCGCTTCGGGCAGCGGTGTCGGGGTTAAGTAGGCCTCATCCGGAGTCTTGCCGTCAAGGCTCGAATGTGGCCGTCTCTGATTGTAGAAGTCGAGATACTTTCCGATCGATGCACGGGCCTGGCGGACGCTGTCGTAGGCCTTGAGGTAGACCTCTTCGTATTTCACCGACCGCCACAGCCGCTCGACGAAGACATTGTCCCGCCAGGCACCCTTGCCGTCCATGCTGATCTTGATCTTGTGGTCGAGCAGCACCTTGGTTAAGTCGTGGCTGGTGAACTGGCTGCCCTGATCCGAGTTGAAGATCTCGGGCTTGCCGTAGCAGGCCAGCGCTTCCTCGAGAGCCTCGACGCATGGCGCAGCGTCCATGGTGATCGACAACCGCCACGACAGAACCTTGCGCGTGAACCAATCGATGATGGCGATCAAATAGCAGAACCCGCGCGCCATCGGGATGTAGGTCAGATCCGTTGCCCAGACCTGGTTGGGCCGATCGACCTTCAGAGCGCGCAGCAAATAGGGATAGATCTTGTGCCCATCGCCGGGTGCTGACGTGCGCGGCTTGCGGTAAAGCGCCGCGATCCCCATGCGTTTCATCAGGGTCCGCACATGCAGTCGGCCGACGTCAACGCCTTCGCGCGTCAGAAGCTTCTGCAGCATCCGGCTGCCCGCGAACGGGTAGTCCAGATGCTGCTCGTCGATCCGACGCATCAGCGCAAGATCCGCCGGCGACGCCGGTTGTGGCATGTAGTAGACGATGCTGCGACTGATCCCCAAAGCTCGGGCCTGGCGGGTGATGGACAGTTCGTGATCGCGGTGGGAGTGTCAGGAATTCTGTGCGGTGGGCCGGTTTCATCAGTTGAAGAACCGCTCGCCGAAGATGACGGCGAACTGTGTCTTTGCCTCGATCCACTCCCTCGGCGCGCGCTTCCACTGCTCGGCCGCATTGTTGAGGACCAGATATAACAGCTTCATCGCGGCTTCGTCACCCGGGAAATGGCCGCGCGAGCGCACTGCCCGACGAAGTTTCGAGTTCAACGCCTCGATGGCGTTCGTCGTGTAGATGATGCGGCGGACGCCCTCTGGGAAGGCGAAGAAGGGAACAACGTGTTCCCAATTGCGCCGCCAGCTTTGAGAGATGGCAGGGTATTTCTGGCCCCAATACCCTTCCTCGAAAGCCTCCTGCTGCGCGACATCGCACTTGACTACTCAGCGACATCGCTGGTGACGCGCGGGGCCGACCGGAGGATGGGCGTAGCCCGTCCGTAGGTTGGCCCCGCGCGGCGCGGATTTTTCCGCGCCTTCGGCCGCGACGATTGCCTTAAGTCCTGGATCTTCAACTGCGAGGAAGAGGACCTGGATGCCAGGCAAACCGATCACGGATCAGCAAGCGAGACTGTATATGAGATTGAACAAAAAACATCCTCGGGAAACCGCCGCGGCGATGTCTGGCTTTAGCGCCAGCACCGCCTTTCGGCTCGACAAAGACCCGCGCCTTCCCTCCGAGAAAAAGGCGCAACGCGGCCACGGCGGCGGTACGGCCCGATCCTTTCACCGATCTCTGGGAAAGCGAGGTGGTTCCGCTTCTCGAGCGCGCGCCGAACTTGCGTCCGGTGACCATTCTGCGTGACCTTTGCCTGCGCTACCCCGAGCGCGAGCTGACAGCGGCACGGCGCACTCTTGAGCGGCGCGTGCGGGAATGGAAAGCCGCCCATGGGCCGCAACAGGAAGTGATCTTCCGCCAGAACCATCCACCCGGTCGCCAGGGCATGTCAGACTTTACCGACTGCCGGTCGCTGGGCGTGACCATTGCCGGCGTGCCACTTGACCATCGGCTGTACCACTTCGTTCTGGTTTACAGCGGCTGGGAACACGGTGAAGTCGTTCTGGGCGGCGAGAGGTTTTACTGCTCTGGCCAGCGGCCTGCAGAACGCATTGTGGAGCCTGGGTGCTTGTCCGATTGAGCACCGCAGCGATTCGTTGTCGGCGGCTTTCACCAACCGTGCCGACGAGACGCAAGAGGACCTGACCCGGCGTTACGAGGCACTTTGCGCCCATTACCAGATGACGCCGACCCGCAACAACCGCGGCGTCGCCCACGAAAACGGCAGCATTGAAAGCCGCAATGGTCATTTGAAGGACAGGCTCGAACAAGCGTTGCTGTTGCGCGGCTCGGCCGACTTCGCCACGCTCGACGACTACCGCCGCTTCGTCGCCGAGCAGATCAGCAGGCATAATGCCTTGCGCCGACAGGAACTGGCCGTCGAGATGGATCATCTCAGGGCGTTACCGCAACGCAAGACCACCGATTACGATGATGCCGTCGTTGTGGTGACGTCGTCTGGCGGCTTCACCTTGCGCAGGGTCTTCTATACCGCCCCCTCCACCTATATCGGCCACCGCCTGCGGGTCCGGCTCTACGACGATCGCCTGGAATGTTATCTCGCATCCAGCCATGCCTTTACCCTGCCGCGCGGACGTCCACCGTCCAGTGGCAAGAGCGGCCAACACGCACATGTCGTCGATTACCGCCATGTCATTCACAGCCTTCGCCGTAAGCCGCAAGCGCTGGCCAATCTCGTTTACCGCGACCAGTTGTTTCCCCGTGCCGCCTTTGCCCGGACCTGGCAGGCCATGAACAAGAGGCTCGATCAGCGCACCGCCTGCAAAACCATGGTCGGCCTTCTCTGGCTTGCCCATTCCTGCGCATGCGAAGCCGAACTCGCATTGGCATTGGAGATGATCCTCGACGCAAGGAAGCTGCCCGATCTGGCCGCCTTGCAATCCCGCTTCGATGTCGCCGGCAATAGCGTCCCCGACATCGAGGTCGTGCTGCCCACAGCAGCCGACTATGACCGCCTTCTCACAGCAGGAGCAATGCAATGAACACCTCATCCGTCGATGTCGCAAAACTGCCGCTCATGCTGGCGAACTTGCGGCTTCCCACCTTCGCACGCCTCTGGTCTGAACTCACTCAACGGGCCGACCGCGAAGGCTGGCCGGCCGCACGGCTGTTGGCCACGCTTTGCGAATTGGAGATGGCCGAGCGCGTGCAACGGCGCATCCAGCGTCATCTCGCCGAGGCCCGGCTACCAGCCGGAAAAACCCTCGACAGCTTCGACTTCGCAGCCGTTCCCATGATCTCAAAGGCTCATGTCATGGCGCTGGCAGCAGGCGATGCCTGGCTCGCCAAAGGCGGCACGATCCTTATGTTTGGACCGCCAGGATCAGGCAAGACCCACTTGAGTGCGGCCCTCGGTGCTGCTCTCGTCGAAAAAGGCTTGCGGGTTTTGTTCACGAGAACCATCGATCTCGTTCAAAAACTCCAGACGGCCCGGCAGGAACTCGCATTGACAGCCGCCATCGACAAGCTCGACAAATTCGATCTGCTCATCCTTGATGACCTGTCCTACGTTCACAAGGACCAAGCCGAGACCAGTGTGCTGTTCGAGCTCATTGCCGCCAGGTACGAACGGCGATCCATCATGATTACAGCAAACCGGCCATTTGGAGCCTGGGATAGCCTCTTTCCCGACAAAGCCATGACCATCGCCGCCATCGACAGGCTCGTGCACCATGCAACCATCTTCGAGATGAATGTCGAAAGCTTCCGACGCCGAACAGCCACAGAGCAACGGCACTCAGCGACAGTGGCCACCAGCGCCAGCGACATCGATCAAACAAATGAAAGCCAACACAGCATCAACAGACCGATGTCGCTCCACGACATCGATCAGCGACATCGCTCTTGATCAAAAGAAACGGATCAGTCACTACCTAAATGTGGCCGTAGAATCAGTCACCAGCGATGTCGCTCGCTATGTCATCTGCGATGTCGCGCTATAGCCTCCAGCGCCTTCATTCCAGCCTCGGCATCTCGAGCACGATAGATGGCTCTCAACGCCGGTACGACGGGTTTGCGATCCTTGTAGGACACGAACTCCAGAGAATGCCGGATCAGGTGGACGATGCAGGTCTGGACGATCGTCTGAGGGAAGACGGCCGTAATGGCTTCGGGAAAGCCCTTCAGGCCATCGACCACGGCGATCAGGATGTCCTGGCAGCCACGGCTTTTCAGCTCATTCATCACGCGCAACCAGAACTTTGCCCCTTCGGTCTGCTCGATCCAGAGCCCGAGGATTTCCTTTGTGCCGTCCGCCAGAACTGCGAGCGCGACATAAACGGCCTTGTTGCGAACGAAGCCTTCGTCCCGGATCTTGACCCGGATGGCATCGAAGAACACGAGGGGATAGCACAGCTCGAGCGGGCGGTTTTGCCACTCGCCAACGGCCTCCAGAACCTGGTCGGTCACCGCCGAGATCAGGTCCGGCGACACGTCGATACCGTAGATTTCTTCGAGGTGGCCCTGGATTTCCCGCACCGTCATGCCGCGCGCGTACATGGAAATGATCTTATCATCGAAATCGGGAAAGCGGCGCTGATATTTGGCGATCAGCTGCGGGTCGAACGTACCGGCCCGGTCGCGCGGGATGGTCAACGTCATCTTCGAGGTACCGGTCAGCACCGTCTTTTTCGAAGATCCATTCCGCCGATTGCCCGACGGTCCTTCGCTGCGATCGACGGCGAGATGTTCATCAAGCTCGGCGTTGAGAATACGCTCCGACAGTGCCTTCTTCAGGTCATCCAGCAAGCCGTCCTTGCCGAAAACATCGGATGGATCACGACCAGCAAGAAGTTGGTCCAGAAGTTCTTTTTCGATAGCCATGTGATGATTCGCTCCTTTTCATCATCATGGCCCACCGCACAGAATTCCTGACACTCCCGATCGCGGTCGATCATTTCTTTACGCTCCCCAACAGTCCCGCCTTGGTGAGCGCGCCGGATAAAAAATCGTTCTCCAGCGAAAGCTCCCCGATCTTGGCGTGCAGCGTCTTTACATCCACCGCAGGCTCCGACGGCTTTGATCCCGTGTCGAAGATCGCCGTCATGCCCGCAAGCGCCTGATCTCGCCACGTCGTGATCTGGTTGGCGTGAACGTCGTATTGTTGCGCAAGCTCCGATAACGTCTTCTCCCCCTTGATCGCAGCAAGGGCTACACGCGCCTTGAAGGCTGCGCTGTGGTTTCGGCGGGGTCGTCTGCTCAAGTGATTCTCCTGTTACGGCACTCTCGCCGCTCTCAGCCAGAAATTCCACTTAACGACCTGTCCAATTTTCCCGAGCCACCTCTTTTTACTCTTTATCGGGAGACAACGTCATCAAAACAGATCTCTTCGGGGCGAACGGGTTCATGATTACAGCGCGAGCACAGGGATACAAGATAGCGTACGTCGGCCCATGGAGTGCCCCCCATTTCGCCAGACAAGTCAGCTATTGAGACAATGCTTTGATGAATTCCCTTGGGGATGCCATTTTCAGCGCTGAATGCGGATGGATTTCGTTGTAATCCTCGATCCATCCATCGATGTTCCGGAGCGCTGTGTCGGCGTCGGGAATGGGTGAGATGCGTATGTAGTCGCGTTTCAGGGTTTTGACGAAAGCCTCCGACATACCGTTTGATTGAGGGCTGGCGACCGGCGTGAAGCACGGGACCAGATTGAGGGCCTGAGCAAACAGCCTGGTTTCCTTTGCTGTGTAGGCGCTGCCGTTATCGGACAGATGTTCGATGGCATGTGGGGCACGCGTGCCACCGAAGCGTTTCTCGACTGCTTCCAACATCATATCGGGGACGTCAGAACCGGAGATCCCGGCATTGGCGACGGCCGCCCACGAGATGATCTCTCGATCAAACGCGTCGATGATGAAAGCAAGGCGGACCACCTCGCCATTCCAGCAGGTGAACTCCAGGCCATCGGAGCACCAACGAAGGTTCGACCGCATCACCATGACCTTGCCGTCGTGGACGCGGCCCTTGCGCACGGCGGTGTGCTTCTCAAGGATCATGGCGTGGTTGGCCATGATGCGGTGGACCCGCTTGCGGTTGACGACCGGCTGATCGGCGGCCCGCCGCTGCCTGTTGAGAAGGGCAGCGATCCGCCGCGAGCTATGGCGGGAAATGGGTGACGAGGCCGATCAGGCGGCGCGATGGTCTGGGGTCGTCGTTTCGGCGACACCGTCGGTGAATTTGACGCCGGCGATGACCTTTGGCAACTGATTTTCGCCCTTCAGCCGGCGCCAGGTTTTGGCGGCGCTCATGACGAGCTTGAAGACCATGAGCCGTGCTGTGTTGTGGGACAGGCCTCCCTTGGTTCGCACCGTGCGGTGCCTGACGGTGGCGAAGACGCTTTCGATCGGGTTCGAGGTGCGCAGATGGTCCCAGTGTTCGGCCGTGAAGTCGAAGAAGGTCAGCAATGCCTCGTGGTCCTTCGTCAGGCAGTTGACGGCCTTGGGATATTTGGCCTTGTATTTGTCGACGAAGACGGCGATCGCGACCTCGGCGGTTGCCCGATCCGGGGCATCGCGGACCTCCCTGAGATCGGCCTTCATGTTCGGCTGCACCGACTTCGGCACCTTGTTGAGGATGTTGAGGAGCTTGTGTTGGCAGCACCGTTGATGGCGGGTCGAAGGGAATATCTCCTCCAGCGCCTTCCAGAAGCCGAGCGCGCCGTCGCCCACGGCAATTTCTGGCGCAATCGAAAGCCCGCGGGCCTTCAGCCCGACGAGCAGCTCGCGCCAGCTCTGGGTGCTTTCGCGCACGCCGACTTGAAAGCCGACAAGTTCCTTCTTGCCTTCCGGCGTCGCGCCGATGACGACCAGCATGCAAGCGGCATCGTCCTCCATGCGTGCCTGAAGATAGACCCCGTCGGCCCAGATGTAGACGTAGCGGCGGGCTGACAGGTCGCGGCGTTGCCAGCGATCATAGTCGGCCTGCCACTCCTCCTTCAGCCGGCCAATCACCGAGGGGGACAGGTTCGGTGCGTCCTTGCCGAGTAAGGCGGCAAGCGCCTCCTGGAAATCGCCGGTCGAGATGCCGCGCAGGTAAAGGACCGGCAGCAGAGCGTCGAGGCTCTTCGTGCGTCGTGCCCACTTCGGCAGGATCGCCGACGTGAAGGTGATGCGATCCTCGCCGCAAGTCTCCAAAGCCCGGTCGCGCAGCTTGACGCGGCGCACCGCAACCGGACCGATCCCCGTCTGGATCGTTCTTTCAGGCCCATGGCCGTGCCGCACCACCCGGTCCCGCCCATCGCTCAGGCGTTCGCTGGCCATGGCCGCAAGAAACGCCTCGGCTTCCGCCTCCACGGCCTGTGCCAGAAGCCGGCGCGCGCCTTCGCGTAGAACCGATGTCAGGGGATCATCGAGCGTCTCGGGATGCGGAAAGGAAACAACAGTGCTATCTGTCTTCATGGCGTATCGCTCTTTCATGAGGTTCTGGCAGGCTTGTCACCCGCCTCGATACGCCGCCCTCATCAAACCGTCATCACCCAGTTTCCGTCATAACTCATCCGCCGATAGCCATAAGTTGGCCTGGCATCCACCAGCTTGCGAATGGCAGGCAGCAGCTCGGCATCGTCCGCTTTGAGGTAGGGTCCGCGAGGCTTGGACTTGCCCTTCAGACGTTCGGAGAGATTAGAACGCGACACGTGTAAGGCCTCCGCCACCGCCTTCATCGGGAACCGCCCTTCGGCAACAATATCGGCCGCGATATCGTTTTTTTTGACTGGGCTTTGGAAAGGGCTTCGCGAAGAATCTCGTTCTCCAGCGTCTTGCGTCCGAGAATGCGCTCAAGCTCGCGCACTCGATCTTCCAGCTTCTTCACCTCAGAATTGCCGATTACCGGCTCGTCGGAGTCCACCGCCACCGCACCTCCCTCGCTCAAGAGCCGACGCCAGCGATAGAGAAGGTTTGGCGCAACTCCATGCCGCCGAGCCGCAGAGGAAACCGTCTCCCCTGGGGCATAGCTCTCCTCGATGATCTGCAGTTTGCGTTCCGTTGTCGAGCTATGACGGAAACTGGGTGATGACGGTTTGATGAGGGCGGCGTATCGAGGCGGGTGACAAGCCTGCCAGAACCTCATGAAAGAGCGATACGCCATGAAGACAGATAGCACTGTTGTTTCCTTTCCGCATCCCGAGACGCTCGATGATCCCCTGACATCGGTTCTACGCGAAGGCGCGCGCCGGCTTCTGGCACAGGCCGTGGAGGCGGAAGCCGAGGCGTTTCTTGCGGCCATGGCCAGCGAACGCCTGAGCGATGGGCGGGACCGGGTGGTGCGGCACGGCCATGGGCCTGAAAGAACGATCCAGACGGGGATCGGTCCGGTTGCGGTGCGCCGCGTCAAGCTGCGCGACCGGGCTTTGGAGACTTGCCGCGAGGATCGCATCACCTTCACGTCGGCGATCCTGCCGAAGTGGGCACGACGCACGAAGAGCCTCGACGCTCTGCTGCCGGTCCTTTACCTGCGCGGCATCTCGACCGGCGATTTCCAGGAGGCGCTTGCCGCCTTACTCGGCAAGGACGCACCGAACCTGTCCCCCTCGGTGATTGGCCGGCTGAAGGAGGAGTGGCAGGCCGACTATGATCGCTGGCAACGCCGCGACCTGTCAGCCCGCCGCTACGTCTACATCTGGGCCGACGGGGTCTATCTTCAGGCACGCATGGAGGACGATGCCGCTTGCATGCTGGTCGTCATCGGCGCGACGCCGGAAGGCAAGAAGGAACTTGTCGGCTTTCAAGTCGGCGTGCGCGAAAGCACCCAGAGCTGGCGCGAGCTGCTCGTCGGGCTGAAGGCCCGCGGGCTTTCGATTGCGCCAGAAATTGCCGTGGGCGACGGCGCGCTCGGCTTCTGGAAGGCGCTGGAGGAGATATTCCGGGAGTGTCAGGAATTCTGTGCGGTGGGCCATGATGATGAAAAGGAGCGAATCATCACATGGCTATCGAAAAAGAACTTCTGGACCAACTTCTTGCTGGTCGTGATCCATCCGATGTTTTCGGCAAGGACGGCTTGCTGGATGACCTGAAGAAGGCACTGTCGGAGCGTATTCTCAACGCCGAGCTTGATGAACATCTCGCCGTCGATCGCAGCGAAGGACCGTCGGGCAATCGGCGGAATGGATCTTCGAAAAAGACGGTGCTGACCGGTACCTCGAAGATGACGTTGACCATCCCGCGCGACCGGGCCGGTACGTTCGACCCGCAGCTGATCGCCAAATATCAGCGCCGCTTTCCCGATTTCGATGATAAGATCATTTCCATGTACGCGCGCGGCATGACGGTGCGGGAAATCCAGGGCCACCTCGAAGAAATCTACGGTATCGACGTGTCGCCGGACCTGATCTCGGCGGTGACCGACCAGGTTCTGGAGGCCGTTGGCGAGTGGCAAAACCGCCCGCTCGAGCTGTGCTATCCCCTCGTGTTCTTCGATGCCATCCGGGTCAAGATCCGGGACGAAGGCTTCGTTCGCAACAAGGCCGTTTATGTCGCGCTCGCAGTTCTGGCGGACGGCACAAAGGAAATCCTCGGGCTCTGGATCGAGCAGACCGAAGGGGCAAAGTTCTGGTTGCGCGTGATGAATGAGCTGAAAAGCCGTGGCTGCCAGGACATCCTGATCGCCGTGGTCGATGGCCTGAAGGGCTTTCCCGAAGCCATTACGGCCGTCTTCCCTCAGACGATCGTCCAGACCTGCATCGTCCACCTGATCCGGCATTCTCTGGAGTTCGTGTCCTACAAGGATCGCAAACCCGTCGTACCGGCGTTGAGAGCCATCTATCGTGCTCGAGATGCCGAGGCTGGAATGAAGGCGCTGGAGGCTTTCGAGGAAGGGTATTGGGGCCAGAAATACCCTGCCATCTCTCAAAGCTGGCGGCGCAATTGGGAACACGTTGTTCCCTTCTTCGCCTTCCCAGAGGGCGTCCGCCGCATCATCTACACGACGAACGCCATCGAGGCGTTGAACTCGAAACTTCGTCGGGCAGTGCGCTCGCGCGGCCATTTCCCGGGTGACGAAGCCGCGATGAAGCTGTTATATCTGGTCCTCAACAATGCGGCCGAGCAGTGGAAGCGCGCGCCGAGGGAGTGGATCGAGGCAAAGACACAGTTCGCCGTCATCTTCGGCGAGCGGTTCTTCAACTGATGAAACCGGCCCACCGCACAGAATTCCTGACACTCCCCCCGCGGGCTTTCGATTGCGCCAGAAATTGCCGTGGGCGACGGCGCGCTCGGCTTCTGGAAGGCGCTGGAGGAGATATTCCCTTCGACCCGCCATCAACGGTGCTGGCAACACAAGCTCCTCAACATCCTCAACAAGGTGCCGAAGTCGGTGCAGCCGAACATGAAGGCCGATCTCAGGGAGGTCCGCGATGCCCCGGATCGGGCAACCGCCGAGGTCGCGATCGCCGTCTTCGTCGACAAATACAAGGCCAAATATCCCAAGGCCGTCAACTGCCTGACGAAGGACCACGAGGCATTGCTGACCGTCTTCGACTTCCCGGCCGAACACTGGGACCATCTGCGCACCTCGAACCCGATCGAAAGCGTCTTCGCCACCGTCAGGCACCGCACGGTGCGAACCAAGGGAGGCCTGTCCCACAACACAGCACGGCTCATGGTCTTCAAGCTCGTCATGAGCGCCGCCAAAACCTGGCGCCGGCTGAAGGGCGAAAATCAGTTGCCAAAGGTCATCGCCGGCGTCAAATTCACCGACGGTGTCGCCGAAACGACGACCCCTGACCATCGCGCCGCCTGATCGGCCTCGTCACCCATTTCCCGCCATAGCTCTCCGTTGTCCAGCGCCGCCGCCGGACGTCACCGATCATCAGGTCAACCTGTCGAAACTCGTTAGACATAAGCCTATCCTCAAGCCTATCCTCAAGCCTGTGCTTGAGCCTTCCTGCTTATGCTGATGGGGTGGAACGGCCCGCTCCGACAGCACCAGTGTGCTAAAACGTGGTCGTTGTTTGAACGCCACAAAGGAGGGACCGTTCCATGAACCAGATTAGCACCATCGGCCTGGATTTGGCGAAGCACGTTTTTCAGGTTCACGGCGCAGATGAGGACGGCTCTCCTCTCTTCAGTCGGAGGCTGCGACGTGGTGAAGTGCTGCATTTCTTCTCGAAGCAATCTCGCTGCCTTGTCGGAATCGAAGCCTGTGGCAGCGCCCATTATTGGGCTCGCGAGATCGCCAAGTTCGGCCACGACGTGCGGCTAATCCCCCCGACCTATGTCAAGCCATTCGTCAAACGGAGTAAAACTGATGCAGCAGACGCCGAAGCCATCAGTGAGGCTGTGACGCGCAAGACGATGCGGTTCGTTCCGGTCAAAACGGCTGAGCAACAGGCGGAAGCGATGGTGCTAAAGAGCCGCAGTCTTTTGGTGAAGCAGCGAACACAGGTGGTCAATGCCTTGCGTTCGCATCTGGGCGAATTGGGTATCATCGATGCCGCCGGTATGGAAAAAGTCGATACGCTGATGGCGGTCGTGCGCGATTTCACGGATGTCCGCTTACCTGCGGCAGCGCGGTTCGCCTTGACGGCGATTGCCGATCAGATCAATGCCCTAGCAGGCCAGATCGATCAGCTCGATCGCGCTATTGTTGCTGAAGCAAAGACTGACGGGGATATGCGCCGGCTGACTACGATCCCTGGAGTTGGCGCTATAACCGCGGCTACCGTCAAGGCGCTGGTGCCAGACCCAGGCGGTTTCAAATCAGCTCGTCACTTTGCCGCCTGGCTGGGACTTACGCCGAGACAGTTTTCAAGTGGAGGGAAAGAACGTATCGGGCGCATCTCGAAAATGGGAAACCCTGAACTACGATGCCTTCTCGTTCTTGGCGCGACAGCGGTTCTCCGAGGCGCCCGGAAAAATGAACGAGCACAGCCCTGGCTGAGGGCGCTGCTCACCCGGCGCCCATTCAAGGTGGCCGCAGTTGCGCTGGCCAATAAGATAGCGCGGATTGTCTGGGCGCTTCTAAATAAGAGTGGAGTTTACCAACGTCCGGAGGCGTCGGAGACGGCTGCGGTTGCCTGTTGATGAGCATAGGAACTTAAAAACAATCTGACCGGCGCGAACCGGCAGAGGGCAAGGAGCAAAAACGGACGATGAACCCACGGGACGAATCCCGACAGGAGAGAGACCGGACACTCATGCGCTTCGAGCGCGTTATGCTGATTAGTCGCTCCCGTCGCGGACTTCATCGAGGCCAGCGGTCCTATACCGCGCTTTACAGGCCGTATACATGAACGCACCGATCCCATGTGTGAAATCGATCGAAAGCTCTTGCGCCCGCGGGCCGTTCCATACATGAGTGTCCGG
This sequence comes from Ensifer sp. SL37, assembly GCF_026672675.1. Lineage (NCBI taxonomy): Bacteria > Pseudomonadati > Pseudomonadota > Alphaproteobacteria > Hyphomicrobiales > Rhizobiaceae > Ensifer > Ensifer sp. SL37. Next base: position 415,433 of record NZ_JAPPRN010000002.1, on the reverse strand, counting down.
TCGAAAGTGGGGGCAGTTCAGCCCACACAGTTCTAGTCTAGAGCGTTTCCCTGACTGATTGAATCATTTGGGCTTTGCAAATCAGATGGGTTCTGATTCAAACTTTCTGCCGATGGAGGTCGGCAGATAATGTCGAAAGCCCTTTCCGTTGATCTTCGCGCACGTGTTCTTGCCGCCGTCTCAGCCGGAGCGTCGCACCGGGAGGCTGCCGAGCGCTTTGGCGTCAGTGCGGCCAGCGTGAGCCGGTGGCGAAACCTGCAAGTCCGTCAGGGCCATGTTCGACCGGGTCCGCTGGGTGGAGACCGTCATTCGTACAAAACCGAAGCCAACGCCGACGCGATCATGTCGTGGCTTGAGGAACACCGGGACGGCACCTTGTTCGAACTTCGTGATGCCCTTGCAGCTCAGGGCATCGCCATCAGCAAGTCGGCGCTGCACCGTTTCCTTGTCCGGCACAATCAGACGCGCAAAAAAAGACTGGCCACGCGATAGAGCAAGCACGCCCAGACGTCTTGGAACTCCGTCAGCGGTGGTTCGACGAGCAACTTGATCTTGATCCGTCGCGGCTCGTGTTCATCGACGAAACATGGACCGCGACCAACATGGCCCGCACTCATGGAAGATGCACCAGAGGTGAGCGGCTGCGGATGGGTTTCCCGCATGGCCATCGCAAGACGACGACGCTTGTCGCCGGTCTACGAAACACCGGAATGGTCGCGCCTTTGGTCATCGACGGTCCGATCAATGGCGAGTGGTTCGAGGCCTATGTCGCTCAGGTCCTGGTCCCGACATTGAAACCCGGTGACGTCGTGATCCTCGACAATCTTTCCAGCCACAAACGGCCAGCAGCAAGAGCGTTAATCGAAGCGGCGGGCGCAACGATGGTGTTCCTGCCCCCCTACAGTCCCGACTTCAACCCCATCGAAAAGGCCTTCTCCAAGCTCAAGGCACATCTGAGGAAGGCGGCTGAGCGGACCGTGTCTGGTCTGTGGGACATGATTGGCAAGCTCGTCCATCTCGTCGCGCTGTCAATGCCGACTGAAATTTCCCCAAAAGTGCCGAAGTAAAATTCCCCAATTATGCCGACGTGGACGGCATGGAGAATTGGGTATTTTTCGGCGGCCGACCTCTTGGACGTGGCGGCGGCGCGAAGGAGGGTGGCGTAATCAAAGCTTTGGAACGGACGTGTTCAGGCATCAGTTCGGCATGTTGGCGCAGCCTGTAACTTGATCCTTCGATTTGGACGACTACGGCGTGATGCAGAAGCCTGTCGAGCAAGGCGGTTGCGACGACGGCATCACCAAAAACATCACCCCATTCTGCAAAGCCGCGATTGGACGTCAGGATCATTGCTCCTCTCTCGTAGCGGGCGTTGACGAGTTGGAAGAACAGATTGCCGCCGCCGGCGATGACCGGGAGATAGCCGATCTCATCGACGATCAGCAGACTTGGCCTGCAGAAGAAGCGGATGCGCTCTTGCAGCCGGCCCTCGCGTTCGGCCCTGGACAGCGCTGCAATGAGATCGGCCAGCGTGCAGAAGTAGACGCTCTTGCCAGCTTTGACGGCTTCGACGCCGAGCGCCACGGCGAGATGGCTTTTGCCGGTTCCCGGTGGCCCGAGAAAATGCACCGCTTCATGCCGGTCGATGAAACCCAGTTGCGCAAGCGTGAAGATCCGATCTCGATCGAGGGAGGGCTGGAAGGAGAAATCGAAGCCGGCGAGTGTTTTGATGGTTGCCAGGCGACCCATTCGCAGTGCCGTTTTTATGCGGCTGTTCTCGCGCAGGGTCAGTTCTTCGGAAAGGAGAATATCAATTGCTTCGAGTGCCGAGAGTTCGCCATGCTCCAGGCGGCGGACAATATGATCGAGCGCTTCAAGAGCACGTGGCATCTTCAAGCCAACAAGGTCATGGCGAATGCGGTCGATCATCGACGGTACAGCATCGAGAGCGGCGCTCATGGGCGGTTCTCCTGTGCCATAGCTCTGGCGACGGCGTCGTAGAAGGCAAGCGGCCGCTGTGTGACCCTGTCTCCGGATCCATGAAGAATGATCTCGTCGTTGTTGACGTGTGGTCGCGATCGCGGCGCTGAGCGATGGGTTCTGTGTCCTGGTTCGACACGGCGCTGATGGCGTCCTTCCAATACCGGATGCACAGCAATCAGCGCACCATCTTCGAAGATTCGGACCTCATTCGCCAAGGTGTGAACTTCGACGAGCCGCCGCCTGGTGGCATCGGGCACGCTGTAGGCGTTTCCACCGACGCTCACCATGCCCTCTCGAGATATCCTGCGCTCAAGCCGCAAAACCGATCGGAACGGAGCCAGAGGCAAGGGACGCAGATGAAAGCGCTCTTCAACGAAGGCTTCCATGACGACCCGCTGCGTTGTGGCGTGCACACGCGGATTGGCAACCGTATCAAGCCAATACCGGAGTTGGGCGTTGAGATCATCAAGGTTGCGAAACGAGCGCGCCAGGAAGAAGTCTTCGCGAATATAGCGGAATGGCCGCTCGACCTTTCCCTTCGTTTTGGCGCGATATGGTTTGCAGGCCTTTGGGTGAAAGCCGTAATGGCGAGCGAGATCGAGCAGAGCGCGGTTATAAACAATGCCGCCCGTTTCGCCTTCGCCGATGACCGCAGTCTTCATTCGGTCGTAAAGGATCTCGCGCGGAACGCCGCCGATCGCATCGAACGCTGCCACGTGGCATCGCAGCACCGTTGGCAGATCCTGATGCATAACAAAGCGCGCCCAGATGAGACGGCTATGGCCCAGCACCATAGAAAACAACCAGACGATCCTGGGGGTTGCCGGCTCATCGGTGAAGACAACATGGAATTGGGCGAAATCCACCTGGGCCTGTTCGCCGGGAGCTGTTTCGAACCGAACTTCAAACCCGTGTTCGGAGGTCGGGCGGACGTCTCTGAGAAAGTCCGTAACAGCAGTGTAGCCGCCGGCGTATCCGCGTTCCTTCAGCTCTCGCAGGAGCCGCCGTCCGCTAAGGCCGGGATAGGCTGCAACCCGTTCACGCAAATACGCAGTGAACGGATCAATGACCGTCGCCCGAGGCTTCCTTGGTCCATAGGCCGGTGCCTCAAGGCCACGCTCGATATATTTGCGGATTGTCTTTCGATCGACGCCGGTCTGCCTGGCGATCGCAGACACCGACAAGCCCTGCCGGTGTAAATCTAAGATCATGACTATCTCCCCGAGTTTGATCACCACCAGTCCCCTCTCGACCATCGAGAGTAGTATCGGTGATGGCGTGCCGCCGGTCTTCCGGGGCGCGCCCCGGAAGACCGGCGGCATCGCTAAACTGGGGAAGATTCAAACGGCACTTCTGGGGAGTATTGATCCGGTATCGACACGCGCCAAAAGAATGCAGAAACTACTTCAACTCATGCGGATACGATCCAGCATGAAAGGGAAATGCTCTAATAGGGGCTCAGTCTTCTCTAACGGAACAAGACGATGGGTTTGACCTCAGGCTAACGGGCCTTGGAGTTGCGGGTCAGCCCCGACCTCCTCTATGGAGGGCGTGGTCCGCAGCGGGAAGGCGAGGAGCCGTAGCCGCTGATGAACGACACGGAGAAGTCTGACTCTGGCATAGTAGCTGAGAAACCGACGAACAAAGCTGGGCAACCAGCGGCGGAGTCGGTGGAGCCAAGGCTGGGGACCAAGGGGAACGCGGAACAGCAACACATGCACCGGACACAGAGCCGGGCTCGCATGAGCCAGTCGCCGGAAACACGGTCCGGTTCAAGCCTTGGTCTTACTCACCGCTTGCCTGCCCATGGTCTGATAAATGAAATTAGCATATCGCGAGCGCGATCCCTTCGCTATTACGTTCTTACCAAGAGTGACTATACTATCCGAGAGTGGGGTAGGGACCTGCCATAGTAGCGACTGCGCCAACTGTGGGGCTGGAACTCTTGTTGCCTCCGCTGCCGTCATCTTTGTGAAGGCTCCACCTAGGACCTGCTCCAACCGGGCCAAACTTATTGCCTGTGGAGGAGCAACCGCTGCGCTCAAAGATGTTGCAGCATTCGTCCCACCCGATCCGACCGTCGTGATGGCCGCCTTTGCCAGCGACTTGACCAAACGTTCAGCCATGTCTTCGTCTAATGCGTTCTTCGTGCGCAGATCATCCGTATGATGATCCAGAACGGCATCCCCAGAATAGTCAATCGCAAAGGCAACTATCGTATTAGCGACGAGCGCGGCCGGAATGCCCAGACCTGTCGCCGCCAGTGCTGCACCAATGCCAACGGCCACTGCCTCGGCAGCCAATCGCACGCGCTCTATATTATCTCGCCACCATTCTTCCGACCCGGATGTCAGCATGTAATCCCCATCCGCCTTCAGTCTCGCCCGCCAGTCCTCGACAATGGGGTTGTTATCCTTAGTTGTTATCCTCTCCATGGTGCTGACGCGTTCCTCGCCTCCAGCGAACGCATCGTAGGAGGCATCATTTCTTCTAAGTAAATCATCGATTTTTTGAATTGTATTGAGATCCTCATCGCTTGGCGTAATAAATCCGGATGCAACAGCGTCCATGTAATTGACAACCTTTCTCGCCTCCTTATCCAAGTTTCTTTGGAGATCGTTCTGAGACGATATTTGCTGACCGAAATATTTAGATTGGACTTTTTTATAAGTCACAGACAAATCTTGCAAATTACGAAAATAATCCCCGAGCGCTTCCTTCATATCATTGGCTTGTAGGTCCAATCGAATGCGGTCACGATTCTTGATCGTATCGTTTTGAGAGAAATTTTGCCTAAACTCATCGGTTGAGAACAATCTGGCCCTTTCCTTCAAAGATTTCGGGATGGGCACAATCTCTTCACGCGCCAGATTAACCATTAGCCCAGAAAATTTTTGATTTGGCCCTGAGGGAAAATAAAGAACATCAGGATTTGAAATGGTGATCCCAGGAATCACTCCCTGCAGAAATTCACGTGGTTTGACGTCATTGTCAAAATCCGACAAAATACGATCAATCTCGAATTTGTCATCTTCATTCAAGCTCAAGGCAGGACTTAATACCTCAAAGTTTGGCATGCCGTCTAATACTTTATCTATATTATTATATATTGTAGTGTATTCATCATCAATAATGGAGTCGATATATTTTGAGTAAGGCTGCTCAAGGTCTAGCGCTATTATTTTTTCAAGGTCATCGGTTGCATCAGAAAAAATAACACGCTCATTATTTCTCGCGATAGATTCGGCAGATACACTCACACTTGCCGGAACAATAATTACATTGTCATAAACATACCCAACGCGCCCTTCTAGAAAATCAAAGACATCCCTATCCGTGCTATTGTCTTTGAAAAACTCCTGCGTTCCCAACTGAGGAACCGGGCGGGTTATATCAAACAGTTTGCCGTGACCTTGTGGAGGAGTGGGGTTGTAGAGGATGATTGCCCCATCATCTGATCGATAGGAATAGACGCCATCTAGAGGTATTGTCTCTGGGTTTCCGAATGCGGATGTAATATACGAAAAATCAGATAGATCCGTCGCGCTGACATACACTTGCGAGAATCTGCTGTTATCATTCAATGACGCTTCAGGCTCGCCAGAAAGCTGTCTATTCAACTCTACTTTGAAAGCTTTAAGTTGGGTATCATTTGGTGATACCTCTTTTAGTATTCCGTTCTTTTCTAGGTTAAGCTTATTGTGATTAAAGTTCTTGCTCTCTTGATACCCTCTAAACAGGGTGTCCGGATGAATTTCTGGATTGAGGTGCTGCAGTTCAGCATCAACAAAATCAATTAGGAACGAATTTTTTGGCAAAAAGGTATCGTTGCCAAGTTGCTGTTTATTTATCAAATTTAATTCGTGTCGTAATGTCTTCAGCGCGGGCGAATTTAACGCCGCATTATAGGCGGAGCGCTTATTTTTATCTTCTGGCGCTAGGATGCCAAATAAACCACCCGTGTTGTCATCGAAATACAAGAGGGCGTCTATCATCCTCACGTTTCCAAAACTGATTGTCTCTACGGTATCAGTTGGATTAATATTCGGATTCTGTGAAAAATAACGTCGATAGACCGCATCGACCTGCGAATCTACGTCAGAAAGATTTGTAGGGTTTTGGGCCGCCCGGGGAGGATTTGACAGCCCCGTGAAAATGTCTTGTAGATGGTTATACACCTCCGTACTAAAATTATTCAGTTTATTCATGGCATCGGCATCGCCGCTATTCTCCCCTTTTTGATAATCTATCCAGGCTAGGCGCTCCTTCATATTTATGATTTCTAATGCAGAGCGAAGCTGACCGGAGAGAGCGCGCTCCTTTGATTGTATTAGCGCCTCCCGTTCCATAGCCAGCTTTGAATACAAGGCCGGAACGCTCTCATTGGGTTGCTTGTCGGAGAGTTCGTCCCATGTGGACAATGTTGCAGACGCCTCGCCAGCATCCTTGGCCTCTTTCGTACTCTTGACGACAGCCGAAGGGTTTCCCTTGGAGGCTTGGCTTCGTGAGGCGGGAGGTGGCGCTATTTGAGTTCGCTGGTCCAATTCTTCGCGACCAGCCGGGAGACGAGTTCTTTCTGGATAAAACGTAACACTCATTTTCTACTCCAAGATACACACTCTATTCGCCGCGTGTTGACGTTGGTGTTCTTCACAGCCTCTTTATGGGGATGACGAGAGGTGCTGCCGGAGCGAGCAAGCACTATGCCGCTGCTCGGCGTTATTGAGGTAATGGATCCATTACGCCACTGCCATTAAGAACCCTCGAATGGGATGGTGGACGCCATCGCAGCGGATCGTGCTGTACGGACGAGTCTCGAGGTTAGAACGGAATATTAGTAATAGGCTAATACGATAATTTGAGGGATAGTTTGTCTCGCTTCCGGAAGGGGACGATTGGTGGGCTCCGTCAGATAACCCGACCACAGATCGTGCGGAAAATGCGGTTTGGTCTTTGGCACTGGAGTTGCCCCCAAAAGACCGGACATGCTCAGGTTTGAGATTGCGAGCTGATGAACTCGCGCGGCGATTGATATCCTAAAGCACTGTGCGGGTGAAGATTGTTGTAGTGCTCGAACCAGAACGGCAGTTGCGCCATGACGGTTTCGGCGTCGGGGGTTGGATTCACCGAGACGTAATCGCGCTTGAAGGTTTTGACGAACGCCTCGGCCATGCCGTTCGACTGTGGGCTTCGCACCGGTGTCGTGCACGGTTCCATGCCGATCTCGCGCAGCAAGGATGCGGTGTCCCTGGCGATGAAGCAAGAGCCGTTGTCGGTGAGCCATTCGATGGGTTCGGACAGCATGTTGATACGTCCGAAGCTGTTCTCGACAGCGGTGATCACGAGGTCCTGCACGTCTTCGCTCTTGATACCTTCGGTGGTGGCGACATGGGCGATTGCTTCACGGTCGCAGCAGTCGAGGGCGAAGGCGACACGGACCTTCTCCTTGTTGTCGCAGCCGATCTCGAAGCCGTCGGAGCACCATCTGATGTTCGAACGCTCGACGGCGACCCGGCCGTCGTGAAGGCGATCATCGACCGCTCCGGTATGACGCACCAGCAGCAGATTGTGCAGCTTCATCACCCGGTAGACCCGCTTGGCATTGGGCCACGAACGCCCCAGTTTCCGGGCATTCCGACGCAGGATGGCATGGACACGCCGATAGCCGTAGGTGGGCGTATCGGCGATGACGGCCTTGATGTCCTCCACCAGCTCGCGATCAGGTAGAGGCGGGCGTCCTCTGGCTCTGGAAGGGGAACCTGCGGCACGCGCAGCGATATTCGAGCGGGCGACACCTAGAGTTTCGCAGACGGTCTTCATTCCAAAATCCCCCTCGGAAGAGAGAGCGAGCGCAACAGATGTTTTTTTGGGCCACCGGCGATTTCGAGGGCTTCCTTCAGGATTTCGCTCTCCATAGTCTTCTTGCCCAACAGGCGTTGCAACTCCTTCACCTGGGCCTGAAGCGCCCGGTATTCGGAAGCCGGAACGACCTCCTCTTCGGCGGTAGTCGCCGTCAGTGCCCCTTGGGACGCCAGCTTGCGCCAGGCGAACAACTGGTTCGGCTGGATGCCGTGCCGACGTGCGACGATGCTCACCGTCGCGTCCGCCTCATAGGTCTCATGGATGATCGCCAGCTTCTCTGCCGTGCTCCAGCGCCGCCGACGCTCCGGCCCGGAGAGAACTTCCATCTTAAAATTGCTGCTAGTCATATTACCAACATTACTCCTACCCACTTAGCTAAGTGGGGGAGCATGTCCGGGCCTTTCGGGGGCTAATTCAGGCACACAGGTCAACCTATCGATAGTAATAGAGTGTGAAAAATGGCGTCCGGATGACAGAAATTGACTGCGTAATAACCTCCGCTTATGAAATTTATGGCGTCAATTCAGATGGTTAATTATTCGTGAACTCGATCATGCCGCAGTAAACGGGGGGTAACCGGGGCACATTTGGTGGCGCCCCTTTCGCGGCCGTTATGTCAGACCTGTGCATAAGCGGGCGATATGAGCCGTCGGCGATGGGTCAAGGATTGAACTAAGCCGCTAGTCGCGGCAATTGGTGGCCTCTTTGAGAGATGTCTCCTGTCTGAGAGGATTTGGGTGTTGCAAACCCACCCTTCAGACAGGAGATCCAGATGGCCGAGATGAGCCCTCTGCGTCGCCGGATGATCGAGGACATGACGGTCCGCAATCTTTCTCCGGCCACGCAGCAATCCTATCTTTATGCAGTCGCAAAGTTTAGCCGCCATTTCGGCCGATCACCGGCTCGGCTCGGCCTGGACGAGGTCCACGCCTTCCAGGTTCACCTTGTGTCGACGGGCATCTCCTGGTCCGGATTGAACCAGATCGTCTGCGCCCTCCGGTTCCTCTATGGCGTGACGCTCGGCCAGAATACGATCCCGGAGCATATTCCGTATGCGCGCGAGCCACGCCAGTTGCCGGTTGTTCTTTCGAGCGACGAGGTGGTCGACTTTCTGCAAGCCGTCTCCAGCTTGAAGGCGCGGGTGGCTCTGACAACGGCTTATGCCGCCGGCCTGAGGGTTTCGGAGGTCTGTGGTCTTCGCGCCAACGATATCGACAGCTCAAGGATGGTGATCCACATCACGCGTGGCAAAGGCGGCAAAGCCCGCTACGTCATGCTGTCGCCGGAACTGCTCGGGATCCTGCGCAGCTATTGGCGGTTGGCGCGGCCCAAGGACATTGTGTTTCCTGGGCGCGATCCAGACAAGCCGATCGCGCCGTCGGTGCTGCATTCCGCCTGCCGTTCGGCGGTTGCGGCGGCGGGTCTTTCCAAGCACGTCACCGTCCATACGTTGCGGCATTCCTTTGCCACTCACCTGCTCGAGAACGGGACCGATATCCGCATCATCCAGGTCCTGCTCGGTCACGCCCACCTCTCCACGACAGCGCGCTATACGCAGGTCTCTACCGACACGATCCGGTCGACGGCCAGTCCGCTCGATCGGTTACGACTGGAGGTGACACCGCCGGAATCGTGATCGGTTGCGTCCCACCTTCGAAGTCGCCGACATCTTTCGGCGACATGGGAGCTCCTACAGACGTGAGAACGCCGGTCATCTTGGCCGCGGCGAACGACGCGTCATGGGCGCGATCGAAGCCTGCCGGACGCCGAGGCTCGGCGGTCACGTCGATGCCTGCGACGATTGCGGCAGGACCCGCATCTCCTATAATTCCTGCCGCAATCGCCATTGCCCGAAGTGCGAAGGCGCGGCCCGCAAGGAGTGGGTCGCTGCACGCGTCGCCGATCTGTTGCCGGTCCCGTACTTTCATGTGGTCTTCACGCTCCCACCGGGCATCGCCGAGATCGCTTTCCACAACAAGGCGGTCGTCTATGCATTGCTGATGCGCATCGTGGCCCAGACGCTGCAGACCGTTGCCGCCGATCCCAAGCGGCTGGGCGCCGAGATCGGCATCGTCGCCGTGCTTCACACCTGGGGCCAGGCCATGACCCATCATCCCCATGTTCATTGCGTCGTGCCCGGCGGCGGTCTCTCGCCCGACAGATCTAGGTGGGTGGCATGCCGGCCGGGCTTCTTTCTGCCCGTGCGCGTACTGTCGCGGCTGTTTCGGCGGCTCTTTCTGACGGCCCTTGCTAGAGCCTTCGCTCACGGTGAACTCCGCTTCTCCAACGAACTCAGCCATCTCAACGATGACGAGGCGTTCACCCGCCATCTCGCGCGTGCGCGCCGCGTCGAATGGGTCGTCTATTCGAAGCCACCGTTCGGCGGCCCCGACCAGGTGCTCGCCTATCTCGTACCGCTACACCCATCGTGTTGCCATCGCCAACAGCCGCATCGTCGAGGTCGATGATGACCACGTTGCCTTCCGATGGAAGGATTACCGTGGCAAGGGTCGCGACCGCGAGAAGATCATGCGCCTTGACCCGCACGAGTTCATCCGGCGTTTTCTTCTACACGTGCTCCCGGACGGCTTCCACCGCATGCGCCACTTCGGCTTTCTCGCCAATAGCCACCGACGGGATCGTATCGGCCTCTGCAGGCAGATCCTCGATCAACCATCATCAGCAGGGGAGCGGTCGCAGGCAGGCAAATCACAGCCCGGGCAATCCCACGAATGCCCTGACTGCCGGCGTCCCATGCGTAGGACAGGAATCACTGTTGCGCCTGTTTCGCCGCCCCGGCCATCATCTTTCTGGTGCGATACATCATGAACTCCGACAATCCGCACCCCCTCCCATATGCCCACAAAACCAAGCGCCGCGCCGGCGCGCGATACCGCGTGGCCCTGGCCACACCGAAAGACCGACAGTGTGCATTGAGAGCGCAAAAATCGCTTCCTATCGTCCGGCAAGCTGCTCGCGAAGGTCGCCAGATCACCACAAAAATCGGCGGTGCGATTGCCGTCCACGACGAATCCGCTATCGTCATCAAGCGGCGTGCTTTACTATTCCCATAACGGCGCCAAACAACCCGCGCCTTACTTCAATCCGGCTTATGTGAGGTCGCTCGAGCTCGCCGCGACGACGGATGCGACCTCACATAACCCTCCAGATTGGGATGATCCCGCACCCGCTTATGAATCACAGATAGATTCAGGTCGTCCAGCCCCTAAGTTAGCGCATATGAGAGGACAGCGGGCACTCTCCCCCCTCTCAGGGAGTTGAATCCCTACGCCTGAAACCGTCGCTCTTTTTGGCGGGCTCGTTGGCGGCGCCACACAAGTTCCGGCTGGCTAGGCCTCGAGCGTGTCCATGACGGCCGCGGCCCCCAGCATCGCGGCCGTGTAGCCGTGATCGACATGGAAATCCGCCTCGTGCGGCACCTCGGTCTCCCTCGTGAAACGGGGAATGGTCGGCCACGATGACCGGCGCTTGGTTCGGGAACTGGTCGGCGGTAATGTCGACGATGATGTCGCTCTGCTGGAGCCACGCATGGGAATACCGCTCCCCGTCCTCATCCGTGCGCATGCCGAGCACGTATTTGAACGTTCCGAAACCACGGGTCTTCAGGTGATGACCGAGGAGCAGGGTGGCGTCGCCGCACGCCCCGTGCGGAAAGCCCTGCAGGGTGACACGCAGCTTGGCTCGCGGCGTGCCGAAACGCCTCTGCGGCCTTCGCCAGCTCTTCCATGGAGTGTCCCCAACTAGGATGCAAGTACGTCCGGGACGGCCTCGTGCTCGTCAGGCGCCGGTGCCTCGACTGCCGCTATCCCCTGAAGTGATCGTCGTTAAAATTGTACTTCAACCACGCGGAACCTACCTCGGCGGTCGACATTCCCTTCATCTCTCCTGAACTATAGCTATTTGTAAGTTATCCATACTGTAGATACGACTAACCTAGGCAAGCCTTAAGTTAGTCCCTATTTCCACGGGTACAGGGCGCGCACGATCACGATATAGCAAGGTTTGAATATGACTGTGATTTCCTCTGCCTCTTCCACAATCAATCGGGTGCCGGGACTGTCCGGCGATGAAAGTCCAATCCAGCCGGAAGCCAAGCGGCCCAAACCAATGGCATCCCCTCCGTTTCCGTCAGGCAGTGCATTGACGGTTGCTCGCGCCGTCAATGCATCCTCGCCCGTGCTGTTTGCACTAGACAGGCTAAACCAAGCCAAGATTGATCCCGCAGGCAGAGCCTCGATTAAGACAGGTATTGAACTTCAGAGCCGCGGCTCTCAAGTCCCGCGCTGGCAAGAGCAAGATACGCAGGTGTCAAACCTTCAGGCGGCGATCCAGGGGAAACTGGGCGGGCTGCCGCCGCTCGAAGGAGCGTTCAAGCAGCATGTCGAAGGTTTTTATGGCGATGGTCATCGCCGATCTGAGTTGAATAAGGCTGTTCCAGCGCTGCTTGCAGAGACTGCGCGGCAGGATCAGGGTCTCAGCGAAAAGGGCCGAGGCGCGGTTCTGGGACTGGCCTCGAACGACAAGAGATTCGTCGCCGTGGTCCCGTCAATCAACGGATACCCGGCAAAGAACGCCTTGTTTGTTTCAGAACGCAGCAATTTCACTTCGAGACCGGCATCCGACGCTGGCAACGACAGCATTGACGCTGGAGATCAGCCGCTTGGACAAACTCCAGGTGTCCTGGTGCTGTTTGATGACAAAGGCAAGGTCGACTACCGGGAACTCAACAGCCAGCAAGACGCTTTCGATCTTCTGGCGGATCCGCAAGCGGCCAAACAGTTGCTGCCCCACTTCAGCCATGAGGCCCAGACTGCGCGCACATCTAGCAACCAGTCTCGGGGCGTGCCGGATGTGTTCGAAGCGTTCGAGAAAGGACGCAAGGGCGAACTTGACACTTTTGCGTTCAGTGTCGAAGCACCGAAGCAGCCAAGCGACGCGGCCAGCTATCTGACAACATTTGGCGAGGCCTACGGGCCTGAAAACCTAGGCGATGCCCTTGCCGATTACAATCTGGGTCTCGCCAAGCAGGATGGCACGGCACTTTTGGCCAGCACAGCGGACCTTGGTCTGGAAGAGTTCGGCGACATCTTGAAACAAGTCAACGTCGCAGCTGCCATTTTCGCTCCTGTTCAGGCCGCAGCTCCACTCGTCGAAGAGGCTGAGATTGTCGCTGAGACGGCAGAGCTCGCCAAAGCCACAGCTCCCGAAGTAACAGAGCAACCCGCTGCCGAACTCGAGATCGGCAAGGACGTTTCCACCACGCAAATGGAACCGCAAACACTGACCGCCGGGGAGGAGGTCGGCAGGAAACCTACGACAGGCAATGGTTTCTTCAACCCACCCAAACGCTTGCCCGATGGACGCATAGGATATCCCGCCAGTCCAGATAAACCGGTCAAGTGGAACGGGGCACAGGCAGATGGAGCGTCGGTGATGCCAGAAAAAGCGACAAGCCCCGCCGCAAATAGCCCGAGCGTCGATCCAAATGGCAACCCCACTTCAGGAAGTTCAACAGTTGCCGATGAGCAGCCAATGATGACTGGCGGGAGAACCGAGCAAGCTCCGGAACAAACGCGTCCCGTTTCCAACAAGTCGGCTGGACTTCAAATCACGGAGCACGAATTGGCGCTCGATACTGAAAAGGGGGTCTTTCTTCCGAAAGACCTTTCTAAGTTCAAAATAGAAGTAAAGGATGGTAAGATTTCCTGGGAAGACGCAACTGGAAAACGTGTGACAAGTGGAAAAATAAGATTTGTAATCGATAGCAACAACGATATTTACGTGTCGGATGTGAACACGGAAAGCGAACTTTTTAGAAGCGGCAAGAACGCTGAAAACGTTGATGCTAGCCCCACCTTGCCACTAAGACCTCGATTGCATCACGGCTCCTTGGTTGGTGACGAATGGCCGATATACGCTGGCAGAGCTGAGGTGTCAGACGGAGTGATCATTTCTCTGAACAACCACACTGGACACTTTGCGCAACCACGGAGCACTTTAGAAAACGTTTTCGCGATTTTTGAAGCAAAAGGTGTTGACGTTAAAAGAGCAAAGGAGCTCTGGTTTGATGGCCGTTACTATAATCCTGAAAATTTAGACGAATTCTTGACGCTGCAAGTGCCTCTGAAAGATCGACCGAATGCGGAGTTGTTCGGAATTTATCCCGACAGCACTGCAAATAGGGCAGACATTTCTCCAAGCCAATATAGAGAACAGGTTGGATTGGTCCAATAGAGCACACGTGGTACCCCTCCCAGCATCTTGATTCAATCGGTCTTCAGAGATTTGCGGATAAAGGATGCTCGTTGGTGGCTGGCCTTTTGGGGTTTAAGGCATAACCAAGCGCCAAGCTAGCAGGAATGAACTGCTGCGAGAGGGTAGCCGCCCTCCCGCAGCAGCGAGCGTCAGCCCTCTTCAAGGTCAATTGCGCCGGGCATCGCGTTCAGGAGATGCGGCCGGCAAACTCGCCAAAATCGACCGGATGGATGCCGCGTTGAACTTGAAGCACGTCGGGTGCACTGCACGACCAACCCGTTCCGACTCCGCCGACAATACATCAAGTTATCGCCCTTCCTTGCCACGAGCAAAAGCCGCCCGATTTCACCGCGCACGGTTGACGGCAAGACCTTCGCGGTCCTCGCATCGCTCGTCAACACCTGTAAAATGAATGGTGTTGACCCTCCGTCGAAGCAAGGGGTGTGAGGAGTTCAACGAACAGAATGGGCAACTTAGGTAACCAGGGGCGTGCAAAGAGCTCAAAGCTCGCAAATTTGATCTGGACCTAATTCGCGTATCGCCGTATGCGCCGTCTACGCCCCATTGATTTTTCAGTTTCGGCTATTTGGTAGTGCTGCCTGATGGCCGGATGTGAGCTCACCGGATAGTATCTGACGAGCTCATTGTGAGGCGTTGATGCGGGCGGCATAGGCCCATGGCATCAGGGCATCGATGTCTTTGGCGAGGTGGCCGTTTGCGAGGCGGGTGAAGAGGTCGCACAGATAGGCGTAGGGCTCAACGCCGTTCATTTTACACGTGCCGATCAGGCTGGCAAACCGGGCCCAGTTGCGGCCCCCTTCATCGTGCCCCGCAAAGAGGGCATTGCGGCGGTTCATGGCCGGTCGGCGGATCGCGTTTTCCACGAGGTTGGAGTCGATATCGACGTGGCCGTCGTCCAGGAACAGCCGGAATCCGTCCTGTCGCGTCAGCATATAGGCCAGGGCTTTTCCGAGGTCAGACTTGCGTGAGACGCGCTTGGCTTGCGCTGCCAGCCAGGTGAAGAACTCGTCCACTAGCGGAAGGGACAGGTCCTGTCGAACTGCCCGGCGATGTTCGGGATCTGAGCCTCGGATACTGTCTTCGATCTTGTAGAGCGCGGCGATGCGCACCAGTGCCTCGTCGACGATGGGCGATCCGCTCTTCGGCGCGGCCTTGATCAGCTTTCTGCGCCCATGTGCCCAACAGAAAGCCAGCTTCAAGGGATCGCCACCGTTACGATCCGACGTGGAGAGGTGACTCGGGAACATTGGACAGGTCGTTAAGTGGAATTTCTGGCTGAGAGCGGCGAGAGTGCCGTAACAGGAGAATCACTTGAGCAGACGACCCCGCCGAAACCACAGCGCAGCCTTCAAGGCGCGTGTAGCCCTTGCTGCGATCCAGGGAGCTATGACGGAAACTGGGTGATGACGGTTTGATGAGGGCGGCGTATCGAGGCGGGTGACAAGCCTGCCAGAACCTCATGAAAGAGCGATACGCCATGAAGACAGATAGCACTGTTGTTTCCTTTCCGCATCCCGAGACGCTCGATGATCCCCTGACATCGGTTCTACGCGAAGGCGCGCGCCGGCTTCTGGCACAGGCCGTGGAGGCGGAAGCCGAGGCGTTTCTTGCGGCCATGGCCAGCGAACGCCTGAGCGATGGGCGGGACCGGGTGGTGCGGCACGGCCATGGGCCTGAAAGAACGATCCAGACGGGGATCGGTCCGGTTGCGGTGCGCCGCGTCAAGCTGCGCGACCGGGCTTTGGAGACTTGCGGCGAGGATCGCATCACCTTCACGTCGGCGATCCTGCCGAAGTGGGCACGACGCACGAAGAGCCTCGACGCTCTGCTGCCGGTCCTTTACCTGCGCGGCATCTCGACCGGCGATTTCCAGGAGGCGCTTGCCGCCTTACTCGGCAAGGACGCACCGAACCTGTCCCCCTCGGTGATTGGCCGGCTGAAGGAGGAGTGGCAGGCCGACTATGATCGCTGGCAACGCCGCGACCTGTCAGCCCGCCGCTACGTCTACATCTGGGCCGACGGGGTCTATCTTCAGGCACGCATGGAGGACGATGCCGCTTGCATGCTGGTCGTCATCGGCGCGACGCCGGAAGGCAAGAAGGAACTTGTCGGCTTTCAAGTCGGCGTGCGCGAAAGCACCCAGAGCTGGCGCGAGCTGCTCGTCGGGCTGAAGGCCCGCGGGCTTCGATTGCGCCAGAAATTGCCGTGGGCGACGGCGCGCTCGGCTTCTGGAAGGCGCTGGAGGAGATATTCCCTTCGACCCGCCATCAACGGTGCTGCCAACACAAGCTCCTCAACATCCTCAACAAGGTGCCGAAGTCGGTGCAGCCGAACATGAAGGCCGATCTCAGGGAGGTCCGCGATGCCCCGGATCGGGCAACCGCCGAGGTCGCGATCGCCGTCTTCGTCGACAAATACAAGGCCAAATATCCCAAGGCCGTCAACTGCCTGACGAAGGACCACGAGGCATTGCTGACCTTCTTCGACTTCCCGGCCGAACACTGGGACCATCTGCGCACCTCGAACCCGATCGAAAGCGTCTTCGCCACCGTCAGGCACCGCACGGTGCGAACCAAGGGAGGCCTGTCCCACAACACAGCACGGCTCATGGTCTTCAAGCTCGTCATGAGCGCCGCCAAAACCTGGCGCCGGCTGAAGGGCGAAAATCAGTTGCCAAAGGTCATCGCCGGCGTCAAATTCACCGACGGTGTCGCCGAAACGACGACCCCTGACCATCGCGCCGCCTGATCGGCCTCGTCACCCATTTCCGACCATAGCTCCGGCGCGGCTCGACAACTTCGTAGCGCCCAACAAATCTATCAGCTGCCATGCAAATCTCCAGATAGTCCTGGAAACTTTCTAGCACGCCCGGCCAGCCTCAAAATACAGCCTATCCAATGGGGCGGAGACGGCGCTTACGGTTCATCCGGGGGATGGACGGTGACGAGTGCGGCCGCCCATGACGGCGCTCAGCTCAGAAACGTCGTCGCCAAGGACAATACTGCCTCGACGGTCTGGGCCGACAGTGCCTATCGCTCGAAGACCAACGAGGAGTGGCTGAAAGACAATGGCCTGAAGTCGGACATCCACCAGCGAAAGCCGAAGGGCAAACCAATGCCGGAAACGATGTCGCGGGCAAACGGGCGACGATCAAAGATCAGGTCCGCCGTCGAGCACGTCTTCGCCAGGCAAAAGGACAAGATGAAGCTCTTCATCCGCGCCATTTGCATCAGCAGGGCGACGGTGAAGATCGACATGGCCAACATCGCCTACAACACGCTCCGCTATGTCTTCCACGAAGGGCGACGCGCCACCGCATGAAGCATGCCGCCCCGAAAGGGCCGTGACACCACGAAATCCAACGCAAAATCGGAAGCAAAAACCGCCAACAGCCATCAGGCCGCGCCGCCGATCACCAAATCAGCGGTAATTTGAGGTCTCCACCTGTTCCAAGATCAACAACAAATCCCCAAAAACCTTGCTGCATCCCCGGCGGGGACAACCTGATCCGCGAGCAAAAACCTCGCATCACCCTGTTTCATTATGGAAGCTATCTGGGTGTCGAAGACTGCCCCTTGTGGATAAGAGCCAAATAGGCTTCCGTTCGTGCTTTATCCAAACCCATGGCCCTAAACGCGTCGGCATTCCCTTCAAAGATAGGCGGTTTTCCCCTGGTTGCGGGGTTGCCAGGGGGGCGGAAAAATTGTTTCCAGGTGGGATCTATCCAGCGCCCGCCACCAAGTTCAATGATATTGTGGTTCCCCCCCTTCTGATTTCTGTACTCTTTAGGAATCCCGAGAACGCTTGCGGCCTTGTCGCACATCAGCCCGCCAACCCACTGCCCATTGATCACCCCTTGATTGGCAAGTTGCTGAATGCCGCCACCGGATGACGACAGGCGGTCTTTGGTATATTTCTGGCGCAATAGATTTTCTTTAAATACTCGCTCGCGTATCGTGCGCACCTGCACATCATTGAGATCGCTGGCTGGATCGAGAGTAAGGGGGAACAGTGTCTCCCTGTTATTGTCAACATAGGTATCGACTTCCTCTGCAGTGAGAGGGCGGTGCTTTTCCAAAGCATTTCTTATGCGCTGAACCGATTTTTTGTTTGTTAGATCTGTTTTTGACGCCAGTTCGTCCAACTTCGCTTGCAACTGTCTCGTCAGGGACTGTCCATTGGGGGATTCAGGCTCGCCCCTTTGGAGAGAATTGAGCTTCGTTGTAATGTCACGCACCAGATCGCGTGGGGCTCCTGGTGCTGCCGCCATCTCTTTCTGCCATTGCTTGACCAGCTTTGGCGTAAAGTCATCGCCCAGATCCTCACGCCGCATACCGTTCAGAAGCTGGTGCACTTCACCTCGGATCGCTTGCGCCGCTTTTTGCACGGCCCTGCTATCGCTCGCACTTGTGAAGCCGTTTTCGTCCCCAGACACGATGAGGCCTTGTCGACGCAGCGTTTGCAGCACCTGGTTCGGATCGAGTTGATCGATTGCCGTCTCAGATTTTTGAATAACCTCAGCCGACAAGCCCAACAGCCTGATGTCTTGTTTGGCTTGGGCTTTCAGTTCCTGATAGGTTCGTCGCGCCTGACCGGTTTCCTTGGCCGCGCCTCGGATGCCTCCGGTGAGTGCTCCTGCCAGGACCTGTGTCGCCACTTGGCCCCAGAATGATTGAGCATTCTCCCCGAGCTGGGTCGCAGCACAGGTTGACAGCAAGACGCCGAGTTCGCCCTGAACGGCCATCCCGGCATAGTTCTGACCGTATTGGGTTATGGCGCGGCTGATCTTTTGGCTGAGGCCCGCCGAGGCTGCGGTGGCGGGATGCTTGGCCGCAAACGAGGTCAACGACGCGGTGACATCGCCCACGGACTTGCCAGACTTTGCCGCGGCTATGCTCAGCACCTTGGCCATGGTCGGTTGAAACAGCGACATGGCGGCGCTCGCCCCTTTGCCCAATCCTCCAAGAGCGACATCGGCCGTGATCGACGCGGTGAACTTCGTGAACATCTCGTCCATCAATTGCTCGCGTTGTCGGGCATCATCGGTGTTGATCAATGTGGCGGCATCGACACTCAGATCTGTCACCGCATTCATTGCGACACCGATGAGAACCGATCCTGTGATGCCCACGCCCGGCACCAGGGACAGACCTGCGGACAAGGCATAGCCTGCCCAGCGCAACGACGGTCCCCATTGCTGCGCAGCGTCCAGCCACCATTGCTCCGAATCTGACTTTACCTCGTAGTCCCAATCGTCTTTCAGGCGGTCTTGCCAATCTCCAAGGACCGGATTGTCCTTTGTGCGCTTCAGATCATCGAGTGTGCTTACACTTTTGCTGGGGACATCGGCAAACGAATCGTAGGAGCCGCCATTCTGATCAAGTACGTTGATAATGTTTCTGATGTATTCGGCATCCTGATCGCTCGGATTGACGACGCCAGCCGCAACAGCACTCATGTAAAGTCTGACGTTTCCTTGTATTTGCTCTTTGAGAGCCTGTTCTCGTAACTCAACAGTGTTCACACCGAAGACGTCATGGCTTACTTGATGATCTCGGCTATTGAGCTCCTCAGAATACGCCTTCAGATCTTGTAGTTTATCGTTCTTTTCGAACGCATCCTTGATGCTGTCGCGATCTTTAGCTGAGGGGTTGATGAACTGCTGGAACTCGTCGGTCGAAAACAGCCGTACCCTGTCTGCCGAGCCGTTCGGGATCGCGACGATCTCCTTGCTCGACAGGTTGATCAGCGTGCCGCGATGGTGATTGCTGTTGCTTGTCGGCAAATAGAGCAGGTCGGGATTTGTGACCTGCAGTCCAGGCATGCCGCCTCTTTGCATACCGGCATTGTTCCCGCCGACAAACTCAAAGAGGTCCTGGCGAATGGCCATCTCTTCGTCTTGTGTCAACGCCACTCCCGCATTGACCATCTCAAAATAGGGTACTTCGTCCAACGTCCGGGAGAGTTGGACGACCAAATTGTCGTTTTGTCGCTGGAAGAGGGCGTCGACATCTTTGGCGTGCTGAGGGGTCGGGTCCAGCCGCAATATCCGTTTGAAGGTATCGTCGTCTAAGCTCTCGGAAAAAACAACCTGCTCGCGATTCTTGGCAATCTCAGCAGCAGCCACCTGTTTTCGCACAGGCAGAATGATGACGTTGTCTCTGTTGGTGCCCGCAAGCTCCGTGCCGAGATAATCAAATATCTTCTTGCTGTCGCTCTCCCCCCATGCCTTCCCGTCTTCCCCTTCTTTCCATTTGTACTCCTGCGTTGCTTGCGGCGCGTCGAGGCTCAATATCTTGGGCTCGTCGTTTGGATGCTTGGACTGAGCGTTCAAATTGTAGAGATAGAGTTTGCCATCTTGGGCCCGATAGGAGTAGGTTCTTGGCAGCGCTGTTGTGGCGGCGCCGAATGGATGGTCATGCCAATCTGTCTTTGTGGAGAAAACAGGATCGAACCTGTCATCGTCACTCAACCGTTCTGTTGGCTCGAGAGGCAGCAAGTCTCTCAAATTGCGACGGAATTTGTCGACATCATCACTGGCGCTGGCGACCGTTGGTAAAAGTGCGTCCCGCGCCAAAGCCAATTTTTGATGGTTGAAATGCTCGCTGGTTTGATAACCCTCGAATTCCGTTTGGACATTGACTGTCGGGTCAATTTTATTGAGTTCATTCTGAATATAAATGTTGGTCGCCAATGGCTTGAATGAAAGCTCGGGGAGTTTTTCCATCCGCCTTCGATGCAGATCGAGCAAGCCGCCTTCGGCGCCGGACCGGGTGGCGAGATAGTTCAATGTCGTGCGTAATTTGTTCAGGGGCTCTGAGGCCAAAGCGGTTTGATAGGCTGATCGCTTAGCCTCTGGCATAAAGTTGTCTGCCAGGCTGAAGAGGTCACTTTTGTTATCAAAATAGAGCAGTGCGTCTACGATATTGACATCGCCAAAGTTTTTTGTCGCGATCACTTCATCAGCATCGAAATGCTGAACTTCCGCAAGGAAAGTCCGACGGGCCTGCTCAATCTTTTGATCAACCGCCGAACGGTTCACGTCACTTGGCGCGGTATTAGCGGCGACCGAATCCTGTAGAATATCTTTTAATACTTTCGTAACCTTAGAGGCGCCATTTTCTAGACTGGATAAGTCTTCACGAAGCGCTTGCTCTTTTTGGGATACGGCAATATCGAGGCCGCCACCCCTTGCGATCTTCAAAAGTCTTGATTGCGACAAATCATCTAAAGTCGCTTTAATCGCTGCCATCTGCACCTGCCAGCGAGTGAGCTGTGTTTTTAGTTCTGAAACGGCAAATGTCATACTTGGATGGCCGCTTCTGCCAACAGTCGCAGCCGCTAGATAGACCATGTCAGTCCGTATCTTTTTTTTGACAGAGTCTGCGTCGCGGATTTGCATTGAACTCGCCTGATCCGGCTGCTCGATCGGTTGCTTCGCCTTTGTGGGGCTCAAGTCCCTCGCGGCACGAGCTTTCGTCTCTGCCAAAGGAGAGGCTGGTGCTTCTTGATTTAGAGGAGAGCTTGCGACAACCGGCGCTGATGGATGTATCGTATTCATATTTGATCCAATAAACAGTAGTTTTTTACTGGATGTTAGAGTTTTCTACAATAAGCATATGATATTTTTCTATACTGTCAGGGTGCTTGGTCAAAGACCTGCGTCTGGCGTTGGCAGGAGCGCTTCATGACCGAAGGCGTAGCCGGCCTTTTGCGCGACAAGAGCCGGCCTCCCGGCACTGCGCCTCTTGACGGTGACCTTGTCGACCGGGTTGTGGCCCTGCCCCAAGAACCGCCCAAGCAGGAAGCCACACACTGGACGGTTCGTGCGATGGTAAAGGCTGTGGGGATTGCGGCGTCCTCAGTCGTCAAGATCTGGCATGAACATGGTCTCGCACCCCATCGGTGGCGCAGCTTCAAACTATCGAACGACAAGGCTTTGGTCGTGGTCGAGTAGCTATGCCATTCGGCTTCGCCCTCACAGATCCGGACGGGCGGATTTCCCGCACGAAATGTGGCTGGCCACATTTTATGCGTAATGTGGCGCCGGAAGATATGTTGCGCTCAAGCGCGGCGCCCAGCGTTTCCGCCGCGAAGGCGCTTTCGAGCGCCACATAACAAACGGACCGATAGTGTTCGGACCTCCTCATAAACCCGGAGTTCCGATCATGTTCGACGCCCTCTTCAATTACCCCAAGGTTCTGGCACGGCATCTAGCCGGTCCGGCAGCTGACGAGCGACAGCGCTATCTCGTGCATCGCGCCACAGTGGATGGGGTTGCGCATGCCACGTTGCTGCGGATTGCCAGAGAACTGCTGATTGTCGCCCGATGGATCGATCTTGCACCTGGCAGGCCGGTCACGCCTCAGGATATCCTCTCAGCGGCCCAAAGGTGGGCCGCCCACCAGCTTGCCCAAGGTCGGGCGGGAGATGAACGGTGGTCACGACAGCTGTTCGTTCAGACGGCCACCGCCTGGCTCCGCTTCCTGGGGCGTTTGGTCGAGACGCCGCGCGACGCGCCGGATGGCTTCTCGGCCGACGTCGAGGACTTTGTCACGCACTTGCGTGATGAACGCGGCCTGGCGCCGGTGACGGTTCAGAACCGACGCTGGCATGTCGACTGCTTTCTTAAAACGGCTCGTCCGAGCAAGGCCTCGATCGCGCAAATCACGATCGCCGATATTGATGCATTCCTCGGCTTGAAAGGCCAGGAAGGCTGGTGCTGCGTGTCCGTCACCTCGAGCGCTAACGCACTGCGGTCCTTCTTCCGACATGCCGAGGAGCGTGGGTGGTGTCGCCGCGGGATCGCCGCGGCCATCGACTCGCCGCGGTTATTCAAACAGGAAGGGCTGCCCGGTGGCCCGGCCTGGGACGATGTGCAACGGCTCCTCGCCAGCACCGGCGGAGAAGACGCGCGCGACATCCGGGACCGTGCAATCCTCATGTTATTCGCCATCTACGGTCTGCGAAGCGGTGAAGTGCGGCAGTTGCGCCTTGACGATCTGGATTGGACGAACGAAGTCATCACCGTTAATCGACGAAAGCAATGGCGCACACAATTCTACCCGCTGGTGACTTCTGTCGGCGACGCTGTCCTTCAGTATCTCAAGAGCGTCAGGCCGCGGTGCGCGCGCCGCGAGCTCTTCCTGACGCTCAAGGCGCCATTCCGGCCGCTTTCGCCCGGCGGCATGTACCATGTGGTCAGCAGCCGCTTGGCGCAGCTCGGCATTCAGGTCCCCAACCACCGTGGCCCGCATTGCCTCCGCCATTCCTGCGCCAGCCGTCTGGTCGCGACCGGGCTTAGCTTGAAGGAGATCGGCGATCATCTCGGCCATCGCAGCGCCTATGCGACACGCATCTATGCCAAGGTCGACCTGACCGGTCTGCGCGAGGTCGCAGATTTTGACCTGCGGGGGCTGCTATGAAGCTCGCCGAGGCAGTTGCCTGCTATGTTGACCATAAGCAGGCAATGGGTATGCGCTTTCGGACGGAAGCCCGCACCCTCAGGTCGTTTTGCCGGGCCATGGGCGATGTCGCCATGCGCGACGTCAGCGCCGTCAAGGTGGCCTCCTTTCTCGCCGGAAATGGCCCGATCACCCGTTTCTGGGAACGCAAGCACAGCGTGCTTCACGGCTTCTATAGATTTGCCATCGCCCGCGGCTACACCGAGGAACGGTCGCTGCTGCCACGGCGTATTCCCAAACCGCAGCAGGTCTTTGTCCCTCACATCTATTCTCGCGACGAATTGCGTCGCTTGCTCGACGCCATCCCGGCAATCGATCATCCTCGTAACCTGATCGACCCGGGAACCTATCGGGTCCTGCTGCTTGTGTTGTACGGCGCCGGACTTCGCATCAGCGAAGCGCTCACCCTGACCCTAGCCAATGTCGATCTTGACGCAAGGATCCTCTGCATTCGAGAGAGCAAGTTCTACAAGACCCGGTTGGTGCCCATTGGTAGCGATTTGAGCCGTGTCTTGACGCCGTATGTCGACGGGCGCCGCAGCGACCCCGACGCGCCACTCTTCCGTTCCCGCCGCGGCGATGCAATCACGCGCCAGAATGCCGAGAATGCCTTCTGCCGGCTCCGTGTCCAGGCCGGCGTCATGCGCGACGACGGGAACCCACGACATCAACCGCGCCTTCACGACTTGCGCGCCAGCTTTGCCGTTCATCGCCTCGTTTCCTGGTACCGCGACGGGGCCGACGTCCAGCGCCTATTGCCGCAATTGTCGACCTATCTCGGCCATGTGCATATCGCCGGAACACAACGTTACCTCGCCTTCACTCCGGACCTGCTTGGCGAAGCGAGCATCCGCTTTGAGCGCTATGCCATGGAGGTCTTGTCATGAGCGACCATACGCTGCTGGGTCCGTGGGTCCGGCGTTTCCTGCTCGAACATGTCGTGGCCGAACGCAATCTCGCCCGCAATACGCAATACAGCTATCGCGATGCGCTCAGCCTGTTGATTCCCTTCATCGCCAAGACACGCAAGACGTCGGTCGATCGCCTTGCAGTCATCGACGTGTCAGCCGATCTTGTTGTCCGCTTTCTCGCCGAGATCGAGGCCGCGCGCCATTGCACCATCGCCACCCGCAACCAACGGCTTGCGGCGATCCGCGCCCTCGCAGGCTTTGTCGGCGAACATAGTCCGCAACATATCGAATGGTCGGGTCAGATCCGCTCGATCCCGTTCAAGAAAACCGGCCGCGCTGTCGTTCCCTTCCTCGACAAGCCGGAGATGGACGCCCTGCTCGCCGCCCCGAACCAAAGGACGGAGCAAGGTCGGCGCGACCATGCCTTGTTACTGTTCCTTTACAACTCTGGCGCCCGGGCGACAGAGGCAGCCCAGCTGATGATCTCTGACCTCGACATCCGTGCCGCTTGCGTCAGAATCAGCGGAAAGGGGGGAAAGCAACGCCTTTGTCCTCTGTGGCCGGCGACCGTCGCCGAAATCGCCAAACTCATCGGCGGACGGTCAACGACTGAACCCGTTTTCCAGAATCGGCTGGGCCAGCCGATCACTCGCTTCGGGATCCACACCATGGTCGAACGCCATGCCGCAAAGCTTTTGACCAGGTTCCCGGCATTGGCAACAAAGCGGGTCAGCCCGCATACCATACGACATACCACGGCAACCCACCTGTTGCGCGCCGGCGTCGACATCAACACGATCCGAGGGTGGCTCGGCCATGTCTCGCTCGACACCACCAACATCTATGCCGAAATCGACTTCGAGATGAAGGCCAAAGCCCTGGCCAAGTGCGCGCCTGCTAGCGACGCAAAACCACCCAAACGCTGGCGAGACCAGCCCGGGCTGATGGACTTCCTTCGCGCCCTATAGACGCCTTGTTATGTGGCGCTCGAAAGCGCCTTCGCGGCGGAAACGCTGGGCGCCGCGCTTGAGCGCAACATATCTTCCGGCGCCACATTACGCACCCGGCTCTTCCCGAGAGTAACCCGCGTCATATCCGAGCCTGCGCCCAAGTTCGAGTAATGTGTGGGACTGGCAGCGTGAAGCGTGCGGTCAGGATTTCAAATTCCAACCAACCCATCCGCCGACTTTTCTGACTCCGCCGCCGGAGGCAGCGGAACCAGATGCGGCGTGTTTGCTGATAGAACCCGTTGAGCGCGGGATAGTTATGTGGCCTGCCGTAGTAGCCGTAGTGTCCACGCAGCACAGCGGCAAGCCACTTGTGCTGGGTGGCCAACGACATGTGCATGTGCCGCCATGCCCCCTCGCGCAACGCCTTGAGCTTTCGCGTCAGGCGCTTCCCTTCCGTCTTGTGCTTTACGATGAACCGGCCATCACGGGTCAATCCACAATAGTGAATGAAGCCCAGGAAGGCGAAGGTCTCTGGTTTTCGCTCACCACGCCGTTGTCGAGACAAAGCCGCGAACCGGCCAAACTCGATTAGCCGCGTCTTCCCCTCATGGAGCGCCAGACCAAATTCGCCTAGCCGTTCCTTGAGGGCCAAGAGCATCTCCTGCGCATCATCCTTCTTCTCGAAGCCCATGACGAAGTCGTCGGCATAGCGCACGATCACAATACGGCCGCGTGCATGGCGACGACGCCATTGATGTACCCAGAGATCAAGGATGTAGTGCAAGAAGATGTTGGCGAGGAGCGGGCTGATGCCCGCCCCTTGCGGAGTCCCCCTGTCAGTCTCATACGTCTCGCCGCTCTCAAGAATTCCGGCCCGCAGCCATAGTTTAATAAGTTGCAGGATACGGGGATCGGCAATTCTATGCGCCACCATCTGCAGCAACCACTCGTGGTCAACCGAGTCAAAGAAACTGCGGATGTCGGCATCGAGCACCCAGTTCACACGTTGGCTCATGATCGCTGTATGCAATGCATCCAGCGCCATGTGCGGGTTACGTCCCGGCCTGAAGCCATAGGAGAAACCGCAGAAGTCGGCCTCATAGACGGCACTGAGCACTTCAGCGACCGCGCCCTGGACGATCTTATCCTCCAGAGCGGGCACTCCAAGTGGCCGTTTTCCGCCATCGGCTTTGGGAATGTAAACACGCCGCACCGGCTGTGGCCGGTAGCGACCCGTGTGGACCCGATCGCAGAGATCATGGAGATTTTGCTCCAGTCTTTCTTCGTACTTCGCCACAGTCATCCCATCGACACCTGCGCTTGCCTGCCGCTTCTGTCGTCTAAATGCCCGGTGAAGGGCAGCCTGATCGACGTGATGCAGCAGCGAGGTGAACCGGGTTTGGGCAGCCTGTTTGGCCGCCGCGTTCACCCGCTCGAGGTTGGGCATCAGGATAACCCGGCTCTGCGTCCGGATCCTGGCCTCCCCTTGCGGAATCCTCTCGGGCTGGTCCCTTCCCTCCGCACGTCTCGTTTCCTTCGACGGTTTCATGGGTACTATGAACCAGTCCGACTCCCGACCTCAGCTCGGTCGGCAACTCTGGCATTGCCTTGTTGCTGACCCCCGCCAGAGACCAATCTGGCGGACCCGGTCGGGCCTCTCATGTTCCGATAACTACCTTCCATGCGTGATCCGGCCATCGACCCCGACGGAGCGGTATCATCTCGCGTAGCGACAATACTCATGTTGCCTTCGTGTTTAGGGAACACACTCGGCCTCCGTGAACATCCACCTTTCGAGGCTCATTCCCGCACCCCGCATGGCTCCTGTCTACACTTCAGACCCCGCGTTACCGCGACGCCCGCAAGACTCGGTCCCGGCTTGCCCGCTATGGCTTTGGCCGGATGGGACTTGCACCCACAAGCAGCTATCAGCTTGGCATGACGTACTCCCATCAGTTGGTGTAGAGAGGTGGCTCGGTTTGTTTGGACAGGTCTTCCCGGTTTTTAAGTGGAATCCTGCCTGTGGTTAAGCCGCTTCGGGCAGCGGTGTCGGGGTTAAGTAGGCCTCATCCGGAGTCTTGCCGTCAAGGCTCGAATGTGGCCGTCTCTGATTGTAGAAGTCGAGATACTTTCCGATCGATGCACGGGCCTGGCGGACGCTGTCGTAGGCCTTGAGGTAGACCTCTTCGTATTTCACCGACCGCCACAGCCGCTCGACGAAGACATTGTCCCGCCAGGCACCCTTGCCGTCCATGCTGATCTTGATCTTGTGGTCGAGCAGCACCTTGGTTAAGTCGTGGCTGGTGAACTGGCTGCCCTGATCCGAGTTGAAGATCTCGGGCTTGCCGTAGCAGGCCAGCGCTTCCTCGAGAGCCTCGACGCATGGCGCAGCGTCCATGGTGATCGACAACCGCCACGACAGAACCTTGCGCGTGAACCAATCGATGATGGCGATCAAATAGCAGAACCCGCGCGCCATCGGGATGTAGGTCAGATCCGTTGCCCAGACCTGGTTGGGCCGATCGACCTTCAGAGCGCGCAGCAAATAGGGATAGATCTTGTGCCCATCGCCGGGTGCTGACGTGCGCGGCTTGCGGTAAAGCGCCGCGATCCCCATGCGTTTCATCAGGGTCCGCACATGCAGTCGGCCGACGTCAAACGCCTTCGCGCGTCAGAAGCTTCTGCAGCATCCGGCTGCCCGCGAACGGGTAGTCCAGATGCAGCTCGTCGATCCGACGCATCAGCGCAAGATCCGCCGGCGACGCCGGTTGTGGCATGTAGTAGACGATGCTGCGACTGATCCCCAAAGCTCGGGCCTGGCGGGTGATGGACAGTTCGTGATCGCGGTCGATCATTTCTTTACGCTCCCCAACAGTCCCGCCTTGGTGAGCGCGCCGGATAAAAAATCGTTCTCCAGCGAAAGCTCCCCGATCTTGGCGTGCAGCGTCTTTACATCCACCGCAGGCTCCGACGGCTTTGATCCCGTGTCGAAGATCGCCGTCATGCCCGCAAGCGCCTGATCTCGCCACGTCGTGATCTGGTTGGCGTGAACGTCGTATTGTTGCGCAAGCTCCGATAACGTCTTCTCCCCCTGGATCGCAGCAAGGGCTACACGCGCCTTGAAGGCTGCGCTGTGGTTTCGGCGGGGTCGTCTGCTCAAGTGATTCTCCTGTTACGGCACTCTCGCCGCTCTCAGCCAGAAATTCCACTTAACGACCTGTCCAATTTTCCCGAGCCACCTCTTGCCTGGAGCTATGGCGGGAAATGGGTGACGAGGCCGATCAGGCGGCGCGATGGTCAGGGGTCGTCGTTTCGGCGACACCGTCGGTGAATTTGACGCCGGCGATGACCTTTGGCAACTGATTTTCGCCCTTCAGCCGGCGCCAGGTTTTGGCGGCGCTCATGACGAGCTTGAAGACCATGAGCCGTGCTGTGTTGTGGGACAGGCCTCCCTTGGTTCGCACCGTGCGGTGCCTGACGGTGGCGAAGACGCTTTCGATCGGGTTCGAGGTGCGCAGATGGTCCCAGTGTTCGGCCGGGAAGTCGAAGAAGGTCAGCAATGCCTCGTGGTCCTTCGTCAGGCAGTTGACGGCCTTGGGATATTTGGCCTTGTATTTGTCGACGAAGACGGCGATCGCGACCTCGGCGGTTGCCCGATCCGGGGCATCGCGGACCTCCCTGAGATCGGCCTTCATGTTCGGCTGCACCGACTTCGGCACCTTGTTGAGGATGTTGAGGAGCTTGTGTTGGCAGCACCGTTGATGGCGGGTCGAAGGGAATATCTCCTCCAGCGCCTTCCAGAAGCCGAGCGCGCCGTCGCCCACGGCAATTTCTGGCGCAATCGAAAGCCCGCGGGCCTTCAGCCCGACGAGCAGCTCGCGCCAGCTCTGGGTGCTTTCGCGCACGCCGACTTGAAAGCCGACAAGTTCCTTCTTGCCTTCCGGCGTCGCGCCGATGACGACCAGCATGCAAGCGGCATCGTCCTCCATGCGTGCCTGAAGATAGACCCCGTCGGCCCAGATGTAGACGTAGCGGCGGGCTGACAGGTCGCGGCGTTGCCAGCGATCATAGTCGGCCTGCCACTCCTCCTTCAGCCGGCCAATCACCGAGGGGGACAGGTTCGGTGCGTCCTTGCCGAGTAAGGCGGCAAGCGCCTCCTGGAAATCGCCGGTCGAGATGCCGCGCAGGTAAAGGACCGGCAGCAGAGCGTCGAGGCTCTTCGTGCGTCGTGCCCACTTCGGCAGGATCGCCGACGTGAAGGTGATGCGATCCTCGCCGCAAGTCTCCAAAGCCCGGTCGCGCAGCTTGACGCGGCGCACCGCAACCGGACCGATCCCCGTCTGGATCGTTCTTTCAGGCCCATGGCCGTGCCGCACCACCCGGTCCCGCCCATCGCTCAGGCGTTCGCTGGCCATGGCCGCAAGAAACGCCTCGGCTTCCGCCTCCACGGCCTGTGCCAGAAGCCGGCGCGCGCCTTCGCGTAGAACCGATGTCAGGGGATCATCGAGCGTCTCGGGATGCGGAAAGGAAACAACAGTGCTATCTGTCTTCATGGCGTATCGCTCTTTCATGAGGTTCTGGCAGGCTTGTCACCCGCCTCGATACGCCGCCCTCATCAAACCGTCATCACCCAGTTTCCGTCATAGCTCGCGGTTCGATCCCGGATTTCACCCTGCCTGCCAATGCGCAAGGCATTCTTGAGTGCATGATGAGCCTCGCCCTTGTTGAGGCCGATCTGGGCGCGGCGCTGCATATCGGCGTCGAGGATCCACTCTATGATAAAGAGAGTACGTTCGACGCGTCCTACCTCGCGCAGTGCCGCCGCCAATTCGTTCTGTCTGGGATAGGACGCGAGTTTCCGGAGTAACTGGCTCGGTCTGATCTTGCCGGCAGCCATCGTGGCGGCGCACCCGAATAGATCGGGCCAATTTCCGACGATCAGCTCTTCCCGAATTTTGCCGCCGACCAGGCCGCGCAAATCCTTCGGTATTGCTGCAGGATTGAACACGTAGAGCCGTTTCGACGGCAAATCACGAATACGCAGGATGAGGCGATAGCCAAGCATGGCGCTGATGCCGAAAAGGTGATCCGTGAAGCCGGCCGTATCGGCATAGTGTTCCCCAACCTGCCCACCTGCCTCATTCATCAGCAAGTCGTCGAGGATGTACGGTGCTTCGCTGACCGTTGCTGGAATAGCCTGCGACGCGAAGGGCGCGAACTGGTCATTGACGTGCGTGTAGGCTTTCAAGCCAGGTTCATTGCCGTACTTCGCGTTGATCATGTTTATGGCCTCGCCCTGTCGTGCCGATGGGAAGAACTGGCCATCGCTCGATGCCGTCGTCCCCATGCCCCAGAACCGGGACATCGGCAGCTTCCCCTGCGCGGCTACGACCATTGCCAGTGCCTGGTCCATAGCCTCGCTCTCGACATGCCAGCGGGCGAGGCGTGAGAGCTGCCAGTAATCATGCGTGTTCGAGGCTTCCGCCATTTTACGAAGGCCGAGGTTCAGTCCCTCCGCAAGCAGGACGTTCAACAAGCCGACCCGGTCGGCGCATGGCGCTCCTGTTCTCAGATGGGAGAAGGCGTCGGAGAAACCGATCGCCTTATCAACCTCCAGCAAGATGTCTGTGATCCGCACCGGCGGCATCCGACGATAAAGATCGAGAACCAGTTCCTCTGCGTTTTCGGGAACGTCTGCGGTCAGCCGGTCGATCCGCAGCGTTCCATCTTCAATGCTGCCATGGGGAATAGTCCCATCGCGAGCGGCACGCGCCAACCGCTTCAAGCCGTCCGCAAGACGGGCTTTGCGATCAGTCAGCCAGGCCTGAGGATCAAGAGGAACTGCCAGTCTGGCGTTCGACTGCGCCGAGGCTAATGGCACGAGGACCTGCTTTAGATCACCGTATCGGCGGGAATGATCCAGCCATATGTCTCCCGATCGGAAAGCATCGCGGAGATGGAACAGGACCGCGACCTCCCATAAACGACTGTCGCTTCCATCTTGCGCGCGGAGATGGCGTTGCCACTTCGAATTTGGCCGAAGGAAAGATGCGTCGGCCGAGGGCAATATGCGCATCGCGCCGATAGCTTTTGCGGCTAAAATCAATAGCTCGGCCACGGGTGCAGCTTTCAGCTTCAGGCATCGCAACATCCGCGGCGCGTATCGGCGGAACCGATGATACCCTTGTCCGACATGGGCCAATGGTTCATCCGCCAATGTATTGGTGAGTTGCGTCCCTGCCGCGACCAGTTGTTCAAGCCGATGCCATTCTGCCGATCCTGCCATTGCATTTTCCAGCGGAATGCCATCGTCGCGAGCTTCCAGCAGCGACGCTCCCAACGCGGTGAATGCGCGAAGCGTATCAGTGACCGCCACCTTGGAACCGGCAATCCGCTCGTCATGGAGCCGTTTCGCCTCTCGCCGGGTTTTCCCGACGATACGGTCGTGGGTCTCGATAACGGCGTCGGCGATCGCGGCTTCCCACTCGACGGCGCAGACGGCGATGATCGCCCATCGCCGATCCGAACTG
Organism: Ensifer sp. SL37; assembly: GCF_026672675.1. Lineage (NCBI taxonomy): Bacteria > Pseudomonadati > Pseudomonadota > Alphaproteobacteria > Hyphomicrobiales > Rhizobiaceae > Ensifer > Ensifer sp. SL37. Next base: position 383,436 of record NZ_JAPPRN010000002.1, on the reverse strand, counting down.
ATGTCGCGCAGGCCATCCGTGAAGTAACGCTCGCCCTGCCGACGCAGACGCGCGATGCGGTGTGGCGGGATACCTACGACGATCTGAGGATCGATCTCCAGACCGCGCAGGAACTCCAGCCGATCAAGCAAGCGGTTCGCTGACGCGGAATTGCTGCCGACCTCGAACTGGCGAAGCCAGATGAAACGGCTGATGTTTCCGTCCACCATTTCGGTCAGAAGCCCGTCCAGTCGCTCGCGCGCATTAAAATCGAGCCTTTCCGCTATCCGTGCCTCGATGCGTCGCTCGACCGCAACGAGAGCATCGGCGCACAGACGCTCGATCGTTGACACCGCCGGCAGGATGGTCACCATTCTCCTGCATTGCGCGACGAAGCGCTGCGCCAGATCCTCGTTCGACCTCGCATCCTCGGCCTGATCGAAAAGCCAGTCTCGCAAATCACGTGCGCCACGGCCCGCGAACGCCTTGTAGCCGTAGATCTCGCGTAAGGCTTCCATATGCTGCTGGCGGGTCTGGCGGCGAGTGGCATAGGTGAGAATCGCGTCAGCCGGAATGCCGAGTTGAGCGCCGATAAAAGACAAGACCTCTTGCGGGATCAGCTCTCCTGGCGCGAGCGCCCGACCGGGATAGCGAAGCGCACATAGTTGTAAAGCGAACCCGAACCGGTTCTCCGGCCTGCGCCGTTCCCGGATATGTTCAAGGTCGTCGTCGGCCAGCGTGTAGTGTCTGAGCAACGAGAGTTCGTCGGTCGGCAGATCGAAGAGCACCGAGCGCTGTCGTTCGGTGAGAATATGTCGCCGTGGCATGCCGTAACTGTCCCTAACAATCAGGCCTTGTAAATCAAGGCCTTCCGGCACCAAAATCCACGGGGGTTCAATTGGGACAACGTGCCGCCATCTACTGCCGCGTTTCGACAGCTGATCAGTCGTGCGAACGGCAGGAGCGCGACCTGGCCGCGTTCGCAACTCGTGCTGGCTACGAGGTGGTGGCGACCTTTAAGGAAACAGGCTCCGGTGCGAAACTCGACCGCGCCGAACGCAAGAAGGTCCTGGCTCTCGCCCAGGTCAGGCAGGTCGATGCGATACTGGTCACCGAATTGTCGAGATGGGGACGATCGACAATCGACCTGCTCAACACGCTGCGGGAACTGGAAAGCTGGAAGGTTTCCGTCATCGCCATGAACGGCATGGCCTTCGACTTGTCATCGCCGCATGGGCGGATGCTGGCGACCTTCCTCGCCGGCATTGCGGAGTTCGAACGTGACCTGATCAGTGAACGGGTCAAATCCGGCCTCGCCGCAGCAAAAGCACGCGGCAAAAAGCTCGGCCGTCAGGCTGGTGAGCGACCGAAATCAGATCGGCTCGCATCGAAGGTCATGACCCTGAACGCCAAAGGCCGGAGCTACCGCTGGATCGCTCGCGATCTCGGTATCAGCAAAAACACCGTCGCTGACATCGTCAAGCGCAACAGACTTTCCCTGGCTCCAATGATAGAGACCTCACCATGAACAAGCGATCAGGGCGCACCCCAGCCGATCCATATCGTAAGGCCCGCTTCAGGGAAATTGCACGGGAGATCGTCGCGAAGGACCGCCACAACCGGAAATACGGGCTTTCCGTCGATACCGCAGGTGCGATTGCCAATGCGCTCGAGAGGGCATACCGAGAGGGAATCCATGACGGTGAAAACGGGCCTGCTCCCGTAGTCGCGCAATCAGACAGCGGACCGGTGAAATGGGCGCTGATACCACCCCGACCGAGAGACGCCTTCTGGACCATTTGCCTGTTCACCCTGTCGCGTGGCGACCGACCGCCCTCTGGCGGACGCCTTGTTCCTGCCATCACCGAACGTGGAACGCCAGGGTGGATGCTCGACTTGCAGGAGCGGACTTATGAGAAACTGTTCGGCGACAGAACGATCGCCCCGCTCATGCGCCTCGGTCTCATCGAAGAAGCGTCCGATGTTCCCGCACACCGGGTCGTCTCGAAACGAGGCGAGGAAACCTGGGGCCAGTTTGTCCAGAGGGGCGGTCACTACCCGGACGACCTGACCAATAACTAGCCAAAACTGAAAAATAGCGCTTAGGGTGTCATTTCGCCCTCAACCGGATCCGACCCCGAGATGCGCCGCAGAACATCGCCGCCATGCTGGCCGGCGTGCTTGCCGATGGCACGAATCTCGGCCCGAAACGCATGGCGGGGGCGTCGAAGGGGATCAGCGCCCACCAGATCGGCTAGATGCGCAGCTTCCATGCCCTCTCCGAAACCTATCGGGCCGTGCAGGCGTCCGTCACTGATGCCCATACGCGCCATCCACATTCGCAAATCTGGGGCGACGGAACGACGGCCTCATCCGATGGGCAATTCTTCCGCGCCAGCGACCGGGCCGCCATGCGCAGCGACATCAACCTGCATTATGGCAGCGAGCCGGGATCGAAATTCTACAGCGGGCTTTCCGACCAATACGGCTATTACAGCATCCTACCGATCAGCCCAACCGAGAGCGAGTGCTCGACGGCCTGTTCGACCACGACACGATTCTGGAGATCGAGGAGCTGTTCACGGATACCGGCGGGGCGAGCGATCATGTTTTTGCGCTGTTCTGCCTGATCGGCAAGCGCTTCGCGCCCCGACTTCGCAATATCAAGGACCGGAAATTCCATACCTTCGAGAAGGCCGATGCCTATCCGGCGCTGGCAGATCATATCGGCGTGCCGATCAACACCGCGCTCATTATGGAACATTGGGACGAACTCCTGCGCCTTGCCGCCTCGATCACGGCGCGCACCGTCGCGCCATCGGCGATCCTCAAGAAGTTCTCCGCGTCGTCGAAATCCAGCGATCTGGCCAAAGCGTTGCGCGAACTCGGCCGCATCGAGCGCACGTTGTTCATGATCGAATGGTATTCCAGCTCAGCATTGCGGCGGCGCTGTCAGGCCGGTCTCAACAAGGGCGAAGCCGCGCACAAGCTCAAGCGTGCTGTCTTCTTCCACGAGCGCGGCGAAATCCGTGATCGCTCCTTTGACAGTCAGGCATTCCGTGCTTCCGGCCTCAACCTCGTGGTCAGCGCCATCGTCCATTGGAACACCGTCTATCTCAGCCGGGCAACGGCCCATCTGAGCCAACGGGGCCGATATATTCCCAACGAACTGCTGAAGCACGTCTCACCGCTCAGTTGGGAGCATATAAATCTCACAGGCATCTATTCCTGGGACACAGAGCAGCAGATGTCCGAGGGCTTCAGGCCCTTGCGGCTTCCCGGAAAAATCCTGCGCGCTGCATGATGTTCACCGTCCGTTCGACCTTAGCGTGTCTGGGGGAGCAGATCTTGCTCCCACCCCAATCAGGCGCTTGTCGCTCATTTCAATCTGTAGGAGGAGCGGACATGCGACACCAGCGCCGCAACGTCGAGGTTTTCGATACGCCGTCAGGCATGGGCGGATGCTTCACGGTTTCCATTGTCGAGGAGCTTGCCGCCGATAAAGTGCGGGTGCGCGTCTGGTACGGCCGCGCGACCGCGCAGGGTTGGGGGGCTTGGAAGGATTGGGATGTGTGTGGACGCCCCGGAAGATGCAAGCGGAATCTCGGCGAGGGCGTTGTGCGAACTGTCGTGATCGTCCGAGATAGACACGGTCGAATATGGCAGGACCCGCGGAAAATGCGGATCAGCAAAGCACTCTTTTGGAAGCAATGCAGAACATAGACGGAGCGATTTTCCGGTGCAATCAGATCGCAGCGTGCCCTGACGTCCGCACTATCAAAAAACTTGACTTAACTATAAGCCCTGGTCCGGGCGTCTATCCACCCGCAGATCAACTGACGGGACCTTGCTGCATGCGAGGCGCAGGAGTGTGGATGGACGGCATCAATAACAACCCAATGAGGCCGCGCGCAAATGCCATGACGCCGAGTGAGGCGCAGGACGCGCAAGCTGCGGCCAGGCGCGCTAGAGAAAAACCGAAACAGCCAAAACCGCTTGAGGCTATCGCCGCCAATGCTGTTGCGTGCCTGACGCGCGGCCGGCCGCTCGAGGGGCTCGAGATCGCGGAAAACCAACGACAGGCGATCAGGAATAGTCCTCAGGGACGGCTCGACTATCAAAGTGGGCCGGGGGCATCTGGCTCCGGCGGTGCAGCGAGTTCCGGGGCATGTGGTCTTCCCGGTGCATCAGCTGACGGTGTAGGTGTACCTGAAGGCGTCGCCTCTGCGGCGGATGGGTACAAGCAGGGCTGGGATACTCAGCCTCGCTTCTTTCAACACGGAAAGGGCGCCAATATCTTTGGCAAGCAGGGCGAGATCAAGACCTCGGAAAACCAGCGTCGTTTTACGTTCTCTGACGGCAGTTACGTTGACATCAAAACCCACGAGCCAGAATTGACGACAAGTGACGATAGCAACTTTATGGTTGCGTATGCATTTTTTGGAGGCGCTCTGACTGGCGTTGGAGGCCCGTTGGCGGCAGCGATTGCGGACAAGTCGCGTCCCTATGATGCTGCCTGGCAGGGTTATACCGCCGATTACCACAATGCCGACGGCACCAAGTATGGCACGCAGTATTTCTACGGCTGGGCAAGGTCCAGCGATGCATTCCACGCAGTCTCGGTGGATGGTGGCTATGACCCTGCAAAATTTCCGAATTTCGCCGACAGGCCACAGGATTACACGTGGTACGGCTGGAAAACAGGGGATGCGCCGCTTCGCGACGAATTTTGAATGGCGAGCGTTCTCCCAGGTCGGGTGCTGTTGAAACGTCTGAGTTTTGCGGAAACGACCGGGCAAGAACAGCCGTGATCGAGCACTTTTGGCACGCAATGCGACGCGATCAGCCAGCGACTGAAACTGCTTGAAACCAGCACGGCGAAGTGGGTCATCCACGGCGGGGACAATCTGATCCGCGAGTGCAACAGCTTAAGGAAACGACCAGTCCCCGCCCAAGCGTTCAGTGGAAAGCCTGACGGCCGAGGCATTTACGGGTCGCCGTAGATGAGGAGAGGCTCGTGGAACAGCCGGCGATTTTGCGCAACAGCACCGCAGTGGCTGAGGAGCCAGCGCAGGTGTCTGTCAAATCGCGTCGTTCCGCCTTGGCGGCTGCCGTCTTCGCGATGTCGATGTCTGCCGTCGGCCCCGGTTTCATCACTCAGACCCCACATTTACGGTCGAGCTCGGCGCGGCCTTTGCCTTCGCCATCCTCATTTCGATGCTGATTGATTTCGTCGTCCAGGCAAACATTTGGCGGATCGTCACCGATGGCGAACCTTCCTAAGGAACAATTTCAAAAAAATCATAGGTGCCGGTGTGAATTCGGCTAGAACGGGGCGGGTACGATGACAGAACCAATTTCGCAAAAGGCAGCGGCTCCTGCGGGGCACGCGCCTTCGCTCGGCTTCGGCGATTTCCTCGTTTCCCACGGTGGTCCCTTCTATCAGTTGCAGGCCCAGTTGCGGCTTCTGCGTGAAAACAGCCTGCGAGCAGGCCGGCGGGCTGCCCTGTTTGTCGCCCTCGCTTGGGCGGTGCCATTCCTGCTCGGCCTTCCGCGCAGTTTCTCACTGGATCACGGGCAAGGTGCCTATCTTGCCGATCTCAGCGTATGGTCAAAGTTTTTCATCGGCATCGGCGCCTTCGTTCTTGCCGAGCAGCAGGTAGAAATAGCCCTGCGTGCAAAACTGAAGCAACTGGCATTCGCGCCGATCATTGCGCCCAGTTCCATGGCTCGGGCCGCTTCGTTCGTTGCAATAGCTCTGCGTCGGCGCGACCTCTGGACAGCCGAACTTGTCTGTCTCATTCTGGCAATCGGTGCATCTTTTTTGTCGTACGGGAACTTTGAGGCCCTTCCAGCCGGCTCCTGGGCTGTCGAGCACCTGCCGACGGGCAACAGGATCACTGTTGCCGGATGGTGGTCGATCTGTTTCAGTCTGCCGCTTTTCGTCTTTCTGTTCACGCGCGGGATCTGGCGTCACCTCGTCTGGGCTCACCTGCTGCGCGGTCTTGCGCGGCTTGAGCTGAGGCTTGTCGCCAATCATCCAGACGGCAAGGCGGGCCTCGGCTTTCTTGCCCGCTATCCGAATGCCTATGTGCTGTTCGTATTCGGCATAAGTTGTGCCATTGCGGCGCAGATCGCCAAACATTTCGTCAACCGGGAGGTTTCGGCAGCGACGCTCACCGTCGTGATGGCCGGTTGGCTCATTATCGTACTTGCCTTCTTCGCCTATCCACTGTCGGCGTTCACACCACCTCTGGCACGGCTAAAGGAAAGCGGGTTGGTTGTCTTGGGCGCGCAGGCGACGCGTTTCTATCGTTCGGCAGAGCGTAAGTCGATTGGCCGCAACATCTTGGCGGACCGGGCGCCGGAACCGGATGAAGAGATCGCCGATCCATACAAGCTTTACGACGCGAATGCGAAGCTTTCGACCATGCTCGTCAGCAGAACAGCCTTCGTTCCCGTCGCCGCAGCTGCTCTCGTCCCCTTCGCCATCGCCGGCGCAACGAAGCTTCCCTACAAGGAGGTTTTCTCGGTGCTGAAAAAGCTGTTGTTGCTTTGATGGTGGAGTGCCACCGCCGTCCAAGGTTCGCTTCTCGTCGAGACCCGGATAATTTTGGCAGGAACAATATCAGGCCTTATGTCGGTTTGCGCCTTTTCGCAACTGTGCTGATCTGACGCCCGTGACGACGCGGGATACGCGGCAATTGGAAAACAAGACCGGGCACGAACCAGTTGTAACTCGCATAATAGTCATCATTGATATGTACCCCGCATGGATATATATTTCCGGTAGGTATTTTAACGCCCGTTTAGGAGGGGCATCTCCATGACCGCTACGGCAAAGCTATTTATCACCGGGCGAAGTCAAGCCGTCCGGCTTCCGAGAGAGTTTCGGTTCCAAGGCTGCGAAGTCTTCATTCGCCGTGACCCCCAGAGCGGTGATGTTGTGCTGTCGCCCAAGCCCGCGTCCTGGGAGGAGTTCTTCGAACTGGCCAACCGCACCAAGCTGCCGGCCGATTTCATGGCCGATCGTGAAGATCGCCCCGCCGAAGACAGGCATCTCTTTTGAGCCGCTTCATGCTCGATACCAACATGGCGAGCTACGTCATCAAGGGACACCCGCCCGAGGTCCGTGAGCGACTCGTGGTGTTGCCCATGGACAGCATTGTCATCTCGGTCGTCACTCAGGCGGAACTGCTTTATGGCCTGGCTCGCAAGGGCCATCCCGCAGCCCTCGCCACGGTCATCCGCGAGTTTCTGCTGCGCGTCGAGGCCTTGCCGTGGGATGAGCATGCCGCCACCGTCTATGGTGACTTGCGGGCCTCCTGCGCCTCGGCCGGCATCACCTTGGGCGCGCTCGACATGATGATCGCTGCCCATGCCCTCGCCACCAACGCGACACTCGTCACGCATGACCAAGCCTTCGCCCGCGTTCCCGATGGCGTGCTCGCCGTCGATGACTGGATCCATCGCGAATGAACCGCCAGACGACGGCGAAAAACAAGCATATGACCATCTTTTTGGGAGGCCGGACAGGAAGCCCTGCACGGCCTGCCCGATTTCGACAGGCGGGACAGTGGAGACTGGATTATCCAACGTTGAAGTGCATCAAGAGCGACGAGCGCCGGCATCGTAAACTTAACGGCAAAGGGGCCACAGACCATGACGCCGGCTTATTTTGTCGGTCATGCCTGAGCGATTTTCTTCCATAGGTCCATCGCTGCCGCACGCAGTTCGCGATGAAGGCTGGAGGTGATGTCGTGGCGCGGGATGTGGAACAGGTTGGCAATCGGGTCATGGATGGAGACGAAGCGTTGTAGATGTCGCTGTGACTTGAACCGCTTCATGATCCGCTCTCGCCGCCGCACTGGCTGGTGGGAATTCTCCGCCCGATTGTTCAGGCCTTTGTGGGAGCGGTGCTCGACACCGGGCATAACCTCGCGTTTTGCAGCATCGTAGGACCGAAGCTTGTCGGTGATCATCACCCGTGGCACCCGGCCCTGCTTGCGTATGAGGCGCTTGGCCGCCTTGGCATTGCGGCGGCTTTGCACGAGAACTTCCAGAACAAACCCGTCCTGATCGACGGCACGCCAGAGCCAATGCTTCTTGCCACGGATCGAAATGACGACCTCGTCGAGATACCATTTGTCGCCGAGTTGACTGGATGAGCGACGACGGATGTCGTTGGCGAAGGTCCGCCCGAATTTCTCCGCCCACAGCCGGACCGTCTGATGCGAGACAATGATCCCACGCGAAGCCAGCATGTCCTCGACCATCCGCAGGCTGAGAGGGAAGCGGAAATAAAGCCAAACGGCGTGGGCAATGATTTCAGCGGGAAAGCGATGGCGGCGATAAAGCGGATCACGGTTCGTCATAGCCCGTCATCGCACATCAAATTCCACGTTTCGTTAAGTTGACGATGCCGTGACGACATACCCCAGCCCAGCCCGCCCCACAAATCCTCATGCTCCCCCACCACAGCCAAAAACACATCGTCAGCGTGCACACGGGGGATGTATATTTGACCAATAAACGGCTATTGTTGATCCGCGTACACACGAGGAACATAGCATGCACACCACCAAAGCTTTCAAGAATGGAAATTCGCAGGCCGTGCGTATCCCGGCCGAACTGGCGTTTGACCGGACTGATGTCGAGTTGGAAATCGAGCGCGTCGGCGACGAGCTTCGCATCCGTCCTGTGCATCGCTCCCTGGCCGGCGTTTTGGATGTATTCGCCCGCTTCTCACCGGACTTTATGCGTGACGGAAGAGAGTCCCATGAGCAAGACGAGCGGGATAAGATCTGATGGCGCGCTACATGCTCGATACGAACATGTGTATCTACCTGATGAAAAACCAGCCGGAGCAGGTCGGCCGCCGCTTTGCCAGTTGCTATGTGGGGGACGTGGTCATGTCCGCCGTCACCTTCGCCGAACTCGAGTATGGTGTATCCGCATCCGATGATCCCGCACAGGAACTTGATAATCTCGCAGCCCTGGCCGAGCTGATCACGGTAGAGCCGTTTGGGATTGCAGCAGCGCGTGCCTATGGTCCGGTTCGAATGGCGACAAGAGACCGGAAGAAAGATCATCTCGATAAACTGATCGCGTCGCATGCAATCGCTCTCAACACGGTGTTGGTGACCAACAACACGCGCGACTTCCTGGCGTATCCCGGACTGAAGCTCGAAAACTGGCTGGACGCGTAACGCAGAGAAACCAATTAACCCGTCCTAACCGCTATGCCGTGAGGGGCGGGCAGCGAGGGGGACCTGGCCGGCGTTCATCCCGGTGCGAGTGCCAGCGACCAAGGCAAGATCAGCGAAAAATGAAGAGTATCGGAGAAATCAGCATAGCGCCGCTCCCAGGCGGGTTTCCGGGAATTCTCGAAGCGCAGGGAGTGGGAAAAAGGTAGCCGCAGGCTTTAACGTGTCGCGGACCGAAGTCTCCCCGACGCCCAGTTGCTGGGCGATGACGCGGCCCGAAAGACCAACATCCAGCCGCAGTTTCAAAATCTCGCGCACCTGGCGCATCAGGAGTCTCCTCGTCGGCAATTCACTTCTCCATGGCGTTGCTTCCACCTGGAGAAATAACCCCAACGATCAGGCCCCACGACATCGTCTTACTGCGCGCGATCAAATCGGAATGCTGCGCGGAGACTTGTCGGAATGGTGCGCGTCATCATCTCGGAACGGTGCGCGCGATGAGCCCGGATTGAACTAAGATTGAACTAAGCCGCTAGTCGCGGCAATTGGTGGCCTCTTTGAGAGATGTCTCCTGTCTGAGAGGATTTGGGTGTTGCAAACCCACCCTTCAGACAGGAGATCCAGATGGCCGAGATGAGCCCTCTGCGTCGCCGGATGATCGAGGACATGACGGTCCGCAATCTTTCTCCGGCCACGCAGCAATCCTATCTTTATGCAGTCGCAAAGTTTAGCCGCCATTTCGGCCGATCACCGGCTCGGCTCGGCCTGGACGAGGTCCACGCCTTCCAGGTTCACCTTGTGTCGACGGGCATCTCCTGGTCCGGATTGAACCAGATCGTCTGCGCCCTCCGGTTCCTCTATGGCGTGACGCTCGGCCAGAATACGATCCCGGAGCATATTCCGTATGCGCGCGAGCCACGCCAGTTGCCGGTTGTTCTTTCGAGCGACGAGGTGGTCGACTTTCTGCAAGCCGTCTCCAGCTTGAAGGCGCGGGTGGCTCTGACAACGGCTTATGCCGCCGGCCTGAGGGTTTCGGAGGTCTGTGGTCTTCGCGCCAACGATATCGACAGCTCAAGGATGGTGATCCACATCACGCGTGGCAAAGGCGGCAAAGCCCGCTACGTCATGCTGTCGCCGGAACTGCTCGGGATCCTGCGCAGCTATTGGCGGTTGGCGCGGCCCAAGGACATTGTGTTTCCTGGGCGCGATCCAGACAAGCCGATCGCGCCGTCGGTGCTGCATTCCGCCTGCCGTTCGGCGGTTGCGGCGGCGGGTCTTTCCAAGCACGTCACCGTCCATACGTTGCGGCATTCCTTTGCCACTCACCTGCTCGAGAACGGGACCGATATCCGCATCATCCAGGTCCTGCTCGGTCACGCCCACCTCTCCACGACAGCGCGCTATACGCAGGTCTCTACCGACACGATCCGGTCGACGGCCAGTCCGCTCGATCGGTTACGACTGGAGGTGACACCGCCGGAATCGTGATCGGTTGCGTCCCACCTTCGAAGTCGCCGACATCTTTCGGCGACATGGGAGCTCCTACAGACGTGAGAACGCCGGTCATCTTGGCCGCGGCGAACGACGCGTCATGGGCGCGATCGAAGCCTGCCGGACGCCGAGGCTCGGCGGTCACGTCGATGCCTGCGACGATTGCGGCAGGACCCGCATCTCCTATAATTCCTGCCGCAATCGCCATTGCCCGAAGTGCGAAGGCGCGGCCCGCAAGGAGTGGGTCGCTGCACGCGTCGCCGATCTGTTGCCGGTCCCGTACTTTCATGTGGTCTTCACGCTCCCACCGGGCATCGCCGAGATCGCTTTCCACAACAAGGCGGTCGTCTATGCATTGCTGATGCGCATCGTGGCCCAGACGCTGCAGACCGTTGCCGCCGATCCCAAGCGGCTGGGCGCCGAGATCGGCATCGTCGCCGTGCTTCACACCTGGGGCCAGGCCATGACCCATCATCCCCATGTTCATTGCGTCGTGCCCGGCGGCGGTCTCTCGCCCGACAGATCTAGGTGGGTGGCATGCCGGCCGGGCTTCTTTCTGCCCGTGCGCGTACTGTCGCGGCTGTTTCGGCGGCTCTTTCTGACGGCCCTTGCTAGAGACTTCGCTCACGGTGAACTCCGCTTCTCCAACGAACTCAGCCATCTCAACGATGACGAGGCGTTCACCCGCCATCTCGCGCGTGCGCGCCGCGTCGAATGGGTCGTCTATTCGAAGCCACCGTTCGGCGGCCCCGACCAGGTGCTCGCCTATCTCGTACCGCTACACCCATCGTGTTGCCATCGCCAACAGCCGCATCGTCGAGGTCGATGATGACCACGTTGCCTTCCGATGGAAGGATTACCGTGGCAAGGGTCGCGACCGCGAGAAGATCATGCGCCTTGACCCGCACGAGTTCATCCGGCGTTTTCTTCTACACGTGCTCCCGGACGGCTTCCACCGCATGCGCCACTTCGGCTTTCTCGCCAATAGCCACCGACGGGATCGTATCGGCCTCTGCAGGCAGATCCTCGATCAACCATCATCAGCAGGGGAGCGGTCGCAGGCAGGCAAATCACAGCCCGGGCAATCCTACGAATGCCCTGACTGCCGGCGTCCCATGCGTAGGACAGGAATCACTGTTGCGCCTGTTTCGCCGCCCCGGCCATCATCTTTCTGGTGCGATACATCATGAACTCCGACAATCCGCACCCCCTCCCATATGCCCACAAAACCAAGCGCCGCGCCGGCGCGCGATACCGCGTGGCCCTGGCCACACCGAAAGACCGACAGTGTGCATTGAGAGCGCAAAAATCGCTTCCTATCGTCCGGCAAGCTGCTCGCGAAGGTCGCCAGATCACCACAAAAATCGGCGGTGCGATTGCCGTCCACGACGAATCCGCTATCGTCATCAAGCGGCGTGCTTTACTATTCCCATAACGGCGCCAAACAACCCGCGCCTTACTTCAATCCGGCTTATGTGAGGTCGCTCGAGCTCGCCGCGACGACGGATGCGACCTCACATAACCCTCCAGATTCCATGGGAGTGAATAGCGGCCGGCGCTCTGGCAGAGTGAGGCTGCAATAACGCACTCACCTCATAGGAGACGCCGTCATGGAAGCTGGAACTTCCCAACCGCATACGCCGACCGCTATCCACACTGATCTTGCCGCAATTTTCGTGTCGTTGGAACTCTCCCGCTCAACCTGGCTGATCACATCGTTGTCGCCGGGAAATGGCGAGAAGATGTCGAAGCACTCTGTGGTTGGCGGCGATGTGACGGCACTGCTGGGTCGTTTTACTCAGCTCCAGGAGAAGGTGCGATCTCGTACGGGCAATCAGGTTCCGATCGTGAGCAGAGCTATGACGGAAACTGGGTGATGACGGTTTGATGAGGGCGGCGTATCGAGGCGGGTGACAAGCCTGCCAGAACCTCATGAAAGAGCGATACGCCATGAAGACAGATAGCACTGTTGTTTCCTTTCCGCATCCCGAGACGCTCGATGATCCCCTGACATCGGTTCTACGCGAAGGCGCGCGCCGGCTTCTGGCACAGGCCGTGGAGGCGGAAGCCGAGGCGTTTCTTGCGGCCATGGCCAGCGAACGCCTGAGCGATGGGCGGGACCGGGTGGTGCGGCACGGCCATGGGCCTGAAAGAACGATCCAGACGGGGATCGGTCCGGTTGCGGTGCGCCGCGTCAAGCTGCGCGACCGGGCTTTGGAGACTTGCGGCGAGGATCGCATCACCTTCACGTCGGCGATCCTGCCGAAGTGGGCACGACGCACGAAGAGCCTCGACGCTCTGCTGCCGGTCCTTTACCTGCGCGGCATCTCGACCGGCGATTTCCAGGAGGCGCTTGCCGCCTTACTCGGCAAGGACGCACCGAACCTGTCCCCCTCGGTGATTGGCCGGCTGAAGGAGGAGTGGCAGGCCGACTATGATCGCTGGCAACGCCGCGACCTGTCAGCCCGCCGCTACGTCTACATCTGGGCCGACGGGGTCTATCTTCAGGCACGCATGGAGGACGATGCCGCTTGCATGCTGGTCGTCATCGGCGCGACGCCGGAAGGCAAGAAGGAACTTGTCGGCTTTCAAGTCGGCGTGCGCGAAAGCACCCAGAGCTGGCGCGAGCTGCTCGTCGGGCTGAAGGCCCGCGGGCTTCGATTGCGCCAGAAATTGCCGTGGGCGACGGCGCGCTCGGCTTCTGGAAGGCGCTGGAGGAGATATTCCCTTCGACCCGCCATCAACGGTGCTGCCAACACAAGCTCCTCAACATCCTCAACAAGGTGCCGAAGTCGGTGCAGCCGAACATGAAGGCCGATCTCAGGGAGGTCCGCGATGCCCCGGATCGGGCAACCGCCGAGGTCGCGATCGCCGTCTTCGTCGACAAATACAAGGCCAAATATCCCAAGGCCGTCAACTGCCTGACGAAGGACCACGAGGCATTGCTGACCTTCTTCGACTTCCCGGCCGAACACTGGGACCATCTGCGCACCTCGAACCCGATCGAAAGCGTCTTCGCCACCGTCAGGCACCGCACGGTGCGAACCAAGGGAGGCCTGTCCCACAACACAGCACGGCTCATGGTCTTCAAGCTCGTCATGAGCGCCGCCAAAACCTGGCGCCGGCTAGCTGACGCAGAAGCAATTGCGGAGGCAGCATCTCGCCCCACGATGCGCTTTGTTGCGGTCAAGAGTGCCGAACAGCAAAGCCAGGCGATGGTATTCAAGGCGCGGGATCTGTTGCTGGGACAACGGACGCAGGTGATGAATGCCTTGCGCGGGCACCTTGCAGAGTATGGCGTTACCGCGCCACAGGGGATCCAGCATGTCGGAAGCCTTGCACGAGTTATAGAGGATGGGAATGCAGCACTTCCACAGGTCGTTGTTGATCTCGCGAAAGAGCTTCTTGCCCATATTGGGCTACTCAGCGAACGCATTTCCGCTCTGGACGAGCGTATAAAGGAAGTTGCCAAAGTGGATGAGACGGCCCGGCAGTTGATGACGGTTCCCGGGATCGGTCCGATTACTGCTACCGCGATAGTCGCCATGGCACCGCCGACCTCAACCTTTTCAAAGGGCCGTGATTTTGCAGCATGGCTTGGGCTGACACCGAAACAGAATTCCACTGGCGGCAAGACACGGTTGGGCGAGACATCGAAGATGGGGCAAAGAGACCTGCGACGGCTCCTGATCCTCGGAGCGATGGCTGTCGTGCAAAAGGCCGCGCGCCATGGTGCGGCTGCAGGATCGTGGCTTTCACGCATGATCGCGCGCAAGCCCAAGATGCTTGTCGCCGTCGCGCTGGCAAACAAGATCGCCCGTATCGCCTGGGCCTTAATGGCTCGCGGTGGGGTGTACAGAACTCCGGCTACTGCCTGATAGCAGTCGGCCGGAGGCGTTGAAATGCGGTGGTTCTAAGCGGAGGTTTATGGGCGAAAAGTCGAGAAGACGGGATCGGGAGAACCAGTTTCGAGCCAGGTGCCTTTGAGCACGCCCTGTCGATTTGGATCCGATCCCCGAACGATCCATAAGGGCCCGCGGCGTTCGATGCCGCATTTGGAGGCCGGACACACGACGGAACTCGACCGCATTTGCCTGTAGTCAAAGTAAAAAATCGCTTGCATTTCCGGAGGCGTCCACACACGGCTCGAAGCTGGGATTTTGGCCAAGTTGAAGAACGATTAGTGAACGTCAAGGTTTGTCTTTTGCTTTGAGCAACATGGCAACATTGTCGGCGGTGAACTTGAAGCCTCGGCGATCAGGAATACGCTCCACGGAGATGGGATATTTCGGCCGCCGCGGATCAATGCCAGTGATCCGGAAGCGCTCACCGCTGGCGATAAACTCGCGTTCGAAGTCAGTCGCTTCCAGGCCGTACTGTCCGGCCAGCAGAGCGAACATCTCCTTCTCCAGATTGAGAGGCTTGCCGTCTGGCGCGGTTTGCTGCGCGACATCGCACTTGACTACTCAGCGACATCGCTGGTGACGCGCGGGGCCGACCGGAGGATGGGCGTAGCCCGTCCGTAGGTTGGCCCCGCGCGGCGCGGATTTTTCCGCGCCTTCGGCCGCGACGATTGCCTTAAGTCCTGGATCTTCAACTGCGAGGAAGAGGACCTGGATGCCAGGCAAACCGATCACGGATCAGCAAGCGAGACTGTATATGAGATTGAACAAAAAACATCGGGAGTGTCAGGAATTCTGTGCGGTGGGCCATGATGATGAAAAGGAGCGAATCATCACATGGCTATCGAAAAAGAACTTCTGGACCAACTTCTTGCTGGTCGTGATCCATCCGATGTTTTCGGCAAGGACGGCTTGCTGGATGACCTGAAGAAGGCACTGTCGGAGCGTATTCTCAACGCCGAGCTTGATGAACATCTCGCCGTCGATCGCAGCGAAGGACCGTCGGGCAATCGGCGGAATGGATCTTCGAAAAAGACAGAGGTGGCTCGGTTTGTTTGGACAGGTCTTCCCGGTTTTTAAGTGGAATCCTGCCTGTGGTTAAGCCGCTTCGGGCAGCGGTGTCGGGGTTAAGTAGGCCTCATCCGGAGTCTTGCCGTCAAGGCTCGAATGTGGCCGTCTCTGATTGTAGAAGTCGAGATACTTTCCGATCGATGCACGGGCCTGGCGGACGCTGTCGTAGGCCTTGAGGTAGACCTCTTCGTATTTCACCGACCGCCACAGCCGCTCGACGAAGACATTGTCCCGCCAGGCACCCTTGCCGTCCATGCTGATCTTGATCTTGTGGTCGAGCAGCACCTTTGTGAAGTCGTGGCTGGTGAACTGGCTGCCCTGATCCGAGTTGAAGATCTCGGGCTTGCCGTAGCAGGCCAGCGCTTCCTCGAGAGCCTCGACGCATGGCGCAGCGTCCATGGTGATCGACAACCGCCACGACAGAACCTTGCGCGTGAACCAATCGATGATGGCGATCAAATAGCAGAACCCGCGCGCCATCGGGATGTAGGTCAGATCCGTTGCCCAGACCTGGTTGGGCCGATCGACCTTCAGAGCGCGCAGCAAATAGGGATAGATCTTGTGCCCATCGCCGGGTGCTGACGTGCGCGGCTTGCGGTAAAGCGCCGCGATCCCCATGCGTTTCATCAGGGTCCGCACATGCAGTCGGTACGACGTCAACGCCTTCGCGCGTCAGAAGCTTCTGCAGCATCCGGCTGCCCGCGAACGGGTAGTCCAGATGCTGCTCGTCGATCCGACGCATCAGCGCAAGATCCGCCGGCGACGCCGGTTGTGGCATGTAGTAGACGATGCTGCGACTGATCCCCAAAGCTCGGGCCTGGCGGGTGATGGACAGTTCGTGATCGCGGTCGATCATTTCTTTACGCTCCCCAACAGTCCCGCCTTGGTGAGCGCGCCGGATAAAAAATCGTTCTCCAGCGAAAGCTCCCCGATCTTGGCGTGCAGCGTCTTTACATCCACCGCAGGCTCCGACGGCTTTGATCCCGTGTCGAAGGTCGCCGTCATGCCCGCAAGCGCCTGACCTCGCCACGTCGTGATCTGGTTGGCGTGAACGTCGTATTGTTGCGCAAGCTCCGATAACGTCTTCTCCCCCTGGATCGCAGCAAGGGCTACACGCGCCTTGAAGGCTGCGCTGTGGTTTCGGCGGGGTCGTCTGCTCAAGTGATTCTCCTGTTACGGCACTCTCGCCGCTCTCAGCCAGAAATTCCACTTAACGACCTGTCCAATTTTCCCGAGCCACCTCTATTCTCCAAGCTCAAGGCCCTGATGCGCAAGGCAAAGGCACGAACCTATGACAATCTTTGGAAAGCTCTCGGAAAGGTCTGCGGTCTGTTCACCCATCCGGAATGTGGGAACTATTTCAAGGCCGCAGGGTGCGTTGCATAATCTCCGACCGACGCTCTATTCTTACTGTGACGCAGTAAGATTAGTCTAGAGCCGAACGGCTCCTTGTGACACTTTTCTTTTCCGTTCTGCCGCACGACCCATCTATAGAGAAAGATACGCGGTCGCCGCTGTTCGGGCGTCTAGCGAGGCCCTGCGACGGTTCCGGCCCGCGCTTATTGCTAGCCGGCGCAGCACCCTCACGGCCATACATCAACCCATTCCATTTTGGGCAAAGGGGATATTTGCTTTTGAAAGATGCTGCGGGGTTGGCGTCGCCGCCAAATAGTGCGAATATTAGATAAACGCACCGTTTTTATCCGATAGGAGTTGCCGAATGTCATTGGAGACCATTGATGGCAAGGCTGTCAAAAATTTGGCTGGGGCACACGCCCTGAATGGGGCTGTCGTGTTCGGTCAGCCTGGGGGCTATGCCGTTCTCGTCAGGTACGGGGTAAACGAAAGAGCGGTGGCGGCCCAGCGGTCGCGCCGCATGCGGATCTGGCGGAATTTGAACACCGCGGCCGCCTATGTTCGCGACGAACTCGGCCTTGCCCGGTTCGAGATCGACATGTCGGACCATGATCCGGCCGCCGTCGAGCGGAAACGCCCCGATATGGCCGAGCGCCAACGGCAGATGCACGAAGCGGCCGAACATGACGCGTGGTTTCGCGGCGAGGTGCAAAAGGCTCTCGATGGTATCAAGAATGGCTCGAACGCCACGATTCCCGAGGATGAGTGGGCTGAGCGCGCAAAGGCCAAAAGAGCAGATCTCCAGCGCCGCATCGTGACAAATGGCCACTAAACGCATGCGCCTTGTCAGGCGTGATTCCTATGCTGCTGATCTTGATCGTATTGTAGAGCGTATCGCCGAAAACAATCCTGCAGCGGCGCTGGACATGTGGGATGACATCGAAAGCCAGGTTGAGCGGCTTTGCGATTTTCCGCGCTCTGGCAGAACTGGACGAATGCCGGGAACCAGAGAACTGGTCGTCACTGGTACGGCATATATCATCGTCTACATAGTCGGCGATGATGTGGAGCTTGTGCGCGTACTGCATGGCGCGCAACAATGGCCGCCGGAGACTTAACCGCAGGCGCTCGTTGGAATGCGAATAGCGCTTCGCCTCAAAACTTGTTGCTGTTTTTAGCGAGGAGATCTACCGCCTTCTCAAACGCCTCTCCTAGCTAGTCTAGAGGACGAGGACGAGACGAAACTGCTAACCGCCGCAACGGCTACGGGCGTTTGTGCAAGAAAAAGGCTCCCAGACGTCTTACATCGTGGGAGCCAATCTTACATCAATGCTGTAGCATAATTACATTTCCTCACATTTCCGTCAAGCGCCAGAAGGGTTTGAAAAGTCGCGATTGAAGCTGTTGCTCGATCATCGCGGTGGGCCAAGAGCAAACGAGGCGACGGCAAGGGGCATTCTGGAAAGACTTCGCGCAAACGGCGGACGCGCCGGCGTCATCGTGTCGATGGATGCGATCGCCACCACCCTCCCCCCATCGCCACCGCCATTGCCGATCAGGGGGCCGACTACTGCTGGCGGTCAAGGCCAACCACTTCGCCATCAATCGCGTGCGCGCCATCGCCGAGAAGGCGCTGCATAAGTCACCCAGGCGGCGAGCTATTACAACAACGCCGAACGAAAAAATGGGCGGGCGGCGCGACTGATTATTTGATCTGCACC
Source organism: Ensifer sp. SL37 (assembly GCF_026672675.1). NCBI lineage: Bacteria > Pseudomonadati > Pseudomonadota > Alphaproteobacteria > Hyphomicrobiales > Rhizobiaceae > Ensifer > Ensifer sp. SL37. The sequence continues at coordinate 364,710 of NZ_JAPPRN010000002.1, read as the reverse complement.
GCCGACACCGACTGGTCGATTGCTGCTGCTTAGCGAACTTTGGAATAGGGGAAAGCGTCCCTTGGTTCGTTCGAGAGGTTGGATGGAATAGATAGCGCCGAAGCGACGCCTCCCTGCGCTCAACCTTCCAGCAGTGCTATGTAGGCTTGGGCAACGACAAACATGGCAATGACGAAGCTGCCCGCGCCCATAATTGCCCTGTTGCCCTGACAAATTCCTCATGCTGGCGCTGACCGATGAACACGCGCGGGTGGCGACGCACCGTGTCGGATGTGCAACTTACTCAAGGGCGCGAGCGCACGCTCCCCCCCCAAAAAAAGCCCGCTACCCTATCCTGAAGGTCACCAACCAGGTCATTGCCAGGCGACGTTCCCAACCCGTCGAATGATGCTTATTGTGATATTAGAGCGATTCATGCCACGAAGATATACGCCACCCTGTTGCCCCTGGGTCGGCGAGGGGTCATTCGCCTTGCCGATCAACCGAATGACCCCGTTTCATTCATGCAGACACCAACGAGGCAAGCGTTCGGTAGCGGTCAAGTCGAAGCAATCGTAGAACGTGAGAGCTGTCACCATGGCGCAGTTCACGCCGCGTTCGTTCTGTTCGTCAACTCAAATGTCCATTGATGGACGATTCCCCTCGTCGTCCGGTTGTTGATTGCTGGAAATCCTTGATCAAACGATCAAGCTCTTGTTGCCAGCGTTGACGTCAACGCCACCTATGCAGCACGGGCCTTATTTGCCTATCAACTGAAATCGTGGCAGCAGAAGCGTGGCAGTCTCTGCTGCGTGGAGGCGGTCAGGGGTCATTCAGGCAGCCCGGCTATGACCCCCTAGGGCTGGGCCGGCCGAATGACCCCGCACGGCAGAGCGAACACATCCTATGTGTATGAACGCGGCTCAACGCAGCCGGTGGCCAGGCCTCTGGCGCCGGATCGTATGGACGACGCCCGCTGCGGTCTTTTCTTTGATGCAGTGTCCATTCAAAGCATTTGCGAACGCGACCATCTGACAGCACTGCCACATTCCACCAAGCGGCGATCTGCTTGGTGCCGATGTCCTGTCCCGTGCGCTTACCGTGCACACACAACAGCACGTTTAGCTAAGAATATTCCGCCCCGCGCTGAAAGCAGGTCGGGCGCTGGGTGGATAGGGGTGGATACGCTGATCCCTGCGCCATCGGCGACACAGCGCCGTTTGGTATGGCATTTGCGAAAGCCAGCGGCCAGCTCGATGGCCGTCGTGGCAAAGCAGGGCATCGTTGGCATGGGCTGGGGCCTGCCTTCTCCCCCATCCCTGGCAGCACAAACGAGGATGCAATCCGGTCGCGGCGGAGACGGGGGCCCGGTCGGGGCTGGCATGGCGCGACGCTGAGCAACGGATGCGGCAGCCGTTGTTGCGGCGGCCGGCCGGTCAGGCCAGAGCCTGAAGGCAGGCACAGCTGGCGCGAGGCAGGCAGCGCCTGCAAGCGCAGAGCATCACCACCGACGCCCGTATCCATGGATGCTGGTTGTAAACGCGAGTTCGACCGTGGCGGCCTTATCGCAGTTGCACGCTGCGCGACCTCTTGTTGGTGAGTGTAGCGGCAGGCCCGCCGTTAAGCAAAGGCTTATTCGCCTATTAGTTTAGTAAACTGATAGGCTTCTAGCGTTAGGGGTGAACTAAATTGCGTATCCCCATGAAAAGAAAGAGAAATCTATATGTACATCAATGCTGAAGTGATGCCTGCCGGCTCTGATAAGGCAAAGAAAGTCGTGTTGCAAGGGTCTTCTGCGAAGATCGATGTCGGGCATATGTCCGACGTAGCGTTTTGTTTGTCGAAGGATGCAGTGGCTGCTTTTGAGCGCCGGGGTGAAGACCTGATCTTGCGTCTGGCAAACGGTGAAACCATCCGCCTGGTGAATTTCTTCCGCGAGGACGAAGACGGTCGCCCGAAACTGTTCCTGACGGAAAAGAAGGAAAGCGACGACGCGGAAGCGGGGGATTGCGGTTGCCTCGTTGAGGTGAGCTTTGCGGACATGTCGGAAGGCATCCTGGCCCCGTCGTTCTCCGCGTCGAGCTGCTCCGGCGCATTCAATCCTGCGTTTCTGCTGCTTCCCCTTGCTGCTGCCGGCGGCCTGGCGTTCGCCCTGAGTGGCGGTGGCGGTGACGATAATGACGCCGATGCTGACTCTGATGCAGACGCTGACGCGGATGCAGACGCGGATGCGGACGCTGATGCGGATGCTGATGCAGACGCTGATGCGGATGCGGATGCGGACGCAGACGCTGATGCGGATGCAGACGCTGATGCGGATGCGGATGCAGACGCGGATGCGGACGCAGACGCAGACGCGGATGCGGACGCAGACGCGGATGCAGACGCTGATGCGGATGCAGACGCGGATGCAGACGCAGACGCGGATGCGGACGCAGATGCGGACGCAGATGCGGATGCAGACGCTGATGCGGACGCAGACGCTGATGCGGATGCAGACGCGGATGCAGACGCAGACGCGGATGCGGACGCAGATGCGGATGCAGACGCTGATGCGGACGCAGACGCAGACGCAGACGCAGACGCAGACGCAGACGCAGACGCAGACGCAGACGCGGATGCGGATGCTGATGCAGACGCGGATGCAGACGCGGATGCGGATGCTGATGCAGACGCGGATGCAGACATTACCATCAATGTGGTCGAGGGCGACGATACCATCACCGAGACCGAGGCGCTGGACGGAGCCCCGGTCACAGGTCGGGCCAAACCCCTTTCCGAAATCACCCTGGAATTCGATGGCTACGTCTTTACCACCACCACCGATGCCAACGGTGACTGGACCGTAACCCTACCGCCATACGCCCTGGGCAGCCTCGGCTCAAAACCGATCCTGGTCACCTCCACGGATCCGGCAACCGGCGCCGTGCTCGATTCGGAATTCAGGGATGTGACGCTCACGTCAGATTCGAATACGTCAACTGGTGGAGAGCTGGTCAATGACACAACGCGGGTTGGCCAGGATCTCGATCCCCATGTCGCGGGGCTTGCGGATGGGGGTTGGGTGGTGACGTGGCATAGCAACGAGGGGACTATCTCCACCGGAATCACCCAACAACGTTACGACAGCGCTGGTAATAAGGTCGGTGACGCGGTTGTTGTTCAATTGCCGGGGCAAAACTCTAGTCCCGGTTCGAATGGCTTTTTCTCTAGTTTTTCATCTGTAGCCGGTCTGGACGATGGAGGCTGGGTGGTTGTGTATGGAACCGGGAGGCTTGGCGGCGCCGACATTTTCCAGCGGATTTACAATGCTGACGGAACTGCCCGTGGTGCCCCGGAACAAATAATGAGCTTTAGCAATTTCGGCGCCCATGATTTAGAAGTAGCATCCTTGCCAGATGGCGGCTGGGTAGTGAACTATTTGAATGGCGATGTCATCACCCAGCAAGCCTTTAACGCAGATGGGACCGAGCGTGGCGCTGAAGTGACCGTTTATGATGGCAACACCTCTGGTTTGGGAGCACTTTCTTTACCATTTGACGTCGTTGGCCTAGCCGAAGGTGGTTGGGTGACGACATGGCGTGCCGGCCCGAACATACTGCAACAGATATACAATGCGGACGGAACAGCGAACGGCACCATGATCACAGCCACCGCTTCTGGAGAAACCCCCATTGTCGGAGCACTAGCGGATGGCCGCTTTGTCACGATGTGGGTAGACAGTACGCACCTAGAATGGCAGGTTTATAACGCCGACGGAACTCCGGATGGAGCGCAGGCCTTCATTCCCGCTGTAGCATCGCCTTCGTTTGGCTCTGTTCAAGTCGCCGGCCTCGAAAATGGTGGCTGGGCTGTTGTGTGGTTGAGCACGGACGGTGTAGGGGATTATTATACTCAAGCATTCAATGCCGACGGCATACCGGTAACGCCAATTACACGAGTTCCTGCCGAGTCTCCCCCAATTGCCAATGGGGCAACCGAGCCTCAGATCGCGGCCCTGTCGGACGGCGGTTGGATTGTGACATGGTCAAATTGGAAGGATTTTACAAACACCTACGACATCTATCAGCAGCGCTTTGACAGTGATGGCAATCTGCTCAACCCGAAGGACGATCCGGTGTTTGACACGATCACCGGATCCGGTGGCGCTGAGACGCTGACAGGCGGCAACGGCGACGATGTCTTTGTTGTACCGGATGCACTGTTTGCCCGCATTGACGGCAAGGCCAATGTCGACACGCTGCAGCTCGATGGCACCGGGCTTCATCTCGACTTCGCCAGCGATGCCATCGCGCCGGGGGTTGTCACCGGCATCGAGACGATCAATATCACCGGGACCGGCGGCAATACGTTGTCGGTGACCGCCCAGGACGTGCTCGATATGTCCGACACCACGGATCTGCTCATCGTGCGTGGCGACAGCAACGATACCCTCAATGCCACTGGCTTCACGGCAGGCGGCAGTGTCACCTCGAACGGTGAGACATTCGATGTCTTCACCAGCGGCTCGGCAACGCTGTGGGTCGAACAGGACATGGGCACGGTCAACGTCGTCTAAGGCCAAGGATCGAACGATCAAGCAAACGCCGGCGGGGCCTGTCCCCGCCGGCGTCAACGTTGGAATACACGCTGGCACATACGACGGCGTGTCCCTCAAGCAGCCATCGACGCGAGCAACGGATCACCTCTATATCGAGTGGGGGGTAGCTTAATGGTGAAAGCCCGCCGCTCATAACGGTGTCACGGGACTATCAGGAATTTCGTGTATGGGCGGCGGTTGAACATATCAGGCCATGGCCCTGATGAAGCGCTCACCGAAGATGACGGCCATCTGCGATTTTGCCATGGCCCATTCCCGCGCGGGCATCTTCCACTCTTTTTCGGACCTGTTCAAGACCAGGAAAAGCAGCTTTGTCGCGGCCTCGTCATTGGGGAACCAGAACCGCTTCCGTCACCGTCGAGATCATGTCGGCCGAGACCTCGACACCATAGAGTTCGCGCAGGTGGCCGGCGATCTCGCGGGTCGACATACCACGTGCGTACATCGACACGATCTTGTCGTCGAAGCGTAAACGCGCAAATCTCTGCACCTTTTCATTGATGTTTAGGTGATGGAGTCTGCGTCCGCAATGGAGACTGCGGACGCAATGGCAATTGATGACAGAGAGATTTCGGAGCCGCTTCGGGTTGTGCGTGTTCTTCGCAACGGGAAGCGGTATTTTGATCGGGCTTCGAAGGAGCGCCTGATCGATGCGTGCCTTGAGCCTGGGGTATCGATTGCCGGACTTGCGCTTTCGCACGGGATCAATACCAATCAGCTGCGCAAGTGGGTAAATCAGCGCCAAGACCGGCAGGCGGCAAGCAAAGGATTGAGGGTTGTGACGAATTGCGTGGCACCGTCGGCCTTCATTCCAGTGGTCGAGGCAGCCCCACTTGCACGGCCACCGGCCCCGGCGGCTCGGTCGACATCGCCAGGGGTGCGGTTGAAGGCGTCGCTACCGAACGGTGTGCGGCTTGAGCTTGTAGATGCGGATGCTGGGGCTCTGTCGGCGATGATCGAAGCACTGGGACGTTGCAATGTTCCGGCTGGCTGACGATCTTCGCGTTTATCTTCACCGGGATCCGATCGACTTTCGTGCGGGGATCTACAGCCTGGCGATCCTAGTCGAGCAGTCGATGGGCCTGAGCCCGTTCGAGCGTGCTGTCTTCGTCTTTTGCAACCGTCGGCGCACCCGGATGAAGCTCCTATTCTTCGAGCGGTCAGGGTTCGTGCTTGTATTGAAAGCCTTGTCCGAAGACCGGTTTCGCTGGCCCCGCCGCGAGGCGTCGGTCGTTACGCTCGATACCGAACAGTTGCGCTGGCTGCTTGAGGGCATCGATCTCGATGCGATGGTGCGCCATCCTGTTCGGCAATATGAGTTTGTCGGCTGAAGGCTGTTGACGTAAGGGTGCGGCTCAGATTCAAAGCTGCTATGACAGGAACCGGCATCCCAACCGTTGCGGAACTGATGGCGCTTCTGGCGGCGAATGCTGCCGAGAACGCCGCGCTGAAGGCTGAGAGAGACGCTCTTGCGCATCGGGTCCTCAAGCTTGAGGAAGAACTGGCGCTTGCGCAACTGCATCGTTTTGCGCCGCGCAGCGAAAAGCACATGGATCGCGTCTTCAACGAAGCCGAGAAAGCCGCCCTTGAGGCTGATGCTGACGAGAGAGGTGGCTCGGTTTGTTTGGACAGGTCTTCCCGGTTTTTAAGTGGAATCCTGCCTGTGGTTAAGCCGCTTCGGGCAGCGGTGTCGGGGTTAAGTAGGCCTCATCCGGAGTCTTGCCGTCAAGGCTCGAATGTGGCCGTCTCTGATTGTAGAAGTCGAGATACTTTCCGATCGATGCACGGGCCTGGCGGACGCTGTCGTAGGCCTTGAGGTAGACCTCTTCGTATTTCACCGACCGCCACAGCCGCTCGACGAAGACATTGTCCCGCCAGGCACCCTTGCCGTCCATGCTGATCTTGATCTTGTGGTCGAGCAGCACCTTTGTGAAGTCGTGGCTGGTGAACTGGCTGCCCTGATCCGAGTTGAAGATCTCGGGCTTGCCGTAGCAGGCCAGCGCTTCCTCGAGAGCCTCGACGCATGGCGCAGCGTCCATGGTGATCGACAACCGCCACGACAGAACCTTGCGCGTGAACCAATCGATGATGGCGATCAAATAGCAGAACCCGCGCGCCATCGGGATGTAGGTCAGATCCGTTGCCCAGACCTGGTTGGGCCGATCGACCTTCAGAGCGCGCAGCAAATAGGGATAGATCTTGTGCCCATCGCCGGGTGCTGACGTGCGCGGCTTGCGGTAAAGCGCCGCGATCCCCATGCGTTTCATCAGGGTCCGCACATGCAGTCGGTACGACGTCAAACGCCTTCGCGCGTCAGAAGCTTCTGCAGCATCCGGCTGCCCGCGAACGGGTAGTCCAGATGCAGCTCGTCGATCCGACGCATCAGCGCAAGATCCGCCGGCGACGCCGGTTGTGGCATGTAGTAGACGATGCTGCGACTGATCCCCAAAGCTCGGGCCTGGCGGGTGATGGACAGTTCGTGATCGCGGTCGATCATTTCTTTACGCTCCCCAACAGTCCCGCCTTGGTGAGCGCGCCGGATAAAAAATCGTTCTCCAGCGAAAGCTCCCCGATCTTGGCGTGCAGCGTCTTTACATCCACCGCAGGCTCCGACGGCTTTGATCCCGTGTCGAAGATCGCCGTCATGCCCGCAAGCGCCTGATCTCGCCACGTCGTGATCTGGTTGGCGTGAACGTCGTATTGTTGCGCAAGCTCCGATAACGTCTTCTCCCCCTGGATCGCAGCAAGGGCTACACGCGCCTTGAAGGCTGCGCTGTGGTTTCGGCGGGGTCGTCTGCTCAAGTGATTCTCCTGTTACGGCACTCTCGCCGCTCTCAGCCAGAAATTCCACTTAACGACCTGTCCAATTTTCCCGAGCCACCTCTGAGGGTCTCGCTGATATTGACGGAGCTATGACGGAAACTGGGTGATGACGGTTTGATGAGGGCGGCGTATCGAGGCGGGTGACAAGCCTGCCAGAACCTCATGAAAGAGCGATACGCCATGAAGACAGATAGCACTGTTGTTTCCTTTCCGCATCCCGAGACGCTCGATGATCCCCTGACATCGGTTCTACGCGAAGGCGCGCGCCGGCTTCTGGCACAGGCCGTGGAGGCGGAAGCCGAGGCGTTTCTTGCGGCCATGGCCAGCGAACGCCTGAGCGATGGGCGGGACCGGGTGGTGCGGCACGGCCATGGGCCTGAAAGAACGATCCAGACGGGGATCGGTCCGGTTGCGGTGCGCCGCGTCAAGCTGCGCGACCGGGCTTTGGAGACTTGCGGCGAGGATCGCATCACCTTCACGTCGGCGATCCTGCCGAAGTGGGCACGACGCACGAAGAGCCTCGACGCTCTGCTGCCGGTCCTTTACCTGCGCGGCATCTCGACCGGCGATTTCCAGGAGGCGCTTGCCGCCTTACTCGGCAAGGACGCACCGAACCTGTCCCCCTCGGTGATTGGCCGGCTGAAGGAGGAGTGGCAGGCCGACTATGATCGCTGGCAACGCCGCGACCTGTCAGCCCGCCGCTACGTCTACATCTGGGCCGACGGGGTCTATCTTCAGGCACGCATGGAGGACGATGCCGCTTGCATGCTGGTCGTCATCGGCGCGACGCCGGAAGGCAAGAAGGAACTTGTCGGCTTTCAAGTCGGCGTGCGCGAAAGCACCCAGAGCTGGCGCGAGCTGCTCGTCGGGCTGAAGGCCCGCGGGCTTTCGATTGCGCCAGAAATTGCCGTGGGCGACGGCGCGCTCGGCTTCTGGAAGGCGCTGGAGGAGATATTCCCTTCGACCCGCCATCAACGGTGCTGCCAACACAAGCTCCTCAACATCCTCAACAAGGTGCCGAAGAGCTATGACGGAAACTGGGTGATGACGGTTTGATGAGGGCGGCGTATCGAGGCGGGTGACAAGCCTGCCAGAACCTCATGAAAGAGCGATACGCCATGAAGACAGATAGCACTGTTGTTTCCTTTCCGCATCCCGAGACGCTCGATGATCCCCTGACATCGGTTCTACGCGAAGGCGCGCGCCGGCTTCTGGCACAGGCCGTGGAGGCGGAAGCCGAGGCGTTTCTTGCGGCCATGGCCAGCGAACGCCTGAGCGATGGGCGGGACCGGGTGGTGCGGCACGGCCATGGGCCTGAAAGAACGATCCAGACGGGGATCGGTCCGGTTGCGGTGCGCCGCGTCAAGCTGCGCGACCGGGCTTTGGAGACTTGCGGCGAGGATCGCATCACCTTCACGTCGGCGATCCTGCCGAAGTGGGCACGACGCACGAAGAGCCTCGACGCTCTGCTGCCGGTCCTTTACCTGCGCGGCATCTCGACCGGCGATTTCCAGGAGGCGCTTGCCGCCTTACTCGGCAAGGACGCACCGAACCTGTCCCCCTCGGTGATTGGCCGGCTGAAGGAGGAGTGGCAGGCCGACTATGATCGCTGGCAACGCCGCGACCTGTCAGCCCGCCGCTACGTCTACATCTGGGCCGACGGGGTCTATCTTCAGGCACGCATGGAGGACGATGCCGCTTGCATGCTGGTCGTCATCGGCGCGACGCCGGAAGGCAAGAAGGAACTTGTCGGCTTTCAAGTCGGCGTGCGCGAAAGCACCCAGAGCTGGCGCGAGCTGCTCGTCGGGCTGAAGGCCCGCGGGCTTTCGATTGCGCCAGAAATTGCCGTGGGCGACGGCGCGCTCGGCTTCTGGAAGGCGCTGGAGGAGATATTCCCTTCGACCCGCCATCAACGGTGCTGGCAACACAAGCTCCTCAACATCCTCAACAAGGTGCCGAAGTCGGTGCAGCCGAACATGAAGGCCGATCTCAGGGAGGTCCGCGATGCCCCGGATCGGGCAACCGCCGAGGTCGCGATCGCCGTCTTCGTCGACAAATACAAGGCCAAATATCCCAAGGCCGTCAACTGCCTGACGAAGGACCACGAGGCATTGCTGACCTTCTTCGACTTCCCGGCCGAACACTGGGACCATCTGCGCACCTCGAACCCGATCGAAAGCGTCTTCGCCACCGTCAGGCACCGCACGGTGCGAACCAAGGGAGGCCTGTCCCACAACACAGCACGGCTCATGGTCTTCAAGCTCGTCATGAGCGCCGCCAAAACCTGGCGCCGGCTGAAGGGCGAAAATCAGTTGCCAAAGGTCATCGCCGGCGTCAAATTTACCGACGGTGTCGCCGAAACGACGACCCCTGACCATCGCGCCGCCTGATCGGCCTCGTCACCCATTTCCCGCCATAGCTCGGTGCCGAAGTCGGTGCAGCCGAACATGAAGGCCGATCTCAGGGAGGTCCGCGATGCCCCGGATCGGGCAACCGCCGAGGTCGCGATCGCCGTCTTCGTCGACAAATACAAGGCCAAATATCCCAAGGCCGTCAACTGCCTGACGAAGGACCACGAGGCATTGCTGACCTTCTTCGACTTCCCGGCCGAACACTGGGACCATCTGCGCACCTCGAACCCGATCGAAAGCGTCTTCGCCACCGTCAGGCACCGCACGGTGCGAACCAAGGGAGGCCTGTCCCACAACACAGCACGGCTCATGGTCTTCAAGCTCGTCATGAGCGCCGCCAAAACCTGGCGCCGGCTGAAGGGCGAAAATCAGTTGCCAAAGGTCATCGCCGGCGTCAAATTCACCGACGGTGTCGCCGAAACGACGACCCCTGACCATCGCGCCGCCTGATCGGCCTCGTCACCCATTTCCCGCCATAGCTCATATTGACGCGACCGACGCCACTGAGCTTCCCGATACGGGATTGCCGGAGGTGGAAAAGCCCGCGGGCAAGAAACGCGGGCGCAAACCTCTTCCGGCAAATCTGCCCCGCCAACGCGTTGAGTATGACCTTGCCGCCGATCAGAAGGTCTGCCCGTGCTGCAGCCATCAGATGCATCGCATGGGCGAACTCGTTACCGAGCAACTGCATATCGAGGTGAAGGCCACGGTTCTGCAGAACGCCAGGGCCAAATACGCATGCCGGAACTGCGAGCGCACGGGCATCATCACCCCCATCGTTATGGCACCGATGCCCGCACAGCCATTGCCGGGGTCTGAGTAGCAACGGAACAGAAAACCTACATAAGGAATTTCACATCTCAGCGGTCAGCGCCAGCGGCCCAGCTCCTTGATTGTTTTCCTGTGGGATTTGAGGTGATGCTTCATCAGCTTGATGTCGTGGAGGTAATCCTGCTCCGGCCGAAACTCGTAATCCGGATCGATGTGGAAATGGTTGCGGGTAAAGCACTCATAGATTGATGCCGCCCCAGGTGTCGATAACCTGTTCGAGGCTCTTCGCCATATGATGCAACGGCGAACCAGGCCCGTCCTCATCCCTCATCTTATGAAGGCGCAAATGGATGTGTTGCAGCATATCGGTCCGCATGTAGCTGTTCAAAAGCATGAGCGAGTGGGTCGGCGTCTTCGGAACAGCAAAGCCCATTTTATCTTCTGTCGGCAGGTCAGCGACATCCTTATGGTCGTCGTCGTCAGTCATCACGTTTCGCTCGCAAGAGATTTCGATCCACCGGTGGCATCCACAAAAGCTTTGCCCGAACGTCGCAACAAACCCCGGTTTGATGGAACGCCTTAAAGCGGATCGCAAAAATCCCGGAGAAGCCGCCCAAATTTCATAAATACCCGTGTAGAAATCTATAGCCGATAAACTTCTTGCCGTCTAAGTTAATATGAAGCAAGGAGCAACTGATGCTAATCGGCTATATGCGGGTTTCGACCGGCGAGCAGAATCTCGACCTCCAGCGTGACGGGTTGGAGCGGGCCGGCTGCGAGAAGATCTACGACGATGTGTGCTCCGGACGTGCCACCGACCGGCCCGGCCTTGCGAAGGCGCTTGAGATTGCGCGGGCGGGTGACGCGCTTGTCGTGTGGAAACTCGACCGTATCGGTCGCTCGCTTCCGCATGTCGTCGGGTTGATGAACGATCTGCAACAACGTGGGGTCGGGCTCAAGGTGCTGACCGGCGATATGGACACGACCACGACGACCGGCCGGCTCGTCTTCGGCATCTTTGCGACATTGGCGGAGTTCGAGCGCGATCTCATCCATGAGCGAACCATGGCGGGCCTGGCGGCGGCGCGTGCCCGTGGCAGGGCCGGCGGACGGCCGCGTGTGATGACCCGCAAGAAGCTGAAGGCCGCCATGGCGATGATGGCAGACAGGGACAACGCCGCGCGCGATGTCGCCGCCGAACTCGGCGTATCCTTGTCCACTCTCTATGCCTATGTTGATGCGAAGGGCAAGCCGCGCGAACGCGCCAACGAACTGCTCGGTCGCCGTTCGGCGAAGCGCGAAACGACGATGCAGGCCTGACGACATTGCCGGTTGGATTCCTGAGCGATAACCAGGCGCGCGAGTATGGCCGTTTCAACGGCGAACTGACACCGGACCAGCTGGCCCGCTATTTTCATCTCGATGATGCAGACCATGCATTCGTCGCCCTTCACCGTGGTGATCACAACCGCCTGGGCGTTGCTGTTCAGCTCGGATCACTGCGCATGCTCGGCATGTTTCTGGAAAAGCCGGAAGACGTTCCTGTTTCAGCGCAACGCTTCACCGCTCGCCAGCTCTCCATTGCCGAACCCGAGGATCTGATCGCTGAGTACGCCCGCAGCGAGGGACGATGGCGACATGCGCCGCGCATTCGCCAGCACTATGGCTATCGGCTTTCAATTACCCACAAGTTCAGCGCCGATGGTCATGCCGATCCTGATATCGGTGAGGCGCGATAGGCCTCGCCACATGACGGTGTTGCCCGGTGGCGGATCGTGCGCGCGAGCCAGATAGCCTCCAAGCTTTGCAATCTTGATCAAATAATCGGACAAATTACCTGCGCGGGATGCGGGTGGCTCGCCCTTATCAGGTAGCAAATGGTCGAGCAGCCTCATCTCGATCCGCGTGATCGCGACCGAGGGGTGTAAGCGCCGTCTCCGCCCCATTGGATAGGCTGTATTTTGAGGCTGGCCGGGCGTGCGAGAAGGTTTCCAGGACTATCTGGAGATTTGCATGGCAGATGATGGATTTGTTGGTCGCTATGAGGTTGTTGAGCCGCGCCGCGGAAACCGGCGTTGGCCAGATGATGTGAAGGCGCGGATTGTGGCGGAAAGCCTTGAGCCTGGTGTTCGTGTTGTTGATGTCGCGCGCCGTCATGACGTTGTTCCGCACCAGCTTTCCTTGTGGCGCCGGCAAGTGCGCGAGGGCATTCTGACGCTGCCTTTTGAGGCTATGCCGGGCCTGTCGGAGAGCGGCGATGCCGAGCCTGCATTTGTGCCTTTGGCGATTGCGGCAGAGCCGAGCGAGGCGGTGAATGTTTTGGCGCCGCCGAAACTGCGGGAGGCGGTTTCGTCAGTCTTGACGCTCACGATCGGCCCGGACGTTGTGATGCGGGTTCCCGTCGATGTGCCGGTTGAACGTGTGGCCGCTCTGGTGCGCGCCATGCGAGGGACGGCATGATCGTCGCGGGCCAACGACTGCCGATCCTGATTGCAACGCGGCCGGTGGACTTCCGCTGCGGGCATCAGGCGCTGGCTCTGATGGTGCAGACCGAGTTGAAGCTCGACCCGCATTCCGGGGTGACGGTGATCTTCCGGTCGAAGCGCGGTGATCGTCTGAAAATCCTGGTATGGGATGGCACCGGCATGGTGCTGACCTACAAAATTCTTGAACATGGAAGCTTTGCCTGGCCCAAGGTGCAGGATGGGACGATGCGCCTTTCCAGGGGGCAATACGAGGCTTTGTTCGAGGGGCTCGACTGGCGGCGAGTGATGGCGCAACGGGTGATCGCGCCGTCGGCGGCAGGGTGAATATCCGACGGTCTTTGCATTGTTTTATTTGGCTTTTTTGTGCTGCCTTGCTATAAGGCCGCATGTCGTCGCCCCTTGATCTCAGCCTGTTTCCGGACCTTCCGCCAGAGGTGGTGAAGGCGTTTGCGGCGATGCAGTTCGAACTGTCGGTCGAGCGTGCTGCACGTCAGCATGAGCAGGCTGTGGTTGCCGAAAAGGACGCCTTCATCGCCGAGCTGAAGGAACTGGTCGAGAAGCTTGAAGGTCAGGTTCACGACTATCGGCGCACGAAGTTCGGGCCGAAATCGGAAAAGCTCGATCCGGCGCAGATGGAACTGGCGCTGGAAGACCTTGAAACGGCAATTGCCGAAACACAGGCGCGGATCGCCGCCGTCGAGAAAAAGATCGAAGCCAGCGCATCCGATCCGGACAAGGCCGTTCCTCGCAAGGAGCGTAAGGCCCGTGCACTGCCCGAACACCGTAAGCGCGCATTTCGCTGCGCGTTATAAGTGGGCTTGAGGCGGCGGTCAGGCGGGCTGCCTTTTGAAGTTGAATGGTAGCAGGTCGTCGATGTCGGCGTTGTCGCGCTCGAGTAAATTGTTATCAATCGGCATCCTACCGTCGTGGGTATAGCGGGTCAGATATTCCCATTGATTGCGCGTATAGGAGACGGCGTCGCCAAGCTTGGTGTCGGGCACGACTTTTGGAGCGATCGCGTCGAGCCACGCCTTGAGGGCGTTCAGGACCGGGACGCTGTGTTTCTGGCGAAAGCGGCGCATGTAGTGGGAGTGTCAGGAATTCTGTGCGGTGGGCCATGATGATGAAAAGGAGCGAATCATCACATGGCTATCGAAAAAGAACTTCTGGACCAACTTCTTGCTGGTCGTGATCCATCCGATGTTTTCGGCAAGGACGGCTTGCTGGATGACCTGAAGAAGGCACTGTCGGAGCGTATTCTCAACGCCGAGCTTGATGAACATCTCGCCGTCGATCGCAGCGAAGGACCGTCGGGCAATCGGCGGAATGGATCTTCGAAAAAGACGGTGCTGACCGGTACCTCGAAGATGACGTTGACCATCCCGCGCGACCGGGCCGGTACGTTCGACCCGCAGCTGATCGCCAAATATCAGCGCCGCTTTCCCGATTTCGATGATAAGATCATTTCCATGTACGCGCGCGGCATGACGGTGCGGGAAATCCAGGGCCACCTCGAAGAAATCTACGGTATCGACGTGTCGCCGGACCTGATCTCGGCGGTGACCGACCAGGTTCTGGAGGCCGTTGGCGAGTGGCAAAACCGCCCGCTCGAGCTGTGCTATCCCCTCGTGTTCTTCGATGCCATCCGGGTCAAGATCCGGGACGAAGGCTTCGTTCGCAACAAGGCCGTTTATGTCGCGCTCGCAGTTCTGGCGGACGGCACAAAGGAAATCCTCGGGCTCTGGATCGAGCAGACCGAAGGGGCAAAGTTCTGGTTGCGCGTGATGAATGAGCTGAAAAGCCGTGGCTGCCAGGACATCCTGATCGCCGTGGTCGATGGCCTGAAGGGCTTTCCCGAAGCCATTACGGTACCGTCTTCCCTCAGACGATCGTCCAGACCTGCATCGTCCACCTGATCCGGCATTCTCTGGAGTTCGTGTCCTACAAGGATCGCAAACCCGTCGTACCGGCGTTGAGAGCCATCTATCGTGCTCGAGATGCCGAGGCTGGAATGAAGGCGCTGGAGGCTTTCGAGGAAGGGTATTGGGGCCAGAAATACCCTGCCATCTCTCAAAGCTGGCGGCGCAATTGGGAACACGTTGTTCCCTTCTTCGCCTTCCCAGAGGGCGTCCGCCGCATCATCTACACGACGAACGCCATCGAGGCGTTGAACTCGAAACTTCGTCGGGCAGTGCGCTCGCGCGGCCATTTCCCGGGTGACGAAGCCGCGATGAAGCTGTTATATCTGGTCCTCAACAATGCGGCCGAGCAGTGGAAGCGCGCGCCGAGGGAGTGGATCGAGGCAAAGACACAGTTCGCCGTCATCTTCGGCGAGCGGTTCTTCAACTGATGAAACCGGCCCACCGCACAGAATTCCTGACACTCCCCATGTAGTCGGCCTGTGGTTCACCGTCATCCGGCCTCTCGTCCCGCACCTGCCTTTCGATCCGGTAGAGCTGGTCGAAGAACTTGATGGCCTGTGCCGGCGGCCCGCCGGGTTTCTTGCGCGCCTTGAGAGCATCGACAAACTTCCGCCTGGCATGGGCCATGCACCCGACATGCGTGGCGCCTTTCAACGTGCGCCAGGCCTGATAACCGTCACTCATCAGGATGCCGCGGTAGTCGCCAAGGAAGGCCTGCGGATGCTCTTGTCCGCGGCCGGGCTGATAATCGAACAGCACGATCGGCTGCTTGCTGTCCTCGCCGCTGCGAAAGGCCCACATATACGACGTGCTGGTCGCTTCCTTGCCGGCTTCCTTCAGCACCTGGACTGTGGGGCGAGTAGGCCGAAGGAATTTCACCTCCAGCCTCTCTCAGAACCGGGCGTGAGGCTCTCACCTCACCCGGCTCCCCTCAGGCGAGCTCCGTGCCATTACCAAGTTGCCAGTGTACGAACAGCTTCCGGTTTTCACGCGCAATCTTTGCAACAAAGAGGCGCGCTTGCCCCAGGCGTTTGCGGAAGCGCTTATATTTCCGTTTGAACCAAACATAGAGGGTTTCGTTGATGTATCGCGCCATCGGATAAAGTGCCGAGCGCGAGTATTGCCCATAGTATGCGATCCATCCCCGAACGATTGGGTTTATTTCGCGAGCAATGTCGTCCAACGTCACCTCCGTTCGTTTGCGGAGTTTCAGCCTTCTAATCCTCTCTCGCATCGAGTTCAGCGATGATATGCTGACGGTAGGGGTAAATCCGCAGAACGTTTTCTGCGAAAGTTGTCCCCGAACGGATCGCGGACGAAAGCAATACCCGAGAAAGTCAAATTTGACGGTCTCGTGCCTACCCCTCCGTCGATCATCTTTGCAGTAGACGATTTTCGTTTTCCCGGGATGCATTTCCAAGCGGCATTCCAAAAGACGAGCTGCGAGCGCTTCTCTGACGATCCGCGCTTCACTCTCGCTCCGGCAATGCACCAGCCCATCATCCGCGTAACGACACCATGGCAGGTCAGGGAACTGTCTGCCCATCCACACGTCGAATGCATAATGCAGGAACAGGTTGGCAAGTATCGGGCTAACGACACCGCCTTGTGGCGTGCCGCAGTTTCGCTCGACGTTTGTCCCATCCTCTTTCCGCATCGGTGCTGTCAGCCATCTTTCGATGTAGTGGAGTTGCCCCCAAAAGACCGGACATGCTCAGGTTTGAGATTGCGAGCTGATGAACTCGCGCGGCGATTGATATCCTAAAGCACTGTGCGGGTGAAGATTGTTGTAGTGCTCGAACCAGAACGGCAGTTGCGCCATGACGGTTTCGGCGTCGGGGGTTGGATTCACCGAGACGTAATCGCGCTTGAAGGTTTTGACGAACGCCTCGGCCATGCCGTTCGACTGTGGGCTTCGCACCGGTGTCGTGCACGGTTCCATGCCGATCTCGCGCAGCAAGGATGCGGTGTCCCTGGCGATGAAGCAAGA
The DNA here is from genome assembly GCF_026672675.1 of Ensifer sp. SL37. Lineage (NCBI taxonomy): Bacteria > Pseudomonadati > Pseudomonadota > Alphaproteobacteria > Hyphomicrobiales > Rhizobiaceae > Ensifer > Ensifer sp. SL37. The sequence continues at coordinate 347,728 of NZ_JAPPRN010000002.1, read as the reverse complement.
GCCGTTGTCGGTGAGCCATTCGATGGGTTCGGACAGCATGTTGATGCGGCCGTAGCGGTTCTCGACAGCGGTGATCACGAGGTCCTGCACGTCTTCGCTCTTGATACCTTCGGTGGTGGCGACATGGGCGATTGCTTCACGGTCGCAGCAGTCGAGGGCGAAGGCGACACGGACCTTCTCCTTGTTGTCGCAGCCGATCTCGAAGCCGTCGGAGCACCATCTGATGTTCGAACGCTCGACGGCGACCCGGCCGTCGTGAAGGCGATCATCGACCGCTCCGGTATGACGCACCAGCAGCAGATTGTGCAGCTTCATCACCCGGTAGACCCGCTTGGCATTGGGCCACGAACGCCCCAGTTTCCGGGCATTCCGACGCAGGATGGCATGGACACGCCGATAGCCGTAGGTGGGCGTATCGGCGATGACGGCCTTGATGTCCTCCACCAGCTCGCGATCAGGTAGAGGCGGGCGTCCTCTGGCTCTGGAAGGGGAACCTGCGGCACGCGCAGCGATATTCGAGCGGGCGACACCTAGAGTTTCGCAGACGGTCTTCATTCCAAAATCCCCCTCGGAAGAGAGAGCGAGCGCAACAGATGTTTTTTTGGGCCACCGGCGATTTCGAGGGCTTCCTTCAGGATTTCGCTCTCCATCGTCTTCTTGCCCAACAGGCGTTGCAACTCCTTCACCTGGGCCTGAAGCGCCCGGTATTCGGAAGCCGGAACGACCTCCTCTTCGGCGTCCGTCGCCGTCAGTGCCCCTTGGGACGCCAGCTTGCGCCAGGCGAACAACTGGTTCGGCTGGATGCCGTGCCGACGTGCGACGATGCTCACCGTCGCGTCCGCCTCATAGGTCTCATGGATGATCGCCAGCTTCTCTGCCGTGCTCCAGCGCCGCCGACGCTCCGGCCCGGAGAGAACTTCCATCTTAAAATTGCTGCTAGTCATATTACCAACATTACTCCTACCCACTTAGCTAAGTGGGGGAGCATGTCCGGGCCTTTCGGGGGCTAATTCATGTAGAGCAGCGCCCAGGCACATGTTATGTGTTTGCGAACAGCCCGTAGCAGAAGGTCATGGTCAATATTGTCAAACAGCCCTTTGATATCGAATTCCAGAACCCAATCATATTTCCAGCACCGCTTGCGCGTAACGCCGATGGCATCCAGCGCCGACTTGTCGGGCCGATAGCCATAAGAATCTGCCAGAAAGACTGCGTCCAGATCCGGCTCAATCATCTGCTTGACCACACTTTGGGCCACGCGATCTGCCACCGTTGGTACCCCGAGGATCCGCTCGCCTCCACTCTTCTTAGGAATGGAAACGGCGCGAACTGGCGGAGGGAAGTACGTGCCTGAGCTCATCCTGTTCCAGATCTTATAGAGATTCCCCTTCAGATCGGCCTCGAACTGCTCAATCGTTACCCCATCCACACCAGCTGCGCCTCCGTTGGATCGCACCTGCAGATAAGCTTCGTACACCTTCTGCTTACTGATATTGAACGGCTTGCTTTGCGTATCCATCAACGTCCTCCTGTTGCCAGTTGTGTTGATAATATGCCCACCTGATCCGACCTCTTCGCTCCAGCTCCATTACGAGCCTTCATCGCTACTACAAATCGGTCCGTCCCAGTGCTCCGCATCGGTACTCTCGCCTCACGGTTTTCTCCGCTTGTGCTTCTCCCTTTGCATCGGAGCGACTGGTTCCTGCAGTTCCGCGACAATGCCTGCATCCGCTTCACGCCCCCTCAACGCCGGTCGCCGCTTGCCCGGTCACCAGGCATCTGACAAGCTGATCCCAGAGAGACGAGAAATCTCTGGTTTTGACGACAGGTTTCACGTTACGACGCTTCATCGGAAGGTTCATTTTCATTCGTCTCTCGGATGCGTACCGGCCCAGGGTATACCCTGGACTTGGCTCCAACGCTTACGACCACGTCTCTTAAACGCAGCCGCTTGGAGTGGTTTGGACCCAGCTCCTGAAAGCCGAGCCCGAGGGGCCATCCCTCATCATCATCGCAGCTTTACGCACACAGTCTGTCAGGCCATCTAGACCATCCTTTCCGTGTGCTCTGCAGCACACTCTCGTCGCCATGGATGACGGTCTGGGATCGCAACCGCAGCTTCAGTGCGTCATAGACGCGAATGAGGTGTCTCTCGCTCGAACCGATCACCCAATGGCCCAGAGCGCCACGGCTGACAGGAACGCCAGCGCGCTCGAAGGCTTGCGCCAAACGATAGAGCGGCGTGCCGTCGACATATTTATGAACGAGCGCGAACAGGCGTGCTGATCCCGGTGCGGTCGCAGTTACGGCACGCATATTTGGCTCGCGCATTCTGCAGAACCGTGGCCTTCACCTCGATGTGAAGCTGCTCGGTAACGAGTTCGCCCATGCGATGCATCGGGTGGCTGCAGCACGGACAGACCTTCTGGTCGTCGGCAAGGTCATATTCGACGCGCTGGCGCGGCAGGTTCGCCGGCAATGGCCTGCGGCCGGGTTTCTTGCCCTCCGGCTTTTCGATCTCCGGCAATCCCGTGTCCGGTAGAGCGACGGCATCATCGGCGTCTTCGCTGTCCTCGTCCCCCTCAAGGGCAGCCTGCTCGGCCTCGTTGAAGATGCGATCCATGTGCTTTTCGCTGCGCGGCGCAAAACGATGCAACTGCGCCAGCGCCAATTCTTCCTCAAGCTTGAAGACGCGCTGCGCGAGGATATCCTTCTCGGCCTTCAGCGCGGCGATTTCTGCAGCATTCGCCGCCAAAAGCGCCATCAATTCCGCAACATCAGGGGTGCCGGCTCGATTCATCATAGTCTTGAATCTGAGCCGTTCCCTTACGTCAACGGCAAAGTTCAGCCGACAAATTCATATTGCCGCACCGGATGAGCTATGACGGAAACTGGGTGATGACGGTTTGATGAGGGCGGCGTATCGAGGCGGGTGACAAGCCTGCCAGAACCTCATGAAAGAGCGATACGCCATGAAGACAGATAGCACTGTTGTTTCCTTTCCGCATCCCGAGACGCTCGATGATCCCCTGACATCGGTTCTACGCGAAGGCGCGCGCCGGCTTCTGGCACAGGCCGTGGAGGCGGAAGCCGAGGCGTTTCTTGCGGCCATGGCCAGCGAACGCCTGAGCGATGGGCGGGACCGGGTGGTGCGGCACGGCCATGGGCCTGAAAGAACGATCCAGACGGGGATCGGTCCGGTTGCGGTGCGCCGCGTCAAGCTGCGCGACCGGGCTTTGGAGACTTGCGGCGAGGATCGCATCACCTTCACGTCGGCGATCCTGCCGAAGTGGGCACGACGCACGAAGAGCCTCGACGCTCTGCTGCCGGTCCTTTACCTGCGCGGCATCTCGACCGGCGATTTCCAGGAGGCGCTTGCCGCCTTACTCGGCAAGGACGCACCGAACCTGTCCCCCTCGGTGATTGGCCGGCTGAAGGAGGAGTGGCAGGCCGACTATGATCGCTGGCAACGCCGCGACCTGTCAGCCCGCCGCTACGTCTACATCTGGGCCGACGGGGTCTATCTTCAGGCACGCATGGAGGACGATGCCGCTTGCATGCTGGTCGTCATCGGCGCGACGCCGGAAGGCAAGAAGGAACTTGTCGGCTTTCAAGTCGGCGTGCGCGAAAGCACCCAGAGCTGGCGCGAGCTGCTCGTCGGGCTGAAGGCCCGCGGGCTTCGATTGCGCCAGAAATTGCCGTGGGCGACGGCGCGCTCGGCTTCTGGAAGGCGCTGGAGGAGATATTCCCTTCGACCCGCCATCAACGGTGCTGCCAACACAAGCTCCTCAACATCCTCAACAAGGTGCCGAAGTCGGTGCAGCCGAACATGAAGGCCGATCTCAGGGAGGTCCGCGATGCCCCGGATCGGGCAACCGCCGAGGTCGCGATCGCCGTCTTCGTCGACAAATACAAGGCCAAATATCCCAAGGCCGTCAACTGCCTGACGAAGGACCACGAGGCATTGCTGACCTTCTTCGACTTCCCGGCCGAACACTGGGACCATCTGCGCACCTCGAACCCGATCGAAAGCGTCTTCGCCACCGTCAGGCACCGCACGGTGCGAACCAAGGGAGGCCTGTCCCACAACACAGCACGGCTCATGGTCTTCAAGCTCGTCATGAGCGCCGCCAAAACCTGGCGCCGGCTGAAGGGCGAAAATCAGTTGCCAAAGGTCATCGCCGGCGTCAAATTCACCGACGGTGTCGCCGAAACGACGACCCCAGACCATCGCGCCGCCTGATCGGCCTCGTCACCCATTTCCGACCATAGCTCCAACCTCAATTATGGTTGGCGTTAACCACCAAACGATGGAGCGGAAAGTCATTACTATCTATGTTGGCAATTCACGCCGTGAGATGCAACCCTCTCTTCAATCACCCGAAGCAGAAGCCCTGCGCAGAGGGCGGGCTAGTCTTAGTCTAAGGCTCACGCCTGCAATCAATAGCGGTACCGCTGCGGTGCATGTCAGAAAAATGCATAGGGGAGGATCATGGCTCACTCGAAAGATTTGACCAAGGCGCAGACAGATACGCCGTTCCCGCAAAGTAGCTCTGCCTTGCAAACCGCGCAGAGCGCTGATTTTCGCATCCAAAGGACGGCGGAGCGCCTGTGGGAGATCTTTGCCTTGTCCGAGCGGGCAAGCTCGTGGCTACGGGCAAATTACCAAATTAGTTCCCTCACGGGAGATAGCGTCGTCAGAACAGATCTCGTCGGGGCGAACGGGTTCATGAGAACAGCGCTGGGAGAAGGGTACTCCATAGCGTATGTCGGGCCACATAGTGTGAATCTTTTCTAGGGCCCGTTAACACTAAAGAAAGGTTAAGGTGGCCATGAAGTTTGGATGGAACTGACTGATTCGCAATACGCGCTGAGCTATGGTCGGAAATGGGTGACGAGGGCGATCAGGCGGCGCGATGGTCTGGGGTCGTCGAGTCGGCGACACCGTCGGTAAATTTGACGCGGGCGATGACCTTTGGCAACTGATTTTCGCCCTTCAGCCGGCGCCAGGTTTTGGCGGCGCTGATGACGAGCTTGAAGACCATGAGCCGCGCCGTATTGTGCGACAGGCCTCCCTTGGTTCGCACCGTGCGGTGCCTGACGGTGGCGAAGACGCTTTCGATCGGGTTCGAGGTGCGCAGATGGTCCCAGTGTTCGGCTGGGAAGTCGAAGAAGGTCAGCAATGCCTGGCGGTCCTTCGTCAGGCAGTCGACGGCCTTGGGATATTTGGCCTTGTATTTGTCGATGAAGACGGCGATCGCCGCCTCGGCGGTTGCCCGATCGGGCGCGTCGCGGATCTCCCTGAGATCGGCCTTCATGTTCGGCTGCACTGACTTCGGCACCTTGTTGAGGATGTTGAGGAGCTTGTGCTGCCAGCACCGTTGATGGCGGGTCGAAGGCAAGACCCCGCGAGCCTTCAGCCCGACGAGCAGCTCGCGCCAGCTCTGGGTGCTTTCGCGCACGCCGACGCGACGTTTGCGGCCTTCGCCGAGCATTACGACACAACGGTCCTGCCTGTTCTCATCGTCGAGCGCTGGATCCTGGCGCGGCTGCGCAACGAGCACTTCTTCAGCCTTGCCGACCTCAACATCCGGATCAGCCAGCTTCTCGACGATCTCAACAATCGGCCGATGCGCCGCATCGGCAAGTCCCGGCGTCAGCTCTTCGAGGAAATCGAACGTGCGGCACTTGCGCCGCTTCCGGCAACCGCCTTCGAATATGCCGAATGGAAATCGGCGAAGGTCCATCCCGACTACCATGTCGAGGTCGATAAGGCCTTCTACTCTGTGCCGCATCGCCTGATCGGTACGGCAGGTCGAGGTTCGCTTGACCTCCCGGATCGTCGAAGTCTTCCACGATCACAAGCGTGTCGCCAGCCACCGCCGCACCTCGCAGCGCGCCGGGCACGTCACCGTCAGCGAGCACATGCCGAAGACGCATCAGCACTATGCCAACACCACGCCGGCGAGCCTGATCAAGCAGGCCGCGAAGGTCGGCGGCAATACGGCGATTCTGGTCGAGCGGCTGATGCGCGACAGGCCGCATCCGCAACAGGGATACCGCGCCGCGCGGGGCGTTCTGTCACTCTCGCGTCGCTACGGCCCCGAGCGTTTCGAGGCGGCATCAGCTCGATTTTGATTCTGCCCCAGGCGAGGGCGTCGAACGGTCCGTAGCTGGACTTGCGGTTGATACGCCAGAGCTTGACGGCGCCGATATCAGCCAGGCGGGGGCTGAACTGGTAGCCGAGAAGCCAGAACAAGCCAAAAATGGCATCGGAGTAAGCGGCGGTATCGGTCATGATCTCCAGCGGCTCCAGTTCTGTTTCCTGCTCGAGCAGGAGAGCCAGGACGACCAGGCTGTCGCGCAGGGTCCCGGGGATGACAGCCCCGCCCAGGCCGCTGAACTGGTTGGAGATCATGTTGTACCAGGTGACGCCGCGTTCCTGGCCGTAGTATTTGGGGTTGGGTCCGGCGTGTATGGCGCTCGCGGGAGCGACAAACCTCATGCCGTCCGCGCTAGCCACCTCGCCAGCGCCCCAGTGACGAACGATGTCGAGCCGGCTGTGCGCGGCAACGATTGCAGCATTGGCTGCGGCTATGGTCTCGGGTCTAATGAAGTTCTGGTCGATCCAGGAAAGCCGGTCGCGTCGAAGAGCGGGCAACTCCGCGCGGACAACCGGCTCGAGGCCGATGTTGCAGGCGCTGGCAACCAGGACGGCGCACAGGCTCGTTTCGAAATGCTCGACGGTGGACTGGCGTTCGCTCAAATGGGTGAACGACTTGGCAAACCCGGTTCGGGCCATGACTTCAAGAAAGATATCGGGCATCCCGGCCTTCGGCATCCGCGTCTGGGCGGCGGTGCGAAGTACGCGCAGGCTCTCGGGTTCCTCAAGCCTGTCGAGAGGCGTGACGACAATCTCGGTCTTGCCAGCGGTTGTTTCGAAGCGCAGGTCGGAGTTATCGGCGCTGCGAGCAGCAACTTGCCGATAGGCTTCGTCGAGAAGGCGGGCGAGACCATCGATTTCGGTGTCGGCCTCCAGAGAGCGGCCGAGCGCGCGGGCGACCATCAGCCTGGAGTTTTGCCAGGCTTCACCCTCGAGCATTCCTCTGCGCGGGTCCCCGTATCATGCCGGGCATAACGAAAACATCGCGCCGCTTGATAGCGAGACGCCATGCCTCGATGATCGCGAAAACATAGGCTTTCGGGTCCTTCACCCTGCCATCCTGGTCCAGGGCATGCTGCCTCCATGCCTTCGGGATCGCGGCCGTCGGCGCCCCGCGCATCTTGGCAACAGACGACCAGTCGTCCACAGCCCGCAGGTAGCCGATTGCAGCCTTGACGCCCTTGCCGCCAGGGGAGGCTCCGGTCTCAATGCGGATGGCGATCTCGGAAAACAATCGCCGGGCACGGCGCCAACGGGACCGCAATTCGTCGTAGGGCTTGGTCTCGGCAGGCTTTGCTGCGCGACATCGCACTTGACTACTCAGCGACATCGCTGGTGACGCGCGGGGCCGACCGGAGGATGGGCGTAGCCCGTCCGTAGGTTGGCCCCGCGCGTCGCGGATTTTTCCGCGCCTTCGGCCGCGACGATTGCCTTAAGTCCTGGATCTTCAACTGCGAGGAAGAGGACCTGGATGCCAGGCAAACCGATCACGGATCAGCAAGCGAGACTGTATATGAGATTGAACAAAAAACATCCTCGGGAAACCGCCGCGGCGATGTCTGGCTTTAGCGCCAGCACCGCCTTTCGGCTCGACAAAGACCCGCGCCTTCCCTCCGAGAAAAAGGCGCAACGCGGCCACGGCGGCGGCCGGCCCGATCCTTTCACCGATCTCTGGGAAAGCGCGGTGGTTCCGCTTCTCGAGCGCGCGCCGAACTTGCGTCCGGTGACCATTCTGCGTGACCTTTGCCTGCGCTACCCCGAGCGCGAGCTGACAGCGGCACGGCGCACTCTTGAGCGGCGCGTGCGGGAATGGAAAGCCGCCCATGGGCCGCAACAGGAAGTGATCTTCCGCCAGAACCATCCACCCGGTCGCCAGGGCATGTCGGACTTTACCGACTGCCGGTCGCTGGGCGTGACCATTGCCGGCGTGCCACTTGACCATCGGCTGTACCACTTCGTTCTGGTTTACAGCGGCTGGGAACACGGTGAAGTCGTTCTGGGCGGCGAGAGTTTTACTGCTCTGGCCAGCGGCCTGCAGAACGCATTGTGGAGCCTGGGTGCTTGTCCGATTGAGCACCGCAGCGATTCGTTGTCGGCGGCTTTCACCAACCGTGCCGACGAGACGCAAGAGGACCTGACCCGGCGTTACGAGGCACTTTGCGCCCATTACCAGATGACGCCGACCCGCAACAACCGCGGCGTCGCCCACGAAAACGGCAGCATTGAAAGCCGCAATGGTCATTTGAAGGACAGGCTCGAACAAGCGTTGCTGTTGCGCGGCTCGGCCGACTTCGCCACGCTCGACGACTACCGCCGCTTCGTCGCCGAGCAGATCAGCAGGCATAATGCCTTGCGCCGACAGGAACTGGCCGTCGAGATGGATCATCTCAGGGCGTTACCGCAACGCAAGACCACCGATTACGATGATGCCGTCGTTGTGGTGACGTCGTCTGGCGGCTTCACCTTGCGCAGGGTCTTCCATACCGCCCCCTCCACCTATATCGGCCACCGCCTGCGGGTCCGGCTCTACGACGATCGCCTGGAATGTTATCTCGCATCCAGCCATGCCTTTACCCTGCCGCGCGGACGTCCACCGTCCAGTGGCAAGAGCGGCCAACACGCACATGTCGTCGATTACCGCCATGTCATTCACAGCCTTCGCCGTAAGCCGCAAGCGCTGGCCAATCTCGTTTACCGCGACCAGTTGTTTCCCCGTGCCGCCTTTGCCCGGACCTGGCAGGCCATGAACAAGAGGCTCGATCAGCGCACCGCCTGCAAAACCATGGTCGGCCTTCTCTGGCTTGCCCATTCCTGCGCATGCGAAGCCGAACTCGCATTGGCATTGGAGATGATCCTCGACGCAAGGAAGCTGCCCGATCTGGCCGCCTTGCAATCCCGCTTCGATGTCGCCGGCAATAGCGTCCCCGACATCGAGGTCGTGCTGCCCACAGCAGCCGACTATGACCGCCTTCTCACAGCAGGAGCAATGCAATGAACACCTCATCCGTCGATGTCGCAAAACTGCCGCTCATGCTGGCGAACTTGCGGCTTCCCACCTTCGCACGCCTCTGGTCTGAACTCACTCAACGGGCCGACCGCGAAGGCTGGCCGTACCGCACGGCTGTTGGCCACGCTTTGCGAATTGGAGATGGCCGAGCGCGTGCAACGGCGCATCCAGCGTCATCTCGCCGAGGCCCGGCTACCAGCCGGAAAAACCCTCGACAGCTTCGACTTCGCAGCCGTTCCCATGATCTCAAAGGCTCATGTCATGGCGCTGGCAGCAGGCGATGCCTGGCTCGCCAAAGGCGGCACGATCCTTATGTTTGGACCGCCAGGATCAGGCAAGACCCACTTGAGTGCGGCCCTCGGTGCTCCTCGTCGAAAAAGGCTTGCGGGTTTTGTTCACGAGAACCATCGATCTCGTTCAAAAACTCCAGACGGCCCGGCAGGAACTCGCATTGACAGCCGCCATCGACAAGCTCGACAAATTCGATCTGCTCATCCTTGATGACCTGTCCTACGTTCACAAGGACCAAGCCGAGACCAGTGTGCTGTTCGAGCTCATTGCCGCCAGGTACGAACGGCGATCCATCATGATTACAGCAAACCGGCCATTTGGAGCCTGGGATAGCCTCTTTCCCGACAAAGCCATGACCATCGCCGCCATCGACAGGCTCGTGCACCATGCAACCATCTTCGAGATGAATGTCGAAAGCTTCCGACGCCGAACAGCCACAGAGCAACGGCACTCAGCGACAGTGGCCACCAGCGCCAGCGGGGCGGGCAGTGGCACGCAAGCTTGCGCAACACCCTGCAAATTCGAGCACAAGCGCCTCCCAGTCGGCCCGGCGAACGGCGCTACCATGCCGAACGCCTGACCTTCTCGGGACCGGCAGGCCGAAGCGCGCACTTCTAAGAACGCTTCGCAGTATCAGAGTGTAATGGCCCCATAAATCCCCGGACATGATCTCCCACTTGTTAAGTGTGAGGAGTAATGTCCCCATTATGGCCTCTGAACATTAAAGGGGCACAGATACACGGTAGGCGGATCAGATAGTGAACGGGATGGGTCGGAAGCCGGTATCGTCGAGCGCGGGCTTGTCTTCCCAGAGGTAATCGCCGGTGAGATTTACGTGTTCCCAGGTTAGAGGCGACAGGCTGTTGAGCAGATGTTCGGGCACGGCTTGGCCTGCGTTGCGCAGAGCATCGACGACACGACCGGTGTAGATCGTGTTCCAGTGAATGATGGTGGTGACGATCAGGTTGAGGGCGGATGCCCGAATCGACAAGTTTTCCTGACTGCGATCGCGGAAGCGGCCGAGACGATGGAGATTGACGGCACGCACGAGGCTGTTGCGGCTTTCCCCTTTGTTCAGCTCCGCTGTGGTGCTCTTCCGCAAATCCTCATCATTGATCCAGTCGAGGGTGAACAGGGTTCGCTCGATCCGACCCATCTGACGCAGCGCCTGGGCGAGACCGCTCTGCCTCGTGGTCGCCGACAGTCGCTTGAGCATTAGCGAGGCGCTGACGGTACGCGTGCGCAACGAGGTCATCAGGCGCAAAATATCATCCCAATGCGCCCGGATCAGGTCGGCGTCGATGCGATCCCCCATGACATTCTGGAGAATGCCATACTGTTTTCCGGCGCCAAAGCCATAGAGGCATCGCCCGTCGAGATCGGGAATACGAGGCACGAAAGCAAAGCCCAGCGCATGGCAGAATGCGAAGACGAGATCGCTGACGCCACCACCATCGACGTGATGGCGAATGACGTCGAGACCTGCGTCGGTTTCGAGAAGCGCGTCGAGGACATGGACCGCTTCACTTGCCGTGGCGGCGATTATCTTTGTTTGGAATGGAGCATATCGGCCCGAGATCGCGGTGTAGAGCTTGATGATCGGGTTGGTGCCGTAACGACCGTTGACGCCACCGGCCACTTCGCCGCCGTCGCCGAGATGGATATGCTGTCCATCGGACGAGGAAACGGTGTGCGAACCGAACACGGACGCGAATGGGGCGGCATGCTGTGCCTCGACGAGCCGGGCGAGCGCCAGAGTGAAGGTCTCCTCCCTGAAGTGCCAGATCGCCATCTGCTGTAGCTGGCGACGTGTAATGCCGGGGCAGGCAAGCGACATCTTCGAGAAGCCGAGATTGGTGGCTTCAGCGATGAGCGCTGCATAAAACACTCGCATGTCGTTCGGTGTCCGCCCTGTCTGAAGATGCTCGAAAAGGGAACTGAAGCCGGTCATTCGATCAATGTCGGCGACAAGGTCCGTCAGCCTGATCGGCGGCATGGCACTCGCTACTCGTTTTGCGAATGCGATTGCGGCTTCGGTCTCAACGGTTTTACCGGCGGGCACCCGCAAACCCTTCGCGCCGATGCGAGTGTCACCTCGGCCGGTTTCCAGCCGGTTCGCCGCCTCGCGCAGTTTCTGATCCAGTGCTTCGGCTTTTTGGGCGAGATAGATATCGACATCGATCGGAATGGCGACTGGAATACGGGCCTCCGCCTTGATGATGGCATAGGTCTGCTGCGAGATCATGTCCTCGTCGAGCGCGCGATAGGTGCGAGACCCTTTGATCCAGATCTCATTGGCGGCGATCCGGTTCTTCAGTTCGACGATGAGAAAGAGTTCCAGCATCTTACGGTTGATCGTGCCATCCGCCGCGAGAATTTCCTTGCGCCAACGCTTATCCGCCAGCAAGAGCGCTTTCTTCAGCCAGGACTGGTCCGATGATCGACGGCCGCTCTTCCATGCTGCACCCAGTTGCGCGACGACATCGACAAAATGGGTGTTCTGACGGTTGCCTTCGAAGGTGAAGCTGGAGAGAAAGGGAGCGGCGAACCGACGTATTCGCAAATATTGGGCAGGCAGGTAGGCAATCAGATCGTCATCCTTGCGTGTACGAGAGGCAGCCTTCGCCGCCTCGGTTGCCTGCATCAATTGTTCCCAACTGGTGACCGCGTTGACGGCCTCATCGAGGGAAAGCCCGGTTTCCCGTTTGGCGGCAATCGCCTCGCCAAAGCTCACGAAAAAGTCCAGCGCAGATGTTGCCGATGAGGCGTTTTCCAGCAGTTGCGTGTCCCGAGCGGCTTCTGCCTGCCGGAACGCCTTGCCGATCAGCACCTCGAACATGCCGATCGCCGCATCGGTGAGTGCTATTTCCATCTCGAGAAGGAACGCCGCCAGCGTCGCATATCGCCGGCCAGGCCGCATCTGCTCGAAATTCTGTGCCGTCAGGCGGCGACCTTCCTGCGCCATGCGGCGCACGCGATGGGCCGGGACCGCCTGAAGCACATCGACGGAGATACCGACATGGCGCACGGCCTCAAGCCGGTCGATCAATCCTCGCATAGCCGCTTCGCCGGCCTTTCCGGGCGGTTCACGCAACCAGGATATACCGCTTTGACGAATGCGTGGCCCGATGCCCAGCAGCGCTTCCATCCTGATGATGATACCCGGCGGCAATCTTCCGGCGACATCTGCGAACAGGGTCTCCTCGGCTTCGGTGCATGCCTGCCCAGCCATCCGTTCTAGCACGGTGATACCGGGAATGACGATACGCCGGCGGCGCATCTCGTCAGCAAGAGCTGCGACAACAAATTTGTCTTTCATCGAAGCGATTGCCACACCGCGCGCGAAGGCAAGCAGGTCGGCGCGGAGCGGGTGAGACAATTCGTTGAAACCCATAATGCTGGCGAAGAACAGCCAGTTGCTCGTAGCGAGTGGCTGTTCTTCGTGCGAAGCTTGCAAGCGCCTCCGGTTCTATGCTGAGCTGCTCGGACAGAAACGCGAGCGCGCTTTCCGGGATGACCTCCCCACGCTGGATCAGTCGGCCGGGATAACGGAGTGCACAGAGTTGAAGTGCCAGACCAAGGCGGGTGTCGTCACGCCGCCGCGTTTCGAGAAGGCGATGGTCTTCGTCATCGAGGCTCCAGTGACGGATCAGGGTGTCGTCATCGGTTGGCAGTGCAAGGAAATTCTGCCGTTCGGCATCCGTCAAAATCATGCGGCGAGGCATGGGTACTCCATATGTCACAAAAAGACCGGAGACAACCGTTCGCGGAGCTTACATTGCAAGACGGGTTATGTGACAATCTACAGACTTTGGCGCGGCCAAATGAAGATTGTCACATAGACGGACGTATAAATGACAACGATGATCGGATACGCGCGCGTCTCAAAAGCTGATGGCAGTCAGCTTCATGACCTGCAACGCGATGCGCTGATCAAGGCCGGCGTCCTGTCTGACCATATTTATGAGGATGCAGCATCCGGACGCCGCGATGACCGTCCGGGACTGGCAGCATGCCTCAAAGCGTTGCGCGCTGGCGACACCCTTATGGTGTGGAAGTTGGACCGGCTCGGCCGAGACCTACGCCATCTCGTCAATCTGGTTGGCGATCTCACCAAGCGGAATGTTGGCCTGAAGGTGCTGGCCGGCGAAGGGGCCTCGATCGATACCACCACTGCGAACGGACGTCTGGTCTTCGCGATCTTTGCCGGCCTGGCTGAGTTCGAGCGTGAATTGATCTCCGAACGCACGAAAGCTGGGCTGGCTTCAGCGCGAGCTCGCGGGCGGCATGGAGGTCGCCCGTTCAAGATGACCCCAGCAAAGCTGCGGCTTGCTCGTGCTGCGATGGGACAGCCCGATACAAAGGTGGCAGATCTTTGCGCTGAACTCGGCATCACCAGGCAAACCCTCTACAGGTTCGTCGGGCCGAAAGGCGAGTTGCGATCCGATGGTGAAAAGCTGCTCAGCCCTCGCAGGCGCGAGACCTGAAGCCAGTTGAGGCAGACATCTTCGCGCCCACTCCGACCGTTCTCGCCCCAAAGCCGCCAGCGGGCAAACGATGAACCGCTCCATTGAACCCGTTGCTTCCCTGCAAACGGATCTGCATACCTAAATTCCAACGCATCCGCCGAAACCTGCCGGAGAGCGTGGCCGTCTGTGCGACAGTGTAGCTCCCAGTCACCGAAGCTGGTCGCGCCTAATGGGAGCCGGAGCCGCGGAACGCCTTCCTGAGTGTGTCGGATGGGTGCTCACCGAAGGTGCTGTAATAGTATCTGGCGAAATGCCCGAGATTGCTCAACCCGCAGGCGTAGGCGACCGACGTTACACTCGTTGTCGGGCTCGGGCTCGCCAGCATCGCCTTGGCATTGCGCATGCGAACCTGCTTGACGAAGGTCATCGGAGAGACACCGCGGCTTTTTTTGAAAGAATAGAAGAGACTGCGCACGCTTGCGTTTGCAACGAGAGCCATTGCCTCGATGGTCAGCGGTTGATCCCAGTTCTGCTCGATATATTCCTCGACCCTGCGCACTTGCCACGGCGCCGGTGCGAGCGGCTGCTCGTTGAGTAGGTGACTATAATTATGGCGGTTGCTGCAAAGGAAGGCGACGAGGAGCGCTTGTTCAAGCTCGGCCAGGACGAGCGACGGAAGCGAAGCGTCTTCGCGGTCGAGCTCTCCGATCACAAACTCCAGCAGACGGAACTGGGCCGCCGCAGCTTGGGAAGCCGGTGCGATGTCGGTCACCATCGTCAACGGCGGATCGACAGGGCGGCCGATTAACGCGCTGAGCTTCTTGATCAATGCTTGCGGCTTGATCCTCACGATCAAATGCTCGAAGTCCGGTGAGTATCTGAGTCGCACCTCGGCGCCCACCCCTGTTACCAACCCACGACGGCGGGAGACGATTGTCTCTGAGCCGTCGACGGCAAAACTGCCATTGCCTCGAAGTGGAAAGCCTTGAAGATAAAAATCCGTATGCGAAAGGGATGCCTCAATCGAAGAACCGTATCGAGCAAAGCTCAGCCCGACATCATTCAGTTGGTAGTGATTGAGATGCGCGTCGAAATCCTGCTGCACTTCACGGTTGACGTCGAATGATCGGACAGAGAACAGACCCGACAAACGCTGGCGAAGCTCGCCAACGTCGCGGGTTCGGACGGCCGAAAATCGGCCCAGCGGATCTTTCCGAGCGTGGGGCATGGCACCTCACAAAAGCAATTTCGCTTCTACATTCTCGATGCAGTTTTGGGCCGACTTCTGCACTGGCAGAGTAGCGCAACATTGCGACTTCGGGAACAATGTTTCGGGAGGTTGACTGCACATCCCAAGGACCTGCTTTGTTTGAGATCGACCCCACGTTTGGCAACGACATTGTCGCGTTCCGACATCGCGGAACGGTGACGGATCGCGAATTCGTTGCCCTTGCAGGAACGGTTGCCGACTTCCCCAGACGCGGCGACCTACTGGTTTTGTTGGACTGGGTCGGTATCGAAGATTGGGCGTTTTCCATTCCCGGAGGCGATGCATTGATCGCTTGGCGCAGGGCCGCCAAAACAATCCGGCGCATTGCGATCGTTCACGATCCTCGTCTGAATCGCCCGGCAGCCTGGCTCGGCGCTGTTCTGCGCGAGGAAGGTGTTATCGTCCGATCCTGGCGTCCGCAGCATGCGGCCCTGGCGGCAACCTGGCTTCAAACAGATGCATCTTAGCTCACCGGTGCGCTCGCCTTTATGTCCGAGTTGCCTAACAACTGGCAGCTCACACGATTTTTGCGTTTTAGGGTCGAGCATTGCACTCCCTGAGTAGCTCCTGCAGGTGAACGGCATGCAAGGTGTGCATCGAAGGTACCTGCGCTGAATGGGGACCGGCGCACGTCAACGAATTTCAACGCATCGAAGGAGGAGCGCGCGATGAGCAAGGAGATTCCAGCAAGTACCACCGAACAGAAACATCAAGCTGAATCGGGGTTGAGGCGTCGCGATCTGCTGCTGAGCGGCACCTCGCTGCTTGTCGCTTCAGCGCTATCTTCCGGCGTATTAACCTCACTGACAAAGCCGGCCAAGGCCCAGGCCGCCACCAAGCCTCCAAACATCCTCATCCTGTGGGGCGACGACGTCGGCTACTGGAACATCAGCGCCTACAACCAGGGCATGATGGGTTACAAGACGCCCAACATCGACCGGATCGCAAAGGAAGGTGGACTGTTTACAGACTACTACGGCCAGCAGAGCTGCACCGCCGGGAGAGCGGCGTTCATCACAGGACAAACACCCTACCGCACTGGATTGCTGAAGGTTGGCCTGCCGGTCGCGAAGGAAGGGATGCAGGCCGAAGATCCTACGCTCGCCGACCTGCTCAAGCCGCTCGGCTACATGACGGGCCAATTCGGCAAGAACCACCTCGGCGATCTTGACGAACATCTTCCGACTGCCCACGGCTTTGACGAGTTCTTCGGCTCCCTCTACCACCTCAATGCCTCAGACGAACCAGAACACCCCGACTACCCGAAGGACCCAGAGTTCAACAAGCGATTCGGGCCGCGCGGCGTGCTCCACACCTATGCCGACGGCCGCATCGAGGACACCGGCCCACTTACCAAGAAGCGGATGGAGACGATCGATCAGGAGGTCACCGATAAGGCAATCGATTTCCTAAAGCGCGCCAAGGAGCAGGACAAGCCGTTCTTCCTCTGGTGGAACTCGACCCGGATGCACATCTGGACACGGCTCAAGGCCGAGAGCCAGGGAAAGACTGGCCTCGGAATATATCCGGACGGAATGGTCGAGCACGACGCCCATGTTGGCGAGATGCTCAAGGCGCTGGACGACCTCGGCTTGTCAGAAAACACGATCGTCATGTACTCGACCGACAACGGCGCTGAGAAATTCACATGGCCGGACGGTGGCCAGTCACCGTTCCGCGGTGAAAAGAACACCAACTGGGAAGGCGGCTACCGCGTTCCGAGCATGGTGCGTTGGCCGGGGGTGATCGAACCCGGCGCGGTCTACAACGACATCGTTGCGCATGAAGACTGGATCCCGACGCTCTTGGCGGCCGCCGGTGAGCCGGAGATCAAGGAAAAGTTGCTCAAGGGTCACACCGCCGGAGCCAAGACCTTCAAGGTGCATCTCGACGGCTACAACATCACGGACTACCTCTCCGGGAAAGGTGAGGACCCGCGCAAGGAATTCATCTATTTCGTTGACGACGGTTCGCTTGTTGGCCTTCGATATCTGCAGTGGAAGGTGGTCTTTGCAGAACAACGCGAAGAGGGCCTCAACGTTTGGCAAGAGCCTTTTGTACCGCTGCGCCTTCCCAAATTGTTCAATCTTCGCTCCGATCCATTTGAGACGGCCGACCATGAGGGCATGGACTACGAACGCTGGCGTGTGGAGCACCTGTTCGTGGTGGTACCGGCGCAGGCCTATGTCGCCAAGTTCCTGGAGACGTTCAAGGAGTTCCCACCCAGACAGAAGCCCGGAAGTTTCTCGATCGACCAGGTGATGGAGAACATGCAGAGGGCAGCGGCCGGGGGCGGAAACTAGCGCGGCTTTCCTGGTGTCACACGCGGCGGCCGGTCAAAGCTCAACCAGCGGAGGCGGCCGTCCCTTCTTCCGATGGACAGGTCTAATGAAATCGACTTCCCGCTTTTTTGTGCTTCTGATCGCAATCGGGGTCGGCATTGCCGCCTTGGCATCTCCGGCAGCGGCGCAGACCGATCCGCTGCCATCATGGAACGACGGCGCATCGAAGCAGGCGATCCTCGACTTCGTGGCAGGGGTGACGGCAGAAGGCGGACCCAACTATGTCGCGCCGCCAGAGCGCATCGCCACATTCGACAATGATGGCACGCTGTGGGCCGAGCAGCCGACCTATTTCCAGCTTGCCTTCGCGATCGACCGCGTCAAAGCTCTGGCGCCCGAACACCCCGAATGGAAGGAGAAGGAGCCATTCTCCTCCCTCCTCAAGGGTGATCTCGGGGCTGCACTCGCCGGCGGCGAGCCGGCGATCTTCGAGATCGTCATGGCCTCCCACGCCGGGATGACGACGGAAGAGTTCGAGAAGAGCGCCCGCGACTGGATCGCGACCGCTAAGCATCCAAAGACAGGCCAGCCTTACGCCGCCATGGTTTACCAGCCCATGCTGGAAGTCCTCGCTTATCTCCGGGCCAACGGCTTCAAGACCTTCATCGTCTCCGGCGGCGGAGTCGAATTCATGCGCGTCTTCAGCGAAGAGGTGTATGGCATCCCGCCCGAGCAGGTGATCGGCAGCAGCGGCAAACTCAAATTCGAAAACCGCGACGGGACGCCGGTCCTGCTGAAGTTGCCCGAAATCAACTTCATTGACGACAAAGCTGGCAAACCCATCGGCATCCACCAGCATATCGGCCGCCGGCCCATCGCGGCGTTCGGTAATTCCGACGGTGATCTTCAGATGCTGCAATGGACATGCTCCGGTCGTCCTGGCCCGCATTTTTGTCTTTACGTGCACCATACGGACGCCGAGCGCGAATGGGCCTATGATCGCCAGTCAAGCATTGGTCGGCTTGACGAGGGGCTAAACCAGGCCGCCGCCGATGGCTGGGCCGTCGTCGACATGAAGAAGGATTGGAAAAAGGTATTCGGTTTTGAAAAATAGCGCGATCATCAATCCGATGGGCAGTTTCTCCGATAATACGCGAACCTTGCGGCCTGCCGGTAGGGCCGCGAGCGCTGAGCAAAGGAGCAGAGTAACGGAAACACGGACTTGAACCGAACAGCAACTCCTCAGTCGCCCGGTACACCGCCGTTCGCCGGCATGGTGTGGATTCCCGGCGGTGAGTTTCTGATGGGCTCGGACAAGGCCTACCCGGAGGAGGCTCCAGCGCACCGAGTCCGAGTCGACGGCTTCTGGATGGATCGCTTCACCGTCACGAACCTTGACTTCGAGCGCTTCGTTTCGGCGACAGGCTACGTGACGCTCGCCGAGAAACCGGCCGACCCAACGAACTATCCGGGTGCCAAGCCGGAGATGCTGGCGCCCTCCTCGATCATGTTCAAAAGGCCGTCGGCGCCCGTCGACATGCGCGACCACTACAACTGGTGGGTCTATGTCCGCGGTGCCAACTGGCGCCATCCACGCGGATCGGCGAGTTCGATCAGAAAGCTTGGCGACCACCCTGTCGTGCATGTAGCCTATGACGACGTCATAGCCTATGCCAAATGGGCAGGCAGGGAGCTGCCAACAGAAGCGGAATGGGAGTTTGCCGCTCGTGGCGGCCTTGACGGCGCCGAATATGTCTGGGGCGACGAGTTCACTCCAGGAGGCAAGCATATGGCCAATACCTGGCAGGGAGACTTCCCGTACCGGAACACCTTGGCGGACGGCTTCGAATATACCGCGCCGGTTGGCTCGTTCCCACCCAACGGCTATGGCCTGTACGACATGGCAGGCAATGTCTGGCAATGGACGACCGACTGGTATCAGGATCACGGCCGGATCGAGAGCCCGTGCTGCACCGCAGCCAACCCGCGCGGTGGCGAGCGCGAGGAGAGCTACGACAGGCTCCAGCCGAATGTGAGGATTCCGCGCAAGGTCACCAAGGGCGGCTCGCATCTTTGCGCGCCCAGCTACTGCCGACGTTATCGGCCTGCGGCGCGGATGGCGCAACCCATCGATACCTCCATCTCGCATCTTGGATTTCGTTGCATTGTGCGGCCGGAGAGCCGAGAGTGATGATGGCCACCGTGCAATCGGCATTCAGAATTCAAAGAGCGGCAAGGCTGCTGGTCGGCAATCGGTGATGATGACATGTGGCAACGTCCGCCTTGGGTCACGATTTGCCGCAGAGCCATCGCGTGAAAGGGCTGATCTGGGTCGCAGCGGTTGCCGCAAGGAGCCTACTCATAGCGTAGTAGCCTAGGATTTCGCCCCTCCCGCAAACGCCCCTCGTGAGCGCCGGACGATCGAAGCGGGAAAGTGCTGCTTTTTTACCCGCAATCCTGTCATAGAGGGGGGGTGCGCCGTTCGCCACCCGTTTACCTTGCCTCTGGGACCAATCAATCTCCGGGGAACACGCCGTATACCTGTGCCCTTTTAATGTTCAGGGGCCATTCCGGGGATTTTGCGACCACCATCTCCAGCGGCACACCATCGTTGCGGGCCTCAAGCAACGAGGTACCCAATGCGGTGAAGGCGCGAATCGTATCGGTGAGCGCTGCCTTGGAAACGGCAATCGTCTCGTCATGCAGCCGTTTCGCCTCCCGCCAGGTCTTCCCTACGATCCGGTCATGGGTTTCAACGACAGTATCGGCAATCGCCGCTTCCCACTCCACAACGCAGACTGCAAGGATCGTCCAGCGCCGGTCGGAAGTGATGTCACGTAAGCCGTCCGTGAAATAGCGTTCGCCCTGCCGGCGCAGGCGTGCGACGCGGTGAGGTGGAGTGCCTGCGAGAACCTGATGATCGAGATTCAGATTGCGCAAAAACTCCAGCCTGTCGAGCAAACGGTTTGCGGCAGCCGAGTTATTGTCGATCTCGAAATTACGAAGCCAGATAAAGCGACTGACATTGCCGGCCGGCATTTCGGTCAGAAGCCCGTCCAACCGCTCGCGCGCAGCAGCATCCAGTTTTTCCGCAATCCGCGTTTCGATCCGGCGTTCGGCGGCGACCAGGGCGTCTGCGCACAAGCGTTCGATTGTCGACACGGCCGGCAAGATAGTCGAAGTCTCCCGGCATCGTGCAACAAAACGCTGGGCAAGGTCCTCGTTCGATCTGGCATCTTCAACCTGATCGAAAAGCCAGTCCCGCAGATCACGGGCGCCGCGGCCCGAGAAGGTCTTGTAGCCGTAGATTTCGCGTAGAGCGTCCATGTGCTGCTGGCGGGTCTGACGCCGGGCGGCATTGGTGAGAAGCGCATCGGCCGGAATGCCGAGCTGAGCGCCAAGAAAGGAAAGGACTTCGCGCGGAATTATCTCGCCCGGAGCCAATGCACGCCCCGGATATCGCAATGCGCAAAGTTGCAGGGCAAAACCGAGCCTGTTTTCCGGTCTGCGGCGTTGCTCGATGTTTTCCAGATCGTCGTCGCCCAGCGTGTAGTGCTTCAGCAACGACAGATCGTCCGTCGGCAGATCGAGCAGCGCCGATCGTTGTCGCTCGGTGAAAATATGGCGTCGTGGCATTCGAGCTGTCCCTATTGAGGTATAGTCTGTTCTGGACAACAATCAGCCCATGAAAATCAAGGCCTTCCGGCACCAAAAACCACGAGGGTTCAATTGGGACAGCGCGCCGCCATCTACTGCCGTGTTTCGACAGCCGATCAATCGTGCGGGCGGCAAGAGCGTGACCTAACAGCATTCGCCGGCCGTGCCGGCTACGACGTGGTGGCAACTTTCAAAGAAACAGGTTCAGGCGCGAAACTCGACCGGGCCGAACGCAAAAAAGTCCTGGCCCTCGCCCAGGCTAGGCAGATCGATGCGATCCTGGTCACGGAGTTGTCCAGATGGGGACGCTCTACAATCGACTTGCTCAACACGCTGCGCGAACTGGAAAGCTGGAAGGTTTCCGTCATCGCCATGAACGGCATGGCCTTCGACTTGTCATCGCCGCATGGGCGGATGCTGGCGACCTTCCTCGCCGGCATTGCGGAGTTCGAACGTGACCTGATCAGTGAACGGGTCAAATCCGGCCTCGCCGCAGCAAAAGCACGCGGTAAAAAGCTCGGCCGTCAGGCTGGTGAGCGACCGAAATCAGATCGGCTCGCATCGAAGGTCATGACCCTGAACGCCAAAGGCCGGAGCTACCGCTGGATCGCTCGCGATCTCGGTATCAGCAAAAACACCGTCGCTGACATCGTCAAGCGCAACAGACTTTCCCTGGCTCCAATGATAGAGACCTCACCATGAACAAGCGATCAGGGCGCACCCCAGCCGATCCATATCGTAAGGCCCGCTTCAGGGAAATTGCACGGGAGATCGTCGCGAAGGACCGCCACAACCGGAAATACGGGCTTTCCGTCGATACCGCAGGTGCGATTGCCAATGCGCTCGAGAGGGCATACCGAGAGGGAATCCATGACGGTGAAAACGGGCCTGCTCCCGTAGTCGCGCAATCAGACAGCGGACCGGTGAAATGGGCGCTGATACCACCCCGACCGAGAGACGCCTTCTGGACCATTTGCCTGTTCACCCTGTCGCGTGGCGACCGACCGCCCTCTGGCGGACGCCTTGTTCCTGCCATCACCGAACGTGGAACGCCAGGGTGGATGCTCGACTTGCAGGAGCGGACTTATGAGAAACTGTTCGGCGACAGAACGATCGCCCCGCTCATGCGCCTCGGTCTCATCGAAGAAGCGTCCGATGTTCCCGCACACCGGGTCGTCTCGAAACGAGGCGAGGAAACCTGGGGCCAGTTTGTCCAGAGGGGCGGTCACTACCCGGACGACCTGACCAATAACTAGCCAAAACTGAAAAATAGCGCTTAGGGTGTCATTTCGCCCTCAGCCGGAACCGACCCCAGGATGGCGTCGAGCGCGTCGAGTTCTTCGGCGCGCTTGAGCGTTGCTGTCGAGAGCGGTTCGTTCAAAGGTCGGCGGACGCGGGGTGGCATTTCAGATCGGTCTTTCCGAAATCATGTCCCTTGTAGAGAAGGGGCGCCTTGGCGATCCGCGCAACAGCATAGGAAAAACAGTCGCCCATGTTGAGCGTGGCCGGATGACGACCTTTTCCGAAGCGGTCGAACGCTCGCTCCGCTTCCCGGTAATGCGCCTCATCGAAAGCAATCGCCGTGACGTTGGGCAACTGAAAAAGCTGCCCGACAATGTCAGAAGCGTTGGGAAATCCTTTGCCTGTCAGCACCATGCGCGCCTCCAGCAGCGTCGGCCAGCCGATCGCAACCGCCTCGCGGCCGACCAATGCCGTGAACCGTTCAGCCTCCGCCTCTCCGAGCGCCATCGCCAGAATAACCGACGTATCGACTGCGATCATCGCGGCAAACCGTGTTCGTCGTAGAAATCGTCATGGGCTGACGTCGTGCCGGCCGGGACCGCACGCCGGCCTTCAGCCATCAGATCCGATAGCACATCGATCGGCGCCCGGGCCGACTGATGGCGGAGCTCGTTGTCATAGCGCTCGAGGGCGCGCTCGACCAGCTTGCTCATCGGCATGCCGGTGCGACGGGCCAGTGCGTGCGCCAGTTCTTTGGCTTTGGCGCTGCGGATGGAAAGCTGCGGCTCGGACATAGGGATTTCCTGATCAAATTTCCTGCCTTCAAGATAGTCAGTGTGCAGGCAGATGGCAAGGAAACGCCTTCAGATGGCTAACTATTGATACTTGAAACCTATCGATAGTGATGAGATGCGGAAATTAACATCCGGATGACGGAAGTAATGTCCTAGTTCTATCCGGTTTGGGAGATTTATGAAGTTAATCCAGATGGTTAATCAAACGATAAAGCGACTACCATATGGATCCCGCGGGGTAACCGGGGCAGATTTTCTGGCGGTGCTGAGGAGATAGGCAAAAGCTCTATATGCGCAGCCTAGCACAGACGGGTTGAGTCGCGCAAGCACGGTGGTTTTCGGTCATCGAGATGGGAGCAGTCTTGCGGCGTCGTGCACACATGTTGAACTGCCCCCACTTTCGACCGGACACTCATGTATGGAACGGCCCGCGGGCGCAAGAGCTTTCGATCGATTTCACACATGGGATCGGTGCGTTCATGTATACGGCCTGTAAAGCGCGGTATAGGACCGCTGGCCTCGATGAAGTCCGCGACGGGAGCGACTAATCAGCATAACGCGCTCGAAGCGCATGAGTGTCCGGTCTCTCTCCTGTCGGGATTCGTCCCGTGGGTTCATCGTCCGTTTTTGCTCCTTGCCCTCTGCCGGTTCGCGCCGGTCAGATTGTTTTTAAGTTCCTATGCTCATCAACAGGCAACCGCAGCCGTCTCCGACGCCTCCGGACGTTGGTAAACTCCACTCTTATTTAGAAGCGCCCAGACAATCCGCGCCATCTTATTGGCCAGCGCAACTGCGGCCACCTTGAATGGGCGCCGGGCGAGCAGCGCCCTCAGCCAGGGCTGTGCTCGTTCATTTTTCCGGGCGCCTCGGAGAACCGCTGTCGCGCCAAGAACGAGAAGGCATCGTAGTTCAGGGTTTCCCATTTTCGAGATGCGCCCGATACGTTCTTTCCCTCCACTTGAAAACTGTCTCGGCGTAAGTCCCAGCCAGGCGGCAAAGTGACGAGCTGATTTGAAACCGCCTGGGTCTGGCACCAGCGCCTTGACGGTAGCCGCGGTTATAGCGCCAACTCCAGGGATCGTAGTCAGCCGGCGCATATCCCCGTCAGTCTTTGCTTCAGCAACAATAGCGCGATCGAGCTGATCGATCTGGCCTGCTAGGGCATTGATCTGATCGGCAATCGCCGTCAAGGCGAACCGCGCTGCCGCAGGTAAGCGGACATCCGTGAAATCGCGCACGACCGCCATCAGCGTATCGACTTTTTCCATACCGGCGGCATCGATGATACCCAATTCGCCCAGATGCGAACGCAAGGCATTGACCACCTGTGTTCGCTGCTTCACCAAAAGACTGCGGCTCTTTAGCACCATCGCTTCCGCCTGTTGCTCAGCCGTTTTGACCGGAACGAACCGCATCGTCTTGCGCGTCACAGCCTCACTGATGGCTTCGGCGTCTGCTGCATCAGTTTTACTCCGTTTGACGAATGGCTTGACATAGGTCGGGGGGATTAGCCGCACGTCGTGGCCGAACTTGGCGATCTCGCGAGCCCAATAATGGGCGCTGCCACAGGCTTCGATTCCGACAAGGCAGCGAGATTGCTTCGAGAAGAAATGCAGCACTTCACCACGTCGCAGCCTCCGACTGAAGAGAGGAGAGCCGTCCTCATCTGCGCCGTGAACCTGAAAAACGTGCTTCGCCAAATCCAGGCCGATGGTGCTAATCTGGTTCATGGAACGGTCCCTCCTTTGTGGCGTTCAAACAACGACCACGTTTTAGCACACTGGTGCTGTCGGAGCGGGCCGTTCCACCCCATCAGCATAAGCAGGAAGGCTCAAGCACAGGCTTGAGGATAGGCTTGAGGATAGGCTTATGTCTAACGAGTTTCGACAGGTTGACCTGATGATCGGTGACGTCCGGCGGCGGCGCTGGACAACGGAACGCAAACTGCAGATCATCGAGGAGAGCTATGCCCCAGGGGAGACGGTTTCCTCTGCGGCTCGGCGGCATGGAGTTGCGCCAAACCTTCTCTATCGCTGGCGTCGGCTCTTGAGCGAGGGAGGTGCGGTGGCGGTGGACTCCGACGAGCCGGTAATCGGCAATTCTGAGGTGAAGAAGCTGGAAGATCGAGTGCGCGAGCTTGAGCGCATTCTCGGACGCAAGACGCTGGAGAACGAGATTCTTCGCGAAGCCCTTTCCAAAGCCCAGTCAAAAAAAACGATATCGCGGCCGATATTGTTGCCGAAGGGCGGTTCCCGATGAAGGCGGTGGCGGAGGCCTTACACGTGTCGCGTTCTAATCTCTCCGAACGTCTGAAGGGCAAGTCCAAGCCTCGCGGACCCTACCTCAAAGCGGACGATGCCGAGCTGCTGCCTGCCATTCGCAAGCTGGTGGATGCCAGGCCAACTTATGGCTATCGGCGGATCGCTGCCCTTCTCAACAGGCAGCGGCGGGCCGCCGATCAGCCGGTCGTCAACCGCAAGCGGGTCCACCGCATCATGGCCAACCACGCCATGATCCTTGAGAAGCACACCGCCGTGCGCAAGGGCCGCGTCCACGACGGCAAGGTCATGGTGATGCGGTCGAACCTTCGTTGGTGCTCCGATGGCCTGGAGTTCACCTGCTGGAATGGCGAGGTGGTCCGCCTTGCTTTCATCATCGACGCGTTTGATCGAGAGATTATCTCGTGGGCGGCCGTCGCCAATGCCGGGATCTCTGGTTCTGACGTCCGCGATATGATGTTGGAAGCAGTCGAGAAACGCTTCGGCGGCACGCGTGCCCCACATGCCAACGAACATCTGTCCGATAACGGCAGCGCCTACACAGCAAGGGAAACCAGGCTGTTTGCGCAGGCCCTCAATCTGGTCCCTTGCTTCACGCCGGTCGCCAGCCCTCAATCAAACGGTATGTCGGAGGCTTTCGTCAAAACCCTGAAACGCGACTACATACGCATCTCACCCATTCCCGACGCCGACACAGCGCTCCGGAACATCGATGGATGGATCGAGGATTACAACGAAATCCATCCGCATTCAGCGCTGAAAATGGCATCCCCAAGGGAATTCATCAAAGCATTGTCTCAATAGCTGACTTGTCCGGCGAAATGGGGGGCACTCCAAAGGCGGTGGCGACGATCACGCCTATCGCACGGGTGCTGAGGCCCTTGCGGCTTCCCGCGCGGAATGCGCCGTCGATGACAATCCGTCTCGGCCGATCCCGGCCGACCTCAACCAGACGCCCGAGATCAAACGCCAGCGCCACGAGCAGCAGCAGCTCGTCTCGGAGAAGGAAGCGAACCGTCGGGCTGAGACACAGAAACGGACAGCGAAGCCGCGTCAGAAACAGTGATCCCCCCATCTTGTTTTCGGCCGGCAGTTCCGACGAAGCATGCCAGCTGAAATCGTCTATCCTTCAAAGAGCAATGCTGCATAGTCCAATGCACCGTGCAGGACATGGACAATGAGCACGCGTTCGGCTTCCGCACGATAGAAGATCAGATAATTTCCATGGACCCGCCGGCGAATATTATGGCCTTCATATCGAGGCACCAGCGGAAACGCCAAGGGTCCGTAGGCCAATGCTTCGCACCTGGCGCGTAGCTCCTGCACGAATGCGAGTGCCCGAAGCGGATTGTCTTTGGCGATGTAATCCGCGATCTGTTCAAGATCGCTTTCCGCTTCGCCTGAAAATTCAACGATCATGTGGACGGTTCATCCTGCGCCGCTATCGCGCGGTATTTGGCCTCCAGGCGGTCAAACACCTCATCAGCTGGCTTTGTGCGTCTGGCGTCGGCGTCGGCCAGCCCGCGCATAATCGACGCATCGAGCGCGGCCAGCTTTGTTTCCCTATCCTGCACAAGCCGCACACCCTCCCGCAGCACTTCGCTTTTGGAGCCATAGCGTCCCGTATCGACGAGTTGCTGGATATAATTTTCGAGCTGTTTGCCCAATTCGGCACTGATCATGTCGAAATCTCCTTCGAGTGGTAAAAGATAGGCGAATTATCAATTATTATCAACGGCAGGCAACGTCTTCCGCATCTGGCCCAACGGGCGGTTTGGTTACCAGCGTCAATTCCAAGGCAACCGGGGCTCTAAGGCCTCTGACAGGCCAAGCCTCAAGATCTTGTGAACGGTCGTTGAGAAGTGCGGCTATTCGCTGCCGAGAGTTCCACAGAGGTTTTTCGGCAGTGACTTGCTTGTTCTGAAGCGGATGGGATTGGCTGGCCCCTATGCTTGCCTGCGCGCAGGCAAGCATAGGGGCCAGTGCGTCGAGAAGTATACCAAACGGCTTTTGGGTGAAGGGGTGAGGACTGGTGCAGCCGCAGCGCGTGCCGTAATCTTTGCGTCGATTGATGAAGGCAGGCACAGCGCCGAACGAACGGCTAATTCTACCCGGCGGCGCGCGCGCCGTCACTGGAAAGTCAAGTGGAACCTTGTCCGGGTAAAGCGCGCCGACTTAGAGCCAAATAGCTGGGTCACGCATTCCATGCACAACCGCCACAATCACCACCCCGTAAGGAGTTGGCTCATAAATGGCGATGCATCGGCCCTCAATAAGAAGCCGGGCCGCGGCTGCAACATCTGGTCGAGCTGGGCCCATTTTCCGGGTGCATAGCCGCCAGCTCGAACTTGTCAAAGAGTTTGTTGACGACTTTGTCGGTCGCCTTTCGTTGTCCATGGCAATTTTCCAGATGTCCCGCAAGTCGCGGGGCGTCAGGCGGTACTCAGCCACGGACGGAGCAATCTGGTCGTCATTTCCGCCTCGCAGTCCGCCTCCGTCAATCCAGAACTGCTTTTCCCAAAGTGCGACTACGTGTCTCCACCGAGAAGCCCGTCTGTTGTAGCCAAGCCGTCGTTGGACGCTTCGGCTCCCGCGGCGCAATCGGCAGCAAGTGCTGTCCCGCTGGAAACAGCAGCAACAGCAAGCGAGCTGGATACGTTTGTGACGGCGTCGCATGGGTTTGTGACAGAGCCGCTGCGCAAGTACTATGAGGGGCTTGATGCGACCGGCAAGAAAGAGCCGTTGCGACATCGTCACACGCCGCAGTGGGATGGCGCTCTGTGCAAAGTGAACACATTGTATCCGGTCCTGATAGCCCGGATCGAAGAGGGGCGTGGTTGGTGGAACAGGCGCGGCTCTGGCCTAGGGTGCAGCAGAGCTGCGCCCATCAGTGAAGCTTACTTGCAAATAAGGTCGCCAAATACCGATATGCTTTGCTACGAGGGATAGCGGAGTTTGCCATGACAGCCGGGGCTCATCTGTTGAAGGCGACCGAGGCCGCTGTTGTTGCCGGCGCGGACATCGGCATCGTCAACCAATTGCTCAGCAAGCATGTCCTGCCGGACGAACCGTTCGTGCGAAATGGCGGCCGACACGTTCTGATTGGAGGCTGCGTTGCGATCAACTTCTACATCCACAGTGCCGGGGTCTTGGACGCGCATGCGCGCAGGTCGGCGATTGCCAGGATGTTGAACAAGCTGCGCAAGCTCGACACTTATCGGATGGACATGAAGCGATTTCGCCGTGCCGATTGGACGGTGCGCGAGACGTTTGTCACCATTGAATTCTGGGATGTCCTCAAAGACACCTTTGCTCGCTTCGAACGGCTGGAATCTGCGCGGGCAATCGTCGTTGTCGATGATAAGATTTTGGCCGGAGCGCCGATCTTGAAAGGAACACGCATTCCGGTCTACATCGTTGCTGCGATGGTTTCGGCTGGCGTGTCCAAGGCTGAGATCGTCAAGGATTATCCCGGCTTGGATGAAGAACAAATGGAACTGGCAGCCATCTATGCCAATGCCAACCCGCTCATCGGGCGGCCGATTTCGCATCCAAAGCTGCCGGTCAGTGTGAGCTTGATCGAGCGAAAGTTTGCTCGAGCCGAGACACCGACTGACGCTTACTGAAACGCGCTTCCTCCAGCGTGCCATGCGTGCTTAGGGCTGCGCGCTATGCCCTCGCGCTCCACAGTCCGCACGCTCTCGGCTTGCATAACCCCGACCAGCTCGCCGTGATGGCGCTTCCCTCTCATGGGGCGGCAACCAACCGCGATTCCGAGCAATATCGAGATGAGCGTTCTGAAAATATTCGCAAAGTGTCATCTTGGGCGCAGCCTCCCCTCGTTGGCAGGGGAGATGCGCTCAAGAGTAGGCTTTGTTATTCCGGAGAGATCAGGCATGCCTGGGCGTTGCCATCTCCAATGCAGATTTCTTCACCAGCCAGCGCAACGTTGCTTGCGCCAGCCGAAAGCGCGCAGACGGTGGCAGCCAAAAGGAGAAACTTTTTCATCGTCTATGTCCTTGTCTCAAATGATCACTACGTCGTCGCCGAACCGGATGTCATGTCTTGGTATCGGCGACAACGTGACGTTAGGGTGGCGCGGCCAACAGATTGGTCGAAATTTATCAATTCGGCTTAAATTGCCGATCGAAAGGGACAGACAACATTGACCGGCATTGGCGTCGGGTGCGTCGTCGTTCGACGACATCACCGCTGTTTGCTTGGTCGCCTTTCCAAGCGACGGATCATAGTCTTGCCGGCAGCTTCGACGTCACCACCGTCCAGGCAGAAGCTCGGTTGGCGACGCTCGACTTCGCGGCAGATGCGTCTTCGTCTATCACCGGATTCGGGATTGCTGAAATCGGCGGCAAAAAAAGGCCGGCATCCAGGGACGCCGGCCAAGTTCTATGGCCTACTTGCAGAGGAGGTCCGGGCACACCCATTAAGGACAGGATGCCTTATCCGCAAACAAGTGCTGTCATCCTGGCAAATGTCCCTCGGCCAGGTTTCGCGCTCGCGTGAGTGACCCGACGGCTTATTTCGCCATTAGTCGCGTTCGGCGATAACCGGATCTCAGCCCACCTAGGGTCTCCTCAGCCTTCCTAGGGCAACGTCTCGTGACCGCGGCCTGAAAACGCGCCAGGGACGTTATGGGGTCAGGGGTCATTCAGGTTCACTCGCTGGATGACCCCGCCACTCTCCGCGACCATCATGCCGGTCATCGCAATGGCCGCTATGGCCACAGTCCGCGCTTCTTTGGTGGAGGGGGCTGTTCGAAACAGCAAGGGAAAGCGGCCGGCCCCCGAGCCGCAGCGTTGCCCCCTGACGAGCCCTTGCCGATCGCGGCCGCTCTGTGATGGCCAGCGGCGACGCAGCATAAAAGCAAAGCCTGACGCCTCGATCAGGTACCTCGACCAGAGGATACATCTCAGTGATTTCGGCATTGAGGGCGTCAGCCGTAGCCGGTACATCGCTGGCAAGCGGTGTTACGATCAACGTGCCGTTCTCCATCCTCACGCCATCGAGCTTGCCGAAACGAGCGCGCCAGGCCAATTGTTTGAGATTGGCGTCCATCATCTGCCGAACGTCGGAGAGCCAAGCAACGCAGTCGGCTTGGACCCCGAGCCCGAGTTGATCTTGCTCCTTCCGCGCGGCAAAAGCCGGCTTTGGCATTAGGTGTTCGTCGATCGGCCGGAACGACCGGCTGCCTTCGACCCAGACATCCCCCGAACGCAGCCTGTCGCGCAAATGCGTGAGGGTGGCAATTTCGTAAAACCGTCGATCCGGCTTTCCATCCTCAAAAACCAGCTTCTTCTCGTTCGCGCCGAGATGGCCGACCGGGACGCGATCCGGCAGAAGGCGGCGGCCTTCTACATAAACGCTTTCAGGATCGTGACCGCAGCCAGCAGCGGATCGTGTCGGCGGCGCGAATGGAACGTGAATGTCTGAAGGAAATCACCAGCGAATATGCGGACATACCCATGCTGCTCGGCCGCCAACACCAACGGCGAAGCGTCGGCGCTCCCCACCATCGCTTCAAGGCCGGGTTTGATCGTGAGCGCGACGAACATCCCACGTTTCCTTTTGTGATTGAGCCCGCGAGATATGCTCCTTCATCGACAGGAGCGGAACGCAATGGTTGGAGATCGCGCTGATGCCATGCTTGAAGTCATGGATGAAGCCAGGCATGAGGAAAAGTATCGTCGGATCGAGGTGATCACCGGTCGGCGCCAGCGGCGGAATTGGACTGAGGAGGAGAAGGCGCGGATCCTTGCGGAAAGCGCAGAGCCCAACGTGAACATATCAGAAACATGCCGAGCATGCGCAGTGATCCGAGCTGAACAGCAACGCCCAGGCGGTTGTGATCACCACGGTGAAGGGCGACGAACGCATGGTCGGCATCGTCGAGATGAAAATAACGGGCCAGCTGGTCCGGTGTCAGTTCGCCGGAGAAGCGGCCATACTCGCGCGCTTGGTTATCGCTCAGGAATCCAACCGGCACTGTCGTCAGGCCTGCATCGTCGTTTCGCGCTTCGCCGAACGGCGACCGAGCAGTTCGTTGGCGCGTTCGCGCGGATTGCCCTTTGCATCAACATAGGCATAGAGAGTGGACAAGGATAAGCCGAGTTCGGCGGATATGTTTTCGGTCCTCCGGCAGGAGGGGGTCCATGGATGCTATAGACGTCATAACTTTTGCCGATCTTTTTGCCGGTTAATTCCTAAGCCATATTAAGGGGCTAAGGCAAACACGTATTGTCTGAATTGCCGATCTTTTTGCCGATCGTGGTGACCTGGCAGCCACGACGAGCATCAGTGCACGTTGTTCAACGCGTCTATGGTACATCTCGTTCACCGACGTTGACGCCCTGACGAAGAGAGTTGATGAAGATTGCCAGGCTTTGCCTTGATATGGGCAACTCAAAGGAACCTCGTTTCGAAGGCCGCCCATAACCTCTAATCCCAAGGGATCACCGCCAGCAGACTGTCGTCGTCCTGGCCAGCGTGACGACCGAGGTTCGCATGGAACTTCCCGTGTCCGGTTGCCACTGTCAGCTGGTAGTACTCGCCGCCGTTCTGGTTCTTCTTTCGCCAGACACCGCCGATCTCGATCCGCTTTCCGCGCGGACTTTTGGCAAAGATGCGATAGATCGGCGCTTTCGGATTTCCGCTGGCATAGGCCTCTCCCGCGATGTCAATGTCGTAGCAGATCGACGCGATGTTGCCCTCAAGGGTCTTCAAATCGTCGGAAAATCGAACATAGTTCGTCATGTCGTTGGCAGGCATTGAGCTCGTCACCTTTGCTTGAACCAAACCGGAAATCGCGGATGCTGCATTATTGTCGAATTTTGCGACGTCGATTTCTCGACTTCACGCAACATCTGGTGCGTCCAGTTGCAGCTGATCGACGTCGGCCGCTTCCAGCGAGGCCCGATCGAGCCCCGCCTTCAGGCCCACGAGCGCCCGGCCCATGGCCGCAAGATCCGTCACTCGACCAATTTTCGTTTCCTGCTCGGCGATCTCGGAAATTACAGAAACGGCCGAACCAAGTTCGGCAAAGCCGAGATCGAGGCTGTTCTCTTCATCGTCCTCCACCGCCATTGAGGAAGGAGCGACGCGATCTGTTTCGGCAAGCTGCTGCTCACCTCGTTCCGATGGTTCGGTCACCGGAGCTATTGTTGGTCCTGGCATCGGTGTCCCGCGTGTAAAGAACACCTCAGGCGGATCCGTCCGCTCCTGCAGTGCGCGACCGATTGCCGCCCATCGCGCTTCCGCGATCGCCTGGCGCAGCGGCCAGACGGCCGCCAGCGCCAATTTGCGAGCCCGCAGGCCCTTTGCATCGAACAGGTTAGTTGCGCCTTTCAGATCTCCAAGCGTCTCCGGCGCGGTGCGCAGGCGGAACAGGAGGTCTGCCGATGCCTGGTCCTCGGACGCAGCGACCGCCGTTCGATAGGCGTGCACAAGCCGCGACGGATCCACGAACACTTCGCGCGCAAGTTCCATCACGGTTATGTCGTGTTCCTTCCCGCCGATCGCGACTGTCGCGGCCTCCGCTGATCCTTCGAAATCTGGCCGGCGACCGACGGAACTGGCGGGCTGCGGCGCAGGCTCCGAAGCCGGCCGAACCGTGAACAAGGGCGATTCCTCCTTGATCAGGATCTCCGGAATCACCAGATCCCGCTGGAATGCCTCGACCTCCCGGCGACGCACGATGAAGCGCTGATCCGTGTAGAAGTTCATCTTGTTCAGGATCGCACCGTAGCCGCTGCGCACCTGCAGAATCGTCTTGTTGTCGTCCAGGCGTTGCACCGCACCCGGGTCCATGAGCGGGACGGCCTCGAACCGCCCCGACGACGCTTTCTTTCCGAACAGCAGACCGGTTTGTTTGCCCCAGCTCTCCCGCTCTTCATATGTGCGGCCGAGATTCGCCGATACGATCTTGGCCGTCGCGTCGTCGCCGACCGCAATGCACAGTTTGATGTCCATATTCCCGAGCAGCGCGTCACGGGTCTTTTGCCCGTACCTCTCGTCGATCTGAGGGATGTTCTGGGCCACGAGCGCAATCGTCAGGCCGTATCCGGCGACGAGTGGCGCCCGCTTGATGATTTCCGGCAGGCGCTCGAACTGATAAAACTCGTCGAGCATCATCAGGATCTTGTGCGGCTCGTCCTTGCCGGGCAATGAACGCAGCATCACGTCGTGGATCTGCTGGATCAGGAGACGAATGATCGGCTCGACGGTCCCGAAATCGGAGACGGGCGCCGCGATGAACAGCGAGAATGGTTTGCGGCGCATGTCGCGGACGTCGAAATCGCTCTCCGCGCAAGCCTCCGCCATCAGCAGATTGTTGAACGGCGCTAGTGCTGTCGTCACATGCCCCTCGAACGACGGACGCTGTTCCTCGTCGCGGCCGAGATGCTGTCGGAAACTGTCGACAATGAATTGGTCAAGGTCCGGCTCATCCCTGATGATGTCTACGAGAACAGCCGAGAAAGACCGGCCGGTCGAGAACATCCGCAGCACGGATCGGAAATTGCGCCGGCCCTCCATCGACTTGGATTCCAGCACATAGCCAAGCACGCCGGCGAGCAGGCCCCGTGCCGTTTGCTTCCAGTAGCCGTCCTCCTTCGCGCCGATCGGCAGTAGCGTCGCCGCAAGGTTGATCAGGTCTGTCGCTCGCTCCGGCCACGCCCTAACGAAGTCGAGCGGGTTCCAGCGGTGCGATCTGGCTGAACCGGGCGCAAAGATGTAGCACGCCTGGCCCATCGCGAGACGGGCTGGCGCGGTGAGGGAATAGTTCTCCAGCTTGACGTCGAGAACGATAACCGACCCCTGGTATTCGAGGAGATTGGGCATGACGAAGCCGCGGCCCTTGCCGGAGCGCGACGGTCCATTGACGAAGAAATGGCTGTCGCCGCTATAGCGTACGTCGACGGTATTCCGGCCCTTGCCGAACGTGCCGAGGAGGACGGATTTCCCGGGCTTGCCGTTCAACAGGCCGGCGTCTTCGAGGTCTTTGAGCGTTGCGAACCGCGAAGCATCGGCAGGCGGACGCACCTGCCAATGCCGCTTGATCGCGAGCGTCAGGCCGCCGGCGAGAACGGCAGTTTGGGCGAGTGTTGTCATGGAGGCAGTCGAGACCAGTTTGTTGACCGTCGGGTTGCCGAGATAAACCCAGGCCTGTTTTGCCGGCATTAGCATGTCGCTGCCGATGAAGCTCTTCCACATCGTCGAGCTCTTTAGCAGGAAATAAGAGGCGGCCGCGTAGTTCGCCGACCAGGCGTAGAAAACAGCTCCAGCGCCGGCAATCGGCCCGCCGATCGACAGAGCGATCTTCTCGAAGCGCTTCATCGGCCGCTCCATTTGTTGAAATAGATCTCGCGCACGCCGCGTTTCATCGTCGCCGGATCACGGCTGATCTGGATCACCACCGGGACGACGAAGCGGACGAACACGAGCAACTCCGCCTTGGTCAGGCCGACGCCAGCTTGCATCGCCGCCATGGCGAGACGCTCGAAGGCACCATGCGGGTTGTCGGCATGGAGCGTCGACAGCGAACCGGGATGGCCTGTGTTGATGGCCTGAAGAAACGAGAAAGCCTCGGCGCCGCGGATTTCGCCCATGAAGATCCGATCCGGGCGCAATCGGAGCGCGGCTTCAAGGCACTCCTGAATGGTTGTGCGCGCCCTTCCCTGCCCGCCCTTCGAGGCGACGAGCGCCAGATAGTTCGGCTGCGGGGGCTTAAGTTCCCGCGTATCCTCGATGGACACCAGGCGCTCCCATTCCGGCACATCCTTTAGGAGGCCGTTGAAGAAGGTCGTCTTGCCGCTCGAGGTGCCGCCGGAAATCAGCATCGTCACGCGATTTTCAACGGCAAAGCGCAGCCATTGCCGCAGCGCCCTGGGGCTCGGGTCCCTAAGCCGTGCGGCAAGCTCCGCCTCGAGCTCGCTGACATCGCCACCGCCATTTTCACGCGGACCGCTCACCCGAACGTCGTCCAGGCCGCCAAGCGCGACATAGTCGTCAAGCGTCATGTCTCGGATCACCTGCTTGCGGATCGCAAAGGCTCCGCCCGCTGCAGCAACAGGCGAGAGCACCGCCTGAAACCGTTCGCCATGGGGCATGGCGGCCGACAGAAGCGGCGTCTCCTCGTTGACGCTCTGCTGCGTCGTGCCGGCGATCATCTGCGCAAGTGCCCGGATTGCCTTCTCATCCAGCGCAGGCACATCGTGCCGCACCATGTGTTGGCTGCTGACACTCTCGATCCAGACCTCGCCCGGCCGATTGCACATGATTTCGATGACGCCGGGATCCTCCAGCCATGTCCGGATCGGTTGCGCCGTCTGGCGCACATAGACGGGCAAGCTGTCCCACATCGTCCTGTCGGGTTCAGTTGCCGGCGGAGACGGCACGCGCGCGACGAAGTTCATTGGCGGCTTCCTTGACGGGGTCGGGGTATAGCGCGGAAAAATCGAGATCCCGGCGCACGAAGACCATGATCTGCGCTCCCTGGTCGACGAAGATTGTCGGCGGGATGTTGATCGAATCCTGAAGCGCCATGTTCGCCATCTCGGACATCGTTTGCGCGACGGTCTGCTGGGCCTGCGTTTGTGCGTCGCTGCCGTCCGACGAACTTGTGCCACTGCTGCCGAGGCCGGCGATGTACGACGAGACACCGCCGACGATGCTCAGCACGGATGCCGCCCCGAACCGCTCAAGATAGTGCTTGTCAACGAAACCAGTGAGCCCCGAACGGCCGAGATCATCCGTACCGTAGGAGCCGAGCGATACGGATGTGCCGTCGCTGCTGAGCGCCCGCGTCCAGACGATCAATACCCGCGTCTGTCCGCGCGCCACTGCGCTTTTGTATTCGCCCGTGAGCATCGTCCCCTTCGGCAGGAGAATGCGGCGGCCGTCGAACGAATAGACGTCCGTCGAAGTCACCGCGCGCACCATGCCTGGAAGGTCGGATTGGATCGCGGTTTCGAGAACGCCGCGGATCAGCGTTCCCTGCGGGATCAGCGCGTCGATACGCTCGTTTCTGGATGCGGTCACCTTCTCGACATCCTGCGCACCGATCGCATCGACGAATTTCCGGTTCGGATCGTCGTCAGCGCTGACCCCCGTTGCGCTCCCGGCCGATCCGCCGGCCGTGAGAGTGTCGCCGCTTTCGGTCTTCACAGACTGGTCGACGATGATCATGTTTGAACGCAGGCGCGCTTGGCGCAACTCTTCCTTCCGCCGCACCCGTTCCGCCTCTTCGCGGGCACGGCGTGCGGCCTCT
Source organism: Ensifer sp. SL37 (assembly GCF_026672675.1). NCBI lineage: Bacteria > Pseudomonadati > Pseudomonadota > Alphaproteobacteria > Hyphomicrobiales > Rhizobiaceae > Ensifer > Ensifer sp. SL37. The sequence continues at coordinate 310,993 of NZ_JAPPRN010000002.1, read as the reverse complement.
TCATCGATCGCCGGCTCAACCGCGACCGGCGCGGTGACCGCCACGACGGTCGGCGCCGTGACCGTCGGCTGCTCCGCCGGCGGGGTCAGTACCAGCTTGTTATCAGGCGGAAGCGGTGGACTTTCAGGATCGAGGTTCAGTTGCGCCGATTGGCTCGCGGTCTTGAACTCCTCTTGCGCCTCCGCCCGATCCAGGCCTTCCGGTTTCACGAAGCTGACATAGACCGCATAGGCGAGCAGTCCGAGTGCCGACGCGCCAAGCAAGACCGGCAAGAGTTTGCCGCGCTGACCGCTCCCAGGCTGAGTTACGCTTTCGCAGATCCGCGCTTCTTCCTCGAAATCAACGGTCAATGCCGTGTCTCCTGCCGCTGCACGGCTGCCGGCTTCGCGGCTACCATCGTTGCCTTCATATTGAACACGCAAGTCACGACATTGCCGGCGCGCAGCGACCATTGCCGCGCGACCTTGTCGACGACGATGTAGTCACCCTCGCGGCGGTAATTCACGAGCGTTTCGCTTCCGTTCGACTTCACCGCGAAAAAGGCCGGTACCTCGCCGTTAAACTGGAAAAACGTCTTAATGCCGTCGTCGAACATCGACGTCGGGCGATTGTCGATAGCGCCCTTGTAGCCATAGTCGTAGTTAAGCCGCCCGGGATTGGCCAACGCCGCCCGGACGTTCGGCATGGCTGCGTTCTGCTTTGCCACCGCCAGCAAATTGGTGTCGACCACATCTTCGGGATAGGCAAAGCGAAGTTTAATCACTGCCTCGCGCGTGTTTCCCGGCTTGGCGCCGCTCAACATGAAATTATAGACCCGCTTCGAGGTCACCACATTCATGTTCGTCAGCGCGCCCGGTTCCAGCGGCTTGATGAACAGGAAGCGTTTTGACTGATCCGGTACGGCCTGCCATGCCACGCTGTCGCCCATTGCAACGGTCGCAATCTGCTCGTCATCATTGAAGACGATCATCGTCGACACGCCCATCATTCCGGCCAGATAGACGATGTTGTCCTTCTGGAAAGGCACCGTCCGGATGCGCTCATCCGTTTTCACCGACTGGGGCCGGCTTTCGGCCAGCGCCAGCGCGCATTGCGCGAGGAGTGCTGCGCCTACAACGCCGGCAACCAGGAGCTTCCTCTTTCTCATTCCGCTTCCTCCTGCGGCGTGATAGTTTCTTGGTCGCGGCGATATTCCGTGACCTGGAAACCGAGGGGATTGTCGAAGCGCCAGTCGTTGCGCATCGGCTCGGACGTGTAGCGGAAGCGGACATTGGCGACCCAGTGCTCGGATACCGTCGGTCCGGACCTTGCCGTTCGCGTCGTCGAAAATCGTACCGCGGCCGTTTTCTCGTTGAGGAAGATCACGCTCTTCACCAGCACGCCGACCGTCGTGTCGGCGCCGTAGAGTTTGACCGGATTGTTCGGGTTCGATCCGGAATAGGTGTAAGCCAGATCCGCAGCGGCCTTGCCGGTCGAATAGAGCGATGCCAGGTCGAAATTGTCGCGCAGCCCGCGCGGATCGTAAGTTTCCCTCCCGCGCAGGAAACGCACGATGTTTGCCCGCGTCACGGCCTCGTTTTGGCTCAGTTCCCCGCGCGCCTCGAGTGGGCGGCTTGCCTCGACATAGCCAGTCGTCTTGTCCACCTCGAGCACCACGACGTCGAACGATTTGAGCGGCAGCAATGCCCAAAGGAGGCCGATCGCGGCTAGGAGGCTTAGTCCAAGTACCAGCGCCAAAGCGCGCCAGGCGCCCCTCGAGATCGCCACCGACCGGTAAACCGACCGTTCCCACCGCTCTCCCTCGCTGTAGTAGCGGGAATCGACCACATTGGCGGACGGCTCAGCGCCCACGCCCTCATTGTCTTTCATTCTAGTCTCCGTGGGATTTATCTGCGTGCGTTTGCGGCTGCCGCGCGCACCTGGGCGGCCGCCGCGTCGCCGTCACCAATCTGGGCCGCGGCCGACCCGCTGCCGCCGGCAATGATGCCTGCCTGACGGTTCATCTGCTTCCATAGAGATCTTGTGACCGCCATTGCCCCGGCGGCCGTCCAGCGGCTAAGCGGCGGATGCGGTACGTCGGTTCGCGGACCGCCTCCGGCGATCGCCAGTGCGATCGCGACCGACTGCTTGAGGAGGAATATCGCGACCACACACATAAGAACGAACGGTGCGAGGCTCGTTACCGATGCGAGGAAACCGTCGTTGTTGATCTCCTGCACGCGATCCTTCAACAGCGTGAGCATGAAGCCCAAGATCGAATAGACGATCATCGGAAGCAGCGCGTATGCGGCAAGGCTGGTAATCCAGCCGTCCACCACCCGCGAGGTCAGATTGAACAGCGCGCAGCACAGCACGATCGGCCCGATCCCCAGCAGGATGAACATCGTCATCTTGCCGAATATCAGCAATGTCACGGCAACGGCGCACAGGAAACACGTCGCCGCCATGATCAGCAGTGCAAGCAGGTACAATCCCACCGCGGTAACGCCTGCTTCCTCGGTAATCCTGGTCGCCGACGCTAGACCGCCGTTCCAGATGTCCGTCAAGCCCTGCGAGACCCCCGAACCCGATGATCCGGCCCCGCCGCAATCCGTTCCGCCCGTTGCCTTGCACACGATCGTGGCCATACCGTCCGGTGCCTCGATTAGCGGCTTTGCGATTAATGGCTGATAGGTGCCCCACGAAATGATCAGGGAATAGCAGAGGAACGCCTTACCGAACCGCCAGACGAAGGTTCCCGCCGTCATCTGTGCCCGGCCGAAGAGCATTTCGTAGCCCCACCAAACGACGTAGACGGTGAGAGCCGTAAGGAACAGCGGGCCGAGCGTTTCCGCGAGCGCCTTGTACATACCCTGCACGGCACTCATGCCCATGCTATCAATCTTGCCGAACAGGATCTGGAACGGATTCATCACAGTCCCTCTAAAAGAGCGTCACGCTCTGTTGACGGACCATCGGCCCGCAGGGGCTCGCGGTTCCTGCCGCATAAGCGGCCGACGAAAAGGCATTCCCGAGCCCGGCCGCACAGGGCGCCTTGAGTTCGCGATTGCCCGCGCAGCCCGACAGTGCAGCCAACACGACTGCGATCGATACAAGGGTGAGGCTTTTAATAAACCGCATGGCCTACTTTCCTTCACCAACGAAGCTGAACGCCTTCGGGTCGTAGCGCATCACTCTCTTTGCGGCCTCGCTTGCCTGCCGGTCCTGCCGGCTTTCTTCAACGCTTCGCGCCGCTATAGTCCCCAGGAGGACAAGCACGATCGCCACACTTCCGGCTACACCGCCTGCAACGGCCAATCGATAATTCATGCGTCAATCTCCCTCTTATTCGCTGACGAACGACACCTTGCTCGGATCGTATTTCATGACTTCCGCCGTCGCTGCCTCCGCCGCCAACTGTCGCATCTGTTCCGCATTCAAGGCGGCGTTGCCTGCGTTGACCGCGCCCACCAACTCGTTTACGGTTTGCGCCGTCTGCGTCTGGACCTGCGAGTTCTGATCGATCGACCCCTTGATGTCCGTCGCCGTGCCGATCTGCCCCTGAACCGCCTGAAACGCCTGCGATCGCTGCTGCGTGGCGCTTTGCGTGCCGGCGATCGTCGCGGTGAGCGCAGTCGCCGTGTTCACCAGCCCCTGATACGCCTTGTCGCCGCGCGTGAACTTGGCACTGTCCGTCGCGCCGCTCAGCGTGTTCACAAGATTGAGCCCATTGAGGATGGTCGCAGCCGTGTTTGCGAACGAACCAAGGTTGCCCCAGGACATCTGGCCGCTCAGCAGCGAAGAAAAGTCCGGTGCGCTCCCCATCGAGAAACCTGTTCCAAGGGCCGTATCAGCGATCTGAGCCGTCGAGCGGTTACCGGTGACCGCCGCCAGAGTCTGGTTCACCGTTTGCAGGATCTCGCTGTTGGAGGACATGATCTGAGCCGTGTTTGAGGCCGTCTTCGTGGCCTGCGACAGGGTTGCCTCGTCGATAACGGGAACCTGTGCGCTCGCAGTCATGCCCGTCAGGCTGACAACGGCGGTCAGGCACGCCAATGCGGCAACCCGGACCGGAGAAGAATTGCTGTAGGTCATCAAACCCTCCTGTTTCACTCTTGCGCCGTGCCGACGAAGCTCGCCTTCGACGGATCGTAGGTCATCGTCTTGGCCGTCGCGCTTTCTGCGGCTGCTGCATCGATGAGACGCTGGTTGCGCATCTGGACCGTCGTCGTCACGGCTTGGATCGCCTGGTTCCAGACCTGTATATTGGACAGACGTACCGCGGTGTTCTGGTCGAATGTACCCTGGAGCGAATTCGCCGTGCCGATCGCCGTCGACTGCGCATTCAGGGTGTTGGTGTTGGCTTGGATCGCGGCAGCAACCGCGGCGAGCGCGCTCACCACCTGCCCGGCATTCTTCGTCTTGATCGCCTGCACGCTCTTCCCCACCGCGAGAAGGATCGCCAGGTCATGGTTGGCAACCGAAGTTCCGGTGAGCGCACTACCGAAGACCGCCGCGCCGCCCACCTGCTGCATGCCGGCGAGTTCGCCTTGCGTCGTCACACTTGCAGTTACGCCGCGAGAGGGACTGACGGAGGACTGCTTGAACGTCCGCGCCCTTTGCATGCATACGGCGGTGTTCGTCTCCTTCGTCTTTCTTGCACCATCATTCACCGGGACCTGCGCATGCGCCGGACCGCTCGCGATGAGGCTCGCGACGAGCGCGCAGCTGCGGGCCGTCAGATACTTGTGAGCACGCATCAATCTTCCTCCTGCCAACCACAAAAATAGGCAAGCCAGTCCTGCGGGGCGTCGCCGTACTGCTCGCGCAAACGCTCACACTCGGCGACCGTTTCCGTCCGGCCGGACAAGACCTTGATGAACTCGGGAAGGGCTGAGAGATCGAGCCGCGCGATGACACTGTCATGATCGTGCTTGACGAGGAACTGGCGGCTTTTCGAAGGGGTCGTCTTCACCCAATCAAACTCCGCCTCCGAGAGCCCGAAGGCATCCACGTAGCTCTCCCGGTCTGCCTTCGGATTTGGGAAGAAGATGTTGGTCGGGCTCTGTTCGAGGAGAGTATGCGCAATCTTCGACGTGGCGATATCGCGCGCCGACTGCGTGCCGAGCCCGACGATCCCGTTCTTCTTGCGGATCGTCTTCAGCTGCTCTTCGATGAATTCGCCGCCCTTGTCATCGCCCAGAAGTTTCCAGCCCTCGTCGATGAACACCATCATCGGCCGCACCCCGTCGAGCATCTGGCCGATCCGGAAGAAGATGTAGCCGAGCGCCGCCGTGCGTATTTCTGGGTCATCAAGCACTGCCGTCAGGTCGAATCCAAAGATGCCGCGTTCGCCATCCCAGAGATCGACCGGATTATTGAAGAGCCAACCCTTCGCTTCGCACCAGACTTCGAAGCGGGAGGCGAGATCGTCACGACCAGCGGTTTCACCCCCGCGCAGCAGGTGAACGACGTCCGAGAACATGCGCTCCTGGATCGGCACCTGGAAAATGTGCTCGACCGCACGGGCCAGGATCTTCTCCTGTTCCGCGACAAGCTTCTCCGCCGTTTCTCTTGGACGGACGAGGTAGCTCAGCAGATCGTAGACAAAGGCCCGATTGTCCGGACTATCCGCCAGCTGGAGCGGATTGAAGCCCGTCGACACGCCTGGCTGAAGCACTTCGTACTGTCCGCCACAGGCGCGGATGAAGATCTCTCCGCCGCGGTCCTTGTCAAAGAATGCGCAGCGCGGTTGCGGTCTCACCCGCATCGCTTGCGCCAACAGGAACAGCAGCCCAGTTGTCTTGCCCGATCCGGATGGACCGGTCACGGTGAAGTTGCCGACATCGTCTTTGTGAAAGTTGAAGAAGTATGGTGTCAGCGACGTCGTCTGCAGCAACGACACCGCCGGCCCCCAGCGATTGCCGGAGGGCTTGCCGAGCGCGAAATTGTGAAACGAGGCGATCCCGCAGAAATTCCGCGAGGAAATCAGGGCTTTGCGGGCGATGTAGGCGAAATTCCCGGGCAACTGCGCGAAGAAAACCGGTTCGGCGTTCAGGTCCTCGCGAACGACGACTATCCCTGAGTTTTGCAATTCCTTGGTGACGGCTTGAGCGCAGGCCTCCGTCTCCTTGATCGTGTCGCCGAGCGCCATGACCGACAAATGATGATAGCCCATCACCGCCCGACCGTTCACGAGCTCGTCCTTGGCAATGGCAATGGCGCTCTCGAGGCTCGTGCCCCGCTCATCCGAGACGCTGATCTGACGCTCGATGCGGTCCATTTCCGAAAGCACTGGCGCCCGGTCCTGGAGGGCGAAGCTTTGCGTCACAATGAATTCGCCGGGGATCTTCAGAACCCCGTCGATCATTCCGGCGGCCGTAAAGGACGGATACTCGCGAATCGAGATCATGGCGCCGAAGCGGGTTTCGTTGTCACTGCTGCCGCGCATCTCCAAGAGCCGCCGCCCGAAGGTAATTCGCCTGGTCGGCAGGTATTCGTCGAGCGGCATACGGGGCAAGAGCATATTGACGGGAACACCCCCGTTCAGAAGCATCGCCAGAAATTCCAGGGGCTCCGATGCCACGCGGCGATCGCGCACAACCGCCTTGAGGGTGCGGGCGCTATAGTCTCCCATGCCCTTGGCGATATTCGCCACTTGCTCGCTGAGCTCCTGGCGCGCCTCGCGGTCTAGCCGCTGGTCCGACACGCCCGCTGCCTTGCGGAAGCGGGAGAGGACCTTATCAGCCAGCCCTACCTTTCCCTGAAAGCCACGGCGAATGATCGTAAGATAGAGATCGTTCGTGTACATGCTGCTGTTGGCAAGACTGCGCATATAGCGCTCGTCGAGGTCCCTGCAGAACGGAATATCGAATGTCCCGTCGATCGCTGGAGGAATTCGCCGCCGCACGATGTGCGAATAAACCGCGAAACGGCTGTCGGCGAGGGCGCGCATCAGAGTGTTGCGCCCGCCAGCCTCAGTGTCGATCGTCAGCTGATCGGCTGTCTGGTGGCAGAAGCCATCGACCTTGATGATCGATACCAACATGCCGTCCCTAGTACGTAACGTTTCTTCGTCGACGTGGCGTAGATAGGGAATATGCGCCGAGACAGGCTTTTCCCGGCCGATCTCAGCGCCAAACCGCAGATCCTTGCGTACAGCTTTCTGCATTCGGCTCCCCTAGGGCTTGTAGGAATTGCCGCCCCAGAAGTGACGGTTCTTCGTCCAGGGGCATTTGGCGATCCGCAGCCTAACGACGTTGGCAAGGTGCGGATCGCGAACCGTGATCACGTAGGCCAAGGCATGCAAAGGCAGGAACAAGAGGAACGTCGCCAGGTTCTTCGTATTGAGGAATGTTATGACGACGAGCATCAGCTCACCGACAAACAGTCCGATCGGCACTCCCCACATCATTCGCGGTCGCGTAAGACCGAGAACCAGCGGTGCAACCTCTGCCTTGGCCCCTTCTTCGCTCATCAGCCGCCGAGCCCCGACGCCATCGATTGGACGAGTTGCGCGCCGCCGAAGATGAAGGCAATGCCGACGATGATGGAGAAGCACCAGCTCCAGGGAATGCGGCTCGTCAGCGCCATGTAGCCGACGGCTGCACAGGCAATCGTCGCCGCCGTGGTGGCGAAGGTGCCGGTCATGAATTCGAGCAGCGTTGTAAAAACCGAGTTGATCGGCTGGAAAATGTCGCCCGCCGCAAAGGCCATATCGCCATTGCTAACCGAAATCGCGAAACCTATTGCGGTCGTAGTGATAATCCTGCTGCCAATCCGGGGCGCAAAAGCAGCCGAATGGGCGGATCTCATTCTTGTCTTCATCTGCTTTCCTCTCCTTCACTGCACGTAAAGAACGGAACCAGCGATCCACTCGGGATCACCAGTCCTCGGCTTCGATTGATTGATGGGAATTGGCTTATCTGGCTGCTGCTTGGCAGTTTCCGCCAGCAGATTGACGCCGGGGCCGATTGTCCTTGCGTCAGGTTTGGACTGGCCGCGCGTTCGCTTGCCGCCATTCAATATGGTGTCGAAGCCATAATAGGTATTTGTGACGAGCGCCGTGTACGACACCGTCTCGGCTATCGCAGGCACGCCGCCGGCGGCCACGACACGCCCCTCGCCCGCATTGTAGGCGGCAACGATCAGCATGATGTTACCGCCAAACATTTTGCCGAGGTCCTTAAGGTAGCTGACACCGCCGCGGATGTTTTCCGCCGCGTCACAAATGTCCGTCACGCCATAGCGCGCCGCCGTCGCCGGCATCAGTTGCATCGGTCCGCGCGCACCGGCCCTCGAATTAACCTGCTGCCCGAAACCTGATTCGTGATCGACGATTGCGAGCGCCAGCTTGACGTCAACCCCTTGCCGAACAGCCTCCCTTGTCAGGATATCCTTGATTGTCTCCACTGCGACGGCGCCGTCCGTGCACCGCACCGGTTCGCTGGTTGGACCGGCTTGAGCGCGGTCGGTGGAAAAACAAGCCGCCAGCAGCATGCTGCCGAATACAGACACCCATCTCGTTTGCTGTTTTGGTGTGGATCGTGGCATCGGGAAGAAACTCTTGAAGGGCATATATATCTATGTATGATCCATACTCATCGCAAACGCGGAGATTTGTCAACCGCCATGAACTCTCTTGTCCATTTTGCTGGCTCTGCCGCCCTCTCGGCTGTCCTTCTGGCTTGTGTCACGCCGGCGCGCGCCGCTTCGGTCAACGAATGCGCGATCTGGATATGTCTTCCAGGTGGGTTTCCAAGCGGTTGCGAGGCGGCTTACGCGGCGATGATCTCGCGATTGAAAAACTTAGAACCGCCACTGCCGGAATTTTCTGGATGTTCAGCTGATGGTGACGACAACGGCATGTCGTTTGATTGGGGGAAGGCTGCTTACATAGAAGAACGGCACGTCTGCACGAGCTCGACGATTGGTCTCAACGAAAAGTCGGAGTGCCGCGACGATCCTGCCAGGCACGTCAAGGGCGAAGTCTGCCGACGTCGAACCTCGCGACCAGACGCGCGTCCAGCGGGTTGCATCCGCACGGACGACTACATCACTGTCTACCAGAACGGGAAAGCGCTCTCCCCGATCACTTACTGGAACATTAGATGATGCCCGATGCACAACGTTGGCAATGCTGTGCTCGATTGTGGGCGGTGAACGCTTTCGGATCCGCGCTACAACCATCAATAGGGATGCCTATGGGCGACGACGATAGAAGGCCGTTCGGAGAAGTGAGGCCCTTTAGCATAAACTGGGCGCTCGCCCTGATTTTATGTTGGGTCCTGCTCCCCCTTCTTGGATTTCCCATGTTTCTGGCTGCGGTCGAGGAGGCCGTCGGTGCCTATTCCCCTCCATGGGAAGGCTTTGGCCACACCTGCCTAATCCTCGGTCTGTATCTCGTGTCGTACGCACTGCTGAACTCTCTCTTCTGCCTGGCCGCGATTTCGGCATTCAAGCTTGTGCGCCGAATGTTCAGTTGGTGCCGATGAAATAGGCGTTTCCTGCTCGTTCAACCCGTTCTCCTCGCGAGAACCGCCATTCCGGCGGTGTCGCTAGATGCGGTGCGCCGTTGTCTTCCACCCTAAACACGGAGCTTTCCATGAAACGTTCGCTCGCAATCCTGACGACCACTTTAGTCATGAGCGCTGTTCTGCATCCGGCTGCAGCCGAGGATAGCTACAAGTTTGAACTCAAGCTGACCACCAAGGACGCCCGGCACGATCCCGACGGTGTCTGGTCGGCCGACAGCCTTGCCCTCATCCGTCTGACCCATAAGGCCGCGAACATCTACACCGCCCGCGTCAACACCCCATCTGGATCATGGTTGCTGAGCCAGACGAATGGCGATTGCAACCTGCAAGGTATGTGCACGGCCCTGCTCGTCTTGACCAAGACCGGCGCCCCGCCGCGCGAGATGGCAAATCCGCAGATGCCGCTAGGTGGCACGGCACTCATGTCTCTCAATTACAAAATGCTGAAGACCTCCGAAATTACCGAATCCGGTCAACCGATAACCGGATCCTACAAGGTGGGTCCGCTGCCATGACGACAGCCTTTGCCGTTGCCCGATCGGCGTGGGCTCCCAACATAAAGGACTCATGTGCGAATTTCGGGTTTGCCGTCAGCCTTGTTGCCGGGTTCGCCTTTGCTGGCGAAACTGCAATCGGCCTGTTAAATGCCGGCATGCCATCGGAATGCGCAGAATTTGCCTCCAATGTCACACAGAGCGAAGGTAGCTTCAACAGCATCTCCCCCGTCGTAAACGGGATCCAGTGCTACGGCGCCTTTCAGTTCTGCGACGGCACGATCGAGGACTACTGGAATGGCTCCAAGCAAGACTTTCTCGCCAATCCAACGGCACAGGTCGCTGCGTGGCGGCAATACGAGCAGAGGCAATGGTCCGCGGCGGAGAACAACGGCCTGACCAGCGCCATCGGTCAAGAGGTCTGCTACAAGGGCACATGCGCTATCATCACGCAGTCGTCGATCCTGAAGGCCTGTCAGTTTGGCTGCGGTAAGGGTGGCAAATTGGACAATCTCGTCAAGGCCGGCCTGGATTGCAGTGCGCCCGGGACAAGCGATGGTGCCGGCACGAGCGTCTGCAGATACCTGGTCTCCGGCGCCGGCTACAATGTGGGATGCATTACCAACAGCAATGACGGGATTGATTGTCTTCCCGCTGTCGGCACCACGACCACGAAGCAGTAACATGAGAAAAGCTGCGCTTGCCCTCCTCGTCTCGGCCGCTTCTATCTCGCCCGCAACGGCCGACGAGGTGCGGCCACGGCCACAGACGTTCCAGATTGCCCAGTCCGGGATCACTTTCCTCACCGGTGACAGCTGGAGGCAGGACAACCAGGTCATGCGTCTCTACGGCGTTCAGGCCTGCCTGCGCGGCTCCTCCTATACTTACAGAAGCGGCCAGAAACAGGACTGTGGCGCTGTGGCGCTCGCGATGTTGGCGGCGATCGTGAAGGACACGAGACCCACATGCACACCCATTGCCCAACTGTCGCTGCAGGCGTCCGCCCCACCTTCAACCATCCTGGTTATCTGCACTGCCCATATCGGCAAGAACACCCTTGATCTCGGCGCCATGCTGATCACACAAGGTTTCGGGTTCGCCGCATTGGCAAACAGCGGTGAACCTGTCTACATGCCCTACAGCATCGAGGAATCGATAGCGCAACAAGCGCGTGCCGGGCTGTGGGCTTTTGATGACATGCCCCATCCGAACCGTAGCTTGCTTGGTGCTATCAAGCAGTGATCATCGGGGAAATGGGCGAAAATTCAAGATACACAGCCAAGTACGCGGAATGGCGCCGGCAGTGGTGGAAGGAAACGCTGGGCGAGGATCTCCGGGAATCCAGAGTGCTGTTACCGGCCAAAGATTATCCGCGCGCCATGGCATTAGCCTCCGATTTGGGGACCCGCTTGCCGCTTTTGCTGGGCCAACTTGTCGTGTCGCAGCTCGATTTCCTGGACGAAGCCCCATCCCCAACGACGGTCTCGGTTCCAGGCCCGCCGGAGCAGAGCGACAGCGATCGAGGTGCCGATTTACGCCGCCTTATCTTCGCGTCGCAGTTTCCAGGGGATACGGCCTCCACTCGCATGCGACTGAGCGCGATCGTCGATCATATCGCATCGGAAGTAGCACGCGGTTGCCGGCCAACTGCGCGCCAGATCACCAATCTGTTGAATGCTCCCTCGAACCAGGTTGACGCACTGTGCCGGCTCCTGGAGGCACGAGGCATGCTCGATCGCACGCGCACGCCCGGCGTTTCACCTGGAAAGTCCGCCAAAGTCCTCTCTATCCGAGAGGACGCGGCCGATCGGTTGCAGGCCGCTCACCACGCAGCGACGGGACGAGTGATAACGCTCGACGACTGAAATCAGATCACGCTCTCAATAAGCGCGATGAACTCATCTTTCATCTCTGCAGGTTCTGATCCGATCACCAACGACAATTTTGCGAGATTGTCGAGAAGTATGGTTCTGCGCTTTGCACTTCGCCTGGAAGCCACCCAAAATAAGATGCGGACCAGAATGTCGCGTCCCTCGGCATTTTCGTGTTGCCATATAAAACTGCGCATCGGCTCAAGAACAGGCGAGCGGTACACCAGGTTTGCGGGATCATCGGCAAATCGTTTTGTTTCGTGTGCATTGTGCATGAAAAACTCAAGCCTCGTTCAACTTGCTTCAATCGGTGGTGTGGGACAGACAACCTGTATGTGAGTTCTCGAAACTGCGGCCTTCCAACATGTGACCGTACCGACCGCACCGGGAAGCAGACGAGTCGATTTTGGGAAACGGATAGCTCGCAAGCCAAACGTCCAAGGGCGGCCGTATAGCTGTTCAACGGTCTTCGACCGGGTCCTGCGGCCTCGCACTGGGCTAGGTCGTCCTCCAACGGGGCGAGCCGTGTGTCGAGCCTGGCGACGCCTGAGGCGCATTGTTGCTGCGCACATACGAGGTGGCGGTCGCGGTGGGACGCGACTAAGGCGCGGCGATATGCGGTCGCGAGCATGATTGAAAGGCCTACTGGCATCGCTCCCTTCCTCTTATGCATATAACGATCCCTGCAATCGTGTATGCTCAAAACGAATCCGCCGAACAAAATCCAGGCGCAGGCTTATTGTGAAGCGGATTGATATTACAATATCTGAAGATTGATGATATGCCAACACACCCTGGATCGAATTGGGCAAGCATTACATTCGCGGGTGCGATGCAAGACAAAATCTTAAACAATCCGCTTGCGGGAGAGACGGCAGCCAGTCGTCTAAAGCAGTTGGCACTTGTTTACATAATCTACCACATGCAGGTTAAAGGCATCGAGCCATCCGCAAAAAATATCAAGGAAAAAGCGGGGCTGAGTCTGCCTGGAGTTCATGAGATGACCGGGTACCTGATTGCCAGAGGACTTTTGGTCGAGGAGACGGTGCTCAACGCGATAGGGCGTGGTCGAGCATCGCGGTTCGTCATTCCAAACGAAGTGCTGCGCTCCATCTTCGATGACGACGATGGGCCACCTTCTGTTGATCGTTGATTTTACTATTTCTGAATATCTTGCGCGGTAGGCTTGCTTGAAGCATAGTCCGGCGACCGAATCATGGCGTTTACCGTGCGCCGGATAAGGACGTAGCATATTAGGTTTAGCTGGAGAAATGAGCGGCAAAACAGGAAAGGTCTCGAAAGCGACAACTTTCAAGACCCTTCATCAAAGCTATAAGCTTGATATGTGGATGGTTGCCCACCCTGACCGGTAATAAACCATCTAGACAAAATGATTCGTTGTCAAGCGATGGCGCCATTTTTGGCGAAGGCTTTGTGTTGCCCTCTTTCCAAAGATGGAAGAACAGGCATGCATCAAACTATTGGGTTAGAGCGTTTCCCTTTCATATTGGATCGTATCCGCACGAATTGAAGTAGTTTCGAGCTTCGTGGGGCTCGATGAAGTCGAGCAGTTTTCCGATCCTGTCCCACAGTCCGGTCACAGTTCGCTCGGCCGCCTTTCGCGGTAGGGCCTTCAATTTGGAGAAGGCCTTCTCGATAGGGTTGAAGTCTGGGCTGTATGGCGGGAGGAACATCATCCGTGCACCAGCAGCTTCGATCATCGCGCGTGCCGCGGGTCGTTTGTGGCTGGAAAGGTTGTCGAGGATAACGACATCGCCCGGCTTCAATGTCGGGACGAGCACCTGGCCAACATATGCCTCGAACCATTCGCCATTGATCGGTCCATCGATGACCAGAGGCGCGACCATTCCCGTATTGCGTAGGCCTGCGACCAGCGTCGTCGTCTTGCGATGGCCGTGAGGGAAGCCCATCCGCAACCGCTCGCCTTTGGCGCATCTTCCATGGGTGCGCGCCATATTGGTCGCGGTCCAGGTCTCATCGATGAAGACGAGACACGCCGGATCGAGATCGAGTTGCTCGTCGAACCAGCATTGGCGCTGTTGCAGGATGTCCGGACGGATTTGCTCTAACGCATGGCCTGTCTTTTTTTGCGCGTCTGCTCGTGCCGGACAAGGAAACGATGCAGGGCCGACTTGCTGACCGTGATGCCCTGGGCGGCGAAAGCGTCGCGAAGTTCGAACAAGGTGCCGTCCCGGTGATCCGTAAGCCAGGCCATGATCAGATCGGCGTGGGCCTCGGTCTTGCGGGAATTGCGGTCGCCACCGAGTGGGCCGGGTTGCACGTTACCCTGCCGGATTTGCAGGTTTCGCCAACGGCTCACGCTCGCGGCGCTTACGCCGAAACGCTTGGCGGCTTCTCGATGGGATGCGCCGGCGGAAACGGCGGCAAGCACACGGGTGCGAAGATCAACGGAAAGGGCTTTCGACATATCTGCCGACCTCCATCGGCAGATAGCTTGAATCAGAACCGGCCTGATTTGCAAAGCCCGTCGATTCAGTCAGGGAACCGCTCTAATACGTATTGACGTGTATTCGTTTCATCGAGCTAGGAAGGCGATGGTGGCGGCCGGGAAAGCGTGCTATGTTGTACACAATTCAACACACGGAGGTGATTCCATGACCGCCAGCACCACCATGACGATTCGGGTTAGGCCCGATGTGAAAGAAAAGCTCGACCGGATCGCGGCCGACACGCAGCGAAGCAAATCCTTCCTCGCCGGCGAGGCTGTCGCCGCCTATGTCGATCGCGAGCTTGAAATCATCGACGGTATCAAGCGCGGCATGGCCGACGCGGCGGCCGGCCGGGTGATCTCCCACGCGCAGGCCGTCGCGGAAATGCGTGAGGTTATCGAGGAAGCGAAGCGCCGGAAAGCCGCGCGCGGATGAGGCCGGTCGTCTGGTCGATTGAGGCGCAGCGGGATAACCTCGAAATCCTGCGCTATATCGCAGAGGACAACCCATTCGCCGCCGAAAGGGTTGTGGACGCGATCGAGGACGCCGGTAACAAGCTCGGCGAATTTGCGACCGGTCGGCCGGGGCGGGTGAGCGGAACCTATGAAAAGTCCCTCGCCCGGCATCCCTACATAATCGCCTATGAGCTGCGGGACGTGGCGGGCCGGGAAAGCGTCGTGATCGTGCGCGTTATTCATACATCAAGGGATTGGCCGGCTGAAGAATGGCCAGGTGCCCAATGAACGAGCTTTTCGTAAAGTAATCTTGTTGTCTTAGAATGGAGGGAAATTCCGGGAAATGACCTTTTTGCGTCGTATTTTTGGCGGGGTGCAGCCGTCCTATCTCATTCGGTCCTATGTGATCGGTCTTATATTCTTTGCTCTCATCGTCGGCATGGTCATGAGCGCTGAAACCAAGAATGGCACACCTGCCGGTCTGATTGTTTTTGCTTCGCTGAGCACATTGCTCTTTCCCTTCGCCAAGCTGGTTTGGGATGAGCTTCGCGATCTGGCCTTTGGGAACAACGTGATTTTCATGAACGCGATCTTCCTGTTCATGCTCAAGTAGTGCGTCAACGGCATGCTCTGGGCCTTTGCGATCTTCGTCGCGCCGGTTGGAATCCTGTACCTGTGGTTCCGCACCCGCCAGCCGAAAGCGCCCATGGAAGATCAGGCACACCGCTGTTGCAGCCGAGGCGAACGGGGAAAAGGTTTGCATCATCGACGCCGATCCACAGGAAAGCGCGACCGCATGGGCGAGCGCACGGGAAGCCGGAACACCGATCGTCGCCACGGCGCAGGCCGGGGAACTGGACGCGGCGCTTTGAGCGGCCGAGGGCATGACCTTGGCCGTAGTGGACGCCCCGCCCCATGCCGCTCCGGCGGCTGGCCAGATAGCCCGAAGGTCAGAGCTGGTCTTGATTCCGGTTCGACCTTCCGCGTTTGACCTCGCTGCCGTTCCGGCCGCCGTCGAGATCGTGACGGCCGCGAAGGTGCGCGGCGCGTTTGTCCTGTCCGCCTCGGGTAGGCGCAGGATACGTGTAAAAACCGGTCACAAGGGTATTTCGAAGGGCAGAGGTGCCGGGGCGAGCGGCTTTGGGATATCCTGCATATCGATTGAGTATTTCCCGAAGCGCCTGATTTTCGCGCGGGCATAGGGGCTGAGGGAGGCGGCCAGCTCTGGCGTGACCGCCAGGCCGTCGGCGGCCATGGAATTGATGACGTCGGTCAGGTCGGCGACATTGGACAGCATGATGGCGTTGGCGACGAGGCTCGCATATTTGACCTGCTTTTCCTGTTCGACGGGATCACCGCTCTTGATGACTGGTCCGCCGAAGGTAATCCAATCGAGAAAGTCGTTGAAGGATTCGATCTTGGTCGTTTCAGCCCGGATAGAGCGCCGGACCTGCGGATCGGAGATATAGCGCAATAAACGAGCTATGACGGAAACTGGGTGATGACGGTTTGATGAGGGCGGCGTATCGAGGCGGGTGACAAGCCTGCCAGAACCTCATGAAAGAGCGATACGCCATGAAGACAGATAGCACTGTTGTTTCCTTTCCGCATCCCGAGACGCTCGATGATCCCCTGACATCGGTTCTACGCGAAGGCGCGCGCCGGCTTCTGGCACAGGCCGTGGAGGCGGAAGCCGAGGCGTTTCTTGCGGCCATGGCCAGCGAACGCCTGAGCGATGGGCGGGACCGGGTGGTGCGGCACGGCCATGGGCCTGAAAGAACGATCCAGACGGGGATCGGTCCGGTTGCGGTGCGCCGCGTCAAGCTGCGCGACCGGGCTTTGGAGACTTGCGGCGAGGATCGCATCACCTTCACGTCGGCGATCCTGCCGAAGTGGGCACGACGCACGAAGAGCCTCGACGCTCTGCTGCCGGTCCTTTACCTGCGCGGCATCTCGACCGGCGATTTCCAGGAGGCGCTTGCCGCCTTACTCGGCAAGGACGCACCGAACCTGTCCCCCTCGGTGATTGGCCGGCTGAAGGAGGAGTGGCAGGCCGACTATGATCGCTGGCAACGCCGCGACCTGTCAGCCCGCCGCTACGTCTACATCTGGGCCGACGGGGTCTATCTTCAGGCACGCATGGAGGACGATGCCGCTTGCATGCTGGTCGTCATCGGCGCGACGCCGGAAGGCAAGAAGGAACTTGTCGGCTTTCAAGTCGGCGTGCGCGAAAGCACCCAGAGCTGGCGCGAGCTGCTCGTCGGGCTGAAGGCCCGCGGGCTTTCGATTGCGCCAGAAATTGCCGTGGGCGACGGCGCGCTCGGCTTCTGGAAGGCGCTGGAGGAGATATTCCGGGAGTGTCAGGAATTCTGTGCGGTGGGCCATGATGATGAAAAGGAGCGAATCATCACATGGCTATCGAAAAAGAACTTCTGGACCAACTTCTTGCTGGTCGTGATCCATCCGATGTTTTCGGCAAGGACGGCTTGCTGGATGACCTGAAGAAGGCACTGTCGGAGCGTATTCTCAACGCCGAGCTTGATGAACATCTCGCCGTCGATCGCAGCGAAGGACCGTCGGGCAATCGGCGGAATGGATCTTCGAAAAAGACGGTGCTGACCGGTACCTCGAAGATGACGTTGACCATCCCGCGCGACCGGGCCGGTACGTTCGACCCGCAGCTGATCGCCAAATATCAGCGCCGCTTTCCCGATTTCGATGATAAGATCATTTCCATGTACGCGCGCGGCATGACGGTGCGGGAAATCCAGGGCCACCTCGAAGAAATCTACGGTATCGACGTGTCGCCGGACCTGATCTCGGCGGTGACCGACCAGGTTCTGGAGGCCGTTGGCGAGTGGCAAAACCGCCCGCTCGAGCTGTGCTATCCCCTCGTGTTCTTCGATGCCATCCGGGTCAAGATCCGGGACGAAGGCTTCGTTCGCAACAAGGCCGTTTATGTCGCGCTCGCAGTTCTGGCGGACGGCACAAAGGAAATCCTCGGGCTCTGGATCGAGCAGACCGAAGGGGCAAAGTTCTGGTTGCGCGTGATGAATGAGCTGAAAAGCCGTGGCTGCCAGGACATCCTGATCGCCGTGGTCGATGGCCTGAAGGGCTTTCCCGAAGCCATTACAGCCGTCTTCCCTCAGACGATCGTCCAGACCTGCATCGTCCACCTGATCCGGCATTCTCTGGAGTTCGTGTCCTACAAGGATCGCAAACCCGTCGTACCGGCGTTGAGAGCCATCTATCGTGCTCGAGATGCCGAGGCTGGAATGAAGGCGCTGGAGGCTTTCGAGGAAGGGTATTGGGGCCAGAAATACCCTGCCATCTCTCAAAGCTGGCGGCGCAATTGGGAACACGTTGTTCCCTTCTTCGCCTTCCCAGAGGGCGTCCGCCGCATCATCTACACGACGAACGCCATCGAGGCGTTGAACTCGAAACTTCGTCGGGCAGTGCGCTCGCGCGGCCATTTCCCGGGTGACGAAGCCGCGATGAAGCTGTTATATCTGGTCCTCAACAATGCGGCCGAGCAGTGGAAGCGCGCGCCGAGGGAGTGGATCAAGGCAAAGACACAGTTCGCCGTCATCTTCGGCGAGCGGTTCTTCAACTGATGAAACCGGCCCACCGCACAGAATTCCTGACACTCCCTGGTGAAATCCCCGCCACCCTCGTCCTTCGTAATGGCCAAGGCCGAGTTCCTGTTTCAAGTCCTGATAATCGCGTTCGATCCGCCAGCGCAGCTTGGCCTGGCTGACCAGATCCTGGAGCGATGTCGCTTGCCCCAACGACGACAACCAATATTTGGTCGGCTCCGCCTCGCCATCCGGCCACTCCATCATGAACCACTCTTCGGCATGTGGCTCCGAGCGCCAATAGTCACGATGAGCGGGTCGAACGCGCACAGCGGCGAAGCGGGAGGTGAGTGTCGTGTTGGTGCCCTCGCGCCACGTGACGAGTTGCCAGGCTTCGGGCGGCAAATCCTTGGCCAAAGCTTTGGCGGGGGTCGGCTTGTGCTCGCTATCGCGGCGGTAAAGCGAAGGTGGCCGGCCTCTTCCGCTCCAAGGCTTGGGTGGCATCGGTCCCTGTCCTTCCGGCCACAAGCTGGTCGACGATACCAACGATGTAATCCAGATCCATTTTGCGCAGACCGGTCCGGAATGCGGTGTCGATGCCGTAGCCTGCATCCGCCAACACCACACCGGGCGGGACGCCGAGCGCCAAGGTGTCGCGGATCTGATCGAGGGCGATCTGTGGCTTGGTTTGGAATACAACGCCGTCGGGAACACCGACCTTGGCGCGTCGCAGCGGATCTGCCGCCCAACTCTCCGGAAGGTAGAGCCGATAGGCCACGGGCACGCTGGCTTGTTCGTTGGCCACCGACAGCGATACGGCGACCTGGCAATTGTCCTGCTTGCCCAACTGGCCGCAATATTGCCGTGCCACGCCCACGGAATGGACGCCCTTCTTCGGGAAACCGGTGTCATCGACGATCCAGGCGCGGATTGGCTCCCGCTTGGTGATGATGGGGAGTACCAGATCGCGGACCGCACCCAGTATCGCCACATCCGACCAGTCCGCTTTCGCCACGAAATGATGCAGGGATTGATGCGCAGCCTGGACGCGTCCAGGCTCAACGCGCGCTGCGATCGGCTCGACGCTCTTGCGATCGCCGGGCAGCAACAGTCCCATGCAATAAGCTTTCATCGGCGTCACGCGATCCGCGTGCCCAAGGGCCGCCGCAAGTCTCTCGACATAGGCCGCAAAACGCGATCCACTCGTTTCGATTCCGTCCTGGAGATCCATCGCTCCCTCCATCTGAAGCTTGAATCGCCAGTCTCGCAATCAATCGTTAACAAAATTTATGACACAGTAAGACTAGGGAGGGCGGCAACCACTCCATCTTTCAAAGAGACGTCGAGACCGACATACTCGCCCATGGTGTTCTCCGTTTGATCCTGAGCCCGGCCAACAGTCGTGAGCCCGTTTTTCATCTTATCGGGGGCAACCACCCCCACCAGCCATCATCTTATAAAAATGGCATGGGGCAATCGCATTGTCGATCGGCAACGCAATCTCGTGGAACGGTTCTTCAACAGGATCAAGCAGTTCCGAGGCATCGCAACCCGATATGACAAGCGCCCGTAAAACTTCGCCAAGGACGCGCGAAGCGCCGGTTTATAGACTAAACCATCCGCGCCCAAGGGCTTTCGCCTGCTCCCTTCAGATTGAGCTTTTTTCCCGGCAATTGATAAATTGCCGTCAGTCTGCCTCACACGCCAAGCCTAACCAATCCACGTTGGGCCGACGCCGAGACGCGCCGCGCCCGATCTTGCCATCGCGTGCCATGCGCCTTGGTTTGAGCAAATCTTTAGGGAGCATGTCAGTCCCGCTGACCTGCCATAGTGAAAGAAATGGAAGCATATGTACATCCATGCTGAAGTGATGTCTGCCGGCTCTGGCACGGCAAAGAAAATGCTGTTGCAAGGGTCTTCTACGAAGATCGATGTCGGGCATATGTCCGACGTAGCGTTTTGTTTGTCGAAGGATGCAGTGGCTGCTTTTGAGCGCCGGGGTGAAGACCTGATCTTGCGTCTGGCAAACGGTGAAACCATCCGCCTGGTGAATTTCTTCCGCGAGGACGAAGACGGTCGCCCGAAACTGTTCCTGACGGAAAAGAAGGAAAGCGACGACGCGGAAGCGGGGGATTGCGGTTGCCTTGTTGAAGTGAACTTCACCGACACATCGCAGGGGTTGCTTGCTCCGTCGTTCTCCGTGTCGAGTTGTGCCGCAGGGTCGAATCCCGCGTTTTTGCTTTTGCCGCTTGCTGTGGCCGGCCTGGCGCTCGCCTTGAGTTCCGACGATGATGACAGTGATGCGGACGCAGATGCGGATGCGGATGCAGACGCTGATGCTGATGCAGACGCGGATGCTGATGCAGACGCTGATGCGGATGCAGACGCGGATGCGGATGCGGATGCAGACGCGGATGCTGATGCAGACGCTGATGCTGATGCAGACGCGGATGCTGATGCAGACGCTGATGCGGATGCCGACGCGGATGCGGATGCAGATGCGGATGCAGATGCAGATGCAGATGCAGATGCGGATGCAGATGCGGATGCGGATGCGGATGCGGATGCGGATGCGGATGCGGATGCGGATGCGGATGCGGATGCGGATGCGGATGCGGATGCGGATGCGGATGCCGACGCGGATGCAGACGCGGATGCGGATGCTGATGCAGACGCGGATGCAGACGCGGATGCGGATGCTGATGCAGACGCGGATGCAGACATTACCATCAATGTGGTCGAGGGCGACGATACCATCACCGAGACCGAGGCGCTGGACGGAGCCCCGGTCACAGGTCGGGCCAAACCCCTTTCCGAAATCACCCTGGAATTCGATGGCTACGTCTTTACCACCACCACCGATGCCAACGGTGACTGGACCGTAACCCTACCGCCATACGCCCTGGGCAGCCTCGGCTCAAAACCGATCCTGGTCACCTCCACGGATCCGGCAACCGGCGCCGTGCTCGATTCGGAATTCAGGGATGTGACGCTCACGTCAGATTCGAATACGTCAACTGGTGGAGAGCTGGTCAATGACACAACGCGGGTTGGCCAGGATCTCGATCCCCATGTCGCGGGGCTTGCGGATGGGGGTTGGGTGGTGACGTGGCATAGCAACGAGGGGACTATCTCCACCGGAATCACCCAACAACGTTACGACAGCGCTGGTAATAAGGTCGGTGACGCGGTTGTTGTTCAATTGCCGGGGCAAAACTCTAGTCCCGGTTCGAATGGCTTTTTCTCTAGTTTTTCATCTGTAGCCGGTCTGGACGATGGAGGCTGGGTGGTTGTGTATGGAACCGGGAGGCTTGGCGGCGCCGACATTTTCCAGCGGATTTACAATGCTGACGGAACTGCCCGTGGTGCCCCGGAACAAATAATGAGCTTTAGCAATTTCGGCGCCCATGATTTAGAAGTAGCATCCTTGCCAGATGGCGGCTGGGTAGTGAACTATTTGAATGGCGATGTCATCACCCAGCAAGCCTTTAACGCAGATGGGACCGAGCGTGGCGCTGAAGTGACCGTTTATGATGGCAACACCTCTGGTTTGGGAGCACTTTCTTTACCATTTGACGTCGTTGGCCTAGCCGAAGGTGGTTGGGTGACGACATGGCGTGCCGGCCCGAACATACTGCAACAGATATACAATGCGGACGGAACAGCGAACGGCACCATGATCACAGCCACCGCTTCTGGAGAAACCCCCATTGTCGGAGCACTAGCGGATGGCCGCTTTGTCACGATGTGGGTAGACAGTACGCACCTAGAATGGCAGGTTTATAACGCCGACGGAACTCCGGATGGAGCGCAGGCCTTCATTCCCGCTGTAGCATCGCCTTCGTTTGGCTCTGTTCAAGTCGCCGGCCTCGAAAATGGTGGCTGGGCTGTTGTGTGGTTGAGCACGGACGGTGTAGGGGATTATTATACTCAAGCATTCAATGCCGACGGCATACCGGTAACGCCAATTACACGAGTTCCTGCCGAGTCTCCCCCAATTGCCAATGGGGCAACCGAGCCTCAGATCGCGGCCCTGTCGGACGGCGGTTGGATTGTGACATGGTCAAATTGGAAGGATTTTACAAACACCTACGACATCTATCAGCAGCGCTTTGACAGTGATGGCAATCTGCTCAACCCGAAGGACGATCCGGTGTTTGACACGATCACCGGATCCGGTGGCGCTGAGACGCTGACAGGCGGCAACGGCGACGATGTCTTTGTTGTACCGGATGCACTGTTTGCCCGCATTGACGGCAAGGCCAATGTCGACACGCTGCAGCTCGATGGCACCGGGCTTCATCTCGACTTCGCCAGCGATGCCATCGCGCCGGGGGTTGTCACCGGCATCGAGACGATCAATATCACCGGGACCGGCGGCAATACGTTGTCGGTGACCGCCCAGGACGTGCTCGATATGTCCGACACCACGGATCTGCTCATCGTGCGTGGCGACAGCAACGATACCCTCAATGCCACTGGCTTCACGGCAGGCGGCAGTGTCACCTCGAACGGTGAGACATTCGATGTCTTCACCAGCGGCTCGGCAACGCTGTGGGTCGAACAGGACATGGGCACGGTCAACGTCGTCTAAGGCCAAGGATCGAACGATCAAGCAAACGCCGGCGGGGCCTGTCCCCGCCGGCGTCAACGTTGGAATACACGCTGGCACATACGACGGCGTGTCCCTCAAGCAGCCATCGACGCGAGCAACGGATCACCTCTATGGTAAGCATCCGAGAAACCTTTCAATTACCCACAAGTTCAAATTTGAGTTGTTGCGTATCAGGAATCGCGCGTGATTCCTTTTCTGGCACCGAATCGCACAGGAGCGGTGCCATGGACGCAGGAGTGAACGCGTGGTTTGATGAAGAGCCTGCCGGCTCTACCTTCGCAGATGAGCGGCTTGGCAAGCGCTTACGTCAACTTGTGGAGAGGTTGAGCGGTGCCATGGGAGCAAGCATTCCACTGGCGTGTCAGGACTGGGCCAACACCAAGGCGGCTTATCGGTTCTTTGCCAATGATCGGGTCAGCGAGGGCGAAATTCTCGCTGGTCACTTTCAGGCGACGCGCAGTCGTTTTGCTTCGACGCCTGGTCTATTTTGGTCCTGCAGGATACGAGTGAATTCATCTATCGTAAGCATACGCCGAAGGCTGCTGCGCGACATCGCACTTGACTACTCAGCGACATCGCTGGTGACGCGCGGGGCCGACCGGAGGATGGGCGTAGCCCGTCCGTAGGTTGGCCCCGCGCGGCGCGGATTTTTCCGCGCCTTCGGCCGCGACGATTGCCTTAAGTCCTGGATCTTCAACTGCGAGGAAGAGGACCTGGATGCCAGGCAAACCGATCACGGATCAGCAAGCGAGACTGTATATGAGATTGAACAAAAGTAAACGCGCAAATCTCTGCACCTTTTCATTGATGTTTAGGTGATGGAGTCTGCGTCCGCAATGGAGACTGCGGACGCAATGGCAATTGATGACAGAGAGATTTCGGAGCCGCTTCGGGTTGTGCGTGTTCTTCGCAACGGGAAGCGGTATTTTGATCGGGCTTCGAAGGAGCGCCTGATCGATGCGTGCCTTGAGCCTGGGGTATCGATTGCCGGACTTGCGCTTTCGCACGGGATCAATACCAATCAGCTGCGCAAGTGGGTAAATCAGCGCCAAGACCGGCAGGCGGCAAGCAAAGGATTGAGGGTTGTGACGAATTGCGTGGCACCGTCGGCCTTCATTCCAGTGGTCGAGGCAGCCCCACTTGCACGGCCACCGGCCCCGGCGGCTCGGTCGACATCGCCAGGGGTGCGGTTGAAGGCGTCGCTACCGAACGGTGTGCGGCTTGAGCTTGTAGATGCGGATGCTGGGGCTCTGTCGGCGATGATCGAAGCACTGGGACGTTGCAATGTTCCGGCTGGCTGACGATCTTCGCGTTTATCTTCACCGGGATCCGATCGACTTTCGTGCGGGGATCTACAGCCTGGCGATCCTAGTCGAGCAGTCGATGGGCCTGAGCCCGTTCGAGCGTGCTGTCTTCGTCTTTTGCAACCGTCGGCGCACCCGGATGAAGCTCCTATTCTTCGAGCGGTCAGGGTTCGTGCTTGTATTGAAAGCCTTGTCCGAAGACCGGTTTCGCTGGCCCCGCCGCGAGGCGTCGGTCGTTACGCTCGATACCGAACAGTTGCGCTGGCTGCTTGAGGGCATCGATCTCGATGCGATGGTGCGCCATCCTGTTCGGCAATATGAGTTTGTCGGCTGAAGGCTGTTGACGTAAGGGTGCGGCTCAGATTCAAAGCTGCTATGACAGGAACCGGCATCCCAACCGTTGCGGAACTGATGGCGCTTCTGGCGGCGAATGCTGCCGAGAACGCCGCGCTGAAGGCTGAGAGAGACGCTCTTGCGCATCGGGTCCTCAAGCTTGAGGAAGAACTGGCGCTTGCGCAACTGCATCGTTTTGCGCCGCGCAGCGAAAAGCACATGGATCGCGTCTTCAACGAAGCCGAGAAAGCCGCCCTTGAGGCTGATGCTGACGAGGGTCTCGCTGATATTGACGCGACCGACGCCACTGAGCTTCCCGATACGGGATTGCCGGAGGTGGAAAAGCCCGCGGGCAAGAAACGCGGGCGCAAACCTCTTCCGGCAAATCTGCCACGCCAACGCGTTGAGTATGACCTTGCCGCCGATCAGAAGGTCTGCCCGTGCTGCAGCCATCAGATGCATCGCATGGGCGAACTCGTTACCGAGCAACTGCATATCGAGGTGAAGGCCACGGTTCTGCAGAACGCCAGGGCCAAATACGCATGCCGGAACTGCGAGCGCACGGGCATCATCACCCCCATCGTTATGGCACCGATGCCCGCACAGCCATTGCCAGGCAGTATTGCCACCGCCTCGACACTGGCCTTCGCGCTCGTTCACAAATATGTCGACGGGACGCCGCTCTATCGTCTGGCGCAAGCCTTCGAGCGCGCTGGCGTTCCTGTCAGCCGTGGCGCTCTGGGCCATTGGGTGATCGGTTCGAGCGAGAGACACCTCATTCGCGTCTATGACGCACTGAAGCTGCGGTTGCGATCCCGGACCGTCATCCATGGCGACGAGACTACCGTGCAGGTGCTGAAGGAAGTAGGCAGGAAAGCAACCGACGAGTCCTACATTTGGGCTTACCGCAGCGGCCAGGACAGCGCCGAGCCGATTGTGCTGTTCGATTATCAGCCCGGTCGTGGGCAGGTGCATCCGCAGGCTTTCCTTGGCGACTATCGCGGCATTTTGATGAGCGACGGCTATCAGGCCTGGCGCACCTTGAAGGGCGCAACGCATGTCGGATGCATGGCTCACGCCAGGCGTCGCTTCGTCAATGCCTTCAAGGCGGGGAAGAAACAAAGCGGCCTGCCTACGCAGGCGCTGAAGTTCGAGCTATGACGGAAACTGGGTGATGACGGTTTGATGAGGGCGGCGTATCGAGGCGGGTGACAAGCCTGCCAGAACCTCATGAAAGAGCGATACGCCATGAAGACAGATAGCACTGTTGTTTCCTTTCCGCATCCCGAGACGCTCGATGATCCCCTGACATCGGTTCTACGCGAAGGCGCGCGCCGGCTTCTGGCACAGGCCGTGGAGGCGGAAGCCGAGGCGTTTCTTGCGGCCATGGCCAGCGAACGCCTGAGCGATGGGCGGGACCGGGTGGTGCGGCACGGCCATGGGCCTGAAAGAACGATCCAGACGGGGATCGGTCCGGTTGCGGTGCGCCGCGTCAAGCTGCGCGACCGGGCTTTGGAGACTTGCGGCGAGGATCGCATCACCTTCACGTCGGCGATCCTGCCGAAGTGGGCACGACGCACGAAGAGCCTCGACGCTCTGCTGCCGGTCCTTTACCTGCGCGGCATCTCGACCGGCGATTTCCAGGAGGCGCTTGCCGCCTTACTCGGCAAGGACGCACCGAACCTGTCCCCCTCGGTGATTGGCCGGCTGAAGGAGGAGTGGCAGGCCGACTATGATCGCTGGCAACGCCGCGACCTGTCAGCCCGCCGCTACGTCTACATCTGGGCCGACGGGGTCTATCTTCAGGCACGCATGGAGGACGATGCCGCTTGCATGCTGGTCGTCATCGGCGCGACGCCGGAAGGCAAGAAGGAACTTGTCGGCTTTCAAGTCGGCGTGCGCGAAAGCACCCAGAGCTGGCGCGAGCTGCTCGTCGGGCTGAAGGCCCGCGGGCTTTCGATTGCGCCAGAAATTGCCGTGGGCGACGGCGCGCTCGGCTTCTGGAAGGCGCTGGAGGAGATATTCCCTTCGACCCGCCATCAACGGTGCTGCCAACACAAGCTCCTCAACATCCTCAACAAGGTGCCGAAGTCGGTGCAGCCGAACATGAAGGCCGATCTCAGGGAGGTCCGCGATGCCCCGGATCGGGCAACCGCCGAGGTCGCGATCGCCGTCTTCGTCGACAAATACAAGGCCAAATACCCCAAGGCCGTCAACTGCCTGACGAAGGACCACGAGGCATTGCTGACCTTCTTCGACTTCCCCGCCGAACACTGGGACCATCTGCGCACCTCGAACCCGATCGAAAGCGTCTTCGCCACCGTCAGGCACCGCACGGTGCGAACCAAGGGAGGCCTGTCCCACAACACAGCACGGCTCATGGTCTTCAAGCTCGTCATGAGCGCCGCCAAAACCTGGCGCCGGCTGAAGGGCGAAAATCAGTTGCCAAAGGTCATCGCCGGCGTCAAATTCACCGACGGTGTCGCCGAAACGACGACCCCTGACCATCGCGCCGCCTGATCGGCCTCGTCACCCATTTCCCGCCATAGCTCAGGCGATGTTGGCCATGCCGATCTTCACCGTCGCCCTGCTGATGCCAATGGTGCGGATGAAGAGCTTCATCTTGTCCTTTTGCCTGGCGAAGACGTGCTCGACGGCGGACCTGATCTTTGATCGTCGCCCGTTTGCCCGCGACATCGTTTCCGGCATTGGTTTGCCCTTCGGCTTTCGCTGGTGGATGTCCGACTTCAGGCCATTGTCTTTCAGCCACTCCTCGTTGGTCTTCGAGCGATATGCACTGTCGGCCCAGACCGTCGAGGCAGTATTGTCCTTGGCGACGACGTTTCTGAGCTGAGCGCCGTCATGGGCGGCCGCACTCGTCACCGTCCATCCCCGGATGAACCCATGCGCCCGGTCGATGCCGGCATGGTTTTTGTAACCGAACATCGGAATGGCGATGTCATGCTGCTTGGTCGCGGCTGATGTCGGCGTTTGTGTCGGCTGCTTCGCCTTGGAATATTTCACTGTCCAACGCGCATCGCGATCCTTCTGGGTAAGCTTGGCGGGCTTGTCCTTCCACTCGTGCGGGATCTCACCAGCCTTGATCGCGTCTTTCTCGTCCTGGCTGTTGTGCTGCCTGGGCGCCTGGATGATCGTTGCATCAACGATCTGACCACCTTTGGCCAGGTAGCCCGACCGTGACAGATGCTTGTCGAAACGGGCGAATAGGTTGTCGATGGCACCGGCCCGCACCAGGCTTTCGCGGAACAGCCAGATCGTCTTGGCATCCGGAACCTTGTCGGAAAGGCCGAGCCCGAGAAACCGCCCTATCGGCGATGCGTGCATCGCCTGTCGGGTAAGACATGAACGACAACCGGTCCTGGATGACGAACTCGGCCTGGTCGTCGGAGAGATTGTAGAGCGCCTGCAGCACCAGGATCTTGAACATCAGCCCTACCGGGAACGGCGGACGCCCGCCCTTTGATCCGTCGGATCGCTTCAATGCCTTCGCCAACGGCTTCTCGAACACAGCCCAGGGAATGATGCTGTTGAGCTTCTCCAGAGGGTCGCCGACGGCACTCAGGCGCTCGTAACGCTCGTCCAAATCCCAAAAGCCTGGCTGCCACGCATCATCCGTTCCCGCAAATCACACAGCCAGGATTGAATCACGAAAACCGGCTGAAGGGGAGGTTTTTAGAGGCGTCCAATCGCACCAGCGCGTGGCGCGGGTTGATGATCGCGTCCAGACGGTCGCGAAAAAGATCATTTCTACCGGCTGTTAGCGGTCGCCTAAAACTGCGGTTATTCGCTGCCGAGAAATCGGAATAAGGCAGCGTGCTTTCGGTGGGCTGTCAGATCATTTGTTTGGCAGGCGCTGGTTTTGGAGCTCGGTCTGGATCTGGACGTTGTATTGGTGCCAGACCCTGTCGCGGATTTCGGTCAGCAGTTCGAAGACGGCCAGGGCCTGTTCCGGTGTCCAGGTTGTCGGGATCTCGACGGACAAGGAGAGCGGCAACCCAGGTTTCGCGGGGGCTTTTGTCATGGCCTTTGCGCCCTTCTCTGCTCGGTGCGCAGTTCCGATCGTTCGGTGGCCTCTTTGAGCCGGTAGGATTGGCCCTCGATGGCAATGACTTCGGCATTGTGGACGAGACGATCGACCATCGACACGACGCAGGCGGCGTTGGGAAAGACCTCGTGCCAGTCGGCAAAATTGCGATTGGTCGTGACGATGGTGCTCTTTGCCTCGTAGCGTCGGCTGATCAGCTCGAAGAGCAGGTCGGCATGCCGGTTGGTGTAGGAGAGATATCCGACCTCATCGATGACGAGGAGGGCTGGAGCGATGTAATGGGCCAGGCGCCGGCGGAGCGCGGAAGCGCTGTCGATGGCAGCCAGTTCGCCCAGCAGTTGGCCGGCGCTGGTAAACAGGGCGGTGTGGCCGTTGAGGACGGCATGATGGGCGATGTTGCGGGCAAGTGTTGACTTGCCGACTTCGTTGGGGCCGATGAAGACGGCATTGGCGGCGTCACGGATGAAGTCGAGACGCATGAGCGCTTCGATGGACTGCCGGTCGCATCGTGTCGGAAAGGACCAATCGAAGTCGCAGAGCGGCTTGAAGCGTCCGATCCTGGCATCCTTCAGCCGTCGTTCCAGACTACGCCTGGCGCGTTCGTTCTCCTCCCAGTCGAGAAGTGTCAGCGCCCACCCGCCTTCAAGCGCGTCCTGCCAGTGAGCGACAAGACCGTGCAGGTGCAACCGGGCGGCGCGATTGAGGGCATCGCTTTGATCATGACTTGTCATCTGAGGTTTCCTTGAGCTGGTCGTAGAGGTCGAGACGAGCGGGCCGGACAGGACTGTCCTTGTCCTGGACATGCCGGGGCAGCGCGACGTGCAGCAACGGCGGTTGGCGCCGCCGTTCCCGTCGGCGCTCCAGGATCAGCTGGACGGCATTGGGATGGGGCGATGGCCCTTCGAGCGCCAGGACCTCCAGGATTCCCGCTTGCAGTTCGCGGGCTCCGTAGTGCTGAAGCAGCCGGTTCAGGCCGATGATGGCGGAATGCAGGGAATGACCGTTCTGTGCCGCGCGCTCAAGAAGCGCGGTGCTGGCGGGAACGGCGGCAGCCAGCCGATCGGTGGCGCTGTGTCGTCGGGCGGCACGCTTCTCGTCAACCAAAGCCTTGATGTGGGCGGCATCCTCCACCTGAGCACCCTTGTCATAGCTGCGAACGTGACAGGCAACGACCTTCGCACCATCGAGGACGCGGACTTCCTTCTGCGTGGCCACGATGCTCAAGCTGCACCGGACGTAGGCGTGCGGGACGGAATAGTCGTTCAGATCGAAGCGGGCGTAAGGGGTCTTGCCGATGGAAACAGCGATCTGGGCCGGCCATTCAAAGGAGGTGTCTGGCAATGGCAAAAGGTAGGGCTGTTCGAGGGCGAAGGCCTGCCTGACGGTCATATCGAGACCGGGGCACAGTCTGTCGGCGGCAACGCCCTCGCACCAGGCATCGGCCTGGGCGTTGAGATCATCGAGATCCTTGAAGCTGCGGGCGGCAAAGAAGTTGTCGCGGATATAGCGAATAGCGCGCTCGACGCGGCCTTTCTCATTCCCCCGCGCGACAGCGACCGGACGGGGATCGTATCGATAATGGGCGGCAAAGGCGAGCAGAGTGGGGTTGAAGCGGATGGCATCGCCATGACGCTCGAGCACGGCACTCTTCAGATTGTCGTAGAGCACGACCTTGGGAACCCCGCCCCATCTGTCGAAGGCTTCGGCGTGACCGGACAGAAACGCTTCCATCCTGGCATCGAGGAAGAAGCGCAGGAAGATCCGGCGGGACTGGCTCAGCACGATGACGAAGGCCATGAGGGGACGACGTGCCCTACCGATCTGCATCTGTCCAAAGTGGCCCCAGTCGGCCTGGGCCTGCTCTCCAGGAAGGGTGCGCAGGCGCAGATAGGCCTCGGCCTTCTGGCGCGGTCGGTGGCGGGCGATCATATGGCGGAAGTGACCGCCGTCGCCACGATATCCCCGCTCGCAGACCATTGCGTGGAGTCTGGCTGCCGTCAGGGTGGGGAATGCCTCAAGGGTCTCCAGAATGAACGGCAGATAGGCGTCGATCTGGCTTGGCCGAGTTCGCGGCCCATGCGGCACCAGCCCGGAACGGGCCAGCACGCATTGAACGGTATGATGGTGGACGCCGAGTTGGTGGGCAATGGTGTTGGCCCGCCACTTCTCGACATGGTGGTAGCGCAGGATCTGAGCCTGCAGTTCGGCAGATATGGCCATCGTCATCCTCTGGATAGGGACATCGGGATGGCTCGGCGACGACGCAGGGGCTCACGGCGGACAAACGGCGAGCAGCAGCGGCCACACCAGTGACAATGATGCCCCAGAACGCCGGTCGGCAATCCTTCAGGGATCGCAGGCTCGGTCAAGGACGGCGTATCAGCAGTGTCGGACGCCTTGTTCGGTGTCGTCACCGAAGCCGCCATTACATCAACATCGGCATCGCTGGTGAGTGAACCATGGTGCGTCACTATTTTGTGCCGGGCCCGATATCGGCGGCTGCGGGCTGCATGAGCGAAGCGGCCGTTCCGGCTCGTCTGATAACGCCTGGCGACATCCCGACGGCGCGCGGCACGGGCAACACGAGCGCAGCCTCCGGCGCAATAAATCTGCCCGCGGTCACAACATCGGCAGATCAGCACCTGCGTCCGACAACGTTCGCAGAGAAAGAAGCGTCCGGTATCATGTTCATCCGCCCTTCGGCAGCTGTCATGACATGGACGCGAGGCTCCGTCTGCGCCATAATAACCCGGCATTCGTGTTCCGCACGGTGGGGAGTGTCAGGAATTCTGTGCGGTGGGCCGGTTTCATCAGTTGAAGAACCGCTCGCCGAAGATGACGGCGAACTGTGTCTTTGCCTTGATCCACTCCCTCGGCGCGCGCTTCCACTGCTCGGCCGCATTGTTGAGGACCAGATATAACAGCTTCATCGCGGCTTCGTCACCCGGGAAATGGCCGCGCGAGCGCACTGCCCGACGAAGTTTCGAGTTCAACGCCTCGATGGCGTTCGTCGTGTAGATGATGCGGCGGACGCCCTCTGGGAAGGCGAAGAAGGGAACAACGTGTTCCCAATTGCGCCGCCAGCTTTGAGAGATGGCAGGGTATTTCTGGCCCCAATACCCTTCCTCGAAAGCCTCCAGCGCCTTCATTCCAGCCTCGGCATCTCGAGCACGATAGATGGCTCTCAACGCCGGTACGACGGGTTTGCGATCCTTGTAGGACACGAACTCCAGAGAATGCCGGATCAGGTGGACGATGCAGGTCTGGACGATCGTCTGAGGGAAGACGGCAGTAATGGCTTCGGGAAAGCCCTTCAGGCCATCGACCACGGCGATCAGGATGTCCTGGCAGCCACGGCTTTTCAGCTCATTCATCACGCGCAACCAGAACTTTGCCCCTTCGGTCTGCTCGATCCAGAGCCCGAGGATTTCCTTTGTGCCGTCCGCCAGAACTGCGAGCGCGACATAAACGGCCTTGTTGCGAACGAAGCCTTCGTCCCGGATCTTGACCCGGATGGCATCGAAGAACACGAGGGGATAGCACAGCTCGAGCGGGCGGTTTTGCCACTCGCCAACGGCCTCCAGAACCTGGTCGGTCACCGCCGAGATCAGGTCCGGCGACACGTCGATACCGTAGATTTCTTCGAGGTGGCCCTGGATTTCCCGCACCGTCATGCCGCGCGCGTACATGGAAATGATCTTATCATCGAAATCGGGAAAGCGGCGCTGATATTTGGCGATCAGCTGCGGGTCGAACGTACCGGCCCGGTCGCGCGGGATGGTCAACGTCATCTTCGAGGTACCGGTCAGCACCGTCTTTTTCGAAGATCCATTCCGCCGATTGCCCGACGGTCCTTCGCTGCGATCGACGGCGAGATGTTCATCAAGCTCGGCGTTGAGAATACGCTCCGACAGTGCCTTCTTCAGGTCATCCAGCAAGCCGTCCTTGCCGAAAACATCGGATGGATCACGACCAGCAAGAAGTTGGTCCAGAAGTTCTTTTTCGATAGCCATGTGATGATTCGCTCCTTTTCATCATCATGGCCCACCGCACAGAATTCCTGACACTCCCGCACGGTGTAGGGCGCGGCGCCGGGTAGAATTAGCCGTTCGTTCGGCGCTGTGCCTGCCTTCATCAATCGACGCAAAGATTACGGCACGCGCTGCGGCTGCACCAGTCCTCACCCCTTCACCCAAAAGCCGTTTGGTATACTTCTCGACGCACTGGCCCCTATGCTTGCCTGCGCGCAGGCAAGCATAGGGGCCAGCCAATCCCATCCGCTTCAGAACAAGCAAGTCACTGCCGAAAAACCTCTGTGGAACTCTCGGCAGCGAATAGCCGCACTTCTCAACGACCGTTCACAGCTCGAGGCGGTCATCGCCGAATTCGTGCCCCACTGGTCACTCGCTGCGGTCGTAGGGGCTTTGCGGGCCTTGCGTGGCATTGACCTCATAGCCGCGGTGACGTTCGTTGCGGAAGTGGGGGATGCCGGTCGGTTTGAGAGCCCTCGCCAGTTGATGGGGTATCTGGGCCTTGTTCCCGGCGAACGATCGACTGGAGAGACAACAAAGAGGATCGGCATCACCAAGGCAGGCAATAGCCGAGTCCGGACCTTGCTGGTTGAATGCGCCTGGACGTATCGGTATCCGCCTCGGATCGGCAAGAGGAAGCTGTATCGCTTGCAAGAGGCATCATCGTCGGTTCGCGAGATCGCCTGGAAAGCGCAGACCCGCCTGACAGCCCGATATCGAACGCTAAGTGCCCGAGGGAAAAAGCCGACGGTCGTGTGCACCGCAGTCGCACGGGAACTCGCCGGCTTCATGTGGGCAATTGCAAGGGAGGCGCGACAGACCACGCCGTAACAGCAGGCCGCACACGACTCGCGCATTGGCGGAGGCGGGACAACGGCAGGGGAATGTCCGTTAACCGCTTTGTGGCCGGCATTTCCGACGCCCGCAGTAAGACAGGAACAGCCCCAGACGCAAAATCGGGAATGCGGTAGCCAATCCGCGTATCAGAGCTTGATCACCGACGTCTTTCAGTTCCGCCTCCACCAATGCGCGAGACCCATCCGAGACATCGTTCTGCGGAACGAGAGGCTCGACGCGTCTTAAGCGTTGACAGCGGACATCAGAGCGGTTACCCGAGCCGGACTTTCACCGGCTGGAACGCGCCAGCTTGTCCTGGCGCACCCCATCCAAATTGTCGCGCCACAGGCGGCCTATGGCGAGAAGAACGCCTTTCGGGTTGCCCAACGTAACGGCTACCGCGCGCGACTGGGAAACACGGGCCGGGATCGTGGAACTGCGCATCCCGAAGCTTCGTACCGGCACCTATTTCCCAAGCTTTCTCGAGCCGCGCCGGATGGCCGAGAAGGCTCTGACGGCCGTGATTCAGGAAGCCTACATCTATCCAGCACGCGGTACCGATCGCACGGTTGCCTGCTTCCTAATCAGCTTCAGATAGTTCTCAGTCCTGTCACGGTCCAGCCCCATTGCGCGGAAATTCGCCACAGTGCCGGTGAAGAACGGCGGCTTGCCAAGCGTCTCAGCTTCGGAGAAGAACTGTTTCCAGGTGGGATCGATCCAAGTGTTTCCGTGATCGATAATGTAGTGATTGGTCGTTATGTTTGAGCCGCTGTTTGCCGGTGTATATTCTTTGATCGGTCCGCCAAGGGCAGCCGTCGCCTGCTTTGCAAGGTGCAACCCTGTCCATTGACGATCGTCATAACTCGTGCCGCGGCGCGAAAGTCCCTCGGAGGTGGAAAGCCGGTTTTTCGAATAGCCCTCTTCCACCATTGTTTGCATTAATATCTTTTCACGCATGAGGCGAACGAGTGGGTTCGCAAGATCGCCTTCTGCCACAACTGGAAGCAGCGAGGCGCTGTTGGCTGCGACATAGTCGCCAACCTCTTCCGCACTCAGCGCCTTGTTCCAATCGATCACAGTCAGTAGTCTCGATTTTTCCTGAAAGGCCTGGCTTGACGGATCAGCCGGTATGGGAAGCGCGTGGAGCTTTTCTCCGAGCTTGACCAGCAGGGCTTGCGCGTCAGACGTATCCAGATTCTTGCCCCGAAGGTCATCGAGCGCATCCGCGACCTCTTGCAGCTGCGTTGGCTTCCAGTCCCTGAAGCCGGCTTTCCAGGTGTTGACGTGCGTGCTGGTGATCAAGCTTTCTGGCTCACCGATCCCCAGCCCATATTTGAGGCCCGATAGGTTCACAGCAACGTCCCTCAAGATGTCGCCAGAACTCCTGCGCGAGGAAGAGCTTACTGGCTGACCCTCAAGCTCATTTGGCGAAGTGGTCTCAGCGCTATTGAATGCGGCCTGATCGTTTATCAGGCTGGCGATGGACCCATCCTTGTTCTTGCGAACAACGCCGGCCTCGACGAGCTCTTCGATCATGTGTGATTTGTCGATGCTGTTGCCAGCCTCAATGATCTCTTGTGCCTGTTCCTGGCCAATACGACCGCCGCTCTTCGCGGCCTCTGCTGCGATTTTCGTCTGAACACCCTGCAACAACGCCCCAACGTCGCCGCTAAACCCCTCTTCGTCAGGGTTTGACGCGACCGCCTGCATGACGAGGTACTTGTAGACATTACCCCAGACGGCCTGAGGCACCCTGCCATCAACGCACTCGATCAACAACTCTGCCGTCTCAGGATCAATACCGATGGACGAGGTGCTGCGATTGCTTGCAGGCTTGCCTGCCGCGCTTGGCGCTGTCTTCGATGTCTTCCCGAGAGCCGAATTTTTCACGTGCTTGTCGACGGCTGCCTCAACGTTTTTAATCACCTTCGCGATATGGGCGCTTTGCTCAAGTCCCTTGATTGGCGGTGCGCTTGAGCGCACGAGCCCACCAATAGCCTTCTTTGCTAAGCCTGTGATTGCCGCGATCGATCCTTCCAGGAGAATCTCAGTTCCAATTGACTTGAAGAATTTCTCAGTGATGCCTCTGGCCAAGCGGTCACTTTTCTCCAGGTCATCGGTCACGCTGAGCTCAGCGGCGTCCACTGCTATGTCTGTCACTGCTGTCACAGCGACGCCTGCAAGCACGCCAGGCAGCACGCCCGGAAATGCGATCGACAAGCCGATCGACAAGCCATAGCCGACCGCTTGTAACGCTGGTCTCAACGCCTTAACCCCGTCTTGGACTGTTTCCTCCCATGCCGACGTGTTGTTATAACCCCATTCATTATGCAGCATCGCCATCTGGTCGAGAATGATCGGATTGCGATTGGCAGATTTGAGGTCGTCGATACTTTGGCTGGCTGCATCTGACACTTTGTTCAGATGGAGAGTGCGGCTAAAATCCACCAGTTGATTTTTGATCTCCGACTTGCTAGGCGCTGCAGACAGGATATCGGCGATCCTGTCGATGGAGCTGATGTCCTCATCGCTTGGCGTTATTAATCCTGACGCTGTAAACATGATGTAATCACTGAGATTGTTGGCCAGATTATCTGCCTCACCGACCTCTCGAGTGCGAGAAACCGGCGCCCCCCCCAATCGACCGTCATCACTTGTCTTAAGATAAAATTTACCCCCGCGGGCTTCCAGCGCTTTCAAATAATCGCCCGGATTGGCTAGATGCTTGGCATTATTAGAGTTTGCCAGCGCCTTAAGTTTAAGTGCCATCTCGCCTTTGGTTTTATCGTCGATACCCTCGGCAAACATGGCTCTAAACTCGTCGCTCTTAAAGACAGACAGTTGCTCTTTCAGGCCTTTGGGGATGGCCGCCGTTTTTCCCTGGTTGAGATTGATCAGAATACCAGAAAACTGTTCATCGTCCCCAGTTGGCAAATAGAGGATATCCGGATTGAAGACTCCGGCTGCACTCCCCTTAAGCGCTTTTCGCTTTCCATCGAGGAACTCGTACACATAGACTTGAACCCTCTTGTGCTCCGTCGAACTCAGCTCGCCATTTCCGGCAATGGTCGTGAACAAGGGAATGGCATCCAGAGACTGGCCGACATTGGCGGCCAGCTCTTCTTTGTTCTTCTGGAAGAATTGATCGACATCCTGAGCGTGGTCAGGAGAAAGGTCCAGGTCCAGGATCTTGTCGAGTGTTTTGTTTTTTCCTAAAGGAGAGATGAGCTGTGCGCGCTTTTGGGCAATGCTGGCGGCTGTCGCTTGCTTTATCTGGGGAATAACGATGACACCATCCCCGCCGCGGATCTGTAATGACGAGTTCAGATACGACAGGATTTCGTTGTCGCTATATTCCTGTTTGCCTGGAACCTCTTTGATTTTCACCAATTGAGAAGGCAGGGAGCGTCTTTGACGCTCTTGTTGGCCCGGGGCCCATGGACTGTAGACGAAGAGGTCACCGTTCTGTGCGCGATAGGAGTATGCCCGGAAGACAGGCGCCCCATCCGAAAAGATTGGGTCGTATCGGTTGTTACTATCGAGAAACTCACTCGGCTCGTCCGGTAGCTCCTGAGACAGCGCTCGCCTGAAGAAGCCGATATCGTTCTCCCAAATGAATTTGGAGTCTTGACCGGAAAACTGCATGTTCGGTGTTGTCGTCTGCACAGCCTGCTTGAAGCTTTGCTGCGCAGACATCCCGAGCACGAGATACCATCTATTCAAGGTTTTCTGGGTAAAATGCTCGCTGGATTGATATCCAGTGAACTTGGTGACAGCGAACAGATCGGGGTCGATCTTCTGCAGCTCGCTGTTGATGTAAGGCTCGGTTTCGAAGCCGGAGACCGGCGACGGCGGAGCTGTTTCGTTCCAATAGTCTCGACGCGCCTCGAGCGTACCGCCCTCCTCAGATGGACGGTCGGACATGGCCCGCACCTCCGAGCGAAACCCCTGCAACTCCTTAGAGTCGAACGCGATCTGGTAGGCGGCGTTTTGAGCGGTATCGCTCGGGTATGCGCGGCGGAAAGGCCCCTCTTTATCGTTGAAGGCCAGAAGATAGGGAAGATAATCAACC
Source organism: Ensifer sp. SL37 (assembly GCF_026672675.1). Taxonomy (NCBI): domain Bacteria; kingdom Pseudomonadati; phylum Pseudomonadota; class Alphaproteobacteria; order Hyphomicrobiales; family Rhizobiaceae; genus Ensifer; species Ensifer sp. SL37. The sequence continues at coordinate 273,354 of NZ_JAPPRN010000002.1, read as the reverse complement.
TCGCCAAACGCCTGGGTGCGCACTTTGCCACCGGTCGTGATCGCGTCAGCGTCTCTGGGGCTGAGCGGCGATTGCGCAAAAAACTTGGAAAGTGCTTCCTGGATATCTGCCGCATCGGCGGCGTCGGCGTCATCGCCAACAGCCGAATCATGATCCTCAACGCGTTCGATCACGTTCCTCTGAAGAGCGTTCAAGGAAGCCAGATCGGAATCGGCCGGAAAGTCAGGGTCTTCATGACTAAGCAAGGCATCACGCGCAGCCTTCACGGTGACAGCGACGATTTCGGATCCCTCGTTCTTCTTGAGGATCGGCTGAAGAACATCGAGGGTCATCTGGCGGCGGGCGGCGAGGAACTTTTGTCGTTCCGGCGTGTTGCTGCTCAGCTTGGTTGCCGCGTCGTCCTGCAGGTACTTTTGTTTGAGATCCCCAACGGCCAAAATCCTCTTGGCCGCACTGCCAAATGTCGTTTGAGTCAGGTAGAGTTGGTGTCGCAACAGCTCTTTCTTGCCGGACGCATCCAGCCCCTCGTAATACCTGCGCAACGGCTCCGTTACAAACCCATGCGAATTCGTCACAAACGTATCCAGAGAGCTGGCTCGGTTTGTCTGAACAGTTTCGGGCGTTTTGCTAAGTGGATTTCCGCCTCGATTATGCTGCCGCCATCATCGGTGTCAGCGCGTTGAAGTAAGCCTGATCCGGCGTCTGCCGGTCAAGGGATGAATGTGGGCGTCGGGTGTTGTAAAAGGACAGATATCGAGCGATGCCAACGCGGGCCTCGGACACGGTTTTGTAGGCGTGGAGGTAGACCTCCTCGTATTTGATCGACCGCCAGAGCCGCTCGACGAAGACATTGTCCCGCCACGCGCCCTTGCCGTCCATCGAGATGGCGATCTCAGCCTTCTTCAGCACGGCAGTGAAGTCGACGGAGGTGAACTGCGAGCCCTGATCCGTATTGAAGATGTCGGGCTTTCCATACCGAGCAAGTGCTTCCTCGACCGCTTCGATGCAAAAGGCCGTCTCCATCGTGATCGACAGCCGCCACGACAGAACCCTCCGGCTGAACCAGTCCACGACAGCGCAGAGATAGACAAAGCCGCGCGCCATCGGAATATAGGTCAGGTCCATCGCCCAGACCTGATTGGGCCTGGTGACCGCCAGCTTTCGCAGGAGATAGGGATAGACCTTGTGACCTGGTGCCGGTTTCGAGGTGTTCGGGCGACGGTAGATCGCCTCGATGCCCATCTTCTTCATCAGCGTGGCGACGTGCAACCGTCCCGCTTGCAGTCCTTCCGCCTTCAAAAGCCCTTGCAACATCCGGCTCCCGGCAAACGGGTAGTCGAGATGTAGTTCGTCGATCCGGCGCATCAACGCCAGATCGCCGTCCGACACTGGACGCGGAGAATAATAGACGCTGCCACGACTGAAGCCGAGAAGCTTCGCCTGGCGCACGACCGACAGTCTGTGCGTGCGGTCGATCATTTCTTTCCGCCCAGCAATCCCGCCTTGCCGAGCGCACCGGACAAAAAATCGTTCTCCAGCGTCAGCTCGCCGATCTTGGCGTGTAGTGTTTTGACATCGACTGTGGGTGTCGTCGGTTCTGTCTTGGCTTCATCGCCGAAAACGCCCGTCGCCCCCTCAAGGAGCTGGTCTTTCCACTGCTTGATCTGATTGGCGTGCACGTCGAACTGCTGGGACAGTTCCACCAGCGTCTGTTCGCCTCTGATCGCGGCAAGCGCCACTTTCGCCTTGAAAGCCGGGCTGTGGTTCCGGCGCGGTCGTCTCGTCATGGTCTCTCCTGTTTCCGGCATCTATGCCAAAGTCAGGCAGAAATTCCACTTATCCCCGCTGTTCAAATTTCCCGAGCCAGCTCTCGGAGAACCGGTTCGGGTTCGCTTTACAACTATGTGCGCTTCGCTATCCCGGTCGGGCGCTCGCGCCAGGAGAGCTGATCCCGCAAGAGGTCTTGTCTTTTATCGGCGCTCAACTCGGCATTCCGGCTGACGCGATTCTCACCTATGCCACTCGCCGCCAGACCCGCCAGCAGCATATGGAAGCCTTACGCGAGATCTACGGCTACAAGGCGTTCGCGGGCCGTGGCGCACGTGATTTGCGAGACTGGCTTTTCGATCAGGCCGAGGATGCGAGGTCGAACGAGGATCTGGCGCAGCGCTTCGTCGCGCAATGCAGGAGAATGGTGACCATCCTGCCGGCGGTGTCAACGATCGAGCGTCTGTGCGCCGATGCTCTCGTTGCGGTCGAGCGACGCATCGAGGCACGGATAGCGGAAAGGCTCGATTTTAATGCGCGCGAGCGACTGGACGGGCTTCTGACCGAAATGGTGGACGGAAACATCAGCCGTTTCATCTGGCTTCGCCAGTTCGAGGTCGGCAGCAATTCCGCGTCAGCGAACCGCTTGCTTGATCGGCTGGAGTTCCTGCGCGGTCTGGAGATCGATCCTCAGATCGTCGTAGGTATCCCGCCACACCGCATCGCGCGTCTGCGTCGGCAGGGCGAGCGTTACTTCACGGATGGCCTGCGCGACATCAGTTCGGATCGGCGATGGGCGATCATCGCCGTCTGCGCCGTCGAGTGGGAAGCCGCGATCGCCGACGCCGTTATCGAGACCCACGACCGTATCGTCGGGAAAACCTGGCGAGAGGCGAAACGGCTCCATGACGAGCGGATTGCCGGTTCCAAGGTGGCGGTCACGAATACGCTTCGCGCTTTCACGGCCTTGGGTGCCTCTTTGCTGGAAGCTCGCGACGATTATAGCGCGACATCGCAGATGACATAGCGAGCGACATCGCTGGCATCAAGCGGACCGTGTGACCCATAGCGCCGATCTGCTGCGCCCAATAGTGCGCACTCCCGCACGCCTCCATGCCCACCATGCAGGGCGGCAGCCTCTCAAAGAATGCCAGAACCTGCGCACGGCGTAAGGCGCGCCGAACGATGACTTCGCCAACGGCGTTCACGGCGTGGACCTGAAACACGTTCTTGGCCAGATCCAATCCTACAGTCGTAATACCTTCCATGGTGTGTTCCTTCTTGATGGTGCCTATTTGAGCGACAGCATAAATCATGTTCCACGACGGCTCGGAGGGCCGTTCCACACCATCAAACTCCCCCTTCCCGCCACAACCTCGCCCTTACCGGGTGGGGTGTATCTTGATTTTTGGTGTATATTCCGATAGAAATATTCGTATATTCCATAAGGAATATACGACCACAGGAGAAAGCCGTGTCTCTCTATATCCGAGATAGTGACGTCGATGCACTGGCGAAGCAGGTCCAGAAGGTCATCAAAGCACCGAACAAGACGGAGGCTGTTCGCACCGCGTTACAACATGAACTGGAACGCGCGAAGCAAGATATACCACTAAAGGACCGGATCAAAAAGATTCAGGATGAAGTCAGAGCGATGGGGCCGGACGATCCCAACTTCGACATGAAGAAATTCACCGATGAGCAGTGGGGCGACATCTGATGTTTTTGGATGCCTCTGCAATTGTAGCCATCGTCAGCGACGAGGAAGATGCTGGATACCTCATCGCCAAAATCGAGATGTCGAAAAAGACCATCTACTACTCCTCGCTTTCGATCTACGAGGCCGTCATAAGTCTGGCTCGAAAAAAGCGGGATGCAGCTTTCGGGAACCAGGTTCCGATACCGCAACACGTCATTGACATGGCTCAGCAACACATTGACGCCTTTATCGAGACCATCGGCGCCAGGGAAATGACAATCAGTAGCGGCATGCATCGGATTGCGATCGAGGCGTGCCGCACCTATGGAGCTGTTGTCGCCCATCCCGCTAGGCTGAATTTTGGTGATTGCTTCGCCTATGCCTGCGCCAAGGCTTACCGGCTTCCCCTTCTCTTCACGGGTAAGGACTTTACGCAAACCGACATTGAGATCGCATAGCGGGAAATCATGAGCATGCCCGAAGTCATAGAATTTGGCCGCGTCGTATCGATCGCACCGCCATCGAGGAGCTGATGACGCTGTCCTTCGTCAAGGAGGCCGCCAACATCGTCTTTATCGGCCCTAACGGCGTCGGCAAATCCACGCTCGCTCTTAACGTCGCCTACCAGGCGCTGGTCGCCGGACATTCGGTCCTCTTGCGCACCGCCAGCGAAATGCTCGGAGAACTCGCCGCCATCGACAGCGATTCCATGCTGCGCCGAAAGCTGCAGTACTATGCGGCGCCCGATGTCCTGGTCATCGACGAGGTCGGATATCTCTCCTATTCCAACCGTCATGCCGATCTGCTGTTCGATCTCATCAGCCGCCGATACGAGAAACGCTCGACCATCGTCACCACCAATAAGCCCTTCGCGCAATGGTCGGAGGTCTTTCCGAATGCCGCCTGCGTCGTCAGTCTGGTCGATCGCCTTTTGCACCATTGCGAGGTCATCGCCATCGAAGGTGATTCTTACCGCTTCAAGGAAGCAACGGAACGCTCGAAGGCACAGCGTCAACAACGCACCAGCCACGCCGCCGACGAAAAGGAGCCCACAGCATGACCAGAAATCCTCATCAGCCGTCCGGTCTCGGGCGGGGGATCCAGTTCATCGTCGATGCCGAATGGACACCCGAGCAGGCAGGCGCCGTCTTCGAACTCCTCGACGATCTGCGAGACTGCATCTGAAGCCGTTACGCTCCCCACATCCAGGAGTTTGTCCGCCACCAACACGCCCCTGACGATCAGCCCCCTTCCAAACCAGAACGGTAAAAGCGGCCACGCTCGTTACTCCAGCGTCACGATCCCATTCAACCCGTCAAAACGAAAAGCGGCCTCTAAGGCCGCTTTCCCATTCCCCAATCCTCGGCGCCATTTTTGCGCGCTTTCTCACAGCCGTTAACAACATGTGTTCACGACGCCGCGAGACTGCTCCCTCTCGACCCAATGCCCGCCGTGCTTCCGCGACGCAACCCGTCTGTGCTAGGCTGCGCATATAGAGCTTTTGCCTATCTCATCAGCATCGCCAGAAAATCTGCCCCGGTTACCCTACGCCGTAACCGGGGCAGATTTGGTGGCGTCCCTTTCGGGGCCGCTCTGTAAGAGCTGTGCATAAGCGGGCGATATGAGCCGTTGGCGATGGGTCAAGGATTCCGCCTTGGGCGCAAATCAGATTCGCTTCGGTCATGCCGAAGAAGCGCCTCCCCTCTCCCGAGCACGCCGACACGCTGTCGCTGAATGCGTTGCGTTCGCTTGTGACGGGCCTGGTCAGTGAGGTCAGGGAGCTCTCCGCGGAAGTCACGAAGCTTCGCGCCGAGAACGCGGAGCTTCGCGAAGAGAATGCAGCGCTGCGCCAGGAAAACACCCGCCTGAAGGTGGAGAACCAGCTCTTGCGCGATGAGATCGCCAGACTGAAGAACCTGCCGCCGCGGTCGCCGTTTCGCCCGTCGGGCATGGAGAAGGCGACGGATTTCAAACAGGATGATCCGCCGGCAGCCAAGAAGAAGCCGCGCGGCCCGAAGCTCGACATCAGCCAAGTGAGCCGGGAAGAAGTGCTCCGCATGACGCCGCCTCCAGGTTCCCGTTTCAAGGGCTACAAGAGCTGCCATGTGCGTGACCTGATCATCTCGGCTGAGGTCGTTCATTACCGGCGCGAGTGCTGGCTGACACCGGACGGCAAGATGCTGCTTGCGCCATTGCCTGCAGGAATCATCGGCAGCTACGGCGCCAACCTGCGACGGTTTTGCCTGGAGCTATGGCGGGAAATGGGTGACGAGGCCGATCAGGCGGCGCGATGGTCAGGGGTCGTCGTTTCGGCGACACCGTCGGTGAATTTGACGCCGGCGATGACCTTTGGCAACTGATTTTCGCCCTTCAGCCGGCGCCAGGTTTTGGCGGCGCTCATGACGAGCTTGAAGACCATGAGCCGTGCTGTGTTGTGGGACAGGCCTCCCTTGGTTCGCACCGTGCGGTGCCTGACGGTGGCGAAGACGCTTTCGATCGGGTTCGAGGTGCGCAGATGGTCCCAGTGTTCGGCCGGGAAGTCGAAGACGGTCAGCAATGCCTCGTGGTCCTTCGTCAGGCAGTTGACGGCCTTGGGATATTTGGCCTTGTATTTGTCGACGAAGACGGCGATCGCGACCTCGGCGGTTGCCCGATCCGGGGCATCGCGGACCTCCCTGAGATCGGCCTTCATGTTCGGCTGCACCGACTTCGGCACCTTGTTGAGGATGTTGAGGAGCTTGTGTTGCCAGCACCGTTGATGGCGGGTCGAAGGGAATATCTCCTCCAGCGCCTTCCAGAAGCCGAGCGCGCCGTCGCCCACGGCAATTTCTGGCGCAATCGAAAGCCCGCGGGCCTTCAGCCCGACGAGCAGCTCGCGCCAGCTCTGGGTGCTTTCGCGCACGCCGACTTGAAAGCCGACAAGTTCCTTCTTGCCTTCCGGCGTCGCGCCGATGACGACCAGCATGCAAGCGGCATCGTCCTCCATGCGTGCCTGAAGATAGACCCCGTCGGCCCAGATGTAGACGTAGCGGCGGGCTGACAGGTCGCGGCGTTGCCAGCGATCATAGTCGGCCTGCCACTCCTCCTTCAGCCGGCCAATCACCGAGGGGGACAGGTTCGGTGCGTCCTTGCCGAGTAAGGCGGCAAGCGCCTCCTGGAAATCGCCGGTCGAGATGCCGCGCAGGTAAAGGACCGGCAGCAGAGCGTCGAGGCTCTTCGTGCGTCGTGCCCACTTCGGCAGGATCGCCGACGTGAAGGTGATGCGATCCTCGCCGCAAGTCTCCAAAGCCCGGTCGCGCAGCTTGACGCGGCGCACCGCAACCGGACCGATCCCCGTCTGGATCGTTCTTTCAGGCCCATGGCCGTGCCGCACCACCCGGTCCCGCCCATCGCTCAGGCGTTCGCTGGCCATGGCCGCAAGAAACGCCTCGGCTTCCGCCTCCACGGCCTGTGCCAGAAGCCGGCGCGCGCCTTCGCGTAGAACCGATGTCAGGGGATCATCGAGCGTCTCGGGATGCGGAAAGGAAACAACAGTGCTATCTGTCTTCATGGCGTATCGCTCTTTCATGAGGTTCTGGCAGGCTTGTCACCCGCCTCGATACGCCGCCCTCATCAAGCCGTCATCACCCAGTTTCCGTCATAGCTCTTTTGCCTGATGTTGCACGCGCAAGGACAGGTGACGATGGAGCGGCTGACGACGCTGCTCAACGATGTCGGCGTCGACGTCTCCAAGCGCCAGGTCGTGCGGCTGATGACCCAAGGGCTGGACAGCTTTGTCGCCGAGGATGCGGCGGTACTGCATGCCGGGTTGCTTTCGGCACCCTATATCACCGTCGACGATACCGGCGCCCGGCATGCGCGCGCCAATTTCCATACGACCCAGATCGGCGGGGCGCAGTTCACCAATTTCCGCACCACGCCCTCCAAGTCCCGACTGAACTTCCTGTCGCTGCTCAGAGGCAGCTATCAGGACTATGTCCTCAACGACGCCGCCTTCGACTATCTCGATCGCCGTCGCGTCGAGCCGGCGCTGGTCGCCAAAATCCGCAGCCATGAACCAAAACATTTCTGCAACCAGGTGCCGTTCCTCGAGCATTTGGCTGCCAGGGGGATCGACATCTTCGACCGGCAGGCGGTGCGTGTGCTGGCGGAAGCCGGCATCTGGGGATCGATCCGCCATCATGGTCTCATCGGTGATACCGTCATCGTCTCCGACGACGCCGGCCAGTTTCGGGTCGGCAACCATGCGCTCTGTTGGGTGCATGCGGAGCGGCTGCTGCAAAAGCTAATGCCGACAACGCCGCGGCAGGTGCGTCTGGTCGAGACGGTGCGCGATCTCGTGTGGCAGTTCTACCGGGCGCTGAAGAGCGTCAAACGGAAGCCGCCGCCTGGGCTCGCTGCCGCGTTCCACAAACGCTTCGACCGCATCTTCTCGCTCAGTACCGGTTACGAGGATCTCGACAAGCTTTTGGCGCGCCTGTTTCGCCGCAAGGACGAACTGCTCAAGGCGCTGGAACGACCGGGAACGCCGCTCCACACCAATGCGTCGGAGAACGATCTGCGCAGCTTCGTCACCAAGCGCAAGGTCTCCGGTGGCACGATGAGCCGAGAGGGCCGCGTGGCGCGCGACACCATGCTCGGGCTGATGAAAACCTGCCGGAAGCTCGGCCTGTCGTTCCTGGCACTATCTCGGCGACCGCCTGCAACTCGACGGTCCGCCCATCCCGCCGCTGGCCACTCTGGTCGCGGCTAAGGCTTGAACACGCCTCTCCACTTTACAAACGGCCCTGGCTAGAAGAACTGCCTTGGTTCAGCGTCGATGCCACCGACATGTGTGCACGACGCCGCAAGACTGCTCCCTCCTCGACCCAATGCCCGCCGTGCTTCCGCGACTCAACCCGTCTGTGCTAGGCTGCGCATATAGAGCTTTTGCCTATCTCATCAGCACCGCCACAAAATCTGCCCCGGTTACTACGCACTTCGCCAACTAGGAGATTATTAACCATCGGAATTAACGTCTTAAAATTCAGAAACAGAAACGAATGCGACAATCATTTCCGTCAGTCTGACGTCGTTCTCAGCCGTCGCTCATTATCGATGGGTTTCAAGTATCGATACTAATATGGTCTACAGGTTGACCAACCCTTTAACACCCTCTATCTTTGGGCAGAAGCACAAATTCGAGATCGTCCGCAACCTGCGCGACGAAACTTTATTTCAAGCGGAGTTTGCCATGAGCGTCACCGTCAAGGTAGCCGAAGCCAAAGCCCATCTCTCTGAGCTACTGGCGCGCGTCGAAGCCGGCGAAGAGGTCATCATATCTCGCGGCAATGATCCGGTCGCACGACTCTCTCGCGTTCAGAAAGAAACCGAGCGCACGACGCTGATCGCAGAAGTGCGCGCGGCCAGGATGCGGGCAAAACCAGTCACCAACGACGAGATCCTCGATTGGAAACGCGAGGGACAAAAGTTTTGACCGTCTTTGTTCTCGACGCATCGACTGCGGCTGCCTGGCTGTTGCCGGAGGAATACAGCGAGGCGGCCGAGCGTCTCATCGCTGGCATCTCCAGCCCTTGCCCGGTACCCAACCTGTTCTGGCACGAGACGCGCAGCATTTTGATCAGCGCTGAGCGTCGACAGAGGATCGCCCCCGGTCAGGCGCTGAACGCGATGGCTCGGCTCCGCCGGCTGCCTCTCGAGGACACTGGCGCCGGTCAGGACGGATCAGTGCTGGAACTAGCAAGCGCGCACGGCCTGAGCGCCTATGATGCCGCCTATCTCGATGTTGCAGTCCGTCAATCCCGGCCGCTTGCCACCCTTGACCGCAAACTCGCCGGGGCAGCCCGTGCCGAGCGAATCCAGGTGCTGGGGCCCTTCGAGCATGAGCATTGATCCTACAGCGTCGAAAACAGAGCGGCGCGCCGAGGAACTCGACGCGCTCGATGCCATCCTACCCTTCGATCGGCGCGATCTGCTCGCCGCCCTTCTCACCGACGAAGACGTCGCGACGCTCAAGTATCTTGCCAGCGAAGGCATGGGCGACAACACGCTCAGGGCGCTTGCCTCTGATCTCGGCTATCTGGAGGCTTGGTGCCAGCTCGCCACGGGCAGCCCCCTCGCCTGGCCGGCGCCCGAGAGCCTGCTCCTGAAGTTCGTTGCCCACCATCTTTGGGATCCGGAAAAACGCGCGGAAGATCCAAACCATTGCACGCCGGTGGAGGTGGAAGCTGGCTTGCGTTCGCAGAGGCTGCTGCGCGCCGAAGGGCCGCATTCTCGAAGTACCGTTCGCCGTTGGCTGACGAGCTGGTCAATATTGACCCGTTGGCGCGGCCTGACCGGAGCCTTCGATGGGCCGTCGCTCAAATCGGCGCTGCGACTTGCGGTTCGTGCGAGCGGCCGGCCGCGTCAACGAAAGAGCAAAAAGGCGGTGACCGGCGATGTCCTGGCGAAGCTGCTCTCGGTCTGCGCCGGCGAGCGCACGGTCGACCTGCGCGATCGGGCGCTGCTTCTGATGGCCTTCGCCTCTGGGGGCAGGCGCCGGTCTGAAATCGCGGCCTTGCGCGTCGACGACCTGGTTGACGAAGAACCAGTGCGAGCGGATCCAGCCGATACCACCTCTCCTCCCCTCCCCTGCTTGTCGATCCGCCTCGGCCGCACGAAGACGACGACAAGTGACGACAACGAACATGTTATCCTCATCGGCCGGCCGGTGCTGGCGTTGCGGCGCTGGCTTGAGGAAGCCGAGATCAAGGAGGGCGCTGTGTTTCGCCGCATTGACCAATGGGGAAACATTGACAGGCGAGCGCTCACGCCACAGTCGGTTAACTTGATCCTTAAGGGCCGCTGCAAACAGGCGGGGCTCGATCCCACGTCGTTTTCGGCGCATTGGTTGCGGTCGGGCTATCTTACGGAAGCTGCCAACCGGGGTATTCCCCTTCCCGAGGCCATGCAACAATCATTGCACAAGTCCGTGACACAAGCCGCCCGTTACTACAACGATGCGGAGCGCAAGCTGGGTCGGGCGGCACGATTGGTCATCTAGCGATGGGAATGAGCTATAGATGCAGTTGCTATAGCTCAGGTTCTCCGCCGAAAATGAGTTATAGAAAGGAAACCTATAACTCATGATGTGGAACTGGACGCAGCAAGGCTGGCCTGCCTTCAAATATGACGCCGCCCAACTTGCGCCACTGGAACGTCAGTTTCTTCTTTCATCAGGGGAAGTTTTGCGGGCTCCCATCGCGGTTTCAGTCGGGAAAGCCGAACTCCCTGAGACAGAACTCGACGGCCGCCCGCGGCGCACAGGGCCCCTGCCCTTGTTCGGAATTGAGTTTCGCGCGCCTGGTGCAGGCTCATGCTTCCCGCTGCCATCTCCAAAACCGCTGCTTTTACGCCATTTCCGCCACTGAAGCCCGCTGACGCGCGTTTGCCTGTATGGAGGCAGTCACTCGTCGCGGGCCATGATTTGATACTGGCGGAGCTCTGCTCAACATCTAAAACACGCTTGCAACTGGTAAATTTCTCACGCATTCTTTATCTGTACAAACCGCCACGGAACGAGCCGAGAGAAGCGCGATGGCGAAGCGACAAACAGTTAACGTCCAACAGCCTCCAAAGCGGCTGATCGGCTACGTCCTCGTGGTCGTCCCCCTCGATCTGTTAGCGGTCGCCTAAAACTGCGGTTATTCGCTGCCGAGAAATCGGAATAAGGCAGCGTGCTTTCGGTGGGCTGTCAGATCATTTGTTTGGCAGGCGCTGGTTTTGGAGCTCGGTCTGGATCTGGACGTTGTATTGGTGCCAGACCCTGTCGCGGATTTCGGTCAGCAGTTCGAAGACGGCCAGGGCCTGTTCCGGTGTCCAGGTTGTCGGGATCTCGACGGACAAGGAGAGCGGCAACCCAGGTTTCGCGGGGGCTTTTGTCATGGCCTTTGCGCCCTTCTCTGCTCGGTGCGCAGTTCCGATCGTTCGGTGGCCTCTTTGAGCCGGTAGGATTGGCCCTCGATGGCAATGACTTCGGCATTGTGGACGAGACGATCGACCATCGACACGACGCAGGCGGCGTTGGGAAAGACCTCGTGCCAGTCGGCAAAATTGCGATTGGTCGTGACGATGGTGCTCTTTGCCTCGTAGCGTCGGCTGATCAGCTCGAAGAGCAGGTCGGCATGCCGGTTGGTGTAGGAGAGATATCCGACCTCATCGATGACGAGGAGGGCTGGAGCGATGTAATGGGCCAGGCGCCGGCGGAGCGCGGAAGCGCTGTCGATGGCAGCCAGTTCGCCCAGCAGTTGGCCGGCGCTGGTAAACAGGGCGGTGTGGCCGTTGAGGACGGCATGATGGGCGATGTTGCGGGCAAGTGTTGACTTGCCGACTTCGTTGGGGCCGATGAAGACGGCATTGGCGGCGTCACGGATGAAGTCGAGACGCATGAGCGCTTCGATGGACTGCCGGTCGCATCGTGTCGGAAAGGACCAATCGAAGTCGCAGAGCGGCTTGAAGCGTCCGATCCTGGCATCCTTCAGCCGTCGTTCCAGACTACGCCTGGCGCGTTCGTTCTCCTCCCAGTCGAGAAGTGTCAGCGCCCACCCGCCTTCAAGCGCGTCCTGCCAGTGAGCGACAAGACCGTGCAGGTGCAACCGGGCGGCGCGATTGAGGGCATCGCTTTGATCATGACTTGTCATCTGAGGTTTCCTTGAGCTGGTCGTAGAGGTCGAGACGAGCGGGCCGGACAGGACTGTCCTTGTCCTGGACATGCCGGGGCAGCGCGACGTGCAGCAACGGCGGTTGGCGCCGCCGTTCCCGTCGGCGCTCCAGGATCAGCTGGACGGCATTGGGATGGGGCGATGGCCCTTCGAGCGCCAGGACCTCCAGGATTCCCGCTTGCAGTTCGCGGGCTCCGTAGTGCTGAAGCAGCCGGTTCAGGCCGATGATGGCGGAATGCAGGGAATGACCGTTCTGTGCCGCGCGCTCAAGAAGCGCGGTGCTGGCGGGAACGGCGGCAGCCAGCCGATCGGTGGCGCTGTGTCGTCGGGCGGCACGCTTCTCGTCAACCAAAGCCTTGATGTGGGCGGCATCCTCCACCTGAGCACCCTTGTCATAGCTGCGAACGTGACAGGCAACGACCTTCGCACCATCGAGGACGCGGACTTCCTTCTGCGTGGCCACGATGCTCAAGCTGCACCGGACGTAGGCGTGCGGGACGGAATAGTCGTTCAGATCGAAGCGGGCGTAAGGGGTCTTGCCGATGGAAACAGCGATCTGGGCCGGCCATTCAAAGGAGGTGTCTGGCAATGGCAAAAGGTAGGGCTGTTCGAGGGCGAAGGCCTGCCTGACGGTCATATCGAGACCGGGGCACAGTCTGTCGGCGGCAACGCCCTCGCACCAGGCATCGGCCTGGGCGTTGAGATCATCGAGATCCTTGAAGCTGCGGGCGGCAAAGAAGTTGTCGCGGATATAGCGAATAGCGCGCTCGACGCGGCCTTTCTCATTCCCCCGCGCGACAGCGACCGGACGGGGATCGTATCGATAATGGGCGGCAAAGGCGAGCAGAGTGGGGTTGAAGCGGATGGCATCGCCATGACGCTCGAGCACGGCACTCTTCAGATTGTCGTAGAGCACGACCTTGGGAACCCCGCCCCATCTGTCGAAGGCTTCGGCGTGACCGGACAGAAACGCTTCCATCCTGGCATCGAGGAAGAAGCGCAGGAAGATCCGGCGGGACTGGCTCAGCACGATGACGAAGGCCATGAGGGGACGACGTGCCCTACCGATCTGCATCTGTCCAAAGTGGCCCCAGTCGGCCTGGGCCTGCTCTCCAGGAAGGGTGCGCAGGCGCAGATAGGCCTCGGCCTTCTGGCGCGGTCGGTGGCGGGCGATCATATGGCGGAAGTGACCGCCGTCGCCACGATATCCCCGCTCGCAGACCATTGCGTGGAGTCTGGCTGCCGTCAGGGTGGGGAATGCCTCAAGGGTCTCCAGAATGAACGGCAGATAGGCGTCGATCTGGCTTGGCCGAGTTCGCGGCCCATGCGGCACCAGCCCGGAACGGGCCAGCACGCATTGAACGGTATGATGGTGGACGCCGAGTTGGTGGGCAATGGTGTTGGCCCGCCACTTCTCGACATGGTGGTAGCGCAGGATCTGAGCCTGCAGTTCGGCAGATATGGCCATCGTCATCCTCTGGATAGGGACATCGGGATGGCTCGGCGACGACGCAGGGGCTCACGGCGGACAAACGGCGAGCAGCAGCGGCCACACCAGTGACAATGATGCCCCAGAACGCCGGTCGGCAATCCTTCAGGGATCGCAGGCTCGGTCAAGGACGGCGTATCAGCAGTGTCGGACGCCTTGTTCGGTGTCGTCACCGAAGCCGCCATTACATCAACATCGGCATCGCTGGTGAGTGAACCATGGTGCGTCACTATTTTGTGCCGGGCCCGATATCGGCGGCTGCGGGCTGCATGAGCGAAGCGGCCGTTCCGGCTCGTCTGATAACGCCTGGCGACATCCCGACGGCGCGCGGCACGGGCAACACGAGCGCAGCCTCCGGCGCAATAAATCTGCCCGCGGTCACAACATCGGCAGATCAGCACCTGCGTCCGACAACGTTCGCAGAGAAAGAAGCGTCCGGTATCATGTTCATCCGCCCTTCGGCAGCTGTCATGACATGGACGCGAGGCTCCGTCTGCGCCATAATAACCCGGCATTCGTGTTCCGCACGGTGTAGGGCGCGGCGCCGGGTAGAATTAGCCGTTCGTTCGGCGCTGTGCCTGCCTTCATCAATCGACGCAAAGATTACGGCACGCGCTGCGGCTGCACCAGTCCTCACCCCTTCACCCAAAAGCCGTTTGGTATACTTCTCGACGCACTGGCCCCTATGCTTGCCTGCGCGCAGGCAAGCATAGGGGCCAGCCAATCCCATCCGCTTCAGAACAAGCAAGTCACTGCCGAAAAACCTCTGTGGAACTCTCGGCAGCGAATAGCCGCACTTCTCAACGACCGTTCACACGATCGGCTGGCTAGATCCGTGAGTCATCTCTTGTCGGTGATCGAGGACCTTGAGGCGTGCATTCCGGTCGATCCGCGATCCCATCGATACCTCGACCCCGCAGGGCATGTTTTCCCTTCAAGTTCTCGGTGCGGTCGCGCAGCTCGAGCGAGCGCTGATCGCGGAACGCACCAAAGCCGGCATCAAGGCGGCGAAGGCGCGCAGCAGCTTCCTGGAAACCCCGGTCTGCAAGAACGACGACCGGAAGCGATCAAGGCCGTCTCCAAAGCACGCGAGAAACTCTATCTCGATGGGCTCGTTCTCGGCCAATCAAGAAGACGTGGTCAGGCTTGCGATCGAGGCAATCTTTTCCGCTCGCGAACGTCTAACCATCAGCGCGGTACACGACCAGATTCTCCGAGACTGTCATGTGCTTCAATCCGAGCTGTCGGCAGGGAGAAGCGATATCTCCCCGAAATATGCGCGTTGCCAAGATCAAAGGCCGTATGAGGCCTCGCGTGCCACAGCCCTCTGCCAGGTCGGGTCACTCACGGCAAGCTTATCCGGTCTGTCGGTCATCGAACACATTCTCGTTCCTGGCTCAGGCGCGATGCGCATTCCCGGATCAGGAGGGTGACCGTTGATCGTTGCAGACCGACGACAGCAAGGCGATAAAAATTCGCCGAACCTGGTAGAGTCCGCCGATCTTCACCGGTGCCAATTCCTTAATGAACAGTAAATTCCGATCCGGTGACCTTGGAAACCGACGACCTAAATCTGTACCCAAGCCCCAAGCCGCGCGGTCCCTCGGGACGGGGCCGTCTCCCGATTCCGCCTCGCTTCTGCTCCGTCGAAGTTCAATTTTGGCTATTGAAAGAAAGGCTACGAGTCCGCGCTGCGACCCATGGCCGGTCGATTGAATTCGAGGCATGTGACATTTTAAAATGGTGTTGGCGCAGCAAGAAACAGCGGCAGGAAATCGCGCCGGAGCGATCCGCGCGCGATTGCAGCCGCTCGGCGGCGTCGAGCTGGAAATTCCCGCGCGTGAGCCGATCCGTGACGCTCCGGATTTCTCCACGCTATGATCGTTCTTGACAAACATCATCTCCGAGTTGCTCCTACCTATGCCGGAGCCCACCGTCATTGGTTGGCTTGCAGATCAGCCCAACCACGGTCACCGAGGCAGAAATTCTTTACGGCCTCCGCCTGGTTCCCGACGAACTCGAGGCGCTCGAGGCCATTCTGCCCTTTCATCGCCGCGACCAGCTTGCTCTCCTGCTGACCGACGGAGACGTCGCAACGCTCAAGCATCTGGCGAGCGACGACAACACGCTGAGGGCGCTTGCCTCTGACCTCGGCTATCTCGAGGCGTGGTGCCGCCTCGCCACCAGCGCCCCTCCCCTGGCCGGCGCCGGAGAGCCTGCTGCTGAAATTTGTCGCCGATCACCTGTGGGATCCTGCCAAGCGAGCAGAAGATCGGTCCCATGGCATCCCGGCAGAGGTTGAAGTTGGCCTGCTGGGCCAGCAGCTCCCGCGCGCCGACGGGCCGCATGCGCCCGAGACCGTTCGGCGCCGCCTTACAAGTTGGTCGATCCTGATCCGGTGCGCGGCCTCAGCGGATCCTTCAACGGCCCTTCGCTGAAATCGGCGCTGCGTCTCGCCGTTCGGGCCAGTGCGCGAGCGCGGCAACGAAAGAGGGGGCGATGTGCTGCCAAAGCTGCTGCAGGCCTGCGCCGGCGAGCGCCCTGTCGATCTTCGCGATCGGGCACTGCTTCTGACGGCATTTGCATCCGGCGGACGACGCAGGTCGGAAATGGCGGCGCTGCGTGTCGAGGATCTCAGCGACGATGATCCCGTGCAGGCCGATCCGGTGGATCCCGGGTCCCCTCCCCTGCTTTTCGATTCGCCTCGGCCGCACCAAGACAACCGTGCACAACGATGACGAACATGTGCTGCTGATCGGCCGGCCCGTTGCCGCACTGAAGCAGCGGCTCGATCAAGCTGGTGTAAACGAAGGCCCAGTCTTCCGTCGCATCGACCAGTGGGGCCATCGATCGGCGCGCGCTCACACCGCAGCCGGTCAACCTCATCCTGAAAAGCCGTCGCAGGCAGGCCGGAGCTCGACCCAACGCTGCTTTCGGCATATGGGCTGCGGTCAGTCTATCTCACCGAGGCGACCAATCGAAGCATACCACTGCCTGAAGCGATGCAGCAGTCTCGACACAAGTCCGTCACGCAGGCGGTAGAGAGACTCTGCGACGATGTTCAGCCCGCGTGACGCGAAGATCTCGTTGAGCTGGATGAGCATTCCGGGGCGGTTTTCATGCACGTGAATGAAATGCGTGCCGTTCGGGCGCTCGGGCAATTGTACTTGCGGAAAGTTGAGCCCATCGTTGAACCGATGTCGGAATACTCGACGAGCTTCCTTGAAACCTCGCCGCCGATGCGCTCTTGGGCTTCCTCGGGGGAGCCGCCGATATGCGGCGTCAGAATGACATTGCTCAGGCCTTGCAACGGCGTCTCAAAAGGCTCGTTGTCCGATGCCGGCTCCTTGGGAAACACGTCCACCGCGGCACCCGCCAGATGCCCGTCGTTCAGGACTTTCGCAAGCGCATCGAGATCGACCACCGTGCCGCGAGAGTTGTTGATGAAGATGGCGCCCTTCTTCATGCGGCGCAATTCGGTTTCGGTGATCGTGTTATACGTCGAGGATGTTTCGGGAGCGAGCATACTCACTGGGTGCGGACTCAAGTATGGGCCTCTCCACTTTGTTCACGGCATCGAAGTTGGATGCCTCCACCCAGATCCGATAACCCTTATCTAGCAAGCAGAGGCTTGAACGTCTCCTGATGTTCTCTTCAGGTTCCGCTTGGCCGCCTCTTATAGCGGTTAAGCGCCAATGCGTTTCTTATTGTGGAAACGAGCAATCTGAATGGTGTCTGTTGGGAGCTCCCAACAGACTGCCGTTACCCGCAGCCCGTTTGATAGCCCCATTTCCCAACGTACGAAATAGCATGTAGTCATGAACTTAATTGGGAGCTCCCAACACACGGATAAAAGTGCGTGACGTGGAGCATTGGGTCCAGCCTTCCTGGAAGTCAGATGCTGACGAAAGTGCGTTGCCCCTAGGTTCGCTGCGCATGCCGACACATCAGTCTTACAACTCGCGCAGAGCCCATTAGGATGGATGCCGGGCCCCTACATCTGTCCCCGAAGCCCAGCACTCAATCTAAGTCATCAATGCTGGCTGAATCTACACGTTCCCAAGTTGCCGAATAGGGCACTACTGGCCGCCTTTATTACAAAATCAAATCGTCTATCTTCGCTCGCAGCTGCACCACGTCGGCTCATGGAAGCCTGCTCCGACGCCGCCAGGATAAATCGGTTTGGAGTCCCGAAGGGTTGTGAGCAGCATCGCGCCGAAACCAGCCGGGCATGCCATCGCGTAGCCAACCACCGTGAACACCTCGCGCTGGACGCATTTGGACTGATCCAGTTGCCTATGCCCCCGCGTCGAAAGGCACAGCCCTGATGTTCACAGACGATGCCTTCCCGCCCCATGTTGCAGGCGTGAACCAGCAATTCTGACGGTTCCGAAACTCTGACACGCGAACGAGCCCTCCATCGCCCCTATCATCCGACGCAATTGTTGTATCAGCCGCAAACTTACGTTCGACCTTTCGATCGCGATGCAAAGCTATACCAGCTCAGCGCTAACGGTGGCAATTCGCCGCGATCAGGCAAAAGCGCTCGGCATAGATGGCGTTAGAGGGACAGGCTGATCGGTTGTGGTGTAGGCGCCCGCTAATTGGTTTTCCCCCTGGTCAATCCTGCGAAACACAGCTTCGTTGATCCAGCGCGCAAACGCCTGCACGGGCCAGACGATGCGTTCCTCGTCATCTTGGTGTCTAAAAAGGACCATTTGGTATTTTTTCCAAACTGATAAATTTCAATCAATCTGACGCGCACTGCCGATCTAGAAAGAACTCGCGGGAGATGAGGCCAAGGCATAAGCATTTGGCTTCGCTTTCGCGTGTCATCACACAAAACTCTGCTAGAAGAGGAAAATGAAGTATGAAAAAGTTTCTCCTTTTGACTACCGCCTTCTTCACAATTTCGGCTGCCGCCGCCAATGTTGCGCTCGCTGGGGAAGAGGTCTGCATTGAATCTGGCAACGCACAGGTATGCCTCATCTACCCAGAGTAATCTGCGTTCAAGTATCCAGAATAGATAAGCCTTCCAACAAAACACAGTTCCCCTTCTTCGAGGAAGGGGGGCTGGCAATCGTGCCCGTTCATTGAACAAGTCAGGCAGTCCTTCCGCCGAAGACCCTGCCTCATTGTTCTCTTTCATCTGCGATCGACAAGCTGCTGCAACACGACCGCCCTCGGTCGAACCTGGCGATTGCTGGATTAACGCTTGCTAAGCAATACCAGTTGACCAAACGCGCCGCTCGTCCTGGTCCTCGCTCCGCATCGTTGTAGAACGGGCCGCGTGCGTCGCCGATTTGTGCGGCGAAAACTGCACGCTTCCGACGAAGTTGTGCCACGGTTGGCCGCCTCGGTCAGGTAGCCTGATCGCGGTCCATGCACAGAAAACAGTGTTGGGTCGAGCCTGGCCGACCAAAGGTCGCAGACTGGTGTATCCCCATTGGTCAAGAGCGAAACACAGTACCGCCTTGATCTCAGCTTCCCACGTCTCAACATCACCACCGGTCGGCCTGAGTTATAGCGCGACATCGCAGATGACATAGCGAGCGACATCGCTGGTGACTGATTCTACGGCCACATTTAGGTAGTGACTGATCCGTTTCTTTTGATCAAGAGCGATGTCGCTGATCGATGTCGCTGGCGCTGGTGGCCACTGTCGCTGAGTGCCGTTGCTCTGTGGCTGTTCGGCGTCGGAAGCTTTCGACATTCATCTCGAAGATGGTTGCATGGTGCACGAGCCTGTCGATGGCGGCGATGGTCATGGCTTTGTCGGGAAAGAGGCTATCCCAGGCTCCAAATGGCCGGTTTGCTGTAATCATGATGGATCGCCGTTCGTACCTGGCGGCAATGAGCTCGAACAGCACACTGGTCTCGGCTTGGTCCTTGTGAACGTAGGACAGGTCATCAAGGATGAGCAGATCGAATTTGTCGAGCTTGTCGATGGCGGCTGTCAATGCGAGTTCCTGCCGGGCCGTCTGGAGTTTTTGAACGAGATCGATGGTTCTCGTGAACAAAACCCGCAAGCCTTTTTCGACGAGAGCAGCACCGAGGGCCGCACTCAAGTGGGTCTTGCCTGATCCTGGCGGTCCAAACATAAGGATCGTGCCGCCTTTGGCGAGCCAGGCATCGCCTGCTGCCAGCGCCATGACATGAGCCTTTGAGATCATGGGAACGGCTGCGAAGTCGAAGCTGTCGAGGGTTTTTCCGGCTGGTAGCCGGGCCTCGGCGAGATGACGCTGGATGCGCCGTTGCACGCGCTCGGCCATCTCCAATTCGCAAAGCGTGGCCAACAGCCGTGCGGCCGGCCAGCCTTCGCGGTCGGCCCGTTGAGTGAGTTCAGACCAGAGGCGTGCGAAGGTGGGAAGCCGCAAGTTCGCCAGCATGAGCGGCAGTTTTGCGACATCGACGGATGAGGTGTTCATTGCATTGCTCCTGCTGTGAGAAGGCGGTCATAGTCGGCTGCTGTGGGCAGCACGACCTCGATGTCGGGGACGCTATTGCCGGCGACATCGAAGCGGGATTGCAAGGCGGCCAGATCGGGCAGCTTCCTTGCGTCGAGGATCATCTCCAATGCCAATGCGAGTTCGGCTTCGCATGCGCAGGAATGGGCAAGCCAGAGAAGGCCGACCATGGTTTTGCAGGCGGTGCGCTGATCGAGCCTCTTGTTCATGGCCTGCCAGGTCCGGGCAAAGGCGGCACGGGGAAACAACTGGTCGCGGTAAACGAGATTGGCCAGCGCTTGCGGCTTACGGCGAAGGCTGTGAATGACATGGCGGTAATCGACGACATGTGCGTGTTGGCCGCTCTTGCCACTGGACGGTGGACGTCCGCGCGGCAGGGTAAAGGCATGGCTGGATGCGAGATAACATTCCAGGCGATCGTCGTAGAGCCGGACCCGCAGGCGGTGGCCGATATAGGTGGAGGGGGCGGTATAGAAGACCCTGCGCAAGGTGAAGCCGCCAGACGACGTCACCACAACGACGGCATCATCGTAATCGGTGGTCTTGCGTTGCGGTAACGCCCTGAGATGATCCATCTCGACGGCCAGTTCCTGTCGGCGCAAGGCATTATGCCTGCTGATCTGCTCGGCGACGAAGCGGCGGTAGTCGTCGAGCGTGGCGAAGTCGGCCGAGCCGCGCAACAGCAACGCTTGTTCGAGCCTGTCCTTCAAATGACCATTGCGGCTTTCAATGCTGCCGTTTTCGTGGGCGACGCCGCGGTTGTTGCGGGTCGGCGTCATCTGGTAATGGGCGCAAAGTGCCTCGTAACGCCGGGTCAGGTCCTCTTGCGTCTCGTCGGCACGGTTGGTGAAAGCCGCCGACAACGAATCGCTGCGGTGCTCAATCGGACAAGCACCCAGGCTCCACAATGCGTTCTGCAGGCCGCTGGCCAGAGCAGTAAAACTCTCGCCGCCCAGAACGACTTCACCGTGTTCCCAGCCGCTGTAAACCAGAACGAAGTGGTACAGCCGATGGTCAAGTGGCACGCCGGCAATGGTCACGCCCAGCGACCGGCAGTCGGTAAAGTCCGACATGCCCTGGCGACCGGGTGGATGGTTCTGGCGGAAGATCACTTCCTGTTGCGGCCCATGGGCGGCTTTCCATTCCCGCACGCGCCGCTCAAGAGTGCGCCGTGCCGCTGTCAGCTCGCGCTCGGGGTAGCGCAGGCAAAGGTCACGCAGAATGGTCACCGGACGCAAGTTCGGCGCGCGCTCGAGAAGCGGAACCACCTCGCTTTCCCAGAGATCGGTGAAAGGATCGGGCAGGCCGCAGCCGTGGCCGCGTTGCGCCTTTTTCTCGGAGGGAAGGCGCGGGTCTTTGTCGAGCCGAAAGGCGGTGCTGGCGCTAAAGCCAGACATCGCCGCGGCGGTTTCCCGAGGATGTTTTTTGTTCAATCTCATATACAGTCTCGCTTGCTGATCCGTGATCGGTTTGCCTGGCATCCAGGTCCTCTTCCTCGCAGTTGAAGATCCAGGACTTAAGGCAATCGTCGCGGCCGAAGGCGCGGAAAAATCCGCGCCGCGCGGGGCCAACCTACGGACGGGCTACGCCCATCCTCCGGTCGGCCCCGCGCGTCACCAGCGATGTCGCTGAGTAGTCAAGTGCGATGTCGCGCAGCACTGAGTGCCTTGCCATCAAAGCCGCCCCTCGGACCGAGCCTACGAGTGAGGCGCGACAAACTCGTTAGCCGACGGCGAACGGTCACTGGAGCATGCGGCCCGTCGGCTACCGAACGCAGGCGTTTTCGCGCAGTGAAAGAAGCCCTGTCGATCTGCCGACGCGACGTTCGAAACCTATTAAGTGCAACGATCGGACAGGGGGCTGCCGGCGATTGGGGACGCATCGAAGGGAAGTTTGTCGAGCAGAGCGGACGTACTCCACGCACCCCGACGGTCGCAGATATCGAATCGATCCTCGACGAAAAGCAAATGTTGCGTGACGAGATCATCAACCGGCTGGAAACTCGGGAAAATTCCGAAAGCATGGATAGCAATGCTGTCCAAAACGGATGCCACGTCAAGAATTCAATTGCCCAATCCATCCATAAACTTGAACCAATCTCTCGAAAAGAGCAGGGGCGAACTCGAGCCCAGAGATTCGGCCGATGCGGGAGCCATTATAGGCGTTTTGGGCATGGTGCTCCAAGCCTGCCCGCAGATCGTCGACTACGGGCCAAACGGTGCGATCAAGACCTGGTGCGACTTGCTGTCGGCAGCCGTCGTGGTTCGAAAGATACTCGGCGACCCTCCAAGTGCTTACGATGATGCCTGCAGCATTCTCAGGGCGGAGAATGCCGCAGCCGTCATGGCATGTATTCTCGAAAGGGCAGGGCACATCAATTCGGCCCGGGGCTATCTGCCGGATTTGACGCGCAAGGCTGAGCGCGGCGAATTTTCGCTCGAACCAATGCTCATGACGCTGATGCGGACGAGTTCCGGGCCAAGAATGGGGAGTGCCTAAGTACGCTCCAAGGATACGTTATTTTTTCCGTTATGTCGTCGAACGTTTCAAGGTGGTCAACATCATCGAAGGGCATCGCGGCATCGATAACCTGTTTTCATCGATTGATGCGGACGAATAGCACCTGACGCCTCCACTGACCTGATAGCCAATCGTCACGTGAGCAGCAGATTCCAACGACTGGTCGTAGGCGCCGCGGAGACGTTCGGAACTTTCGGGAGGGGAGGGGAGGCACCGGTGGAACCTTCCATTTCACTGTTAGGGCCCTCGTCTTCAGATGAGGTGTACAGATAAATACGTATCAGAAACTGATCTATTATGCGCGTGTTTTATAGATTGACTCGAGGCCCTACAGACGAGAAACCTCGTCCCAGGCGACCAAGACTGCATATGCGCCATCAAACACGCGTCAGCGAGCCGCTGTGGCGGAAACACTGGTGGTGACAATCTCAGAGATGGCCCGTGACCAACAACCTCGCCGGCAGGCGCGAGAAACATGAATCCGAGGAAGAGCAGAGGGACGTACGGCAGCCGTTGGCCGTCAGAGTCAGCTAAAGGGAGTTACGTGGTGATCAATCTCCTCAACGCCTTTTGTACATTCCCTCAGGTCAATCTCGAATGCAGGAACCGCACTTGATATCCAAGAGGGCCGGTACCTTGTTGGACAAATTCGCACTTTGTCAGACACGAGGCCGCCACGGGAAAGCACAGTAGAATGGCAGAACAGCCGCAAGAGCTGCGGGACGGCCACCCCCTGACCTCAAACTCGGCTTTTAACTTGTCGGATTTTGATTTTAACCCGCAGTTCGTTGGGGAACGTTTGACCCACAACGGACCCTTTCTAGTCGGCGCTGAAAAACCTCCCAACGCCCTGGAATTAGGGGATTCCCATCTGTTTTGAAGTATTGGAAACTGCCGGAAATCGTCGGTGATGTAGCTGATTTCTGGTGTTTTTGGTATGCGGCCAACTCGTCCCTCTTCCGGTAGAAATGATCTTTTTCGCGACCGTCTGGACGCGATCGGTTGGTTTCCGCGCGGAACTGAGCCGGTTAGGCGCATAATTTCCATTGAGAATTGAGCCATGTGAACCTTCCCCTCAACGCGGTGAGCGACGGGGGCAACGGAGTGATCCACATGGGACTTTTAAACATCATCCGTCGGATGGCACTGCGCGAGAAGCTGTCGGTTCGCGAGATCAGCCGACGAACCGGATTGTCGCGCAACACGATCGCGAAGTACTTGAGCGCTGGCACGATCGAACCGAAGTTCGCGATACCAGAGCGACCAAGCAAGCTCGATCCTTTTGCCGATAAACTGGCCGGCTGGCTGAAGACCGAGGCCGGGAAGTCGCGCAAGCAGCGTCGAACGTTGAAGCAGGTTCACGCCGATCTGGTGGCTCTTGGCTTTGCCGGCTCTTATGGCCGGGTGGCCGCTTTCGCCCGTGATTGGCGGGCTGATCGGCAGCGTGAGCAGCAGACGACGGGCCGCGGCATATTCGTTCCGCTGTCTTTCCGCCCAGGTGAGGCATTCCAGTTCGATTGGAGCGAGGACTATGCCGTCATAGGCGGAGAGCGCGTGAAGCTTCAGGTCGCGCACATCAAGCTGTCGCACAGCCGTGCTTTTCTGCTCAGAGCCTACTTACTGCAGACGCATGAGATGCTGTTCGATGCCCACTGGCACGGCTTCCGGGTGTTCGGCGGCGTGCCTGGTCGCGGCATCTATGACAACATGAAGACGGCGGTCGATCGCGTGGGACGGGGCAAGGAGCGGCAGGTCAACATCCGCTTCCTGGCGATGACGAACCACTACGTCTTCGAACCCGAGTTCTGCAATCCGGCGGCAGGCTGGGAGAAGGGTCCGGTCGAGAAGAACGTCCAGGATGCCCGTCCACGGCTGTGGCAACAGATGCCGGACTTCCCAGATTTGGCGGCATTGAATGCCTGGCTGGAACAGCATTGCCAGAACCTGTGGCGGGAGACATCGCACGGCACCTTGCCTGGCACGATCGCCGACATTTGGGTCGCAGAGCAGGCCGCGTTGATGGCGTTGCCTAGCGCTTTTGACGGCTTCGTCGAGCAAAGCAAACGCGTCTCACCGACATGCCTCATTACCTTCGAACGGAACCGCTACAGTGTGCCTGCATCCTTTGCGAACCGGCCCGTCAGCCTGCGGATTTACCCTGAGCGGCTGGTCGTTGTGGCCGAGGGCAATATCCTATGCGAACATGCGCGGGTCATTGAGCGCAGCCACGACAAACCGCCGCGAACGATTTACGACTGGCGGCATTACCTTGCGGTCATCCAGCGCAAGCCCGGTGCCTTGCGCAATGGTGCGCCCTTCCTGGAATTGCCGTTGGCCTTTCGGCAATTCCAGGACCAGATGCTTCGCCGCCCTGGCGGTGACCGTGAGATGGTCGATATCCTCGCGCTTGTGCTTCATCACGACGAACAGGTCGTCGTCAGGGCTGTGGAACTGGCTCTGGATGCGGGCGTGGCGACCAAGACGCACGTGCTGAATCTTCTGCACCGGCTGATCGACGGCAAGACGACCGACGGCCCGGACATCGATACGCCACAGGCGCTGACCTTGCTGCGTGAACCCAAGGCCAATGTCGAACGCTACGACGGCTTGCGCGTCCGGATCGTAGGAGGTCGCCATGCGTCATGATCCTGCCAGCGCGACCGTCGTCATCATGCTGCGCAGCCTGAAGATGTATGGCATGGCCCAGGCCGTCACGGACCTGATCGAGCAAGGGGCTCCGGCCTTCAACGCGGCCGTGCCGGTCCTGTCCCAGTTGCTGAAAGCCGAAATGGCCGAGCGCGAGGTTCGATCCATCGCCTATCACATGAAGGCTGCCCGCTTCCCGGCCTACAAGGACCTCTCCGGCTTCGACTTCGCCGCCAGCGAGATCAACGAAGCGACCGTGCGCCAGTTGCACCGATGCGAGTTCATGGACGGAGCGCAGAATATCGTGCTCGTCGGCGGGCCGGGCACAGGCAAAACACATGTCGCGACAGCACTCGGCATTCAGGCGATCGAGCATCATCGCCGAAAGGTCCGCTTCTTCTCGACCATCGAATTGGTCAACGCGCTCGAGCAGGAAAAGGCCAAGGGCAAGGCGGGCCAGATCGCAGAGACGTTGGTCAGGCTCGACGTGCTGATCCTGGACGAGTTGGGATACCTGCCGTTCAGCGCCTCCGGCGGCGCATTACTCTTCCACCTGCTGAGCAAGCTCTACGAGCGGACCAGCGTGGTGATCACCACCAACCTCAGCTTCAGCGAATGGGCCACGGTCTTCGGCGACGCCAAGATGACGACCGCTCTCCTCGATCGTCTGACCCATCGTTGTCACATCCTGGAAACCGGCAACGACAGCTTCCGCTTCAAAGCCAGCTCGGCCGCTGCGGCCCAGAAGAGAGGAGAAAAAGCCAATCCCTTGACCAAACCCTGATCAGAAAACCATACTCAGAGGTGGCTCACTTCTCGGTGGAAAAACCGGCTCAGTTCCGCGCGGAAACCAACACGCGATCATCAACCCGCGCCACGCGCTGGTGCGATTGTCTGGCGTGATCCCATGGGCACGATTTGACGAGGCGTTCGGAGGGTTCTATCGGCCGGTCGGCCGCCCCGCCAAGCCGACGCGGCTGATGGTCGGGCTGCATTACCTGAAGCATGTCCACGACTTGTGTGACGAGGAGACGGTCGAGCGCTGGGTGGAGAATCCGTATTGGCGTGTGCCTTGAGCCGGCGTTGTGTGTGTGCCGGCGCAACTGTGTTGAAGATGGGAGTGGGCCTCCCGGAGCCGACCTGCAGGGGCTGGCTTCAAACCACTCCATGCTGCTGCGCTCAAGAGGCGTGGTGGTGAGCGATGGAGAAAAGGCGGCGCGCGACGCCGTCAGGTGTGTGACGAGAAGATGAGCGAAAGCGAACCGCTGACGACATATCGAAATGGGTTCAGACGCTGTCAAAACGGGCGTGGGTTAGTGGCGCCCGGAAGAGCATGGACGGCACCTGTTTACGGGCCATGCGGCAGCCGGTGTATAGGCGGCATGATCTCGCCACAGGCTTCAGCACGGAACAAGGGAACCTGGCATGGGATGCCAAGGGAAATCCGCAAGTGGCCCAAACCATGAGGGAGAATACCGAAGCCCATGTCAGGGGCGGAGTGACCCGTAGTAGTGATGAAACGTCTGTAATGGACGCGGAGCGAAGGGGGCACGTCGCCCGGTCCGGGATTATGCGTCAACCGGTGTCAAGCGAATCGAAGAATTGACCCCCTGGAGGTGCGGACGAATTCTTGGACTAACAGGAGATAGTTCATGTATTCGTACGAAGACCGCATGAGAGCTGTGCAGCTCTACATCAAGCTTGGCAGACGCGTGAAGGCCACGATCCGTCAGTTGGGCTATCCGACGAAGAATGCTCTCAAGCAATGGTGCCGCGAGTACGAACGCGGTCCCGGCTTGTCGGCAGGTTATGTTCGCACCAAACGACGGTATTCGGATGAGCAGAAGCCGATTGCCGTTGAGCACTATCTGAGCCACGGCCGTTGCATAGCATGGACCATCAAGGCGCTTGGTTACCCTTGCCGTGGAAAGCTCTCGGCTTGGATCGACGAATATGAACCCGATGGCAGGCGCCGAGTTTTCAGCAGCAACGCAACCGCTACTCCGAGATCGGAGCAACAGAAGCGAACGGCCGTGATCGATTTGTGCTCTCGGCGGGAGAGTGCCCGCTCGGTGGCTCAGAAGGTAGGCGTGAGCCGGCAGACGTTGTACGACTGGAAGAACCGGGAGTGTCAGGAATTCTGTGCGGTGGGCCATGATGATGAAAAGGAGCGAATCATCACATGGCTATCGAAAAAGAACTTCTGGACCAACTTCTTGCTGGTCGTGATCCATCCGATGTTTTCGGCAAGGACGGCTTGCTGGATGACCTGAAGAAGGCACTGTCGGAGCGTATTCTCAACGCCGAGCTTGATGAACATCTCGCCGTCGATCGCAGCGAAGGACCGTCGGGCAATCGGCGGAATGGATCTTCGAAAAAGACGGTGCTGACCGGTACCTCGAAGATGACGTTGACCATCCCGCGCGACCGGGCCGGTACGTTCGACCCGCAGCTGATCGCCAAATATCAGCGCCGCTTTCCCGATTTCGATGATAAGATCATTTCCATGTACGCGCGCGGCATGACGGTGCGGGAAATCCAGGGCCACCTCGAAGAAATCTACGGTATCGACGTGTCGCCGGACCTGATCTCGGCGGTGACCGACCAGGTTCTGGAGGCCGTTGGCGAGTGGCAAAACCGCCCGCTCGAGCTGTGCTATCCCCTCGTGTTCTTCGATGCCATCCGGGTCAAGATCCGGGACGAAGGCTTCGTTCGCAACAAGGCCGTTTATGTCGCGCTCGCAGTTCTGGCGGACGGCACAAAGGAAATCCTCGGGCTCTGGATCGAGCAGACCGAAGGGGCAAAGTTCTGGTTGCGCGTGATGAATGAGCTGAAAAGCCGTGGCTGCCAGGACATCCTGATCGCCGTGGTCGATGGCCTGAAGGGCTTTCCCGAAGCCATTACGGTACCGTCTTCCCTCAGACGATCGTCCAGACCTGCATCGTCCACCTGATCCGGCATTCTCTGGAGTTCGTGTCCTACAAGGATCGCAAACCCGTCGTACCGGCGTTGAGAGCCATCTATCGTGCTCGAGATGCCGAGGCTGGAATGAAGGCGCTGGAGGCTTTCGAGGAAGGGTATTGGGGCCAGAAATACCCTGCCATCTCTCAAAGCTGGCGGCGCAATTGGGAACACGTTGTTCCCTTCTTCGCCTTCCCAGAGGGCGTCCGCCGCATCATCTACACGACGAACGCCATCGAGGCGTTGAACTCGAAACTTCGTCGGGCAGTGCGCTCGCGCGGCCATTTCCCGGGTGACGAAGCCGCGATGAAGCTGTTATATCTGGTCCTCAACAATGCGGCCGAGCAGTGGAAGCGCGCGCCGAGGGAGTGGATGTTAACGGCTGTGAGAAAGCGCGCAAAAATGGCGCCGAGGATTGGGGAATGGGAAAGCGGCCTTAGAGGCCGCTTTTCGTTTTGACGGGTTGAATGGGATCGTGACGCTGGAGTAACGAGCGTGGCCGCTTTTACCGTTCTGGTTTGGAAGGGGGCTGATCGTCAGGGGCGTGTTGGTGGCGGACAAACTCCTGGATGTGGGGAGCGTAACGGCTTCAGATGCAGTCTCGCAGATCGTCGAGGAGTTCGAAGACGGCGCCTGCCTGCTCGGGTGTCCATTCGGCATCGACGATGAACTGGATCCCCCGCCCGAGACCGGACGGCTGATGAGGATTTCTGGTCATGCTGTGGGCTCCTTTTCGTCGGCGGCGTGGCTGGTGCGTTGTTGACGCTGCGCCTTCGAGCGTTCAGTGGCTTCCTTGAAGCGGTAAGAATCGCCGTCGATGGCGATGACCTCGCAATGGTGCAAAAGGCGATCGACCAGACTGACGACGCAGGCGGCATTCGGAAAGACCTCCGACCATTGCGCGAAGGGCTTATTGGTGGTGACGATGGTCGAGCGTTTCTCGTATCGGCGGCTGATGAGATCGAACAGCAGATCGGCATGACGGTTGGAATAGGAGAGATATCCGACCTCGTCGATGACCAGGACATCGGGCGCCGCATAGTACTGCAGCTTTCGGCGCAGCATGGAATCGCTGTCGATGGCGGCGAGTTCTCCGAGCATTTCGCTGGCGGTGCGCAAGAGGACCGAATGTCCGGCGACCAGCGCCTGGTAGGCGACGTTAAGAGCGAGCGTGGATTTGCCGACGCCGTTAGGGCCGATAAAGACGATGTTGGCGGCCTCCTTCACGAAGGACAGCGTCATCAGCTCCTCGATGGCGGTGCGATCGATACGACGCGGCCATTTCCAGTCGTAATCGGCCAGTTGCCTGAAGTGGCCAAGCCTGGCGGCGCGCATGCGTCGCCGCAATGAGCGGTCGGAGCGCTCTTCTTCCTCCCATTGAAGCACGGCGGCCAGCCACGGCGCGTCGGCGATTTCGTCCCAGTGGGCGATCAGGCCATTGAGGCGCAGCGCCCTGGCGCGGTTGAACAGGATGCCGGGATTATTCATCGTCGTTGCCTGCGGATGTGAGTTGATCGTAACGGTCGAGCTTGTGGGGCTGTACGACCGTATCCTTTTTGCGGACATGCTCTGGCAGCCTTGTTTCGACCGGCGGTGGAGCGCCACGCGCGATCCGGCGGCGTTCGAGCACGGCACGAACCGATCTCGAATGAGAGGCTCCGGCCTGCAAGGCATCTTCGACGGCGGCCTGGAGTTCGGCGGCGCCGTAGAGGTCGAGCAGTTTGAGCATGGCATTGGTGATCGCGCCGATATTGGCGCCGCGCTCGGCGGCCCGGATCATCAGTTCCTGGCAGGCCGGCACGGCGTGCGTCAGACTGTTGAGGCCGCGATGCTGGCGCGCTTGGCGCTTGACGGCAACGAGCGCCTTGAGGTGCCGGGGGTCTTCGATCTGCTGGCCCCGGTCGTAGCTGCGGCGGTGGCTGGCGATCATCGTGGCGGCATCGAATATCCTGACCTGGGCGAGATCGGCGCGCACGGTGAGCGTGCGCCGGACATGCGTATGGGGAACCGAGTAATCGTTCAGGTCGAAGCGGACATAGGGTGTCTTTGCGACCTTCGCGGCGATCTGCTCCTCGATCGGGTACGGGTTGGTGGGCAATGGCAGAAGCATGGGCTGCTCCTGTGCAAACACCTGACGAACCGTCATCGCCCGATCCTCGGGGCATGGCCGGTCGGCGGCCTGGTTGCGGCACCATTGTTCGGCCTGGGCATTCAGATCGTCGAGGTCCTTGAACTTGCGAGCGATGAAGAAGGCCTCCCGGATGTGGCGAATGGCGCGCTCGACGCGGCCCTTTTCGTTGCCCCGCGCCACGGCGACGGGACGGGGCTCGAAGCGATAATGGCCCGCGAAGGCCAGAAGTGTCGGATGGAAGCGGATGGCATCGCCCTGACGCTCAAGCACAGCGCTCTTAAGGTTGTCGTAGAGCAGCACCCTGGGCAAACCATTCCAGGCGCTGAACGCACCGGCGTGGCCGCGCAGGAAGTTTTCCATGCGGGCATCAAGAAAGAAGCGCAGATAGAGGTCGCGCGAGTAGGACAGCACCATAACGAAGGCCATCAGCGGGCGGCGAGCCTTGCCGATTTCGATGTGACCAAAATGCGCCCAGTCGACCTGGCCTTGCTCGCCCGGCAGGGTGCGCAGACGCAGGAACGCTTCCGCCGCCTTGCGCGGACGGTGGAGCGCGATCATATGCCGGAAGTGGGAGGGCGAGCCCTTGTAGCCGCGCTCCTGCACCATCCCGTACAGGCGACTGGCGGTCAGGTCTGGATATGTCGCAAGCGTCCGCTGGATGAACGGCAGATATTGGTCGATCTCGGCGGGACGTATCACCGGCCTGTGGCGGGGCAGACCGGCTTCCTTCAGAACCCGGAAGACCGTCGTATGGTGGCAATGCAATTGCGTTGCGATCGTTCCACAGCGCCACCTCTCAACGTGGTACAGGCGCAGGATCATCGCTTCCTTCTCGGCGGATATGGTCATCGGTTGGGTCTCCATAATCGTGTTGACGGACATAGCCCCCTCGGCGGCGCACGAAGCCGCCGCGCAAGAACGGCGGCAGCCGACACCTGCAGCGCCGGCAGCACGGCGCCGGAGGGATCGATGGCACCGCTTCAGCGCTGACGTCGTCCAGTGCGACGGTGCCCTCGATCAGGGGCACGGTCAGTCGTGAACCATCCGGCAGACAAGGTGGAGACTGATGCGTCACGTTGTTTTTGCAGCGCTGGCGATATCGGCGGGAGCGGTCGGCGTGGGCAAAGCGGCCCCGGCGGCTGTTCTGGTAGCGCCGCCCCGCCGCACGCAGACTGTCACGGCGGGCTTCATGGACGCATTCAGAACCGCAGAAGCGCTGACCCCGATCGCAATGCCGGCAAAGCAAGACCTGTGAGCGGCAACGTGCGCAGAGAAAGAAACGACCGGTTTGCATTGCGACGGCGAACCTCTCGGAACGCCGTCGGGATTGCGGGGAAAAGCTCGACGGAATGCGCCAATGCCATTATGCTGGCGCACACCGTGAACCAGTCGGCAGTCGTGCCCGGGGACCTGCAAGTCCCCGCACACGGGCCGTTGGGATAGGACATCGAGTTACGTGGTAGTGGGTCGATGTCTGTTTGCGGCGCTCCGCACATGTAGCATGCGCGGACGCAGCGCGGGATGCGCCTCAGTCGCCCTGCGGGCTCCTGTCGACGCATCCCGCGCTCTCATCCCCAACCAAATCAGATCATCAGCGTCATTCAGCACCACGCCGAGCCGAATTCCGCATCAATTCCCTCTCGGCGCCATCTATCCGCGCGTCTTAACCGCCATCGACATGAAGTCGTGGCTGGTGGGGAGTGTCAGGAATTCTGTGCGGTGGGCCGGTTTCATCAGTTGAAGAACCGCTCGCCGAAGATGACGGCGAACTGTGTCTTTGCCTCGATCCACTCCCTCGGCGCGCGCTTCCACTGCTCGGCCGCATTGTTGAGGACCAGATATAACAGCTTCATCGCGGCTTCGTCACCCGGGAAATGGCCGCGCGAGCGCACTGCCCGACGAAGTTTCGAGTTCAACGCCTCGATGGCGTTCGTCGTGTAGATGATGCGGCGGACGCCCTCTGGGAAGGCGAAGAAGGGAACAACGTGTTCCCAATTGCGCCGCCAGCTTTGAGAGATGGCAGGGTATTTCTGGCCCCAATACCCTTCCTCGAAAGCCTCCAGCGCCTTCATTCCAGCCTCGGCATCTCGAGCACGATAGATGGCTCTCAACGCCGGTACGACGGGTTTGCGATCCTTGTAGGACACGAACTCCAGAGAATGCCGGATCAGGTGGACGATGCAGGTCTGGACGATCGTCTGAGGGAAGACGGTACCGTAATGGCTTCGGGAAAGCCCTTCAGGCCATCGACCACGGCGATCAGGATGTCCTGGCAGCCACGGCTTTTCAGCTCATTCATCACGCGCAACCAGAACTTTGCCCCTTCGGTCTGCTCGATCCAGAGCCCGAGGATTTCCTTTGTGCCGTCCGCCAGAACTGCGAGCGCGACATAAACGGCCTTGTTGCGAACGAAGCCTTCGTCCCGGATCTTGACCCGGATGGCATCGAAGAACACGAGGGGATAGCACAGCTCGAGCGGGCGGTTTTGCCACTCGCCAACGGCCTCCAGAACCTGGTCGGTCACCGCCGAGATCAGGTCCGGCGACACGTCGATACCGTAGATTTCTTCGAGGTGGCCCTGGATTTCCCGCACCGTCATGCCGCGCGCGTACATGGAAATGATCTTATCATCGAAATCGGGAAAGCGGCGCTGATATTTGGCGATCAGCTGCGGGTCGAACGTACCGGCCCGGTCGCGCGGGATGGTCAACGTCATCTTCGAGGTACCGGTCAGCACCGTCTTTTTCGAAGATCCATTCCGCCGATTGCCCGACGGTCCTTCGCTGCGATCGACGGCGAGATGTTCATCAAGCTCGGCGTTGAGAATACGCTCCGACAGTGCCTTCTTCAGGTCATCCAGCAAGCCGTCCTTGCCGAAAACATCGGATGGATCACGACCAGCAAGAAGTTGGTCCAGAAGTTCTTTTTCGATAGCCATGTGATGATTCGCTCCTTTTCATCATCATGGCCCACCGCACAGAATTCCTGACACTCCCCGACGGCCACGTCGATATCGACTCCAACCTCGTGGAAAACGCGATCCGCCGACCGGCCATGAACCGCCGCAATGCCCTCTTTGCGGGGCACGATGAAGGGGGCCGCAACTGGGCCCGGTTTGCCAGCCTGATCGGCACGTGTAAAATGAACGGCGTTGAGCCCTACGCCTATCTGTGCGACCTCTTCACCCGCCTCGCAAACGGCCACCTCGCCAAAGACATCGATGCCCTGATGCCATGGGCCTATGCCGCCCGCATCAACGCCTCACAATGAGCTCGTCAGATACTATCCGGTGAGCTCACATCCGGCCATCAGGCAGCACTACCAAATAGCTGAAACTGAAAAATCAATGGGGCGTAGACGGCGCATACGGTCAATCTCAACTCGATCATCCTGAATAGCCCCGAGTTTCGTAGACACCCTCGGGTTAGATTTTCTGCTGCTTCTCGAACTCGACGGGTGACAGCATCCCGTTCCTGACGTGTTTGCGTTTCGGGTTGTAGAACATTTCGATGTAGTCGAACACGTCCTGGCTGACCTTGCCCCGTTGAAATAATCCATTTTGAAGTAAGCTCTGGCCCATTGAGAGGACCAGGGAATGAAGCGCAACCGTTTCACAGACGAACAGATCATCGTCATTTTGAAGGAGCACGAGGCTGGCACGCCCGTCTCGGAGCTTTGCCGCAAGCACGGCGTCAGCGATGCCAGCATCTATAAATGGAAGGCCAAATTCGGCGGCATGGACGTATCCGAAGCCAAGCGGCTGAAGACGCTGGAAGACGAGAACACGAAGCTGAAACGGCTCCTGGCAGATGCGATGCTCGACAATGCGGCCTTGAAAGACCTTTTGGGAAAGAAGTGGTGACGCCCGCAGCAAGGCGGAAAGCTGTCGCTCATCTGATGGATCACCACCAGATGAGCGAACGGCGGGCGTGTAAAGCCATCGGCTTTTGCCGGATGATGATCCGTTACGAAACCAGGCGCAGCGATGACCATGACCTTCGCGAGCGGATGAAGGCGCTGGCGCATGAACGCCGCCGCTTTGGATATCGACGCCTTCATGTGCTGCTCAGGCGTGAGGGTCACCTTGTGAACCACAAGCGGCTCTTCCGGCTCTATCGGGAAGAGAAGCTGACGGTGCGCAAGCGCGGCGGTCGGAAACGAGCGATAGGCACACGAGCACCGATGCTGATCCCGCTTGCCGCCAATGATCGCTGGTCACTGGACTTCGTGTCGGATCAACTCACCGATGGCCGCAGGTTCCGGATTCTGACGGTCGTCGACGATTGCACCAGGGAATGCCTGGCTCTCGTCGCCGACACGTCGCTCTCCGGCCTGCGGGTCGCCCGTGAGCTGGATCGGATCATCGAGGGACGAGGCAAGCCGAAGATGATCGTCAGCGACAATGGCAGTGAGTTCACCAGTAACGCGATCCTGCAATGGACGGATCGGAGCAAGGCGGATTGGCACTACATCGCGCCGGGCAAGCCGATCCAGAACGCCTTCATCGAAAGCTTCAATGGGCGGCTGCGCGACGAGCTCTTGAATGAGACGCTCTTCTCGTCACTGGCCCATGCTCGATCGGCGCTTTCAAACTGGCGCAGCGATTACAACGATCATCGACCACACTCTGGACTCGGCTGGATGACACCTGCCGAGTTCGCTCAGACAATCAACCCGCGACGTGATGCGGTGCTGCGCAGCCGGAATGGCTCCGCACCGCAACCCGCCGCTACCGCCCCCAATACAGCAACCCAAAACCGCTGGAGCAAACTCAAAACTGGATAAAACTTGGGGGCAAGGTCATGGCGAGCTTCATCGCGTGAACGGTAGACCCTGCGACGTATCCTCTCTCGCTTCAGAAGATTGAAGAAGCTCTCGGCCACCGCATTGTCATGGCAGTTGCCGCGTCGGCTCATCGAGTGAACCAGATTGTGGTGCCTGAGGAACGAGGCCCAGTCCATGCTGGTGAATTGCGAGCCCTGATCGGAGTGGATCAGCACTTTGTCCTTCGGTTTGCGTCGCCACACCGCCATGAGCAGAGCCTGCAATACGACGTCCGTGGTTTGGCGGCTCTGCATCGCCCAGCCGATGACCCGGCGGGAATAGAGGTCGATGACGACGGCCAAATAAGCAAAACCTTCGCAGGTCCGGATATAGGTGATGTCCGTGACCCAGGCCTTGTCCGGAGCCGCTACGTCAAACTGCCGGTCGAGCGTGTTGTCGATAGCGACGGCAGGCCTGCCGCCATAGATGCCGGGACGGCGTTTGTAGCCAATCTGCGCCTTGATCCCGGCGAGACGGGTCAGACGCGCAACCCGGTTCGGGCAGCATATCTCGCCCTGATCGAGAAGGTCGTCGTGCAGCTTGCGATAACCGTAGACCTTCCCGCTCTCTTCCCATGCCTTCAGGAGCAGATCGGTCTGTCGTTTGTCCTCGTTGGCTCGCCTGCTCAGCGGGTTCTTCAGCCAGGTGTAAAATCCACTGGGATGAACCCGCAGAAGGCGGCACATCGTCCGCACCGAAAACTGCAAGCGATGCAGAGCAATGAACGCGTACTTCACTTTGCATCCCTGGCGAAATACGCGGTACTTTTTTTTTAGGATATCTCGCTCCTCGCTAACGCGAGCCAGTTCCTTCTTTAGCCGCCTGATCTCCTCGGTCTCGTCGTTGCCCTTGGCGTTCGACGCAGCAAACTTCTTCTTCCATTCGTAGAGCGAATGCTGGCTGACGCCGAGACGCTGCGAAACCTCGGCAACCGGATAGCCTCGCTCCGTGATCTGGCGCACCGCGTCACGCTTAAACTCTTCGCTGAAATTCGATTTGCTCATGATGCTCTTCTTGCCTCAAAATTAGGAAAGAAGGCGTCTACAAATCTCGGTGCTATTCATCCCAGATGGTCCCTGACGGCCTCCACCGCGCTCGGTCTGCAGGGCATTCATGTCCACGGGAACAAACACCGCATTCGCAGACGGCGACAACTGGCCCTTCTTCTTCAGCTCACTGCGCCAGGTGTAAATCTGCTGTCGTGTCACATCGTGTCGCTGCGCAACATCGATTCCGACAAAAGCTTCTCTATAATCAGACATGGCTCGTCCTCCTGTTTGAGGATCGGCCCGGCCTGCCCGAGCAACCCTCGGAAGAACAGCTTAGGGCGAGCCACCTCACTCCCGAAGAAGGACATACGGTCTTACGATGTGGCTCAAGGCGATGCCCTGTTTCTCCGCCCATTCCATCATCTTGCCGCTGACGTATTCAGGCCCGTTGTCGACCCGTATTGCCATCGGCTTGCCGCGCCATTCGATGATCTGGTTCAGGCTGCGGATGACACGCTCGGCAGGTAGCGAGAAATCCACCTCGATGCCCAGCCCCTCGCGGTTGAAGTCGTCCAGAACGTTCAACAGGCGGAATTGCCTGCCATCCTCAAGACGATCCGCCATGAAGTCCATAGACCAGACCAGGTTCGGTTTCTCCGGTACGGCCAGAGCATCCGGCTTCTCGCGCTTCAACCGCTTGCGTGGCTTGATCTTGAGGTTCAGTTCCAGCTCGCGATAGATGCGGTATACCCGCTTATGGTTCCAGCGATGCCCCCGGACATTACGCAGGTAGAGAAAGCAAAGGCCGAAGCCCCAGCTCTTCTTCGCCCGCGTCAACCCGATCAGGAGATCGGCGATCTGCTCGTTCTCGTCGTTCAGCTTGGCGCTGTAACGATAGCAGGTCTCGCTGACACCAAAGGTGCGGCAGGCGAGTGCAATGCTCACCCCGTGCAACGCCACCGCTTTCCCGGCCATCCCTTGGCAGGCAAATGCTCGCATTTGCCGAAAGGCTCCCGGCGTTGAGATGGCCGCTTCACTTTTTTCCAAGAGCCTCTTTGAGCAGTTCCGCCTGCATGCTCATCTCCGCATACATCTTCTTCAGCCGACGGTTCTCGTCTTCAAGAGCCTTCATCTGGCTGATCATCGACGCGTCCATGCCGCCGTATTTGGCTCGCCATTTGTAAAACGACGCCGTGCTCATCCCGTGCTCCCGGCATAGATCAGGAACGGCAACGCCGCCCTCCGCCTGGCGCAGGATTGCAAGGATTTGCGGTTCGCTGAATCTGCTCGTCTTCATCAAAATCTCCTCGATCATAAAGCCCGAGAAAATTCTACTTTTGAAGTCCGTTATTCGGCGGGGGGATTACCGCCGCTATGAACGTGGCGACGGCCGTCAGACGTGGCGCAACGGCTACCGCGACCGTTCCCTCGACACGCGGCTCGGCACACTGAACCTGAAGATACCGAAGATGCGGCAGGGAGCCTACTTCCCAGGTTTCCTGGAGCCGAGAAAGATGGTGGAGAAGGCACTCGTCGCAGTCATCCAGGAGGCGTGGATCAACGGGGTGTCGACCCGCAGGTCGACGAGCTGGTGCAGGCCATGGGCATGACGGGGATTTCCAAATCCTCCGTTTCCAAGCTGTGCAAGGACATCGACGAGCAGGTGAACGCCTTCCTCAAACGCCCTCTTTCCGGC
This sequence comes from Ensifer sp. SL37, assembly GCF_026672675.1. Classification (NCBI taxonomy): domain Bacteria; kingdom Pseudomonadati; phylum Pseudomonadota; class Alphaproteobacteria; order Hyphomicrobiales; family Rhizobiaceae; genus Ensifer; species Ensifer sp. SL37. Next base: position 235,466 of record NZ_JAPPRN010000002.1, on the reverse strand, counting down.
GACTGGCCATACCTCTGGCTGGATGCCACCTTTCTGAAGGTGCGCGAGGGCGGGCGCATCGTCTCTGTGGCGGCTGCGTCGCCGGATGATCGAGGACATGACGGTCCGCAATCTTTCTCCGGCCACGCAGCAATCCTATCTTTATGCAGTCGCAAAGTTTAGCCGCCATTTCGGCCGATCACCGGCTCGGCTCGGCCTGGACGAGGTCCACGCCTTCCAGGTTCACCTTGTGTCGACGGGCATCTCCTGGTCCGGATTGAACCAGATCGTCTGCGCCCTCCGGTTCCTCTATGGCGTGACGCTCGGCCAGAATACGATCCCGGAGCATATTCCGTATGCGCGCGAGCCACGCCAGTTGCCGGTTGTTCTTTCGAGCGACGAGGTGGTCGACTTTCTGCAAGCCGTCTCCAGCTTGAAGGCGCGGGTGGCTCTGACAACGGCTTATGCCGCCGGCCTGAGGGTTTCGGAGGTCTGTGGTCTTCGCGCCAACGATATCGACAGCTCAAGGATGGTGATCCACATCACGCGTGGCAAAGGCGGCAAAGCCCGCTACGTCATGCTGTCGCCGGAACTGCTCGGGATCCTGCGCAGCTATTGGCGGTTGGCGCGGCCCAAGGACATTGTGTTTCCTGGGCGCGATCCAGACAAGCCGATCGCGCCGTCGGTGCTGCATTCCGCCTGCCGTTCGGCGGTTGCGGCGGCGGGTCTTTCCAAGCACGTCACCGTCCATACGTTGCGGCATTCCTTTGCCACTCACCTGCTCGAGAACGGGACCGATATCCGCATCATCCAGGTCCTGCTCGGTCACGCCCACCTCTCCACGACAGCGCGCTATACGCAGGTCTCTACCGACACGATCCGGTCGACGGCCAGTCCGCTCGATCGGTTACGACTGGAGGTGACACCGCCGGAATCGTGATCGGTTGCGTCCCACCTTCGAAGTCGCCGACATCTTTCGGCGACATGGGAGCTCCTACAGACGTGAGAACGCCGGTCATCTTGGCCGCGGCAAACGACGCGTCATGGGCGCGATCGAAGCCTGGCGGACGCCGAGGCTCGGCGGTCACGTCGATGCCTGCGACGATTGCGGCAGGACCCGCATCTCCTATAATTCCTGCCGCAATCGCCATTGCCCGAAGTGCGAAGGCGCGGCCCGCAAGGAGTGGGTCGCTGCACGCGTCGCCGATCTGTTGCCGGTCCCGTACTTTCATGTGGTCTTCACGCTACCACCGGGCATCGCCGAGATCGCTTTCCACAACAAGGCGGTCGTCTATGCATTGCTGATGCGCATCGTGGCCCAGACGCTGCAGACCGTTGCCGCCGATCCCAAGCGGCTGGGCGCCGAGATCGGCATCGTCGCCGTGCTTCACACCTGGGGCCAGGCCATGACCCATCATCCCCATGTTCATTGCGTCGTGCCCGGCGGCGGTCTCTCGCCCGACAGAGCTAGGTGGGTGGCATGCCGGCCGGGCTTCTTTCTGCCCGTGCGCGTACTGTCGCGGCTGTTTCGGCGGCTCTTTCTGACGGCCCTTGCTAGAGACTTCGCTCACGGTGAACTCCGCTTCTCCAACGAACTCAGCCATCTCAACGATGACGAGGCGTTCACCCGCCATCTCGCGCGTGCGCGCCGCGTCGAATGGGTCGTCTATTCGAAGCCACCGTTCGGCGGCCCCGACCAGGTGCTCGCCTATCTCGGCCGCTACACCCATCGTGTTGCCATCGCCAACAGCCGCATCGTCGAGGTCGATGATGACCACGTTGCCTTCCGATGGAAGGATTACCGTGGCAAGGGTCGCGACCGCGAGAAGATCATGCGCCTTGACCCGCACGAGTTCATCCGGCGTTTTCTTCTACACGTGCTCCCGGACGGCTTCCACCGCATGCGCCACTTCGGCTTTCTCGCCAATAGCCACCGACGGGATCGTATCGGCCTCTGCAGGCAGATCCTCGATCAACCATCATCAGCAGGGGAGCGGTCGCAGGCAGGCAAATCACAGCCCGGGCAATCCCACGAATGCCCTGACTGCCGGCGTCCCATGCGTAGGACAGGAATCACTGTTGCGCCTGTTTCGCCGCCCCGGCCATCATCTTTCTGGTGCGATACATCATGAACTCCGACAATCCGCACCCCCTCCCATATGCCCACAAAACCAAGCGCCGCGCCGGCGCGCGATACCGCGTGGCCCTGGCCACACCGAAAGACCGACAGTGTGCATTGAGAGCGCAAAAATCGCTTCCTATCGTCCGGCAAGCTGCTCGCGAAGGTCGCCAGATCACCACAAAAATCGGCGGTGCGATTGCCGTCCACGACGAATCCGCTATCGTCATCAAGCGGCGTGCTTTACTATTCCCATAACGGCGCCAAACAACCCGCGCCTTACTTCAATCCGGCTTATGTGAGGTCGCTCGAGCTCGCCGCGACGACGGATGCGACCTCACATAACCCTCCAGATTCCGCATCGTCGGCCTGCATATCGGCCCTTCCGATGCCGAGCCGTTCTGGACCTCTTTCCTGCGCGATCTGGTGCGCCGGGGCCTCACCGGTGTCAAGCTCTTCATCTCCGATGCTCATGAGGGGCTGAAGGCTGCCATCACCCGCATCCTCAGCGCGACCTGGCAAAGGTGCCGCGTCAAAACCATGCGCAATTCGCTCGCCTATGTGCCCAAGGGCCAGCACACCATGGTCGCCGCCGCGATCCGGCAATCCTTCATCCAGCCCGATCATGAGAGTGCCATGCAATCCTGGCGGCATGTCGCCGACCAGCTCCGTGTCCGATGGCCGAAGCTCGGAACCTTCATGGACGATGCGGAGGCTGACGTGCTCGCCTACATCGCTTTCCCGGCGCAGCATCGCACCAAGCTCCATAGCACGAATCCGCTCGAACGTCTGAACAAGGAAGTGAAGCGCCGCGCCGATGCCGTCGGCATCTTCCCCAACGAGGACAGCATCGTTCGCCTCATCGGCGCGGTCCTCCTCGAAGCAAACGACGAATGGCAGCTCCTCAGCCGCTACATGCAGGTCGAGGCAATGGCCGAGCTAAACCCACCAACAATCGAGGAGGAAATGACCCTCCAAATTACACCCAGAGCCGCCTGATCATGACGGCCCGCTCCCACACCCGAAATTACACCAACTTGACGGACGCTATCCGCAAACATGGTGTCGCGGAATTCGCCTAATGGCTAAATAAGGCGTCGGGTCGCGTCCGGCGGGACTATCCGGTTTGTTCCTGTTCAGTCGGCGCCACCCGGATGGCCTCTGGCCGCGGGTGCCCGTGAAAAAAGCCGGGTGCGGCGTTGCTGCCAACAGTTCAGGTCACAGGCGAATTGCTGATGAGGGATCGTGTTGTCCAGGTGCGCCTGGGCTACCATCGGTGATGGTTGTCCGATGTCTGATCGGCGATTTTCCCTGAATTGATCAAATTCGATCAATCTGCCGCGCGCGCCAACCTAAAATCGATGCGGTGGAAGCCGAGTGGAGGCGTACTGCCGATGGCTCGTCGACCGCACAGCGATCCCTGTGATCATCCTAGAATAGGAAATGTACCATGAAGAAGTTTTTCCTGATGGCTGCGGCCACCTGCGCTCTTTCGGTTGCCGCAACCGACGTTGTCCTGGCTGATGTAGAAATATGCATTGGCGATGGCGTCGCCGAGGTATGCCTCATCTCTCCGGAATAATTTAGCCGTCGATTGCGCGGCAGTTCCCCTCTGGTGGGTGAGGGGAACTGCCGCGCAAGACCAATCAGCAAGATTTTTTGAGAGCACCTGGCAGTACCGGAGCAAATACGCCTCATCAGTGCCGTTTGAAACTTCCCCAGTTCGCGCGCTTTAGCCGGACGTCCTGGGCGGGAGCCGTAATATCGCTTCATCAGCGCAACAGAACGTTGATGCGGGGTCATTCGGGTGGTTCCTGGGCTGGGGGTATAGTTGGAACGACCGGAATGACCCCTGACCACCCTGAAGAGTAGGAGCGGCTGGCCCCTTGGGTCATGAAATTCAGCTAATAAGCGAAGAAGGCATGTAATCGTTTTGGTCCGCTGAAAGCGCCCTTAACCCCAAATCACCTGATCAAGGTTTTCGAGCCGCAGCGCCACCGTGAGCCCGCAAGGGCGAACGCAGTAGGCGAAGGCAACCCGCGCTATGCGTCAGCGCCGAAGGGTTTGCTTGAGCCTTGGCGCAAAGTCGCAAACCTGGTCCATCGGTCCCTCGCTGTTTGCCCAACCCACGGATCCTTCGGCCTGTTTGGGGCGGCGCAAGCCAGCGCCCGGATGTGGCTTTTACTTAACGATTTCACTTGCAGCGCTAAGCTGAAATTTCGCCCCTCGATTTTTACCTTACGGTTTCAGCGCGGTACCGGGGGAGGGCCCCTTCACAGCCCGGATGCCTTGGTCAGATTGACCCGGAAACGGTCGCGCCGACGCTGGTACTTGCGGGTCATTTCGGCACTCACATGGCCGAGCTGCTTTTGCACATGACGCTCATCGACCTCAGCCGAGGAGGCCAGGCCGGCGCGCAGCGAATGACCGGAGAATTTGGCCGCACGCTCGTCCTCACCAAGGTCGCCATGCAGACCGGCGGCAAGGGCTGCGGACTTGACGAGGCGAGCGACGGCCTTGTCATTGAGGCGGTCGGGGCCAAGGTCTTTGCCGCGTCCGGTGACGCGGCGGAAGAGAGGCCCCTTGGCGAGTTTGGCGAACCGGATCCAGGTCTCGACGGCGACGAGCGGGCAGGTGGTGTCGCCGGAGCCGCGGCCGATCTCGACCTCGAGCCAGCCGGTCTTGCCACGCAATGTCAACAACAGCCCCTTGTCGAGGATCTCGATCCACCCGCGCCCGTCCTCGGTCTGATCGCGTCCGAGATCGAGACCGGTGATTTCGGAGCGGCGCAGACCGCCGGCAAAGCCAATGAGCAGGATTGCCCGGTCGCGCAGGCCCCGTAGCGTGCCGCGTTCCAGGGGCTCGAGCATGGCGATGAGGTCTTGGGTCGTGCGGCTGAGAGGAACAGGAAAGTGTCGTAAGGATCATTTTGGCTCGATGCAGCGATAGATGGTCGCCGGATGGACATTGAAGGTCCTGGCGACGGCGCTGACTGATTTGCCCTCGCTGACCAGCTGCCGCGCCAGCTCTGCCTGATCCGGGCGCATTTTCTTCGGGCGACCGAAAGCCACGCCACGTTTCATGGCAGCCTTTCTGCCTTCGTCGGTCCGGCTCAGGATGAGGGAGCGTTCGAATTGCGCAATTCCAGCGAAGACTGTCATGATCATCACCCCAGATGGGGATGTGGTGTCGGCCCACGGCTCGTCAAGCGATTGTAATCCAGCTTCTTTTTCGATGATGCGCTCGGCGATACGCAGGAGCTCGATGGTTGAGCGGGCGAGCCGATCGAGGCGGGTGACGACCAGAACGTCGTCTTTGCGCAGGTGCTCGATGACCTTTTCGAGTGCGGGGCGGCCGCGAACGGCGCCGGAGATTTTCTCTTCAAACACCCGTTCACAGCCGACAGCGGCAAGTCTGTCCTGCTGAACCTCCAGGCTCTGGTCATCGGTAGAAACGCGCGCATAGCCGAGCTTCATGCTGCGACCTCGGCATCTGTGCGAAATCTACTGCAAAAAGATCCGATTTCGCGCATATGATTTGCGAAGTAATTCGCCTTGCTTTCCGGGGTCGCCCACCCCCTTCGCACGATATGCCTACCCGCCACCTCACGGACATTCAGCGCCAGAGTTTTGCCCGCTTCGACGGCGAACCGTCGGCCGATCAACTCGCCCGGTACTTCCATTTGGACCGAACCGACCACGACCTCATCGGGTCTCTGCGAGGCGATCATAATCGGCTCGGCTTTGCCGTGATGCTGACGAGTGTTCGATTTCTGGGGGCGTTTCCGGTCTCGTCGGCCGATATCCCGGCGTCGGTTTTGTCGACAGTGGTCGAGCAGCTTGGCCTTGAACCCACGACAAGGATTGATGCCTATTTCGAGGGAAGTCGACGCGTCCGGCACTTGGCGCTGATCCGGGCGCATTGTGGCTTCACCGACTTCGGCGACAACCCCGCGGCCCGCTTCCGGCTGACCCGATGGCTCTACGCTCTGTGCTGGAGCGGAGATGATCGGCCCGGCCCCTTGATCGAGCGAGCCGCGGCATGGCTCATTGCCAACAAGGTGCTTCTGCCAGGCGTCACGGTTGTCGAACGATTGGTCGGGAGAATCCGCGACCGGGCGAGAGCGGGGCTCTGGCGCCATCTGGTCGCCGGCTTGAGTGATGATCAGCGCGCGCGCATCGCTGGGCTGTTCAACGCGAGCGATACCTCCACGTTCGCCGCCCTGGATGCTCTGCGGACCGTTCCTACGAAGCGGATGCCGACCGAACTCTACCGCCACCTCGATCGGCTCGACGCAGTCCGGGCGTTCGATCTGCGGCCGGTGCCACCACGAGGCGTTCCCGCCGCAACCCTTGAGCGGCTCGCGCGGGTAGCGCGCGTCGGAAAGCCCTCTGCCATTGCCGCCCTGCAGGAGCCTCGTCGAACTCTTCCATACGCTTGAAGCGGCCGCCCAAGACGATGCCGCCGAGCTGGCCGAGGCTCTGTTGGCCGACATGGTCAAAGATGCCGAAGCTGCCAACAAACAGGCTCGACTGCGCAGCCTGCGCGACCTCGATGACGCGGCACTCCTGCTTCGCGAGCTGGGCCTGTTGGTTCTGACCAACGACGCCTTGCCTCTCAATCAATGGCGAGAGGCGCTCTTCGAGCGGCTGCCCCTTTCCAACATCGAGGAGGCCATGTTCAAGGTGAACGCGATCGCCAAGCCTGCCGAGACCAAGCCCTACGACGAATTGCGGTCCCGTTGGCGCCGTGCCCGGCGATTGTTTTCCGAGATCGCCATCCGCATTGAGACCGGAGCCTCCCCTGGCGGCAAGGGCGTCAAGGCTGCAATCGGCTACCTGCGGGCTGTGGACGACTGGTCGTCTGTTGCCAAGATGCGCGGGGCGCCGACGGCCGCGATCCCGAAGGCATGGAGGCAGCATGCCCTGGACCAGGATGGCAGGGTGAAGGACCCGAAAGCCTATGTTTTCGCGATCATCGAGGCATGGCGTCTCGCTATCAAGCGGCGCGATGTTTTCGTTATGCCCGGCATGATACGGGGACCCGCGCAGAGGAATGCTCGAGGGTGAGGCCTGGCAAAACTCCAGGCTGATGGTCGCCCGCGCGCTCGGCCGCTCTCTGGAGGCCGACACCGAAATCGATGGTCTCGCCCGCCTTCTCGACGAAGCCTATCGGCAAGTTGCTGCTCGCAGCGCCGACAACTCCGACCTGCGCTTCGAAACAACCGCTGGCAAGACCGAGATTGTCGTCACGCCTCTCGACAGGCTTGAGGAACCCGAGAGCCTGCGCGTACTTCGCACCGCCGCCCAGACGCGGATGCCGAAGGCCGGGATGCCCGATATCTTTCTTGAAGTCATGGCCCGAACCGGGTTTGCCAAGTCGTTCACCCATTTGAGCGAACGCCAGTCCACCGTCGAGCATTTCGAAACGAGCCTGTGCGCCGTCCTGGTTGCCAGCGCCTGCAACATCGGCCTCGAGCCGGTTGTCCGCGCGGAGTTGCCCGCTCTTCGACGCGACCGGCTTTCCTGGATCGACCAGAACTTCATTAGACCCGAGACCATAGCCGCAGCCAATGCTGCAATCGTTGCCGCGCACAGCCGGCTCGACATCGTTCGTCACTGGGGCGCTGGCGAGGTGGCTAGCGCGGACGGCATGAGGTTTGTCGCTCCCGCGAGCGCCATACACGCCGGACCCAACCCCAAATACTACGGCCAGGAACGCGGCGTCCCCTGGTACAACATGATCTCCAACCAGTTCAGCGGCCTGGGCGGGGCTGTCATCCCCGGGACCCTGCGCGACAGCCTGGTCGTCCTGGCTCTCCTGCTCGAGCAGGAAACAGAACTGGAGCCGCTGGAGATCATGACCGATACCGCCGCTTACTCCGATGCCATTTTTGGCTTGTTCTGGCTTCTCGGCTACCAGTTCAGCCCCCGCCTGGCTGATATCGGCGCCGTCAAGCTCTGGCGTATCAACCGCAAGTCCAGCTACGGACCGTTCGACGCCCTCGCCTGGGGGCAGAATCAAAATCGAGCTGATGCCGCCTCGAGACGCTCGGGGCCGTAGCGACGCGAGAGTGACAGAACGCCCTGCGCGGCGCGGTATCCCTGTTGCGGATGCGGCCTGTCGCGCATCAGCCGCTCGACCAGAATCGCCGTATTGCCGCCGACCTTCGCGGCCTGCTTGATCAGGCTCGCCGGCGTGGTGTTGGCATAGTGCTGATGCGTCTTCGGCATGTGCTCGCTGACGGTGACGTGCCCGGCGCGCTGCGAGGTGCGGCGGTGGCTGGCGACACGCTTGTGATCGTGGAAGACTTCGACGATCCGGGAGGTCAAGCGAACCTCGACCTGCCGGCCGATCAGGCGATGCGGCACAGAGTAGAAGGCCTTATCGACCTCGACATGGTAGTCGGGATGGACCTTCGCCGATTTCCATTCGGCATATTCGAAGGCGGTTGCCGGAAGCGGCGCAAGTGCCGCACGTTCGATTTCCTCGAAGAGCTGACGCCGGGACTTGCCGATGCGGCGCATCGGCCGATTGTTGAGATCGTCGAGAAGCTGGCTGATCCGGATGTTGAGGTCGGCAAGGCTGAAGAAGTGCTCGTTGCGCAGCCGCGCCAGGATCCAGCGCTCGACGATGAGAACGCTGCCTTCCACCTTTGCCTTCTTTCAAGTCCAGGACTGCAGTTCGTACTGACACTCAAGCCCGCATAGAGTTCGAGGTTACGCACCCGTTCCATCCGTGGCGCGGACAGCGCTTCGTGCTGTCGACACGCAAACAGAACTGGGGCGAAGACCGCGTCATGTTCTACGACGCCTAAGGACGGTTGCGTTCGCTTCCGGCCTCGTGGACCGATGTCAATGAGGCCGACTTGTTCAGTCAGGTTGCTGCAGGTCGGTCCTTCTCCCGCCCAGACGATCTGTCGGCGCTGGCGTCGTTGATTGATCACATTAAGCGCCGCCAGGAAGAATGACGAAGCGTCAAGTAAATTACGCCGCATATGTAAGCCTAATTATGCCGAGACGCGATGTCATTGATCGTCCAAGCAATAGGTAAGGCTCGATGTTACATGGGTTTCGGCGGTATTTGAGATATAATTTGATTGACGTGTGAGCAAAGTGCGGCATAATGTGCATTACACAGGGAGGCTCCCATGACCAAAGAAAGCAAGCCCGATCGCCTGCGCCAGATGGGCGCTCTGAACCCCAAGCCCGAGGGCGTCCGCGCCCCCTGGTTCCGGGAAGCAGGTTTCTTTGATCCACTCGATCTCGTGCAAGTGAAGTATGAGATGCTTCGGCACGCCCGCGAAGACGGCACCAACAAAGCGGATGCGGCAGCGCTTTTCGGGCTGTCTCGGCAGACCTACTATCAAGCGGAGGCCGCGTTCGAGCGCGATGGCATGTCCGGCCTCTTGCCGCGCACCCGCGGGCCGAAGTCAGCCCACAAGCTTACTGGCGAGGTGATGCGTCTCGTCGAGGAGCATCTCGATGCGAACGGCCAACTGCAGGCCCGTTCTCTGGCGGACCTAGTGCATGCGAGACTGGGCATCAGCGTCCATCCTCGCAGCATCGAACGCGCGGTGGCGCGTAAAAAAAAACGATGAAGAGCCGACGCACGCAATCGCCATGTCGGAGAACGGCAAGGATGTTTACGAAGCGCTCCGCGCCGATGTTATTTGCGGTACGGCTTGCGCGAGGCGCATGGGCGCCATCGTCTTCCACGGACTGTGGCGCGGCCTGGCAGTACTGATCGCACCACATCAATCCGCGATAGCGCGACAGCAGTCGACGCCTCGGCTCAAGACAACTTCACTGGTCGCGCACGATCGCCAGCTCGTGCACATGCTCGCCAATATGGTGCTGGCAGCAGAGACAGGAGGAAGCCATGTCTACTGATAATGCCATGAAGATTAGCGCCGATCACCTGCGGCGCGATGCGTTTCTCTACGTCCGCCAGTCCTCCCTTCGTCAGGTGTTTGAGAACACCGAGAGCACGAAGCGGCAATATGCACTGCGGGACCGCGCGGTGGCGCTGGGTTGGCCGATTGAGCGTGTCCACGTCATCGACAACGACCTCGGCCTTTCCGGTGCACAGTCGCAGGACCGCGACGGATTTCAGCGCTTGGTGAGCGAGGTCGCGATGGGGCACGCAGGGATCGTGCTGGGGCTGGAAGTGTCTCGCCTGGCTCGCAACAATGCGGACTGGCATCGCCTTCTGGAACTGGCCGCCATGTCGCGCACGCTCATCATGGACGAAGATGGCGTTTACGACGCGGCGTCGTTCAACGATCGTATGCTGCTCGGCCTGAAGGGCACGATGAGCGAGGCCGAACTGCACATCCTGAAGTCTCGACTGCAAGGCGGCATTCTCAACAAGGCGCGTCGTGGCGAGCTCGAGTTGCCGTTGCCGATCGGACTGGTCTACACGCCTGATATGCGCGTGGTGCTCGATCCGGATCGCCAGATCCAGGACACGGTGCGCATGCTGTTCGATACCTTCCGGGAGGTGGGCACAGCCTGTGCGGTCGTGCGCCGCCTGCGCAGCGAGAAGATCCTGTTTCCCCGGCGTGTCCGTCGCGGCATCGGCAAGGGCGACGTGCTGTGGAGCGCGATCGACCATTCTCGCGTGATCCAGATTTTGCACAATCCACGATACGCTGGTGCTTTCGCATACGGACGCACCCGCACGGAGCTATGGTCGGAAATGGGTGACGAGGCCGATCAGGCGGCGCGATGGTCAGGGGTCGTCGTTTCGGCGACACCGTCGGTGAATTTGACGCCGGCGATGACCTTTGGCAACTGATTTTCGCCCTTCAGCCGGCGCCAGGTTTTGGCGGCGCTCATGACGAGCTTGAAGACCATGAGCCGTGCTGTGTTGTGGGACAGGCCTCCCTTGGTTCGCACCGTGCGGTGCCTGACGGTGGCGAAGACGCTTTCGATCGGGTTCGAGGTGCGCAGATGGTCCCAGTGTTCGGCCGGGAAGTCGAAGAAGGTCAGCAATGCCTCGTGGTCCTTCGTCAGGCAGTTGACGGCCTTGGGATATTTGGCCTTGTATTTGTCGACGAAGACGGCGATCGCGACCTCGGCGGTTGCCCGATCCGGGGCATCGCGGACCTCCCTGAGATCGGCCTTCATGTTCGGCTGCACCGACTTCGGCACCTTGTTGAGGATGTTGAGGAGCTTGTGTTGCCAGCACCGTTGATGGCGGGTCGAAGGGAATATCTCCTCCAGCGCCTTCCAGAAGCCGAGCGCGCCGTCGCCCACGGCAATTTCTGGCGCAATCGAAAGCCCGCGGGCCTTCAGCCCGACGAGCAGCTCGCGCCAGCTCTGGGTGCTTTCGCGCACGCCGACCTGAAAACCGACAAGTTCCTTCTTGCCTTCCGGCGTCGCGCCGATGACGACCAGCATGCAAGCGGCATCGTCCTCCATGCGTGCCTGAAGATAGACCCCATCGGCCCAGATGTAGACGTAGCGGCGGGCTGACAGGTCGCGGCGTTGCCAGCGATCATAGTCGGCCTGCCACTCCTCCTTCAGCCGGCCAATCACCGAGGGTGACAGGTTCGGCGCGTCCTTGCCGAGCAGCGCGGCAAGCGCCTCCTGGAAATCGCCGGTCGAGATGCCGCGCAGGTAAAGGACCGGCAGCAGGGCGTCGAGGCTCTTCGTGCGTCGTGCCCACTTCGGCAGGATCGCCGACGTGAAGGTGATGCGATCCTCGCCGCAAGTCTCCAAAGCCCGGTCGCGCAGCTTGACGCGGCGCACCGCAACCGGACCGATCCCCGTCTGGATCGTTCTTTCAGGCCCATGGCCGTGCCGCACCACCCGGTCCCGCCCATCGCTTAGGCGTTCGCTGGCCATGGCCGCAAGAAACGCCTCGGCTTCCGCCTCCACGGCCTGTGCCAGAAGCCGGCGCGCGCCTTCGCGTAGAACCGATGTCAGGGGATCATCGAGCGTCTCGGGATGCGGAAAGGAAACAACAGTGCTATCTGTCTTCATGGCGTATCGCTCTTTCATGAGGTTCTGGCAGGCTTGTCACCCGCCTCGATACGCCGCCCTCATCAAACCGTCATCACCCAGTTTCCGTCATAGCTCACCCGCACGGTCTATAATGCCAAGCTTAAGTCCGTACAGCAGAAGATGCCGAGGTCCGACTGGCAGGTGCTCATCCCTCAGGCCCATGAAGGCTACATCTCGTGGGACGAGTTCGAGCGCAATCAAACAAGTCTCGAACAAAATGCAGTCGGTTTTTCTCCGGGCCTGCGGGGTCGTATGCCTCGCCAGGGCAACGGCTTATTGCAAGGAAGAGTTTTGTGCGGTCGTTGCGGCGCCCGCATGCGGGTCCATTATGAACAGTTCGAGGGCAAGCTTCGTCCCTATTACATCTGCAACGAGGCCGTCGTGCGCCACGCGGGCAAGGCTTGCCAATGGGCAAGAGGACCAGCGATCGATGAAGCGATCAGCGCGTTGCTGCTCGAAGCAATGGCACCCACGGCGATAGAGGTCGCACTTGCGGTGCAGGAGGAGATCTCGCAACGTGTCGAACAAGCCGCCTCGCTGCGCGACAAGCAGTTACAGCGCGCCCGGTATGAGGCTGAACTCGCACGCCGACGCTATCTGAAGGTCGATCCCGACAACCGCTTGGTTGCCGACGCACTCGAAGCGGACTGGAATGGCAAGCTTCGCGACCTCGATACGCTTCAGCGCGAACATGAGCGTCAGAACGAGACAGACCAGTCATTGCTGGACGGCGCTATGCAGGAACGGATCCGAGCGCTGGCCGCAGATTTTCCGCGCATCTGGAACAACGAGCGCACGAGCCCGGTCGAGCGTAAACGCATGCTTGGTCTCCTCATCGAAGACGTGACACTGCTGGTCGACGAGAAGATCAACATGCACATACGCTGGCGCGGAGGTCGCACGCAAAGCCTGGCAGTAGCTCGTCCCCGGCCCATGGCCGTGATCCGCAAGACCCCGGAAGCGGTTGTGGCACTGATCAACGAACTGCTGGAGACCGACAACGACCAGCAGATTGCCAGTCGTCTCAACGCACTCGGGCATCGTAACTGGCGCGGTGAGGCTTTTACCTTGAAGAAAGTGATGCTCGTGCGTCGTGCCTATGGGCTGAAGACCCGGTTCGAACGGTTGCGCGAGAGCGGCATGCTAGAGGAAGTGGCTCGTCGATTTGGCGTAAGCGCCACAACCATACATCAACTCGGACGTGATGGTGTTCTCAAGCGCCATCGCTACGCTACCAACCACCGCTACCTGTATGAGCCACCGGGCAACGTCAGACTCGCAAAAGGCGTCGGCGGCCGCTATGGTAGCCGCCAACCCCGGTTAATGGACGCTCAACAAATCCAACAAGGTGCATCGTGATGTCTGCTCCTTGTCCTTTGGCCGTTTTGGACGAGCAGGCAGGACCGTTGTGTCGTAATGCTCGGCGAAGGCCGCAAACGTCGCGTCGGCGTGCGCGAAAGCACCCAGAGCTGGCGCGAGCTGCTCGTCGGGCTGAAGGCTCGCGGGCTTTCGATTGCGCCAGAAATTGCCGTGGGCGACGGCGCGCTCGGCTTCTGGAAGGCGCTCGAGGAGCTCTTGCCTTCGACCCGCCATCAACGGTGCTGGCAGCACAAGCTCCTCAACATCCTCAACAAGGTGCCGAAGTCAGTGCAGCCGAACATGAAGGCCGATCTCAGGGAGATCCGCGACGCGCCCGATCGGGCAACCGCCGAGGCGGCGATCGCCGTCTTCATCGACAAATACAAGGCCAAATATCCCAAGGCCGTCGACTGCCTGACGAAGGACCGCCAGGCATTGCTGACCTTCTTCGACTTCCCAGCCGAACACTGGGACCATCTGCGCACCTCGAACCCGATCGAAAGCGTCTTCGCCACCGTCAGGCACCGCACGGTGCGAACCAAGGGAGGCCTGTCGCACAATACGGCGCGGCTCATGGTCTTCAAGCTCGTCATCAGCGCCGCCAAAACCTGGCGCCGGCTGAAGGGCGAAAATCAGTTGCCAAAGGTCATCGCCCGCGTCAAATTTACCGACGGTGTCGCCGACTCGACGACCCCAGACCATCGCGCCGCCTGATCGCCCTCGTCACCCATTTCCGACCATAGCTCAGCGCGTATTGCGAATCAGTCAGTTCCATCCAAACTTCATGGCCAACTTAACCTTTCTTTAGTGTTAACGGGCCCTAGAAAAGATTCACACTATGTGGCCCGACATACGCTATGGAGTACCCTTCTCCCAGCGCTGTTCTCATGAACCCGTTCGCCCCGACGAGATCTGTTCTGACGACGCTATCTCCCGTGAGGGAACTAATTTGGTAATTTGCCCGTAGCCACGAGCTTGCCCGCTCGGACAAGGCAAAGATCTCCCACAGGCGCTCCGCCGTCCTTTGGATGCGAAAATCAGCGCTCTGCGCGGTTTGCAAGGCAGAGCTACTTTGCGGGAACGGCGTATCTGTCTGCGCCTTGGTCAAATCTTTCGAGTGAGCCATGATCCTCCCCTATGCATTTTTCTGACATGCACCGCAGCGGTACCGCTATTGATTGCAGGCGTGAGCCTTAGACTAAGACTAGCCCGCCCTCTGCGCAGGGCTTCTGCTTCGGGTGATTGAAGAGAGGGTTGCATCTCACGGCGTGAATTGCCAACATAGATAGTAATGACTTTCCGCTCCATCGTTTGGTGCTTAACGCCAACCATAATCCGGGTCACGCAGTTGAGGTTGCAAGCTGCTCACCTCGCGGCCATCAGCGGCGTCGTTTTCAGATGAGCTTGTCGAACAGCGCTGCGCCCAACAGCAATCTGCCCGCCCCTTTAGACCGGCATTTTTAGCCAGATTGATAAATAGCGATCAATACGCCACGCGCGCGAAACACGTCTAGCATTACAGTTGCATTTTGGTTTTCACATCCGACCTATCTGAAGGTGCGCGAGGGCGGGCGTATCGTGTCGGTGGCGGCAATAATCGCGGTGGCGGTCAATACGGACGGGAAAAGGGAAATCGTCGGACTGCACATCGGTCCTTCCGAAGCCGAGCCGTTCTCGACGAGCTTCCTGCGCGATCTGGTGCGCCGGGGCCTCACCGGTGTCAAGCTCGTCATCTCCGATGCTCATGAGGGACTGAAGGCTGCCATCACCCGCATCCTCAGCGCGACATAGCAGAGGTGCCGCGTTCATGCGATGCGCAATGCGCTCGCCTATGTGCCCAAGGGCCAGCACACCATGGTCGCTGCCGCGATCCGGCAGGCCTTCATCCAGCCCGACCATGACAATGCCGTGCAGACCTGGCGGCATGTTGCCGACCAGCTCCGGGCCAGACGGCCGAAACGTAAGCGCCTGATCTCGCCACGTCGTGATCTGGTTGGCGTGAACGTCGTATTGTTGCGCAAGCTCCGATAACGTCTTCTCCCCCTGGATCGCAGCAAGGGCTACACGCGCCTTGAAGGCTGCGCTGTGGTTTCGGCGGGGTCGTCTGCTCAAGTGATTCTCCTGTTACGGCACTCTCGCCGCTCTCAGCCAGAAATTCCACTTAACGACCTGTCCAATTTTCCCGAGCCACCTCTGATCTCCCACTTGTTAAGTGTGAGGAGTAATGTCCCCATTATGAGTAGTCACAACCCGAAGATAGAAGTGCTGTCCGGCCCTGAGCGCCGCCGTCGCTGGTCGACGGTAGAAGCTCGCCATCGTTCAGGAGACGTATGAAGGGGATGCGACGGTCAGCATCGTCGCGCGGCGTCACGGCATCCAGCCGAACCAGTTGTTCAATTGGCGCAAGCTTGCAGCGCAGGGAGCCTTCACCGCAACCGCATCCCAGGAAGACGTCGTTCCGGCATCCGAATATCGAGCCCTTCAGAACCAGGTCAAGGAACTGCAGCGCCTGTTGGGCAAGAAGACGATGGAAGGCGAAATCCTCAAGGAAGCGCTTGAGATCGCCACCGGCCCAAAAAAACACCTGTTGCGCTCGCTGTCATTGCCGAAGGGCAGTTCGCGATGACGGCGGTGTGCGAGACTTTGGGTGTCGCCCGATCAAACATTGCAGAGCGCGTGAAGCAAATCCCTTCCAAAGCCCGTGGGCGACCGCCGCTTGCTGATCAGGGCCTGGTGGATGAGATCAAAACGATCATCGCCGATATGCCGACCTACGGCTATCGCCGGGTTCACGCCATTCTGCGCCGAAACGCCAGCAACGATGGCCGTTCCCGGCCAAACGTCAAACGCGTCTATCGGGTGATGAAGGTGCACGGCCTGCTCCTTCAGCGCCATACCGGTGCGAGTGATACCCGTCGCCACGACGGCCGCGTCGCTGTGGAGCAGTCGAACCTACGTTGGTGTTCGGACGGATTCGAAATTGGCTGCGACAACAGAGAGAAGGTGCGCGTTGCCTTTGCCCTCGACTGCTGTGACCGCGAGGCCATTGCCCACGTCGCCACCACTGAAGGCATCAAGAGCGCGGACGTTCAGGACCTTGTCATCACCGCCGTCGAGAACCGCTTCGGTCGCATCAACGCCCTTCCAAAGCCCATCGAATGGCTGACTGACAATGGCTCGTGCTTCATTGCGAAGGACACGAAATCGCTGCTGCTGGATATCGGGATGGAGCCTTGCTCGACACCCATTCGCAGCCCGCAGTCAAAGGAGCAGACATCACGATGCACCTTGTTGGATTTGTTGAGCGTCCATTAACCGGGGTTGGCGGCTACCATAGCGGCCGCCGACGCCTTTTGCGAGTCGGACGTTGCCCGGTGGCTCATACAGGTAGCGGTGGTTGGTAGCGTAGCGATGGCGCTTGAGAACACCATCACGTCCGAGTTGATGTATGGTTGTGGCGCTTACGCCAAATCGACGAGCCACTTCCTCTAGCATGCCGCTCTCGCGCAACCGTTCGAACCGGGTCTTCAGCCCATAGGCACGACGCACGAGCATCACTTTCTTCAAGGTAAAAGCCTCACCGCGCCAGTTACGATGCCCGAGTGCGTTGAGACGACTGGCAATCTGCTGGTCGTTGTCGGTCTCCAGCAGTTCGTTGATCAGTGCCACAACCGCTTCCGGGGTCTTGCGGATCACGGCCATGGGCCGGGGACGAGCTACTGCCAGGCTTTGCGTGCGACCTCCGCGCCAGCGTATGTGCATGTTGATCTTCTCGTCGACCAGCAGTGTCACGTCTTCGATGAGGAGACCAAGCATGCGTTTACGCTCGACCGGGCTCGTGCGCTCGTTGTTCCAGATGCGCGGAAAATCTGCGGCCAGCGCTCGGATCCGTTCCTGCATAGCGCCGTCCAGCAATGACTGGTCTGTCTCGTTCTGACGCTCATGTTCGCGCTGAAGCGTATCGAGGTCGCGAAGCTTGCCATTCCAGTCCGCTTCGAGTGCGTCGGCAACCAAGCGGTTGTCGGGATCGACCTTCAGATAGCGGCGGCGTGCGAGTTCAGCCTCATACCGGGCGCGCTGTAACTGCTTGTCGCGCAGCGAGGCAGCTTGTTCGACACGTTGTGAGATCTCCTCCTGCACCGCAAGTGCGACCTCTATCGCCGTGGGTGCCATTGCTTCGAGCAGCAACGCGCTGACCGCTTCATCGATCGCTGGTCCTCTTGCCCATTGGCAAGCCTTGCCCGCGTGGCGCACGACGGCCTCGTTGCAGATGTAATAGGGACGAAGCTTGCCCTCGAACTGTTCGTAATGGACCCGCATGCGAGCGCCGCAACGACCGCACAGAACTCTTCCTTGCAATAAGCCGTTGCCCTGGCGAGGCATACGACCCCGCAGGCCCGGAGAAAACCCGACTGCATTTTGTTCGAGACTTGTTTGATTGCGCTCGAACTCGTCCCACGAGATGTAGCCTTCATGGGCCTGAGGGATGAGCACCTGCCAGTCGGACCTCGGCATCTTCTGCTGTACGGACTTAAGCTTGGCATTATAGACCGTGCGGGTGCGTCCGTATGCGAAAGCACCAGCGTATCGTGGATTGTGCAAAATCTGGATCACGCGAGAATGGTCGATCGCGCTCCACAGCACGTCGCCCTTGCCGATGCCGCGACGGACACGCCGGGGAAACAGGATCTTCTCGCTGCGCAGGCGGCGCACGACCGCACAGGCTGTGCCCACCTCCCGGAAGGTATCGAACAGCATGCGCACCGTGTCCTGGATCTGGCGATCCGGATCGAGCACCACGCGCATATCAGGCGTGTAGACCAGTCCGATCGGCAACGGCAACTCGAGCTCGCCACGACGCGCCTTGTTGAGAATGCCGCCTTGCAGTCGAGACTTCAGGATGTGCAGTTCGGCCTCGCTCATCGTGCCCTTCAGGCCGAGCAGCATACGATCGTTGAACGACGCCGCGTCGTAAACGCCATCTTCGTCCATGATGAGCGTGCGCGACATGGCGGCCAGTTCCAGAAGGCGATGCCAGTCCGCATTGTTGCGAGCCAGGCGAGACACTTCCAGCCCCAGCACGATCCCTGCGTGCCCCATCGCGACCTCGCTCACCAAGCGCTGAAATCCGTCGCGGTCCTGCGACTGTGCACCGGAAAGGCCGAGGTCGTTGTCGATGACGTGGACACGCTCAATCGGCCAACCCAGCGCCACCGCGCGGTCCCGCAGTGCATATTGCCGCTTCGTGCTCTCGGTGTTCTCAAACACCTGACGAAGGGAGGACTGGCGGACGTAGAGAAACGCATCGCGCCGCAGGTGATCGGCGCTAATCTTCATGGCATTATCAGTAGACATGGCTTCCTCCTGTCTCTGCTGCCAGCACCATATTGGCGAGCATGTGCACGAGCTGGCGATCGTGCGCGACCAGTGAAGTTGTCTTGAGCCGAGGCGTCGACTGCTGTCGCGCTATCGCGGATTGATGTGGTGCGATCAGTACTGCCAGGCCGCGCCACAGTCCGTGGAAGACGATGGCGCCCATGCGCCTCGCGCAAGCCGTACCGCAAATAACATCGGCGCGGAGCGCTTCGTAAACATCCTTGCCGTTCTCCGACATGGCGATTGCGTGCGTCGGCTCTTCATCGTTTTTTTTTACGCGCCACCGCGCGTTCGATGCTGCGAGGATGGACGCTGATGCCCAGTCTCGCATGCACTAGGTCCGCCAGAGAACGGGCCTGCAGTTGGCCGTTCGCATCGAGATGCTCCTCGACGAGACGCATCACCTCGCCAGTAAGCTTGTGGGCTGACTTCGGCCCGCGGGTGCGCGGCAAGAGGCCGGACATGCCATCGCGCTCGAACGCGGCCTCCGCTTGATAGTAGGTCTGCCGAGACAGCCCGAAAAGCGCGACCGCATCCGCTTTGTTGGTGCCGTCTTCGCGGGCGTGCCGAAGCATCTCATACTTCACTTGCACGAGATCGAGTGGATCAAAGAAACCTGCTTCCCGGAACCAGGGGGCGCGGACGCCCTCGGGCTTGGGGTTCAGAGCGCCCATCTGGCGCAGGCGATCGGGCTTGCTTTCTTTGGTCATGGGAGCCTCCCTGTGTAATGCACATTATGCCGCACTTTGCTCACACGTCAATCAAATTATATCTCAAATACCGCCGAAACCCATGTAACATCGAGCCTTACCTATTGCTAGGACGATCAATGACATCGCGTCTCGGCATAATTAGGCTTACATATGCGGCGTAATTTACTTGACGCTTCGTCATTCTTCCTGGCGGCGCTTAATGTGATCAATCAACGACGCCAGCGCCGACAGATCGTCTGGGCGGGAGAAGGACCGACCTGCAGCAACCTGACTGAACAAGTCGGCCTCATTGACATCGGTCCACGAGGCCGGAAGCGAACGCAACCGTCCTTGGGCGTCGTAGAACATGACGCGGTCTTCGCCCCAGTTCTGTTTGCGTGTCGACAGCACGAAGCGCTGTCCGCGCCACGGATGGAACGGGTGCGTAACCTCGAACTCTATGCGGGCTTGAGTGTCAGTACGAACTGCAGTCCTGGACTTAAGAGACCGCAGTGGAGTTGCCCCATAAAAACCGGACAGGATCAGGTTTCTGTTTGACGGTTTAAGAACTCGCGCGGTTGATCGATATCCCAATGCCTTGTGCGGGTTAAGCGTGTTGTAATGCTCGAACCATAGGGGCAGTTGGGCGATGACGGTTTCGGCGTCCGGAATGGGATTAACCGAGACGTAGTCGCGCTTGAAGGTTTTGACGAAGGCTTCCGCCATTCCGAGCGTGGGTAGGCAGTTGTGGCTGACGAGCAGTTCGATGCTGCGGGCGACGCCGGGTTTCCTTCGGATTAATCCGGCCCGCTCGAGGGAGAGCACCATTTGGTGGACGGATGGTGGGGTGACGCCGAAATAGCGTTGCAGGTCACGCTCGGCCGGCGGCCGTTCGTTGATTTGGCTATAGGCCCAGATGAAGGCGAGGTACTGGCCCTGCTTTTCGGTGAAGTGGGGTGGCGCTGCCGGCTGCCCGTCAAGTAATTGATTCATTTTTCGATTCATCCGGAACCTCCGCAATTGAAGGAGGCTTTCCGGATGAATGTACGCCATCGTGTCGACCTCGACCAACCCGAACGCGACGAACTCTTGAGCATGCTGCGCGGCGGCAAGCACCCGGCGCGCAAGCTCAAGCGGGCGCAGATCCTGCTCGCCGCCGAGGCGGGGCTCAGCGACGAGACCATCGCCGCAACGGTGGCGGTCGGCGGTTCCACAGTCTACCGCACCAAGCGTCGCTTCGTGGAGATGGGCCTGGAGGCGGCGCTTGGCGAGGAGCCGCGCCCGGGCGCGCAACGCAAGCTGACCGGCAAGGAGGAAGCCCTGCTGGTGGCCACCGCCTGCTCCAGCCCGCCGCCGGGCTGCGCCCGCTGGACGCTGGAGCTGCTGGCCGACGCGTTCGTCAAGCTGACCGAGCACGAACAGCTGTCGCGCGAGACGGTGCGCCGGCGCCTGGCCGAGAATGATGTCAAGCCATGGCGCAAGGACATGTGGTGCATTCCCAAGATCGATGCCGAGTATGTCGCGCGCATGGAGGATGTGCTCGACCTCTATGCCGAAGCGTCCGACCCGCAGCGGCCGGTGGTGTGCTTCGACGAAAGCCCGACCCAGCTCATCGGCGAGGTGCGCCAGCCGATCCCGGCCGAACCCGGAAGGCCGCAACGCTACGACTGCGAGTACAAACGCAATGGCACTGCCAACCTGTTCGTCTTCCTCGACGCGCACCGATCCTGGCGCAAGGTGAAAGTCACCGAACGGCGTACGGCCGAGGACTTCGCCCACTGCATGCGCGATCTCGTCGATGTCCATTATCCCGAGGCCGCCTGCATCCGCGTGGTGCTCGACAATCTGTCGACCCACACACCCGCTGCGCTCTACCAGGCCCTGCCGCCGGATGAGGCGCGCCGAAGCCTCAGAAGGCTGGAATTCCACTACACGCCCAAGCACGCCAGCTGGCTTAACATGGTCGAGATCGAAATCGGCGTCCTGCGCGGCCAATGCCTCAACCGCCGCATCGAAAGCCGCGACCGCCTCGTCGACGAGGTTGCAGCCTGGGAACGCCGACGCAACGCCAGTGGTGCCCGCATCAAATGGATGTTCTCTACCGAGAAGGCCCGCGTCAAGCTGGCCAAAGCCTACCCAAAACCAACGGCCAAAGAATCATAACCTCTGTGCAGAGCTACTAGTCTTACTGTTACGCAGTAAGATTAGTCTAGAGCCGAACGGCTCCTTGTGACACTTTTCTGTTCCGTTCTGCCGCACGACCCATCTATAGAGAAAGATAAGCGGTCGCCGCTGTTCGGGCCTCTAGAGCGTCGGGCGCGATGTTGGAATCGAGTGTTCCCTTGGGCAGGTTTTCGTGATTCGATATGGTCGGGAGCACCGATTTGATGACACGAGCTTATTCTCTTGATCTTCGCGAACGTGTGACGGGTGCGATATCGCAAGGTAAATCGCGCCGTGAGGCTGCGGCGCAGTTTGAGGTGTCTGCGGCAACAGCAGTGCGCTATCAGCAGCGCCTGGAACAGACTGGTTCGTTGGAACCATCCCGACGTGGCCCTGCGCCGGGCGGCGGCAAGCTTGGACCTCTTCGAGCGGTCATCATCGCGAAGGTGGAGGAACAGCCCGATATCACCATGCCCGATCTTGCAGCCTGGCTGCTTGCGCGTGAGGGTGTTTCAGTGGACCCGTCGAACCTGTCGAAACTGCTGTGCAAAGCCGGGTTCACATATAAAAAAAGCCCTGATGGCAACGGAACGCGCACGCGCCGATATCAAGCGGGAGCGCGATGACTGGCAGCGCCAGCGTCAACCGGCCATGCGCGCCCAGCCATCTCGGCTTATCTTCGTCGACGAGACCTCGATCAAGACCAACATGACGCCAATCAGGGGACGCAGCATGAAGGGAACACGGCTTGCCGCCGATGCGCCGGCCGGGCTCTGGAATACCCAGACCTTCATCGCCGGTCTGCGCTGCCATGAACTTGTCGCCCCCTTTGTCATCCAGGGCGCCATGAATGGCGATGCCTTCGAAACCTATGTGCGTACGCAGTTGGCGCCGACGCTCGAGCGGGGCGATGTCGTCGTTTGGGATAACCTCAACGTCCATAAGAACCAAAAGGCCCTCGAGGCCATCAAGGCGCGCGCAGCGTGGGTGTTGTTCCTGCCGCGCTATTCGCCCGACCTCAATCCGATCGAAAAGGCATTCTCCAAGCTCAAGGCCCTGATGCGCAAGGCAAAGGCACGAACCTATGACGATCTTTGGAAAGCTCTCGGAAAGGTCTGCGGTCTCTTCACCCATCAGGAATGTTGGAACTATTTCAAGGCCGCAGGGTGCGTTGCATAATCTCCGCCCGACGCTCTAAACGCATGCGCCTTGTCAGGCGTGACTCCTATGCTGCTGATCTTGATCGTATTGTAGAGCGTATCGCCGAAAACAATCCTGCAGCGGCGCTGGACATGTGGGATGACATCGAAAGCCAGGTTGAGCGGCTTTGCGATTTTCCGCGCTCTGGCAGAACTGGACGAATGCCGGGAACCAGAGAACTGGTCGTCACTGGTACGGCATATATCATCGTCTACATAGTCGGCGATGATGTGGAGCTTGTGCGCGTACTGCATGGCGCGCAACAATGGCCGCCGGAGACTTAACGGGAGTGTCAGGAATTCTGTGCGGTGGGCCATGATGATGAAAAGGAGCGAATCATCACATGGCTATCGAAAAAGAACTTCTGGACCAACTTCTTGCTGGTCGTGATCCATCCGATGTTTTCGGCAAGGACGGCTTGCTGGATGACCTGAAGAAGGCACTGTCGGAGCGTATTCTCAACGCCGAGCTTGATGAACATCTCGCCGTCGATCGCAGCGAAGGACCGTCGGGCAATCGGCGGAATGGATCTTCGAAAAAGACGGTGCTGACCGGTACCTCGAAGATGACGTTGACCATCCCGCGCGACCGGGCCGGTACGTTCGACCCGCAGCTGATCGCCAAATATCAGCGCCGCTTTCCCGATTTCGATGATAAGATCATTTCCATGTACGCGCGCGGCATGACGGTGCGGGAAATCCAGGGCCACCTCGAAGAAATCTACGGTATCGACGTGTCGCCGGACCTGATCTCGGCGGTGACCGACCAGGTTCTGGAGGCCGTTGGCGAGTGGCAAAACCGCCCGCTCGAGCTGTGCTATCCCCTCGTGTTCTTCGATGCCATCCGGGTCAAGATCCGGGACGAAGGCTTCGTTCGCAACAAGGCCGTTTATGTCGCGCTCGCAGTTCTGGCGGACGGCACAAAGGAAATCCTCGGGCTCTGGATCGAGCAGACCGAAGGGGCAAAGTTCTGGTTGCGCGTGATGAATGAGCTGAAAAGCCGTGGCTGCCAGGACATCCTGATCGCCGTGGTCGATGGCCTGAAGGGCTTTCCCGAAGCCATTACGGCCGTCTTCCCTCAGACGATCGTCCAGACCTGCATCGTCCACCTGATCCGGCATTCTCTGGAGTTCGTGTCCTACAAGGATCGCAAACCCGTCGTACCGGCGTTGAGAGCCATCTATCGTGCTCGAGATGCCGAGGCTGGAATGAAGGCGCTGGAGGCTTTCGAGGAAGGGTATTGGGGCCAGAAATACCCTGCCATCTCTCAAAGCTGGCGGCGCAATTGGGAACACGTTGTTCCCTTCTTCGCCTTCCCAGAGGGCGTCCGCCGCATCATCTACACGACGAACGCCATCGAGGCGTTGAACTCGAAACTTCGTCGGGCAGTGCGCTCGCGCGGCCATTTCCCGGGTGACGAAGCCGCGATGAAGCTGTTATATCTGGTCCTCAACAATGCGGCCGAGCAGTGGAAGCGCGCGCCGAGGGAGTGGATCGAGGCAAAGACACAGTTCGCCGTCATCTTCGGCGAGCGGTTCTTCAACTGATGAAACCGGCCCACCGCACAGAATTCCTGACACTCCCGACTTAACCGCAGGCGCTCGTTGGAATGCGAATAGCGCTTCGCCTCAAAACTTGTTGCTGTTTTTAGCGAGGAGATCTACCGCCTTCTCAAACGCCTCTCCTAGCTAGTCTAGAGGACGATGACGAGGACGAGGACGAAACTGCTAACCGCCGCAACGGCTACGGGCGTTTGTGCAAGAAAAAGGCTCCCAGACGTCTTACATCGTGGGAGCCAATCTTACATCAATGCTATAGCATAATTACATTTCCTCACATTTCCGTCAAGCGCCAGAAGGGTTTGAAAAGTCGCGATTGAAGCTGTTGCTCGATCATCGCGGTGGGCCAAGAGCAAACGAGGCGACGGCAAGGGGCATTCTGGAAAGACTTCGCGCAAACGGCGGACGCGCCGGCGTCATCGTGTCGATGGATGCGATCGCCACCACCCTCCCCCCATCGCCACCGCCATTGCCGATCAGGGGCCGACTACTGCTGGCGGTCAAGGCCAACCACTTCGCCATCAATCGCGTGCGCGCCATCGCCGAGAAGGCGCTGCATAAGTTCGTCATCCAGGCGGCGAGCTATTACAACAACGCCGAACGAAAAAATGGGCGGGCGGCGCGACTGATTATTTGATCTGCACCGCCGACACCGACTGGTCGATTGCTACTGCTTAGCGAACTTTGGAATAGGGGAAAGCGTCCCTTGGTTCGTTCGAGAGGTTGGATGGAATAGATAGCGCCGAAGCGGCGCGTCCCTGCGCTCAACCTTCCAGCAGTGCTATGTAGGCTTGGGCAACGACAAACATGGCAATGACGAAGCTGCCCGCGCCCATAATTGCCCTGGAGCTATGGCGGGAAATGGGTGACGAGGCCGATCAGGCGGCGCGATGGTCAGGGGTCGTCGTTTCGGCGACACCGTCGGTGAATTTGACGCCGGCGATGACCTTTGGCAACTGATTTTCGCCCTTCAGCCGGCGCCAGGTTTTGGCGGCGCTCATGACGAGCTTGAAGACCATGAGCCGTGCTGTGTTGTGGGACAGGCCTCCCTTGGTTCGCACCGTGCGGTGCCTGACGGTGGCGAAGACGCTTTCGATCGGGTTCGAGGTGCGCAGATGGTCCCAGTGTTCGGCCAGGAAGTCGAAGAAGGTCAGCAATGCCTCGTGGTCCTTCGTCAGGCAGTTGACGGCCTTGGGATATTTGGCCTTGTATTTGTCGACGAAGACGGCGATCGCGACCTCGGCGGTTGCCCGATCCGGGGCATCGCGGACCTCCCTGAGATCGGCCTTCATGTTCGGCTGCACCGACTTCGGCACCTTGTTGAGGATGTTGAGGAGCTTGTGTTGCCAGCACCGTTGATGGCGGGTCGAAGGGAATATCTCCTCCAGCGCCTTCCAGAAGCCGAGCGCGCCGTCGCCCACGGCAATTTCTGGCGCAATCGAAAGCCCGCGGGCCTTCAGCCCGACGAGCAGCTCGCGCCAGCTCTGGGTGCTTTCGCGCACGCCGACTTGAAAGCCGACAAGTTCCTTCTTGCCTTCCGGCGTCGCGCCGATGACGACCAGCATGCAAGCGGCATCGTCCTCCATGCGTGCCTGAAGATAGACCCCGTCGGCCCAGATGTAGACGTAGCGGCGGGCTGACAGGTCGCGGCGTTGCCAGCGATCATAGTCGGCCTGCCACTCCTCCTTCAGCCGGCCAATCACCGAGGGGGACAGGTTCGGTGCGTCCTTGCCGAGTAAGGCGGCAAGCGCCTCCTGGAAATCGCCGGTCGAGATGCCGCGCAGGTAAAGGACCGGCAGCAGAGCGTCGAGGCTCTTCGTGCGTCGTGCCCACTTCGGCAGGATCGCCGACGTGAAGGTGATGCGATCCTCGCCGCAAGTCTCCAAAGCCCGGTCGCGCAGCTTGACGCGGCGCACCGCAACCGGACCGATCCCCGTCTGGATCGTTCTTTCAGGCCCATGGCCGTGCCGCACCACCCGGTCCCGCCCATCGCTCAGGCGTTCGCTGGCCATGGCCGCAAGAAACGCCTCGGCTTCCGCCTCCACGGCCTGTGCCAGAAGCCGGCGCGCGCCTTCGCGTAGAACCGATGTCAGGGGATCATCGAGCGTCTCGGGATGCGGAAAGGAAACAACAGTGCTATCTGTCTTCATGGCGTATCGCTCTTTCATGAGGTTCTGGCAGGCTTGTCACCCGCCTCGATACGCCGCCCTCATCAAGCCGTCATCACCCAGTTTCCGTCATAGCTCATTGCCCTGTCGCCCTGACAAATTCCTCATGCTGGCGCTGACCGATGAACACGCGCGGGTGGCGACGCACCGTGTCGGATGTGCAACTTACTCAAGGGCGCGAGCGCACGCTCCCCCCCCAAAAAAAGCCCGCTACCCTATCCTGAAGGTCACCAACCAGGTCATTGCCAGGCGACGTTCCCAACCCGTCGAATGATGCTTATTGTGATATTAGAGCGATTCATGCCACGAAGATATACGCCACCCTGTTGCCCCTGGGTCGGCGAGGGGTCATTCGCCTTGCCGATCAACCGAATGACCCCGTTTCATTCATGCAGACACCAACGAGGCAAGCGTTCGGTAGCGGTCAAGTCGAAGCAATCGTAGAACGTGAGAGCTGTCACCATGGCGCAGTTCACGCCGCGTTCGTTCTGTTCGTCAACTCAAATGTCCATTGATGGACGATTCCCCTCGTCGTCCGGTTGTTGATTGCTGGAAATCCTTGATCAAACGATCAAGCTCTTGTTGCCAGCGTTGACGTCAACGCCACCTATGCAGCGCGGGCCTTATTTGCCTATCAACTGAAATCGTGGCAGCAGAAGCGTGGCAGTCTCTGCTGCGTGGAGGCGGTCAGGGGTCATTCAGGCAGCCCGGCTATGACCCCCTAGGGCTGGGCCGGCCGAATGACCCCGCACGGCAGAGCGAACACATCCTATGTGTATGAACGCGGCTCAACGCAGCCGGTGGCCAGGCCTCTGGCGCCGGATCGTATGGACGACGCCCGCTGCGGTCTTTTCTTTGATGCAGTGTCCATTCAAAGCATTTGCGAACGCGACCATCTGACAGCACTGCCACATTCCACCAAGCGGCGATCTGCTTGGTGCCGATGTCCTGTCCCGTGCGCTTACCGTGCACACACAACAGCACGTTTAGCTAAGAATATTCCGCCCCGCGCTGAAAGCAGGTCGGGCGCTGGGTGGATAGGGGTGGATACGCTGATCCCTGCGCCATCGGCGACACAGCACCGTTTGGTATGGCATTTGCGAAAGCCAGCGGCCAGCTTGATGGCCGTCGTGGCAAAGCAGGGCATCGTTGGCATGGGCTGGGGCCTGCCTTCTCACCCCCATCCCTCGCAGCACAAACGAGGATGCAATCCGGTCGCGGCGGAGACGGGGGCCCGGTCGGGGCTGGCATGGCGCGACGCTGCGCAACGGATGCGGCAGCCGTTGTTGCGGCGGCCGGCCGGTCAGGCCAGAGCCTGAAGGCAGGCACAGCTGGCGCGAGGCAGGCAGCGCCTGCAAGCGCAGAGCATCACCACCGACGCCCGTATCCATGGATGCTGGTTGTAAACGCGAGTTCGACCGTGGCGGCCTTATCGCAGTTGCACGCTGCGCGACCTCTTGTTGGTGAGTGTAGCGGCAGGCCCGCCGTTAAGCAAAAGCTTATTCAGCTATTAGTTTAGTAAACTGATAGGCTTCTAGCGTTAGGGGTGAACTTAATTGCGTATCCCCATGAAAAGAAAGAGAAAGCTATATGTACATCAATGCTGAAGTGATGCCTGCCGGCTCTGATAAGGCAAAGAAAGTCGTGTTGCAAGGGTCTTCTGCGAAGATCGATGTCGGGCATATGTCCGACGTAGCGTTTTGTTTGTCGAAGGATGCAGTGGCTGCTTTTGAGCGCCGGGGTGAAGACCTGATCTTGCGTCTGGCAAACGGTGAAACCATCCGCCTGGTGAATTTCTTCCGCGAGGACGAAGACGGTCGCCCGAAACTGTTCCTGACGGAAAAGAAGGAAAGCGATGACGCGGAAGGAGCTATGACGGAAACTGGGTGATGACGGTTTGATGAGGGCGGCGTATCGAGGCGGGTGACAAGCCTGCCAGAACCTCATGAAAGAGCGATACGCCATGAAGACAGATAGCACTGTTGTTTCCTTTCCGCATCCCGAGACGCTCGATGATCCCCTGACATCGGTTCTACGCGAAGGCGCGCGCCGGCTTCTGGCACAGGCCGTGGAGGCGGAAGCCGAGGCGTTTCTTGCGGCCATGGCCAGCGAACGCCTGAGCGATGGGCGGGACCGGGTGGTGCGGCACGGCCATGGGCCTGAAAGAACGATCCAGACGGGGATCGGTCCGGTTGCGGTGCGCCGCGTCAAGCTGCGCGACCGGGCTTTGGAGACTTGCGGCGAGGATCGCATCACCTTCACGTCGGCGATCCTGCCGAAGTGGGCACGACGCACGAAGAGCCTCGACGCTCTGCTGCCGGTCCTTTACCTGCGCGGCATCTCGACCGGCGATTTCCAGGAGGCGCTTGCCGCCTTACTCGGCAAGGACGCACCGAACCTGTCCCCCTCGGTGATTGGCCGGCTGAAGGAGGAGTGGCAGGCCGACTATGATCGCTGGCAACGCCGCGACCTGTCAGCCCGCCGCTACGTCTACATCTGGGCCGACGGGGTCTATCTTCAGGCACGCATGGAGGACGATGCCGCTTGCATGCTGGTCGTCATCGGCGCGACGCCGGAAGGCAAGAAGGAACTTGTCGGCTTTCAAGTCGGCGTGCGCGAAAGCACCCAGAGCTGGCGCGAGCTCCTCGTCGGGCTGAAGGCCCGCGGGCTTTCGATTGCGCCAGAAATTGCCGTGGGCGACGGCGCGCTCGGCTTCTGGAAGGCGCTGGAGGAGATATTCCCTTCGACCCGCCATCAACGGTGCTGGCAACACAAGCTCCTCAACATCCTCAACAAGGTGCCGAAGTCGGTGCAGCCGAACATGAAGGCCGATCTCAGGGAGGTCCGCGATGCCCCGGATCGGGCAACCGCCGAGGTCGCGATCGCCGTCTTCGTCGACAAATACAAGGCCAAATACCCCAAGGCCGTCAACTGCCTGACGAAGGACCACGAGGCATTGCTGACCTTCTTCGACTTCCCGGCCGAACACTGGGACCATCTGCGCACCTCGAACCCGATCGAAAGCGTCTTCGCCACCGTCAGGCACCGCACGGTGCGAACCAAGGGAGGCCTGTCCCACAACACAGCACGGCTCATGGTCTTCAAGCTCGTCATGAGCGCCGCCAAAACCTGGCGCCGGCTGAAGGGCGAAAATCAGTTGCCAAAGGTCATCGCCGGCGTCAAATTCACCGACGGTGTCGCCGAAACGACGACCCCTGACCATCGCGCCGCCTGATCGGCCTCGTCACCCATTTCCGACCATAGCTCGTTCATAAAGACGCGCAACGTCAGCGACCCGAACTCCAGGCTGAAGGCTCTCCGCCATAATCCGCGCCTTCACGGCGTCAGGCCATCGTCGGTTTCCACGACGAGGCTCAACAACATCGCATCGCCCGAAAAATCCATCACCGCCATCCGTCATGCCAAACCTCCAGCTGTCGCCGAACACTTTTTGGCAGAAAGGCAGAAACCTCAATGGTCACAAACACGCAAAATCAATGGGATGTAGGCGGCGCATACAGGACACATGCACGCACGCCGTTATCACTGGTCGTCGTTTACCGGCCCGCGGAATTGAAATGAAGGGGAGGGGAGGCAGCTTCGGCCGGCCCACTCTCGGAGTGATGCGTCGTTAAATGGGTACTCAGAACGGCTACCGCCGCCGGAGTCGAAGGTTCCCCTCATTCTTCGAGTAGAGCCTGCAGTCCTACAATGTTCGTGAGGGTGAGCCGACCATAGCCCACCTCGATGAGGCCATTGGCTGCGAGCCTGCGCAACGCCCTCCCCGCGGTCGGCCGAGTGACGTTGGTCATGACGGCAATCTCTTCTTGGCTGAAAGCGAGATCGATGCGGCCGGGGGCGTCCTTGGCAGGGCCACTACGCGCGCCGCCAAGGCGCAGGAGCGTCGCGATAAGGCGCTTGAGGTGGCTCGGAAGCATGGTATCGGCCACAGCCAGCACCGCCAACTCGAAAAGGTTCTGCTGCGGGATAAGGAAAAGCGACCAGAACCTGGGTTCGATCCGTACGATTTCGTGAATCGCCGCTCGCGACAGGAACAGGAGATCGCAGCATTCCGTGGCGATGGGGGTGACCAACCGCGGTCGGCCTGTGATGGTGGGACCTTCTCCGATCCATGTGCCCGGCCACAGCATGTGTACGAGATATGGGCCATGCTCACCCGCCGATGCCATAACCTTGAGGCTTCCGCCGACAAGCCCGTACATCCCGATGGAGTCGTCGCCCTCATAGTGCAACGTTTCCCTTGCCTTGATACGGCGTAGCTTGGCCCTGTCGAGCACGGCGCACTGGAAGGCGGCGGGCGTCAGACTTAACCATCCGCCTTTAACGGCAATCTCTCCCGCTCCCTTCAGATTGAGCATTTTCCCCTAGTTCGATATTTTGAACACCTTGCTACGCGCAAAGGCTAGCCAAGGTTCAGTTAACTTGAGAGCAGCCCGCCATGTTAATCGCGATCCGTCTTATGTGGAGGCTCCTTCCATTTCGTGACAAGCCGCGAGATAGAATGCAGCCGTTATTCTGCCGCCGCGCACTAGTAGCCAGGAACTATCGCAGTTGCCACCCGGGGCGCGGTCTCCAATCTCGGAGTGATGATCAGAATGCTCAGAACCAGCGTAGCGAGTCCGCAGATGAGCATAATGAAGACCATGCCAGCTTTGTCCATGCGCTACTCAGCCGTCAAATGTGGGACACAACGTAGAAGATCAAAACTCTCAAAGAGTAATCCCTTCATAAGAAATCGTTATGAGCAAATCAGATGTGCGCGTTTGACGATAGGGTGTGCCTGGAGTTGCCCCATAAAAACCGGACAGGATCAGGTTTCTGTTTGACGGTTTAAGAACTCGCGCGGTGATCGATATCCCAATGCCTTGTGCGGGTTAAGCGTGTTGTAATGCTCGAACCATAGGGGCAGTTGGGCGATGACGGTTTCGGCGTCCGGAATGGGATTAACCGAGACGTAGTCGCGCTTGAAGGTTTTGACGAAGGCTTCCGCCATTCCGTTTGACTGCGGGCTGCGAATGGGTGTCGAGCAAGGCTCCATCCCGATATCCAGCAGCAGCGATTTCGTGTCCTTCGCAATGAAGCACGAGCCATTGTCAGTCAGCCATTCGATGGGCTTTGGAAGGGCGTTGATGCGACCGAAGCGGTTCTCGACGGCGGTGATGACAAGGTCCTGAACGTCCGCGCTCTTGATGCCTTCAGTGGTGGCGACGTGGGCAATGGCCTCGCGGTCACAGCAGTCGAGGGCAAAGGCAACGCGCACCTTCTCTCTGTTGTCGCAGCCAATTTCGAATCCGTCCGAACACCAACGTAGGTTCGACTGCTCCACAGCGACGCGGCCGTCGTGGCGACGGGTATCACTCGCACCGGTATGGCGCTGAAGGAGCAGGCCGTGCACCTTCATCACCCGATAGACGCGTTTGACGTTTGGCCGGGAACGGCCATCGTTGCTGGCGTTTCGGCGCAGAATGGCGTGAACCCGGCGATAGCCGTAGGTCGGCATATCGGCGATGATCGTTTTGATCTCATCCACCAGGCCCTGATCAGCAAGCGGCGGTCGCCCACGGGCTTTGGAAGGGATTTGCTTCACGCGCTCTGCAATGTTTGATCGGGCGACACCCAAAGTCTCGCACACCGCCGTCATCGCGAACTGCCCTTCGGCAATGACAGCGAGCGCAACAGGTGTTTTTTTGGGCCGGTGGCGATCTCAAGCGCTTCCTTGAGGATTTCGCCTTCCATCGTCTTCTTGCCCAACAGGCGCTGCAGTTCCTTGACCTGGTTCTGAAGGGCTCGATATTCGGATGCCGGAACGACGTCTTCCTGGGATGCGGTTGCGGTGAAGGCTCCCTGCGCTGCAAGCTTGCGCCAATTGAACAACTGGTTCGGCTGGATGCCGTGACGCCGCGCGACGATGCTGACCGTCGCATCCCCTTCATACGTCTCCTGAACGATGGCGAGCTTCTCGGCCGTCGACCAGCGACGGCGGCGCTCAGGGCCGGACAGCACTTCTATCTTCGGGTTGTGACTACTCATAATGGGGACATTACTCCTCACACTTAACAAGTGGGAGATCAGAGGTGGCTCGGGAAAATTGGACAGGTCGTTAAGTGGAATTTCTGGCTGAGAGCGGCGAGAGTGCCGTAACAGGAGAATCACTTGAGCAGACGACCCCGCCGAAACCACAGCGCAGCCTTCAAGGCGCGTGTAGCCCTTGCTGCGATCCAGGGGGAAGACGTTATCGGAGCTTGCGCAACAATACGACGTTCACGCCAACCAGATCACGACGTGGCGAGATCAGGCGCTTGCGGGCATGACGGCGATCTCCGACACGGGATCAAAGCCGTCGGAGCCTGCGGTGGATGTAAAGACGCTGCACGCCAAGATCGGGGAGCTTTCGCTGGAGAACGATTTTTTATCCGGCGCGCTCACCAAGGCGGGACTGTTGGGGAGCGTAAAGAAATGATCGACCGCGATCACGAACTGTCCATCACCCGCCAGGCCCGAGCTTTGGGGATCAGTCGCAGCATCGTCTACTACATGCCACAACCGGCGTCGCCGGCGGATCTTGCGCTGATGCGTCGGATCGACGAGCTGCATCTGGACTACCCGTTCGCGGGCAGCCGGATGCTGCAGAAGCTTCTGACGCGCGAAGGCGTTTGACGTCGTACTGACTGCATGTGCGGACCCTGATGAAACGCATGGGGATCGCGGCGCTTTACCGCAAGCCGCGCACGTCAGCACCCGGCGATGGGCACAAGATCTATCCCTATTTGCTGCGCGCTCTGAAGGTCGATCGGCCCAACCAGGTCTGGGCAACGGATCTGACCTACATCCCGATGGCGCGCGGGTTCTGCTATTTGATCGCCATCATCGATTGGTTCACGCGCAAGGTTCTGTCGTGGCGGTTGTCGATCACCATGGACGCTGCGCCATGCGTCGAGGCTCTCGAGGAAGCGCTGGCCTGCTACGGCAAGCCCGAGATCTTCAACTCGGATCAGGGCAGCCAGTTCACCAGCCACGACTTAACCAAGGTGCTGCTCGATCACAAGATCAAGATCAGCATGGACGGCAAGGGTGCCTGGCGGGACAATGTCTTCGTCGAGCGGCTGTGGCGGTCGGTGAAATACGAAGAGGTCTACCTCAAGGCCTACGACAGCGTCCGCCAGGCCCGTGCATCGATCGGAAAGTATCTCGACTTCTACAATCAGAGACGGCCACATTCGAGCCTTGACGGCAAGACTCCGGATGAGGCCTACTTAACCCCGACACCGCTGCCCGAAGCGGCTTAACCACAGGCAGGATTCCACTTAAAAACCGGGAAGACCTGTCCAAACAAACCGAGCCACCTCTCTACCAGGCCCTGCCGGCCGATGAGGCGCGCCGAAGCCTCAGAAGGCTGGAATTCCACTACACGCCCAAGCACGCCAGCTGGCTTAACATGGTCGAGATCGAAATCGGCGTCCTGCGCGGCCAATGCCTCAACCGCCGCATCGAAAGCCGCGACCGCCTCGTCGACGAGGTTGCAGCCTGGGAACGCCGACGCAACGCCAGTGGTGCCCGCATCAAATGGATGTTCTCTACCGAGAAGGCCCGCGTCAAGCTGGCCAAAGCCTACCCAAAACCAACGGCCAAAGAATCATAACCTCTGTGCAGAGCTACTAGGGCTACGGGCCTTCAAAGATCTTTCCGACATACCGGCGGCGCGCGCCCCGTCCCTGGAAAGTCAAGTGGAACCCTGTCCGGGTAAAGCGCGCCGACTTAGAGCCAAATAGCTGGGTCACGCATTCCATGCACAACCGCCACAATCACCACCCCGTAAGGAGTTGGCTCATAAATGGCGATGTATCGGCCCTCAATAAGAAGCCGGGCCGCGGCTGCAACATCTGGTCGAGCTGGGCACATTTCCGGGTGCATAGCCGCCAGCTCGAACTTGTCAAAGAGTTTGTTGACGACCTTGTCGGCCGCCCTTTCGTTGTCCATGGCAATTTTATGCCAGATGTCCCGCTGGGCGCGGGGCGTCAGGCGGTACTCAGCCGCGGACAGAGCGATCTGCTTTCAGGTCGTTCAGGAATGAAACCCGGTCAACGTTCTCCGGTTGGCCACTCGCGTTGCCTTCTGCATAGGCACGCTTGAGGTTTTCCAGCTCGATCACGCGTATTTCCTCGCGCTGCTCGAGCATTCCGCAGGCTGTCGCGCACAACCTCGCTTGCGCTGGTATAGCGGCCGCTATCAACAAGTTTGCGGACAAGGCCTTCATAGTGAGCGCCGATGCTATAACTGGCTGGCATGATCAGTCCTTTCGTTGTGCTAGATGTTATCAATTTTTGCTAAACTGGGCAAATAGAACCTGACGGGCAAGGCCTTTGCCATCAATCGGCTTCAGACTGAACGTGTTGTCCAGACAAGGGCACGGTCGATTGCGGCCCACCGTCCTTTTGCCCCTTCACGCGGTTCGCAAGAACACTCAGATTGAAGCCCGGCGCGAGCGCGCCCAAGCGGCGCGAAGTGTCGCCACCGATGAACGTCCGTTTGAAGGCGGTGGCGACGATCATGCCTATCGAATATCGAACGGGTGCTGAGGCCAATGCTGCTTCCCGCGCCGGACGCGCCGCCGAAGACAACCCGTTTCGGCCGATCTCCGGCCGACGTCAACCAGTCGCCCCAGATCGAACGCGAGCGCCACGAGCAGCAGGCTCGTTTTGGAGAAGGAAACGAACCGAAAGGTCGAGGCGCAGAAACAGGCCCTGAAGCCGCGTCAGAAACAGTGACGGTTTCTTGGAGGGTTGGAGGTAAAGGCCCAACCTGTGCCGGTGCCCGTCAGGTTCGAAGGTAGCGCGCGGCGGGCGCAGCTGGTCGGGGTTGCGAAGCCTGGAGCGCGCGGGTTTCGGGAGCGTACGGTAATGAATGCACGGACGAAAACGGGAGCTGGATGCGTTGACATGGGCAGCTCAAAGGAACCTCGTTCAGAAGCCTCGCCAAAGCCGCTAATCCCACGGGATCACCGCCAGCAGACTGTCGTCGTCTTGGCCCGTGTGGCGCCCCAGTTTTGCGTGGAATTTCCCGTATCCGGTTGCCACGGTCATCTGGTAGTAGTCGCCGCCGTACTGGTTTTTCTTTCGCCAGACAACGCCGATCTCGATCCGTTTACCGCGCGGACTTTTGGCAAAGATGCGATAGACCGGCGCCTTCGGATTTCCGCTGGTATAGGCCTCTCCCGCGATGTCAATGTCGTAGCAGATCGAGGCGACGTTCCCTTCAAGGGTCTTCCCACCGTTGAAAAATCGAACATAGTTTGTCATGTCGTTAGCAGACTTTGAGCTCGTCACCCTTGCTGGAATCAAACTGGTATTCGGGGGCTGCGTTCTCTGGCGGCCACCGGATGATGGGACGCTTTAAGCGCCGGCTGCGCCGGCACATTGCGGCTTGGTCGTCTTCAGGCGGCATCTGGCCCGTCCAGTCGCAGCTGATTGATGTCGGCAGGTTCCAACGAGACCGCCATTGTTCACTGGAACACGATCTATACCGGCCGTGTGATCGATGCCTTGTATGCCGGCGGCCAGCATGTGCCTGATCATTTGCTATCCAGCCTGTCGCCGGCGACCTTTTGCGGGACAGCCTACGCCCGTCGCCCAAAGGTGAGTTTCCGCCTTTCTTCGGCAATAACCGGGGTTGTAACACCATCGTCTCCCTCACGATGCTGATTGGAGGCCGGCGCCTGTACTCCTCATAAGGGCCATCAACATTGGTCCAAGACTAAACTCGCCCCGCTCCGCTCTAGAAGTCAGATCCCGAAGATATCCCCCCGGCGAGTTAATATGCCCGGCTCGCTCCAGGATGCAGGCGGTCGCAACAGCTGCATTCTCCGGTCCCATGACCTCACAAGCCTGCTGATAGGCGGAAGGCGAGACGCCGAGCATTGAACGAACCACGACTGCGGCGCTCATCAGTTCACGCCAATTTTCTATTTGCCCACCGTTCCCGTAGTCCGCAATTTGCGGGCACGCTCGAAGCACCATCGACAAGGGAAAAGCCTTCAGCGACTTCCTTCGACGTTGCGATTCCAGCCACGGCTTTGCCTCCAGCTCGTTTTCAGAGCTTGGTTCAGATTCAGGTGTGGATTCGGTATTTGAATTGTGTATGTGCTGACGGATTACGTTATCATTGGTGTCGGATTTTTGAGGAATGAGCTGGATTTCCAATAGGTTAGTTATGCCTTCCTGTAGCAACGTCAATTCGTCGAGGCCGTCTGCGTGATCGCCGCTCGTTTTGGCCATCTTCAGCTTGGCCAAAACTGCGACGTATTGTGCCTCAATAGCCTCCCAATTGCCTCTAGCGCCCTCCTCAATCGCAGCAGAAATCAGCTTGCGGACATCCCGCCGGGCTATGGTTACCTTCTCCCTTATCACTTTCAGGCGGTGATGTTCGTCGTTCACCTGCTGGGCCAGGCGCGCTATCTCGTCGGCGCGGGCAAGCAAGGGCGCTAGGCTGAAGCCGTAAGCCGTGTCGATGACGCCATCTCGACCCTTGCGGGCGTAACGCTTACCGTTGGGACTGTCGTTCCGATAAATCAGCCCAGCTTGAACCAGATGCGCCAAATTCTCACGAAGAGTGGTCCCCGCGATACCGTTCGCGCGCGCTGTAAGTTGCGCATTGGAGGGAAACACGATGAGATTCGACGCCTCACTCAGTTCCGAGTTCGGGTAAAAAGACAACAAGGCGCTCAAAACGGCCAATGCGCGATCTCGTAACCCAAGCAAGGTGCGCGCCGCGCACGCATGTTGGTAAACCTTCCACTTGTCGACAGACTTGCCTTGCTCGATGTCCGCTGCCGCGAACTGATTCTTTACAAGCGCAAGCGTCATTGCCCGCCGCCCAAAGGGCGTCGTCACATGTCCACTCTGCATTTTCTTTCACCTTCTTGAAGGCAACAGAAAAACGCTCACCAAAACGGTGCCAAAGACTCTTGACGTAGATTCCAGGAAATGCGATTCTCTTAGGTGCGAACTAATTGAGAAGGGCTTCCGGATCCGTTTCGGGGGCCTTTTTCTTTGCCGTGTGTGTACCTACGAATGATCACAGGATTGCTACTATTCGCTTTCTCCCTCGCCTTTGCGTTCCTGGAATTCCCTATATAGTTCGTCCAGCTTCGCTGAAATGAACTGGGCGAACGCTGGAACGACCTTCTCGTCGAAGACAATCATCGTTTTCCCCCTCCGCTCCTCGATGCGCGCACCGCGTTTGCCGAGTGGCGTCTTCCAATCTCCTGCCTTGCCCGCCGGGTCGATCTTTTCAGGCTCGTCAAGCGCGCGAAGTAGAGCATCTAGCCGCACGTCGCTTTCAAGCTTGTTGTCAGCATATCCGCGAAGCAACTCTCGGGCGTTAGCCAGTTTGGAGGGCGAGGCGAGGCGGTCGACGAGAGCCAGCCAACGCGCCCGCCCAGCTTTCGGCGCCGGACCAATCAATCGAACTACATCTTCTGGCAATTGGCGAGCCGCCGCCACATAACGACTTACGTCAGCCTTGTCAGATGCAAGGGCGGCTATGATCGTCGATCGATCGCACCCGGCATCTTCAAGGTGTTTCGCAAAGAAAGCCTTTTCGATAAAGGACAGGTCCTTACGGTCGAGGTTTTCGCGCCCTTGCGCGATGACGAGCTGGCTATCAGAGAGGTTTCTCACGATCGCCCGAACGGGGAGACCGAGCGTCTGGGCCGCTTTCAATCGCCGGCGTCCATAAGCGATTTCGAACCGACCGGTCGCCTGTGGGCTTGGTCGCACCAGAATGGGAACCTGCTGACCGTGCTCGGCTACACTTTGGACGAGAGCATCAAAGTCGGGGTCGACGTCGGCTGGAATACGATCGACGATCTTCGACGTATCAACAGAAGCGGTGTCAATCGAAATGACAACTTCGCCTTCGGCCAGTTGCTGCTGAAGCCTGGACGCC
This sequence comes from Ensifer sp. SL37, assembly GCF_026672675.1. NCBI lineage: Bacteria > Pseudomonadati > Pseudomonadota > Alphaproteobacteria > Hyphomicrobiales > Rhizobiaceae > Ensifer > Ensifer sp. SL37. Next base: position 196,878 of record NZ_JAPPRN010000002.1, on the reverse strand, counting down.
TGTTTCGCGTTCTCTGCCATCTCCTGCAATGAAGAACCCATCGCCGAAATTGCCCCCGTGCGCACGCGGTCGGCAGATTTTGATGCTGAACTAGCCGTAGCAACCGGCTTCTTCAGAAAGAGAGAGTCGATCGAGTCTCGCCTGCTCATGATGCCTCGCTGTCATATCTTTCATGTAATTGCACTGCTCCCACTACGCCCGACCCCACGCCTGCTTTATCAGCGCTTCGACCTCAGAGTTCACTGCATCGAGCGCCTCCATCGCGCGGTCGTACGTGGACCTCGTCAAGTTTTCTCGGCCAATCTCGTACAACGTTTGCTTAGTCAGTCCGGCATCCGAAACGGCAGCGGACTTTAGCATCGGATTCGTAAGGACATGATCGTCGAACAAGTTGCGAAGGAGAGCTGCAACCTTCGTCTGCGGCGCATCCTGCGGCTCGAACCGAGTAAGCAGATAGCGTATGAAGTCGTACTTCAGGTCCCCACCGGCGTCGCGTACGACACCCAGGAGATCTCGTGTCATAAGCAGAAACTGGCTCATCGAGGATATGTCGAGCATCTGCGGATGCACGGTGACGATCATGGAGGTTGCTGCGCATAGTCCGCTCAACGTGAGGAAACCGAGTTGCGGCGGGCAATCAATGACAACGACATCGTAGTTGTCAGCGACTCCATCGAGAGCAGCGGCCACACGCGCAAAAAACAAGGTTTCGCCTGGTGTGCCAGAACTCAGCGCCTTGGGTGTGGTGTGCTCGAATTCCATGAGCTCGAGATTGCCAGGCACGATATCCAAACCGTCGAAGTAGGTCGAGCGGATTACATCCGAAAGGTTCCGACGCTCTTCATCGTACCGAATTGCAGCGTAGAGGGTCTGGTTAGAGGCAACATCCAACTCAGGAAGGACCCCGAGAAGCGCCGACAAACTTGCTTGCGGATCAAGGTCGACCGCTAGGACACGGTAGCCTTGCAAGGCAAGGTGCTGGGCCAGGTGTGCCGACGTGGTCGTCTTGCCAGACCCTCCCTTAAAATTCGTTATGGCCAGTACCTGAAGATCTTCGCCTGGACGACGATGCGGCACGAAATCAATGCTCTCGCGCCCACGAGTGGACCGTGCGAGCACGCGACGGATTTGGTTTATATCAGCAAGCGTGTAAAGACGGCGGCCATTGCTGGTCGTCTCAGGCTGCGGCCCTTCGCCAGCGAGAGTCATCTTGCGAAGTGTCGAATCAGATACCCCGATGAGCCGAGCGGCCTCGCCGGATGTGAATTTCCGCAGAACCTTCTGCGAAGTCGGCGGGAAAAGCGCTTCGCTCATCGATTGCAGCTGTAAGCTCAGAAGATCTGCCTGCTCACCGATGGTTTCATCGACGCTTGGCAAAGCCTGCCGGTTTGGTTTTGTTGCCACGCTCACGCTCATATCTCTCATCACGGATTTTTCGCCAGAAATGCTCTTTTACCGTGACGATACGCAAATGCCATTTATTGGCAAGGGCTTAATGGTTAACAGGAGGTTAATACGACGAGAACGAGCGAGACCAGATTCCAATATTTCTCGTTTGATTTCTGAATGTTAGAACCCCAAGCACTGCACGGTGTTCACCATGTGTTTTACTGTGAATCCTGCATATTCCTCCCTTTTGAAATGGCTTCGGTAAACGAATTTCCACGGAGCGGTGAGGGTCTAAGGTGCGACTCAGTCTTGAACGACCTTGTAGAATTCGACAACTGCCCTCCAATGCCTGTCTGTGCAGAGTCGACCAATGAAGGACGGAGAGCTTCATGCAGATTCTCGCAATTTCGAGGCCTGGCAACGACGAGGAGAGAAGACTTCTACGCAGTCATCATCGGCTCGGCTGGGACGTGGATGTTACGGGACAAATCGGATCGCTTCGACCCCACTTCAGCCAACTTACATCCAGGCCATCTCCAACACTGAACAAGTGGTGGGCTGCACACGCCTCCTTCCAGCACTTGGCACAACGATGTTGTCCGAGGCTTTTCCATCACTCCTTCCAGGGGCGCCTTGGAAGGAGTGCCAGGATGATCGAGAGTTACCGCTCTTGCGTTGACACCTCCATTGAGGAGGGGCGGGGAGCGGGTACATGAAGCGACCCCCACTATATTCGCAGATATCGTCGAATGTCTCGCAAATCAAGTTGACCAAATTAACAGTTTCGAGCGGACCGGCCTGTTCGTAAGAACATTGCACGACGACACTCACCGGATCAGAAAATTTTGCAGAAACTTAATCCTTTCTTTTGCCCCTGTTCGTTGAGTAAACAGCAACGTGTGCCACCATTGAGTGCAGTAACCGCTATTGATGGAGGCAAGGATGCACACGGATTTCGTGGCCGGAACTGATCAGACTCTCCGAAGGAACACTGCCGCACTCATACAGTCGTCTGATGAGTGTTTCAGGGCAGCGCAGGCGGCTGGTCTCGTCGGGATTTCTGCCTATCCAAACCAGGGCCGGGGAGTTGAACTACATTCAGCGAACGACGCTGGGCGCAATATCGTGGATTTCGTCCGATGCTCATATCTCGGATTGGACAATCATCCCCGGATAGTCGCCGGGGCAGTCGAAGCGCTCGAGAGATATGGAAACCTGCACTGGTCGTGCGCAAGAACACGTCTCAATCTCAAGATCGCCTTTGATCTTGAAGATGCTCTGTCAAAACTATTTGACGCTCGGGTCATCGTGTACTCGACTGTCCTTGCAGCAAACATGGGTGCCTTGCCGCTTCTTGCCTCCGGCCATCTGACCAACAGAGAGAAGCCAATTGTCGTTTTCGACAAGCTGGCGCATGCAACTCTTGCGTTTCACAAGGCGACCGTCGCTCTTGAGACAGAAGTCCTGACGATAGCGCATAACGATATCGAAGCACTCGAGCGCGTGTGTCGAACGGGCAAAAAAGTGGCCTATGTCTGCGACGGCGTCTATTCCATGGGCGGCTCAGCGCCAATCCGGAAGCTCCAGGATCTGCAGAGCAGGTATGGCATGTTCCTCTATATCGATGATGCGCATGGTATTTCGATCTTTGGCGACCGAGGCGAAGGATTTGCCCGCTCCCAGGTTGACGGTCCTCTTGGGGACAGCACAATTATCGCAGCTTCGCTGGGCAAGGGCTTCGGTGCGTCCGGCGGATTGCTGATGCTCGGCACGGAGCGACAGGAAGAACTTTTTCGCAGATACGCGATCGCTCACGCATTCTCCGCGTCTCCCAACGTCGCCGCTCTTGGAGCGGCCATGGCCTCCGTAGCGATTCACGAGAGCTCGGAACTGGGGATCAGGCAACGCCGATCGATCCGGGCGACATCGTTCTTGGCGATCGCGCCTATGCTCGCGCCGCCCGCCGCCGACATCAAAAACGCGCAGATGGCAAAGCAATGCATCCAGAGGTGGCTCGGGAAAATTGGACAGGTCGTTAAGTGGAATTTCTGGCTGAGAGCGGCGAGAGTGCCGTAACAGGAGAATCACTTGAGCAGACGACCCCGCCGAAACCACAGCGCAGCCTTCAAGGCGCGTGTAGCCCTTGCTGCGATCCAGGGGGAGAAGACGTTATCGGAGCTTGCGCAACAATACGACGTTCACGCCAACCAGATCACGACGTGGCGAGATCAGGCGCTTGCGGGCATGACGGCGATCTTCGACACGGGATCAAAGCCGTCGGAGCCTGCGGTGGATGTAAAGACGCTGCACGCCAAGATCGGGGAGCTTTCGCTGGAGAACGATTTTTTATCCGGCGCGCTCACCAAGGCGGGACTGTTGGGGAGCGTAAAGAAATGATCGACCGCGATCACGAACTGTCCATCACCCGCCAGGCCCGAGCTTTGGGGATCAGTCGCAGCATCGTCTACTACATGCCACAACCGGCGTCGCCGGCGGATCTTGCGCTGATGCGTCGGATCGACGAGCTGCATCTGGACTACCCGTTCGCGGGCAGCCGGATGCTGCAGAAGCTTCTGACGCGCGAAGGCGTTTGACGTCGGTACCGACTGCATGTGCGGACCCTGATGAAACGCATGGGGATCGCGGCGCTTTACCGCAAGCCGCGCACGTCAGCACCCGGCGATGGGCACAAGATCTATCCCTATTTGCTGCGCGCTCTGAAGGTCGATCGGCCCAACCAGGTCTGGGCAACGGATCTGACCTACATCCCGATGGCGCGCGGGTTCTGCTATTTGATCGCCATCATCGATTGGTTCACGCGCAAGGTTCTGTCGTGGCGGTTGTCGATCACCATGGACGCTGCGCCATGCGTCGAGGCTCTCGAGGAAGCGCTGGCCTGCTACGGCAAGCCCGAGATCTTCAACTCGGATCAGGGCAGCCAGTTCACCAGCCACGACTTAACCAAGGTGCTGCTCGATCACAAGATCAAGATCAGCATGGACGGCAAGGGTGCCTGGCGGGACAATGTCTTCGTCGAGCGGCTGTGGCGGTCGGTGAAATACGAAGAGGTCTACCTCAAGGCCTACGACAGCGTCCGCCAGGCCCGTGCATCGATCGGAAAGTATCTCGACTTCTACAATCAGAGACGGCCACATTCGAGCCTTGACGGCAAGACTCCGGATGAGGCCTACTTAACCCCGACACCGCTGCCCGAAGCGGCTTAACCACAGGCAGGATTCCACTTAAAAACCGGGAAGACCTGTCCAAACAAACCGAGCCACCTCTATCTGCGCCGGCCGGATCTCGCCGCTTAGAGGATCGATGATGGGTACGGTCTGTCCGGCATAATCGGTCTGTATCGCCGCGCCGGCGGTGTGGCGATTGCGGAAAGTCGCATTGGTTCGCTGTTCGAAAACGGCAAACCGCTCGCAGAACCATGTGTATCCATAGCCATTCGGGTGCCGCTCCCGATATTCCTGCCATAGCAGTGTCAGCGTACGCGTCCGAGGTGGGTCGCCTTGTAGGAATTGTCGGATTTGGCACTGACTGTCCTTATTGACGTCAATACGGACAGTGCGGAATGGAACGACTTGAGATTATCGATGGCGGCCGGCGGCGACGCTTCAGCAAAGAGATGAAGCTGCAGATTGTCGCGGAGAGCTATTCGGAACCTGGCTTGTGTGCGACGACGGCGCGGCGACATGGAATATCGCGTTCGCAGTTATATGAATGGCGCCGGCTCGCACGAGCGTGGCAACTGGATGTTGCGTCGCCTGTGGGCGGCTTTGTGCCGGCGCTGCTTGTCCCAGAGGTAGAGCCGGTAGCAGGGTCGTTGCCGAACGCCGGCCGGATGGAGGTTGTCAGCGCCAACGGTCGTCGTGTGATCGTGGACCGCGATGTCGACGTTGAAGCGCTGCTTCGGATCATGCGCGGACTGGAGGCGCTGCGGTGAATCCGTTTCCGATGGGAACAGGGGTCAAGGTCTGGCTTTCGACGGGCTATACGGACATGCGCTGTGGCTTTCCCTCTCTGGCGCTTCGGGTGCAGGAGGTTCTGCAGCATGATCCGTTGTCAGGGCATCTCTTCGTCTTCAGGGGCCGCAGATCGGATATTTTGAAGATCATCTGGCATGATGGTCTGGGCGCCTGCCTTTTTACCCGGCGGCTGGAGAAGGGCCGGTTTATCTGGCCGAATATGGAGGGCGGGGCGGTCGCGATCTCACCGGCGCAACTGTCCTATTTGTTGTCCGGGATCGACTGGCGCAATCCGCAGGAAACCTGGCGTCCGACACGGATCGGATAGCATTATTGCATTGAAAATATTGAATGAATCTGATCGAATGGCTTCATGACTTCGAAGCCTGTGGATCTTCCTGCGGACTTTGCGAGCGCCTATCTGGCGCTGCTTTCCGAGCGTGAGATGTTACAGGCTGAACGTGATGTCGTTGTCGCCGAGCGCGACACCGTCGTCGCTGAACGGGACATTGCGGTGGCGCAAGCCGCCAATGCGCAGGCCATGTTGTCGGACAGCGAGGCTTTGATCGCCAGTCTGGAACTGGCGATCGAGAAGCTGAAGCGCGAGCTGCGCGGTACGGCGTTCCGAGCGCACGGCGCGCCTGATCGACCAGATGGAATTGCAGCTCGAAGAGCTGGTAATGGCGGCGTCGGAGGATGAAGCCGCAGCGCAAGCGGCTGCCGCCAAGACCGCGAGCGTGCGTTCGTTCACGCGCAAACGGCCGCTGAGAAAGCCGTGGCCGGAGGATATCGAACGCGAGCGCGTGGTGATCGATCCCCCGACCACCTGTGCCTGCTGCGGTGGCTCGCGCCTGTCGAAACTGGGCGAGGACGTCACCGAGACGCTCGAGGAGGTTCCGCGCCGGTTCAAGGTGATCGAAACGGGAGTGTCAGGAATTCTGTGCGGTGGGCCATGATGATGAAAAGGAGCGAATCATCACATGGCTATCGAAAAAGAACTTCTGGACCAACTTCTTGCTGGTCGTGATCCATCCGATGTTTTCGGCAAGGACGGCTTGCTGGATGACCTGAAGAAGGCACTGTCGGAGCGTATTCTCAACGCCGCGCTTGATGAACATCTCGCCGTCGATCGCAGCGAAGGACCGTCGGGCAATCGGCGGAATGGATCTTCGAAAAAGACGGTGCTGACCGGTACCTCGAAGATGACGTTGACCATCCCGCGCGACCGGGCCGGTACGTTCGACCCGCACCTCTTGTTCGCAAACGTCACCGGGCATCATCGTGCTGTAAATTGTATTCCAGTCAATCAGCCGGCCATCAAGCGACGTGAGCCTGACATTGGACCAGGCCATACGCACGATGAAGTCCGCCCCGGCGGACACGACTTTATGGAGCGCCGGAGCGCGAGCATAGGCGCGATCGCCAAGAACGATGTCGCCCGGATCGATCGGCACGCGTGAAAAGCTTTCGCCACCGTGAACATCAGTGAATTCCAGATGCGTGAAGCGGGCGAGAGCGGGCTCATATGTCGCATGAAGCCGGAAATCCGTGCCAGTGCTGCCGGGCTGCGAGATGGAACTACCATCAACAATACGTAGGCGGCGCGCAGCTGTGGTGCGTGCCGCGTCTGAAGCATTGCGGAGCAGCGCTCCGGCGATGTCCCCCGAGCTATGACGGAAACTGGGTGATGACGGTTTGATGAGGGCGGCGTATCGAGGCGGGTGACAAGCCTGCCAGAACCTCATGAAAGAGCGATACGCCATGAAGACAGATAGCACTGTTGTTTCCTTTCCGCATCCCGAGACGCTCGATGATCCCCTGACATCGGTTCTACGCGAAGGCGCGCGCCGGCTTCTGGCACAGGCCGTGGAGGCGGAAGCCGAGGCGTTTCTTGCGGCCATGGCCAGCGAACGCCTGAGCGATGGGCGGGACCGGGTGGTGCGGCACGGCCATGGGCCTGAAAGAACGATCCAGACGGGGATCGGTCCGGTTGCGGTGCGCCGCGTCAAGCTGCGCGACCGGGCTTTGGAGACTTGCGGCGAGGATCGCGTTGAGCAACGCGCCGATGATGACACGGGCAAGACCGGGGTGGTCTTCCAATGTTTTCAGATCCACGTTGATGAAAACGTCCGCGTGTCCGGTGGCAATCTCTCCGGTTGAGAACGTCGAGCCGGATACAAGTGCGGCGTAGTTTGAGTAGGACAGCCAATGCGTTTCCCTAACCGCGTTTGCATAGACGCCCGAAAAAGTCTCCGGCGTCATGTTCACGAAGGCCGCAACGTTCTCCTTCACGAAGTCGGAATCCGAATTGTCATAGATTGTTTGCAACCGCTCGCGAAGCTTCGGCTCCGGTTCGGAGAGGTTCTTGCGTACCTGACGCAAAGTTTGGTCCGCTTTGTCAGTGCGTCCCGACAGGCACACATCGGCGATCAGAGCCGTCAACAACTGTAGCGCTGACGCGCGAAAGAAGTCATCGCGCACGCCACGTACACCACCGCTTTCGCTCATGATCCAGGAAGCGACCGACGCAATATCCTCTTCCTTCGTTCCACCAAACCGACCGACCCAATCCAACGCGTTGAATCCTGTCTCCGGGGCCATTGGATCGAGGACGAAGACGTCCCGGTCGGCGTCTCGCCTATGCTTCGAGACTATTGGCGCTACTTCTTTCGACGGATCAAGGATGACTACCGAGCCACCCCATTTGAGTGCCGTCGGGATCGTCACTGACGTCGTCTTGAAGCCGCCGGATCCGGCGAATACGATCCCGTGTGAGGAGCCGAATGACCCGTCGAAGCAAAGGAGCGGCGATTTGCCACCGGCACCCCAGGTGTCGGGACTATCCGCGCGAAACGGCTGTGCTGCAGTGCTATCCTTATCGACCCGGTAAAGCTCTCCGACAACGATTCCTCCGGATACGGGAAAAAGCCTTGCGGCCGATGCGAGCTTCATCCAGTCCGCTTCTCCATGAAGTGCCCGTCTTCCGTTGACACGCTTCGGTTCTGGACGCGCAAAAGCGGCGTTGCCGATCAACACGACCCTCAAAGCGAAAGACGCCGCCATCAGCGCGATCGCAGCGCCGAGCACTGTTGCGGGGTCAAGAGAGGCCGCCAGGTTCTTGCCTGCCGGCATCTTCCCCGCAAACGCGGCAAGACGTACCGCTTCACGCAACGCAGCGATCAGGATTGTTGCACCGCTCCCGGCAACGACACCCCAGCCGGAAAAGCGGACACTTGCCGACCCAGCAGACGCGAATAGGAAGACGACACCCACCGCCGACGCTGCAATATACGGCGCAGAAATTCCAACGCGACCAAGAGCGACCTTTGTCGCTTCCGTGTTTCCGAAGCCTTGAAGCCAAGTCTCCATTCCGGTCGTGACAAAGATGGCGGTCACCATGAGTGCGACCGGTGCGACGACCAACAGGGTCCTAGTCGCCGTCATTGCTGAAGGCCTCCGCACCGATAGCGATCAGCCTGGTTCGCTCGCCTTCATCGTATTTGAGGCGGCGAGCGAGTTCGATGAGCGCGCCCAGGATAAGCGCGCGCTTCTCGTATCGCAGACCTGCTTTGACGATCAGGTCGCCAAGTTCGATCTTGTCGCGCGTGTCCTTTTTGCGCGCCTTTGAAGTCGTAGTGCGGCGCATGCGCTCAAGCCTCGTGACCGCTCCCCGAAGTCGCGCCAGCCGAGACCGTCGCACTTTCCGTCGTGGCCGCGACGCCAACCCCTGCCCGCCCCTTTCCGTTCGATCCGACTTTGCCTCCGCGAAAGTGTTTGGCCATATCCTCGAAGGCCTTCTGAAGATCCGCCTCCTCGATCTCGATTTCACCGAGTCCGGCCTTGAGTGCGATGCGACCGATCCGTTCGGCTTCACGCGTCTCGGCGTGCTTCAGCTGTTCCTGAAGCTTGGCGATTTCTTCGCGGATCCTGGAGGAGGGCTTCTTCATTTACGGTTGTCCCTGTCTGATGTTGTTTGGATTGAACAGCATCAGGTTCCTTCAGATCGGCGTGCCGATCCACTAACAGAAGTGCGAGTTGGCGCAGCCAACGCCTTTGATCATGATCCCGGCCGTTCCGAAGGAGCGGATCCGAAGGGCGCAATTATACGTCGTTGACGCGACGCTTTGCTTTTTGGCCCAGCGGGGCCGCCGCTCACGACGAATGTATTGAATTCGCTCGATCACAGGAACTTTCGTAGCGATGGCCGCTCCGCATTTTTCCGTCAGTATCGTCGCACGCGGCTCCGGCCGAAGTGCGGTGCTGTCGGCGGCCTACCGGCACTGCGCGAAGATGGACTACAAGCGTGAGGCCCGTACGATCGACTACACCCGCAAGCAGGGACTTCTGCATGAGGAGTTCGTCATCCCCGCTGATGCGCCCGAATGGCTGCAATCGATGATTGCCTATCATTCGGTGTCCGGCACCTCGGAAGCCTTCTGGAACAAGGTCGAGGATTTCGAGAAACGCTCGGACGCCCAGCTTGCCAAGGACGTGACCATCGCCCTGCCGATCGAACTTTCGGCCGCGCAGAACATCGAGCTCGTGCGGGATTTTGTTGAAAGACATATTACGGGTCAGGGCATGGTGGCGGACTGGGTCTTCCACGACGCGCCCGGCAATCCGCATATCCATCTTATGACGACATTGCGGCCCCTGACCGAAGATGGGTTCGGTTCGAAGAAGGTTGCTGTCACAGGTCCGGACGGCAAACCGCTTCGTAATGATGCTGGCAAGATCGTCTACCAGCTTTGGGCCGGAAGCCTCAACGACTTCATTGTGTTTCGAGATGGCTGGTTCGCCTGCCAGAACAGGCATCTTGCGCTCGCCGGCCTCGACTTGCGCGTCGATGGCCGCTCCTTCGAGAAGCAGAGTATTGCGCTCATGCCCTCAATCCATCTCGGCGTCGGTGCCAAGGCCATGGAGCGCAAAGCGACTGGTTGCGGAGAGGTGGCAGCGCTCGAACGGTTGGAGCTCCAGGCGGAACGTCGCGCCGAGAATGCGCGTCGGATCCAGAGAAATCCTGGTATCGTGCTCGACCTGCTCACCCGTGAGAAGAGCGTTTTCGACAGCCAAGACATCGCGAAGATCTTGCATCGCTATATCGACGACGCCGGCCACTTCCAGAACCTGATGGCGCGCATTCTGGAGAGCCCGGAGACGCTGCGGCTGAATCTCGAGAGGATCGACTTTGCGACGGGTTTGCGCGCCCCGGCGAAATACACCACCCGCGAGCTGATCCGGCTGGAAGCCGGAATGGCCAATCGCGCGATCTGGCTGTCGCAGCGGTCCTCGCATGAAGTTCGCCGGCCAGTGCTCGACGCGACATTTGCACGTCATGACCGGTTATCAGACGAACAGAAAACGGCGATCGAGCATGTCGTGGGTAAGGCACGCATCGCTCTTGTCATCGGCCGCGCCGGTGCGGGCAAGACGACTATGATGAAGGCGGCGCGGGAGGCGTGGGAAGCCGCCGGTTATCGTGTCGTCGGCGGCGCACTTGCCGGTAAGGCGACCGAAGGTCTGGAGAAGGAAGCGGGCATTGCCTCGCGCACGCTTGCGTCCTGGGAAATGTGCTGGGGCAAGGGTCGCGAGCAACTCGACGACCGTTGCGTTTTCGTTCTCGACGAGGCGGGCATGGTCTCATCGCGGCAGATGGCGCTGTTTGTCGAAGCCGTCACCAGTTCCGGTGCCAAGCTCGTTCTTGTCGGCGATCCGGAGCAATTGCAGCCAATCGAAGCGGGCGCCGCCTTCCGGGCCATCGCGGATCGGATCGGTTATGCCGAGCTCGAAATCATCTACCGCCAGCGCGAGCAGTGGATGCGCGATGCATCGCTCGATCTGGCGCGTAGCAATGTCGGCAAGGCGGTCGAAGCCTATCGCGCCAACGGCAGGATGATCGGCGCAGAACTGAAGTCGGGGGCAGTCGCAGCTCTCATTGCCGACTGGAACCGCGACTTCGATCCTGCGAAGTCTTCCCTGATCCTCGCTCATCTACGGCGCGACGTCCGGATGTTGAACGAATTGGCGCGGGCCAAGCTCATACAGCGCGGCATCATTGAGTCGGGTGCCACATTCAAGACAGCAGACGGCGATCGCAGTTTCGCAGCGGGCGACCAGATCGTCTTCCTGAAGAACGAGGGATCGCTGGGCGTCAAGAATGGCATGCTGGCCAAAGTCGCCGATGCGGTTCCCGGTCGCATCGTTGCGGAGATTGGCGACGGCAAGCATCGCCGCCAGATCTCGGTGGATCAGCGCTTCTACAGCAATGTCGATCACGGCTACGCGACCACCATTCACAAGAGCCAGGGTGCCACGGTCGACCGGGTGAAAGTACTCGCTTCCCTCTCGCTGGATCGTCATCTGACCTATGTGGCGATGACGCGCCATCGCGAGGATCTCGGCGTCTATTACGGCCGTCGTTCTTTTGCGAAGGCCGGCGGCCTGATCGCGATCCTGTCTCGCAAGAATTCGAAGGAAACCACGCTCGACTATGTGAACGGCAGCTTCTACCGCCAGGCCCTCCTTTTTGCGGAAGCTCGGGGATTCCATCTCGTCAATGTCGCGCGGACTTTAGCGCGAGACCGGCTCGTTTGGGTTGTCCGGCAGAAGCAGCGGCTCGTTGAGCTCGGCGCTCAACTGTCTGCCCTCGGCAAAGCTTTGGGCCTGTCCCCAATCAAGAAATCATCCGAAACAGCGAGCGCCATCAACGAGGCAAAGCCCATGGTGTCAGGAATTAAGGTATTTCCAAAATCGCTTGAGCAGACGGTAGAGGATAGGCTTGCAGCCGATCCCGGTCTGAAGAAGCAGTGGAAGGAAGTCTCATCTCGCTTCCACGTTGTCTACGCGGAGCCGGAAGCCGCATTCAAGGCGATCAATGTCGACGCCATCCTTGCGGACGAAGCTGCCGCGAAGTCCGCGATCGCGAAGATCAACACGGAACCGGAAAGTTTTGGTGCGCTCAAGGGCAAGACAGGCATGTTCGTGAGCAGCGCCCACAAGCAAGATCGAGAAAAGGCGACTCTGAATGCCCCCGCTCTCGCGCGCAATCTGGAACGCTACCTGCGCCACCGCGCGGTGGCCGAGCGCAAGCACGAGACGGAGGAACGGTCGATCCGCGCAAAGTTCTCGATCGACATTCCCGCCCTCTCGCCGTCCGCCAAGCAGACACTCGAACGGGTTCGAGATGCGATCGATCGGAATGATCTTCCGGCGGGTCTGGAGTTTGCGCTTGCCGAAGGACAAGTGAAGGCGGAACTCGATGGTTTTACCAAGGCGGTGTCCGAGCGGTTTGGCGAACGGACCTTCCTCACACTGGCTGCGAAAGAGCCGAACGGCGAGACGTTCCAGAGGCTGACGTCGGATATGAACCCATCGCAGAAGGGCGAGGTCCAATCTGCTTGGAACGCCATGCGGACCGCTCAGCAGCTCGCCGCGCATGAGCACACCATGACTGCCTTGAAACAGTCAGAGACATCTCGTCAAACGAAGAGCCAGGGGCTCTCACTGAAATGATCCTTGCTCTATTTGGACATTCGGGTCGGCCATCACGCGCAAGCGTCCGGTCGAGGAGTTTTCTGGTCGTCACCCTGGCAATTCCGATCATTGTCGGCTTGGGCGGGCTCCTCGGTTATCGTGTGAACCTGACACCAAGCGAGCCGTTGGGCGTCTGGCGTATCAGGCCGCTCGAGCGGCCGGCAGCCCGCGGCGATCTCGTCTTCATCTGCCCTCCGCAGGCGAGGTCTATGGAGATCGCGCGCCAGCGCGGTTATCTGAGGGCGGGACTTTGCCCAGGCGGTTACGCTCCGCTTATCAAGACGATCGTGGCCTTGCCAGGCCAATACGTTCAGATCGGTCACAACGTCACCATCGACGGTATTCCCGTGTTGAGCTCCACGCTTTCATCGAAGGACGGGGGAGGCCGACGATTGACAGCTTTCAGTGGCGGCAGCGTGCCGTCGGGCACCGTGTTCCTGCACTCTGGTTTCCGGGGCTCCTTCGATTCTCGCTACTTCGGCCCGGTGCCGGCGTCGGGCATCCTCGGTTTGGCAGAGGAGGTTATCACTTATGCCCCATAATTGGTTCCGACCTCTCCTGCAGGTCATCAGTGCTGCGGCCGTCGGATGGGTTGGCTGGAGCGGTGAAGTGCTGCTGCTGCCGGTCTCGGCATTATTTCCCGCACTCTGGTCCACGGCGGAAAACAGAGCGCAGGCCGCGCTGGTTTCCACCGCTTACTTTCTGTCGGCGTCGCGTGGCTTGCCGCAAGGCGTCGCAACGTTTTACGCGTCCGACCTCTGGCCCGGATTGATACTGTGGTTGATCGCCTCGAGCGCCTTCGTCGTCGTCCATACGTCCTGTTGGACCGGAAGAAGTGGTTGGCGGCGCGGGATTTTCTATCTCGGCGCATCCGTCCTCATGGCGGTCCCACCATTTGGAATTCTTGGCTGGGCGCACCCGATCACCGCCGCAGGCGTCGTGTTCCCGGGATGGGGTTGGTCGGGACTGGCGCTGATGGCAGCCGGCCTCGCCGTCATGACGACTTGGCTTCGGCCGGCTGCAGCCATAGCCTTGATGAGCTTCTGGCTCTGGTCCGCCGCTGAGTGGACGACGCAGAGTTTACTTTCGGGTTGGCATGGTGTCGATCTTGATTTCGGCGCCTCCCTCGGTCGCGTGAGCAATCTTGACCGCCACCGTGCTCTTGCAGCAACGGTCCGGGCAGCAAACCAAGGCCAAGGTTCGGTTGTCGTTCTTCCCGAGAGCGCGCTCGGTTTCTGGACGCCGACGGTCGAACGCCTCTGGAACCATGAGCTGAATGGAACCGGTCTCATCGTGCTCGCTGGCGCAGCGGTCTTGAATGACGATGGATACGACAACGTCTTGGTGTCGATTTCCGAAAAGGGTGGTGAAGTCGCTTATCGTGAGCGAATGCCGGTTCCCGGTTCCATGTGGCAGCCGTGGCGGGCCTGGACAGGGGGAGACGGTGGCGCCAAAGCACATTTCTTTGGCGATTCCGCCGCCTTCGTTGGCAATACCCGCATCGCTCCCCTGATTTGCTACGAATTGCTTGTCGCCTGGCCGGTCCTGCAATCGATGCTCCGTGATCCCGACGCCATCGTCGCCGTCGGCAATGGGTGGTGGACGGCTGGAACCTCAATCGTCGACATTCAACGCGCCAGCGCTCAGGCCTGGGCACGGCTCTTCGACAAACCTCTCGTCATTTCCTTCAATACCTGAACCGGGAGATCGCATGATGGACATTGCGTTGATCAAAGAATGTGCCGACCCCTCACTCAGGCCGGCGATCGTAGAGAAGTTCGTTGAGGCAGCCGGCTCGCCCGATCCGCTTACCATTACCGTGAATTCGGGCGGGCGATTGATCCTCGTGCCGAAGGCGACAACAGCGGACAGCGCAATGGAGATCATTCGGCAGAATGTAGGGCGCGCAGTCGTTCGCGTGGGCCTAACGCAGTTTCCGGCAGGAGTAGTCTTGAAAGAGGCGTACGAACTGAAATCCGACCTCGTCGAACCATGTGCGAACCTGCGAATGGGCACGCTGATGTTTGCGAAGATCCTGCGGATCGTTGCCAAATGGTACGGCAATCCGAGGAGCGATGACGTCTTTCCGCAGATTTTCGAGGATGCGGTCTATGCCTGGAAGACGGGAGAGTTCGAAGGCGTAAGCGTGTTCGAGGCGGAGGACCCGGGAGGTTCAATCGAAATGCCGAAGCAAAGCAAAGTGCATTCTATCGATGATGAGGAAGCAGCAATGACTATACCCGCGAACGGGACGAATGAGGATCTTGGACGCGCTGGAATTCGCATTGACCTGTCCCGCATCGGCGGAAATTGACATTCATCCCGTTCCCTGTGTCGTCAGAATGGCATTGTGATATCTTCGCCGATCTGGATGGCGCCGTACGTGAGACAGTCCCTAAGGCGGTCCAATCCCTCTTTCCTCATCATGCCAGCTCCGGCGCGAATGGCTTCCTGCCATTGCGGACCGCGTTCCCACGCCTCGTTGTATACGAGGGCTAGGTCCGATGCCCTCCTCGTCTGCTGCAGGGCCTCGAACAGAAGTTCGGCCTGTCGGATATCCTTGTCCCGCTTCGCAGCCCCCTGCACGTCGTTGTGTCGGCGGCTGGCGACGATGAGCTTATGAACGGCATACCGCTCGGGGGCTGGGACAGTCACAGGGACACCGGACTTGTGAAGCAGCATTGTCCGCACCGGATCGCGGATCAGGAAATCGAGAAAACGCAGCGGATCGGCACGAGCTCCACCCAGAGCTGGCATCTTAGCGGGCTGGTCGAGGTAATCGTCTGAGCCGCGGTTCGATGTCAGAAACTCGACTCTGTAGCCGTTGGCGGTTCGGAAAGCGGACGAGGACGCGGCGCCCGATCGATGGGGCACCGGGATGAAGGTGGGATCCACTGACTGCAGCAGTTCGAGCATCGGCGGCAGGGTGTCTTCAACCTCACGAGAGATGGCGTAGTCCTGTGCGATGTCCGCATCGCCTGTGAGGAGCGCGGCCATCGGCAGGCGAACACCGAGGATTCCGGCGTAAGTCTGAAAAGCTACCGTGCCGATGAGAACGCCCCGCAGCCGAAATAGGCCTGCAGCCGACAGCGCCTCGACGATATCGCCCGTCATTGAATCCGGAGCGATCATGCCTCCTTCGCGGGTCAGCGACGCCACCATGCGCCTGCGGGCGCGAAGGTCGTCTTTCTCTCGCTTGTGGGTTTCGACGCGCTTTGCGATGTCCGGATCGTCCGCAGGACCAACGTAGCGGCGTGTCCTGCCCCCAGTTCCATCAGGGATATCGAAGTACCAGTAGCGGCGATCTTTCACTGTGACCGGCGTGAACCTGCCCTCAGGGGGGAAGTCGGCCGTCCATGCGGCGTCGAGCGAGCGTTGGCCGAGTTCGGCCAGCATGGTCTGGTACATGAGGTCGATTTGCTTCATTGGCGGGCTTTTTTCCTCGGATTTCTGTCTCTCGATTGCGTAGCAGGATAGGCAAGCCGCTTGTCGCCGAGCGGATAGACCGCCACTGGCTCTCTCTTCGGGAGGATCTCGGCTTATTTTTCACCGGACTCCGCTGCCCGTGTCGCATTCCTCGACGTTATACCGTTTATCAAAAAAGGTATAACTGGATCGGAATCGAGGGTCAAGGATAGGACTGATGTTTGTCGAAAAAATCAACGTTATACCTTTCCACAAAAAAGGCATAACCCTTCGTCCAAACACCCAAGACCGTTGTGGCGTTTGAGTCCAAAGCATAAAATTAGTGCGATCCAGATACTTGATATTAGTGTTTGTCGAAGGCGCCAAATAAAAGCGGAACAATGCACGGAAATAGCAAGCCGCTGACCGTGCGCCGTCGCTCAACCTGCGGAAATCGATCAACAACCGACGAGGTTCGTCTAATGGCCGTGCTCAGCTAGCCCTTGTAATGAGATGGGAAGATAATGTCCTGGTCAACGAGAACGTTGAACCTGTAGCCCGGCCTGATCCGGATTGTCGGCTGCACGTTGAGATTCTTGGAGATCGTCTGCTCGGCGACGCGTCCGAAGGTTTCTGCGAAATTCCTGCGCGCTGCGTCCGAGGCGCTATCCTGTGTCGCAAGGGTCGAGCTTTCCGGCATTGAAGCATCGATCCCGGTGCCGATGAGCGCAATAAGCGCCGCCGATCCGAATGTTCGCCAGAGGTGCCGGTCGACCCGGTCTCTAAAGCCGCCATAGCCCTCGGCATCTGTGCCGGCCATGCCGCCGATCTGTAGTGTTGAGCCATTCGGAAGAATGAGATCGGTCCACACAACGAGCACGCGCTGCTGGCCGAACGACACCTTTGAATCGTAGCGCCCGAACAGTCTTGCACCTTGCGGGATCAACAGGCGGTGCCCGGTTGCGCTGTCATAGACGTTTTGGCTGACCTGCGCTGTGATCCTTCCAGGTAGGTCGGAGTTCAAGCCCGTAAGCAAGATAGCAGGAATGACTGAGCCGCGTTTCAGCTCATAGGGAGAAAGCGCCGGCACGACCTGGTTGGGCAGGTACCCGAGATCCTTGATGTCCTGATTGAAAAAGTCTTCCTTCGATGTTTGTCCATTTGGATCGGCATTCTGGCCCATCGCACTGGACTTCATCGCAGCTGCATAGAGGTCAGAAGCGCTATTGGGGGCGCGACTTGAGCTCTGGCTGCCGCTGACACGATCAGCCGCAGACGTCCGAGCGTTGGAGACGTCAACAGTCAGAGGTGAATCCATTGCGGTAGCACGCGCCTGCAGGCGGGCCATTCGTTGGCGCTGGGCTTCCCGGATATATTGTTCGTCCTGCTCGCGCTTCAGTCGAGCTTTCCAGTCTTCCTCGGACTCCAGCCGTTGCCGCTTGCTATCGCGGACCTCTGCTTGCCGCTCGATGTCCGGCTCCCTCGCCTGCTCTTTCTCGACAACGGCTGGCGTCGGCTGGACGCTTTCTTTGCCTTCAGGCTCCCCGATAATCCCGTCCGGCACACCGCGCTTCAACTGGTCTCCGAAATTCGTAGCGCTGCCGTTTGCCGCGCTTTCAAGCTCATTGGCTCGATTGAACGATAGTCCGCGCCATGAAAGTCCAATCACGACAACGCCGAGGAACAGCGCAACGATCATGACTGTGACGATGACTGGCAGCCGGTTGAGGCGGAGCTATGGTCGGAAATGGGTGACGAGGCCGATCAGGCGGCGCGATGGTCAGGGGTCGTCGTTTCGGCGACACCGTCGGTGAATTTGACGCCGGCGATGACCTTTGGCAACTGATTTTCGCCCTTCAGCCGGCGCCAGGTTTTGGCGGCGCTCATGACGAGCTTGAAGACCATGAGCCGTGCTGTGTTGTGGGACAGGCCTCCCTTGGTTCGCACCGTGCGGTGCCTGACGGTGGCGAAGACGCTTTCGATCGGGTTCGAGGTGCGCAGATGGTCCCAGTGTTCGGTACTGGGAAGTCGAAGAAGGTCAGCAATGCCTCGTGGTCCTTCGTCAGGCAGTTGACGGCCTTGGGATATTTGGCCTTGTATTTGTCGACGAAGACGGCGATCGCGACCTCGGCGGTTGCCCGATCCGGGGCATCGCGGACCTCCCTGAGATCGGCCTTCATGTTCGGCTGCACCGACTTCGGCACCTTGTTGAGGATGTTGAGGAGCTTGTGTTGCCAGCACCGTTGATGGCGGGTCGAAGGGAATATCTCCTCCAGCGCCTTCCAGAAGCCGAGCGCGCCGTCGCCCACGGCAATTTCTGGCGCAATCGAAAGCCCGCGGGCCTTCAGCCCGACGAGCAGCTCGCGCCAGCTCTGGGTGCTTTCGCGCACGCCGACCTGAAAACCGACAAGTTCCTTCTTGCCTTCCGGCGTCGCGCCGATGACGACCAGCATGCAAGCGGCATCGTCCTCCATGCGTGCCTGAAGATAGACCCCATCGGCCCAGATGTAGACGTAGCGGCGGGCTGACAGGTCGCGGCGTTGCCAGCGATCATAGTCGGCCTGCCACTCCTCCTTCAGCCGGCCAATCACCGAGGGTGACAGGTTCGGCGCGTCCTTGCCGAGCAGCGCGGCAAGCGCCTCCTGGAAATCGCCGGTCGAGATGCCGCGCAGGTAAAGGACCGGCAGCAGGGCGTCGAGGCTCTTCGTGCGTCGTGCCCACTTCGGCAGGATCGCCGACGTGAAGGTGATGCGATCCTCGCCGCAAGTCTCCAAAGCCCGGTCGCGCAGCTTGACGCGGCGCACCGCAACCGGACCGATCCCCGTCTGGATCGTTCTTTCAGGCCCATGGCCGTGCCGCACCACCCGGTCCCGCCCATCGCTTAGGCGTTCGCTGGCCATGGCCGCAAGAAACGCCTCGGCTTCCGCCTCCACGGCCTGTGCCAGAAGCCGGCGCGCGCCTTCGCGTAGAACCGATGTCAGGGGATCATCGAGCGTCTCGGGATGCGGAAAGGAAACAACAGTGCTATCTGTCTTCATGGCGTATCGCTCTTTCATGAGGTTCTGGCAGGCTTGTCACCCGCCTCGATACGCCGCCCTCATCAAACCGTCATCACCCAGTTTCCGTCATAGCTCGTTGAGGCGGCGCATCCCATGCTGATCGTCGCCATTAGGGGATGCACCGAGCTGTAGCGATTGAACCAAAGTCGCCTCCTGTCATCCGCGCTGCATGATCGAAAGCGGGCTCGTCGGCGTCGCGCCTGTCGCAGTGGGCGTGTAGGCGCGGCCAAGCGAGATCGAGGACGTGGTCAGCCGCGCGAAAACCTGGCCGTCGATGCTATCGATTGAATAGGCGAGTTCTATCGGGTTCTGATCCTTGGCAGCTTTTCCATCGGCAACGATCGTGTGCCCCCACCCCTTCAAGGCGGCCTCGAGCGCGGCCGCATATGCGGACGGCTCTCCCTGCAAATTGATGGTGGCCGCGCCGGCGGACCTGATTTGCTCGGCAAACCTGCTCGCCATGTCGCCTGCTATCGCGCTTGCAGCCGGCCCGGTGATGGCGATCGGCGCACCTATCACCGAGTGCTGTGGATCGGCGGTCTGGCAGCTTGCAAGAAGGGGTGCCGCAACGAGAGCGGCGAAAAATCTTGGCACGGTTCAACCTCCTCGCCTGATCGTGATTTTCTGCTGACGCCAGCCAACACCAGAGACAAGGATTGCCCGATCGATGGTGTAGTCGACGATCATCATGTCGTTCTTCATGCGGTAATTGACCACGCGGTTCTGGCCGCCGCTGACGACAAAGAGAACCGGTGCATCCTGCCCGGCGATGGAACGTGGAAAGTGGATGTAGGTCTTGCGGCCATCGGAATAGACGCGCTTCGGCTTCCAAGGCGCGCGTCCGCTTACCGTATATGAAAAAGTCAGCACCTCGGGCGCCGCCGACCCGAAGCTTCCGGCCTCCAGTCGTGAGTTGATATCGGCGAGCTTGTGCGCGACATCCTCCGGATACTCAAACCCCACCCTGGCCATATATTGGTTCGGATGAGACTTCAGCTGGATGTGATAGGTTCGCCGCGACGTCGTGACGACCATTGAGGTCACGAGGCCAGGTTCGGATGGCTTGACGATGAGATGGATTGCCTGCCCGCCGGCAGCACCTGATGTCGCCGGCTCGACCTTCCATCGGACCGTATCGCCAACGAGTACGTCGCGAACGATCTCGCCGCCTTGCAGTTCGATATCGCAGACTTGGAGCGGCGAGCAAACCACCGAGGGCTGGATTTGCCCAAAGAGGAAGATGACCTTGCCGTCGGGCCCCTTTGTAACGAGCCCCGGCGCGCCACGCCATTTGGCGGATAAACTCGTGCCCTTTGCCTCGCTCGTCGTCATATCTTGCGCGAACGTGCCGCCGACAAACGCGAGCCCGGCCATGCAGCCTGCCGCCGCCATCAATACTGATTTGTGCATTTGAATGTCCCTGCCCTTAAAGCTGCGCGGTCCAGTCGAAGTCCTGGACGTAGAGGCCAATGGGATTGATGCGGATGATCGCCTCGTCCTGCGGCGTCGTCAGCGTGACAGTTGCGATCCCGCGGAACCGGCGCGTGCCGGATTCCTTGCCCTTGCGGTCGCGCTCGTATTCCGTCCAGTCGATTTGGTAGGTCTGGTTCGAAAGCGCGACAACGTTGTTGACCTCGATGGCCACGGTCGACGACTTGGCCTTCTCAAACGGCGAGTTGCCGCGAAACCATGAGTTGATCTTTTGGGTAGATGGATCCGATGTGCGAAGGAGGGCGTAAGTGCGGTCTATGTACTGCTTCTGGACCACTGCATCCGGGGAGATGCTCCGGAAGCTCGCCACAAAATTTGCAAGCGTCGCACGCACCACGCGCGCATCTGCATACTCTATCTGCTCCGGGAAACCCGCGGCGATCGGTGTGCCTAGTTTGTCGACCTCGACGATGTAGGGCACCAGCCGGACCTGGGTGCTCAAATACATTGCGTAGCTGAATCCGATAACAGCCATGGCAAGCCCGAGAATGCCAACGATGCGCCACGCGGCGGCCGCCTTGACATAGGAGCCGTATCGCTCGGACCATTCCTGACGCGCAGCAAGGTACGGGTTTTCGGGGGCGCGGTTTGCTGCCATAGATAAATTCCTTTGTGACACTATTCATCGTTTCGCTCAGGCATCGCCTTGCTCCGGCCGGCGCGCCCGCGTGCCTTGTCGAGTTTCGCGTTGGCAAGTCCGAGCAGTGACCCGGCATAGGCACCAGGCGATCCGATCGCTTTCTCTTTGGCGGCAGACCCCATTGCCTTTCCACCGGAGCCGAGAGCGGCTCCCATCCCGCGAAGCGCTGAGGCGGCGGTCGTTGAGCCGCCGGCGCGAGCGGACTGGGCCGCTGCGGTGCCGGCGCCGACCGCACCGGCTGCCAGTGACGCCGCACCGGCGGCGAAAGAGGCAGCTTGGCCACCATGACGAATTGTCTCCATTCCACCAGTCACAGAGGCCCCCTGGACCAGCCCTTGTAAGATGTTGGGCACATACATGGCGATGATGAAGACGACGACGGAGATGCCGGCTATGGCAAGTGTCGTGATGAATTGGTCGGACGTTGCGGTTGGCGCTCGCGCCAGTCCGAGCAGCACGTTTGATCCGATATTTGCGATCATCACGAGGGACATTAGTTTCATGCCGACGCCGAAGGCATAAACGAGGTAGCGTACCGCGAAATCCTTGGTGAAGGACGAGCCACCAAGACCGAGCATGATCATGCCGGCGAGCAGACCGACATACATCTCGACCATCACTGCGACGAAGATCGCGGCAACGAGCGAGAAGCAAATAACCACGACCCCCATGGCGAGAACCGCGGCGACCGCCAGTGCGTTATCCTCGAAAACGCCGAATTTGGCCTGCTGCGACATCTGAGAAGCAACGCGAATGCCTGCATCGAAGACTTCGGCCGGCGACGCCGATCCCCCGCCTGCCCCAATCTGAAAAAGACTATCGACCACTGCTCTGGCGAAGGTCGGTCCCTGATCAAGAACGAAGGCGAAAAAGCCGACGAACATAATCCGCCGCGCGAGTTCGGCGAACCAACCGTCGAGCGATGCCGCCTGAAGGGCCAGCCAAACGGCGCATATCCCGATCTCGATAGCCGCGAGGATCCAGAACAGGGATCGCGCCGCGTCTATGATGGTGGTCTCCCACCCTTTGGCGGCGACGACGACCTGGTTTTCAAGCTCCGTCAGCACCTGGCCCGCTTGGGCATAGACAGGCGCCGCGGCCACAAGGGCAATCACGCACCCTAGGATGAGTGTCCGGTCCGATGAGCGTGTCACCATCTCGGTTTCATCTCCTGCCCCTTTTTGATCGGAGGCAACTCTGTGCTGGAGCCGAAAAAACTCTCGCGCGCCTCTCTCTGTTCCTCGGACATGACGCGCTGACCAGAGGCGAACGTGTTGAAGACGACGGCTGTAACGGCTGATAGGACCACAGCGGCGACGACTAGCCCCACAATTGCAATTGTGCGGTTCACCAGCGGGGCTCCATCTCTTGACCTTCAGGAATCTCCTTCACAGGTGCGTCGAAGAACCTTTCCCGTCGCGCCTGTGCCAGATCCTTGTCGGTCTGTTCCGACTGAAGCCACGTGCCCATCATCGTCATCTGCTGCGAGACGAGACCGCGCAGTTTCTGCATCTGGCTTACCTGTTGTGCAGCGATCTGATGACCGACTTGCAGCGCCTTCATCTGTCCGTCCGCGGACTGTGACATCGACCGGATCTCGTCCATGGTGCCCTCCTCCGTATCGAACTGGTCGGCGGTGAGGCTTGCTGCCCTCAGAGTGCCGGCGATTGTGTCGCGGTTTGTCTCTGACCAGGCCCGGTAGGTCGACGAGAAACTCTCACCGCTAGGCAGGTTCTTCTTCAAGTCTGCGTAGCTCTTGAAGCGCTGCTGAAGAACGTCGTCCGCGTTACCCATCGAGAAGGCGATGCTTTGCCCATTCTCCACGATGCCGCGCAACTGGCTCAGGTCGCGCTCGACCTCGCCCCAGATATGATCAGGTAATCGCGCCGTGTTCTGGAGCATGTTGTCGTAAATCTTCAGCTGGTTCTGGATTTGCTCCGCCAGCTGGCTGATCTGGGTCAGTTGGTTGTCGACCTGCAGGCCACTGCTCTTGAGGAGATCGACGAGCTGAGCGTTGTTGGCAAGCTGCGTCCATTCGGTGGCAACGCCCGTTGCCGAGCCGGAGCGTGCCGGCAGCGGGGACAAGGATGCCATGGCAATGGCGGCTAATACCGGAACCACCCTATTCGATATTGAGCAGTGACGCAGCATCCTGAACTCCTCTCGTTTTCAGCCATTGGGTCGGCCAGTCCCGGCCATGTTCCGATCTGAGCGCGCGAATGCGTTTGAGGTCCTCCTTGCCGGACGCGCCAACGAAGCTGAGCGCAAAAGGACCCAGCGCCATATCGAAAAGCCGGCGGCCCTCGGGCGTAACCACGTAGTATTCGCGCTTTGGAGTGGCCATCGAAACAATCTCGATCTGCCGCTCGTTGAAGCCAATCCGCTCGTAGAACGCTCGAGTGCCGGGTTCCCGCGCAGCACCGTTTGGAAGGCAGATCTTGGTTAGGCAGGATTCTTTCAACACGTCGATGATGCCAGAGCGCTCAGCATCCGAGATCGACTGGGTCGCGAGCACAACGGCGCAGTTTGCCTTCCGCAAAACCTTGAGCCACTCACGGATCTTGTCGCGGAAAACCGGGTGGCCAAGCATCAGCCAAGCTTCGTCGAGCAGTATCAAGCTTGGGGATCCGTCGAGACGCTTTTCGATCCTTCGAAACAGGTAGGTGAGCACTGGAACGAGGTTGCGCTCTCCCATGTTCATGAGCTGTTCGATCTCGAAGCATTGGAGCGATCTTAAACTGAGCCCGTCATGCTCCGCGTCGAGCAGGTGGCCCATCGGACCGTCAACCGTGTAATGATGCAGAGCATCCTTGATCTCACGAAGCTGAACGCCTGAGACAAAGTCAGACAGCGAACGTCCGGGCGCACTGGCCATGAGCCTGATTTGCCTGGCGATCGCGTTGCGAAGGTCCGGGGTGATCGTGACGCCTTGAAGCGCCACAAGCATCTCGATCCACTCGGTCGCCCAAGCGCGATCTTCGTCGGTGGAGAGCTCCGAAAGCGGGCAGAACGCCAGTGCCCTCCCCTTCCCGTCGCTGCCGATCTCATAATGGTCGCCGCCTGCGGCAAGTGTCAGCGGCAGAAGTGAGTTTCCTTTGTCGAAGGCAAAGATCTGGGCATGTTCATAGCGTCGGAATTGCGCAGCGATCAGCGCCAGCAAGGTCGACTTGCCGGAGCCAGTGGGGCCGAAAATCAAAGTATGACCGACGTCATCGACATGCAGGTTCAACCGAAAGGGTGTCGAACCGCTGGCGACCTGCATGAGAGGCGGCGAGTTCTGCGGATAAAACGGGCTCGGGGCTACCGGATCACCCGACCAGACCGAGTTCAACGGGATGAGGTCAGCGAGATTGTTCGTGTTGATCAGAGGCTCACGGATGTTACAGTACCAGTTGCCCGGCAGGCTTCCGAGGTAGGCGTCCGTCGCGTTTAGTGTTTCGATCCTGGCGCCGAAACCCTCGGCCTGAACCAGCCGGCGGACCGCCTCCGCCTTTTCTTGTAAGGCTTCTTTGTTGCCATCGAACAACACGACGACAGTCGTGTAGTAACCGTAGGCGACCAGTTGCGACGATGCCTGGGCGATGGCGTCCTCAGTCTCCGCCACCATGGTGAGAGCATCCTGATCGACTGATCGGCTCTGCGTCTGGAAGAGCTGATCGAAGAACGACCGCACCTTCTGCTGCCATTTCTTCCTCGTCCGCTCGAGTTTCTGTCGAGCTTCCTCCGCATCGAGGAACACGAAACGCGACGACCAACGATAGGCCAGCGGCATCAGGTCAAGACTGTTCAGGATTCCCGGCCAGCTCTCAGCAGGAAAGCCATCAATCGCGACGACGCCGAGGAAGCGGTTTTCAACCATCGGTGTCAGCCCGTGCTGAAGCTCGGCCGTCGCGATCCAGTCCAAATACATGGGGACGTCTGGGAGGCGGATTGGATGGTTTTCGCCGGTAATGCAAAACCGGGCGAACTGAAGGAGTTCGTCATAGTGGGCTGTTCGTGCGCCGCCTCGATCGGCGATGGCGCGGGTTCGCATTCTGTGCAGGGATAGGGTGTTTGCGAAGTATTGCTCGACCTCGCGAACAGCGTTCTTGAACGCGATGAGAACCGTGTCGGCGTAGGACTTCTTGCGGCTCTTTTCGTCGGAGTATATATATTTGCTCAGCACCGCTTTCCTGGACTCCGGCGGCCGATACGTGAGCACCAGGGCGTGCTTGCTCTCGAAATGCCCGTTGTCGCGCGCGAAATGCATGCGGCGTTCCGCATCGATTGCCCGCGTAACCGGGTCCGGAAAATGGCAACGTTCTTGCGACGGGTAGTCGACGGTTGGAATCCGGATTGCTTCGACCTGGATCATCCAACCGCTGCCCAGCCGCGACAGGACGGCGTTGATCTGGCGAGAGAGCTCGTTCCTCTCCTGATCTGTCGCGCTTTCCAGGTCTGGCCCGGCAAAGTACCAGGCGGACATGAGGCTTCCGTCTTTCAAGAGAAGGACGCCGTTATCCACCATACCGGCATAGGGTACGAGGTCAGAAAACGAAGGGCCTTTGGCCCTGAATTGCTTGAGCGCGACCATGCTCGCCTCCTCAATACTTACGCCACGGCGAGGCGGTTGGTCTGTAAGAGGGTCTATAGGAAATGTGGCGGAGGTAGACCTTCCGCATCAGCGGATCCGACTTGGCCATGATGCGTAGCGCGCCAACGACCATGATCCATACAGCGATCCCGAAGAGCGCCGAATAGATCGTTAACACCACGAAGATAAGGATGACGGCGGCAAGGCCTGTAATCAGCACCAGTTCGCGATCTGCACCAAGCAGAAGGTTTGGTCGGGAGAGGGCCCGATGTATACGGTTGCGTTGAAGACCGGTTTCAGCCACGCGCCGCCTCCCAACTTCCATCCGAACGCACCGATTCTGCCTGCGACTCCGACAGTGCGATGGTGGCTCCGGTGGCGCCGAAAAGGGCGACGATCTGTGTGGCACCGAGCAGGACCCCGGCGACCAGGACCACATACACCAGCCGTCGTGCGAAGTCGTTTAGCTCGCCACCAAAGATCAGCATGCCGCCGGCGATGGCGACTGCCGCGAGCGCGATATAGCCGGCGACTGGACCAGTGATTGACTCCTGAATCTGCTCAAGCGGCCCTTCCCATGGAAGTCCTCCGCCCGAGCCGGCGACCGCGGGGCCAGCAACAGCGATTGCAGATAGTGCAACAATGCTGAATGGAAGAAATCTGCGGTTAGGCTGCATTGCGTGCTTCCTCGGCGTAGGGCTCGATCTGGTACTGGCCGCCGGCAAATCGCTCGACGTGAAGGATTTCCGGGACGCGACGCCCCTTCGGTGTCCGCTCGATCGAGATGATCAGATCGACAGCGTCCCCGATCACCGCCTGCATCGGTTGCTGGCTGACCTCGGTAAGTAAGCTGCTCGAAACGCTGAAGCGCAGAGCGCGCCGTGTTCGAGTGTATCGTCGCAACGCCACCCGGATGGCCAGTGTTCCAGGCCTTCAGCAGCGTCAGAGCTGCTCCGTCGCGGACTTCACCGACAATGATGCGGTCGGGACGAAGTCGCATCGTGCTTTTGAGGAGACGGGACATGTCAACGGCATCGCTCGTGTGGAGGCAAACGGCATTTTCCGCTGCGCATTGGATTTCGGCCGTATCTTCAAGAATGATCAGGCGATCCTCTGGTGCCTGGGCGACGATTTCGGCAACGATCGCGTTGGCAAGCGTCGTCTTGCCTGATCCCGTGCCGCCGGAGATGACGATATTTAGCTTGGCGGCCACCGCACTCCGAATGACTTCGCCCTGTGTGGTCGTCATGACTTTGCTGGCGACAAACTCGTCCAGGGGGATGAGGCGTGCGGCACGGCGCCGGATCGTGAAGGATGGTCCCGACACAACCGGCGGAAGAAGACCCTCGAAGCGGTGGCCGCCAATTGGAAGCTCGCCCGTAACGATCGGGCGTTCGTCGTCCACCTCGCAGTTCAGTACATGAGCGACGGTGCCGATTACGGTTTCGGCCGCAGATCGAGACAGCTCGCCGGCCGTTTTGATGCCGTGCCCCAGGCGTTCGATGAACAGTTTTCCGTCGGGATTCAGCATGATTTCGACTACGCTTGGATCATCGAGAGCGACGCAAAGATGATCGCCGAGAGCGTTCTGAAGTTTGCTGATGAGGCGAGGAAGTGAGCGATTGAGGGGTGTCATCACGATGCAGCTTTCTGCTGAAGAGGAAACAAGACGATCGGACGACCGGAAGCGAATGAAAAGGGAACATCGGGAAGTTCGGTGTCGAAGCTGCACGTCCCGGTAGTTGCTCTCGGTCTGGGGGTGTCACGGCACGCAATCGGACTGGTTTCGCAACGAGTCATCGGGATGACAGGCATCAAGTAAATCTCCTATTCGTTTCGTCGGGGAGATTTGCAGCGTCGCGCGGATCAATCTACTCGCAGAAGTGTTAGTCGCCCCTCGCCGGGAGGATTGGCCCTTCGGGCAAAGCCTCGGCAGCAGCAGCATCTAACGCTTGGGTTGCGGCGAGTCGGAGAGTGTTTAATATTGTTTCGATCGACTGCCTATTGAACCGCGAAGCTAGAGCCCCCTCCGACCATGATGAAATCCAACCTGGATCACCTTCCCGAAGCCAAGCGGCGCCAGCTCGCTCGGGCATTGGAGATCCTGCGCGAGGAGTTCGACGATGCGCTGGCCGAAGGCGCTGCGGAGTTCAAGAAGAAGGGGCGCATACTCAAGGTCATCCTGTTCGGCTCCTATGCCCGCGGCGATTGGGTGGACGAGGCGCACACTGGCAAAGGATATCGTTCCGACTACGACCTGTTGGTCATCGTCAACAATCGCAAGCTGACGGATTTTGTCACCTACTGGAACAGCGCCGCTGATCGCTTGCTGACCGACAAAATGCTGAAAGGCGACCAAGTGCCGTTTATCGTGCATTCGCGGCGGGAGGTGAATGAAGAGCTCAAAAAGGGAAACGACTTCTTCTGCGATATCCGTCAACAAGGGATTGTGCTCTATGAACTTGACAGTGAGCCGCTCGCTGAGCCGCGACCGCTAAGCCCGCAGCAGCAACTTGATGTCGCGCGCGAGCATTATCAGGGCCGGTTGCCGCACGCCCTTGGATTCCTCAAGGTTGCACGGTTTTGCATATCTGAGGGTGATGCCGCACTTGCAGCGTTTCAGCTCCATCAATCCATAGAACACGCCTATTCGACCGTGCTGCTTGTCCTGAAGAACTATGGTCCGCCGACGCACAATCTGCGTTCCCTGCGCGGCTTTGCGGAAGAACTTGACCGTAGTCTGGCGGATGCCTGGCCCCAGGACCGCCAGCGCTATGTTGCCTGGTTCAACACGATAAACGAAGCCTATGTGAAGGCGCGGTACTCGAAGCACTACCAGATAACCGACGAGGCGCTCGCTTTCCTTGTCGAGCGCACGCAAGTCCTCCACGCGTTGGTCAAGAAAGTCTGCGAAGACCATCTCAATGCGCTCGAAGCTCTGGCTACGAAACTCGAAGGCTAGGTGGGGAGGATATGTTGGGTGAGCCGTTTCCCGGCAAGACCGTCAGGCAAAACGTATCCGTTGCAAATTCGGTCCGGCAGAAGATCGGATAGAACCATACGCGTTGCTGTATTCGCCTCATGTCTCAAGGAGTCGAAGAAGCAAAAACGATCCGGCGCGTCTATCCAGAGCCGAGCGTGAGTATCCGATGGCCCCGTGGGGCGAAGTCGATGGCGCTTGGCACGATCATGTTTGGTGACATCACCATTGTCGGCCTTAAGTCGAGCGCAGGAGCGCTGAGAGCCTATATAGAGTGGCGGACCGGCGCGTCAGACTTCTCATCGTACCATTTCCCGAGTTGAACCCGTTGGACTTCTTGTCTGACTATCGCCTCTGGAAAAATTGTAAGCTTCGTGCTACATATTCGGCCAAATTGTAGTGCGAAGGTAGCAAATGCCGACACCTCATAATCCTCCGGCCGCGGTGCGGCGCGCGCTGCGCAAACTGGGCGCAGACATACATGACGCACGACGGCGCCGGCGGCTGCCGATGGCTGTGGTGGCCGAACGTGCCTTCACGTCGCGCTCGACACTTCAGAAGATCGAGGCAGGCGACACCAACGTCAGTATCGGCATTTATGCCGGCGTCCTGCACGCGCTTGGCCTCTTGGATGGGCTGAGCCAGATCGCCGACATCAGTAACGACAGTGTCGGTCAGTCGCTGGCCAGCGCCCAACTACCTAAGCACGCTCACCCGAGGCGATTGCCGGGATCATCGCGAGATGGCTGATTTCGAAGTTCACATCGACCTTCACGGCCGCACGCGCCCGATCGGGCTGGCGCGGAGCAATCGCGTCCGTGGCGCTGAGACTATCATGTTCGAGTATGACCGCGCGTGGCTGGAGGACCCCGACCGCTTCTCGCTGGAGCCGGCTCTGGCCCTCACTCGAGGAGCTTTCGCGCCGCCCGCCGGCCTCACGACCTTCGGCTCCATCGGCGATTCGGCACCTGACACCTGGGGCCGCCGCCTCATGCAACGCTCCGAACGACGCATTGCGGAGCGGGACGGCCGTGCTGTGCGCACGCTAGCTGAAAGTGACTATCTGCTTGGCGTCGCCGACGAGACCCGGTTGGGTGCACTACGCTTTCGCTGGGCCGGCGAAGAGCCGTTCCAAGCTCCGGTCCGCGCCGGTGTCCCCGCCTTTATCGAGCTCGGTCGCCTGCTGCAGATCACCGAGCGGATCCTACGCGATGAGGAGACCGACGAAGACCTCCAACTTATCTTTGCACCTGGCTCGTCGCTTGGTGGGGCCAGGCCGAAGGCCTCCGTCATCGATCAACATGGCCACCTCTCGATTGCCAAGTTTCCCAAGGAGACCGACGAATATAGCATGGAGACATGGGAGGAGATTGCTCTGCGACTGGCTGATCAGGCCGGCATTGCGACGCCCCTCCACGAACTCATAGACGTGGCCGGTAAGAAGGTCTTGTTGTCCCGTCGCTTCGACCGCGATGGTACCGTCCGAATTCCCTTCCTGTCGGCAATGGCGATGATGGGCGCCAGGGACGGAGAGCGCGGTAGCTACCCAGAGATCGTGGACGCGTTGGCTGAACACGGAGCGCAAGGAAGAACCGATGCCCACGCCCTTTATCGCCGCGTGGCCTTCAATGTGCTGATTTCCAACGTCGACGATCACCTGCGAAATCACGGCTTTCTCTGGCTCGGTAAGGTCGGGTGGTCGTTGTCCCCTGCCTATGACCTTAATCCGGTGCCGACCGACGTCAAGGCACGGGTGCTGACGACCAATATCGATCTCGATGAGGGTACCTGCTCGCTCGATCTGCTGGAAGAAGCCGCCGGGTTCTTCGCCCTCACGCTCGCCCAAGCTCGCACTATCCTCAAAGAAGTGGCGACCGCCACCGCGACTTGGCGGGAGACCGCAAAGGTGGTCGGTGCGCGGTCGGCCGAGATCAACCGCATGGCCAGCGCGTTTGAGCACGACGATCTGCAGCGGGCGCTAGCCCTGTGACGAGGACCTTCCTCCACAGCTTCGATCCGTCCTCCTGCTCCATGGGGCTATCTGGGCGCGACGCATCGCCTCTTGGAGCAACCTCCTCGCCACGCTGCACGAGCGCTAGATTGCCCGCGTCGGCGGCGAGCTGAGACCGCCAACGGAGAGACCTCACTTGCAAGGTCATAGGGACAGTCCTGTTATCGAGCGGCGAGTTCGAGCTGTTCGAAAAGAGCCACAAGTTCGCTATTGTCTCGCATCCCATCATGGACCGCCCTTAGCTCCGAGGTTGGCGGTATCGTTCGAGGAGGATCGGCGTCGCCGACTGCGAACGTTCACCTGGCACTAAATCAATCGTTGACGGGTTGCCTGATAAACGGCGTTGGTGAGGTTGTACGCTCCAAGCTTCATTCGCGCCCGATCGAGGTGGAACTTCACGGTGCCTGGCCGCATGCCCACCAGTTCCGCTGTCATTGCCATCGATTTCCCGAGCGATGCCCAGGCGAGGCATTCGACTTCGCGCGCCGAAAGATTGACATCGGGCGCCTTCAGCGTGGTGGGCCGGCACGCAACGATGCGTGCATGGACGAAGGCGACCGCGGCGATCGCCTTGAATTCGTCGAGCGGTGACTTGATATGTGGCCAGTCTCTTGCGGCGAAAGTCAGTGCCGCGAAGTTGCCGAAGGGGCAACGGATAGGGATGGATACCCCTCCCCCGATACCGTGGCGGCGGGCGCCATCCCAGAATTGTCTGACGTTGCGATCGGCACCCGGCGTGGGTGCGTTTAGCCAGGCGAACGGGCGCATCAAGCGCTGGGCCTGGGCCATGACGGGGTCGATCTGCAAGTAGCCGCAGGCGGAATACTCGTCCTGCCACGCCTCGGGGAAGTTCGTGAACGCTGCACCGAAAGGGAAGGTCATATCGACATAGGCAAACCAGTCGAATGCGCATCGCTTCGTGAACGCGCAAAGTGCCTCGCGAATGTCTTCTTCATTCATTGCAACATTGCTTGCGTCAATCAGTTGGTCCAGTGCTGAATTCATCTGGCATCATCTCCGGTTGCGATTGCCAAGCGTGCAATGCTCGCAAAAAGGGTGCAACGAAGCCTGGGTGAAGAATTCACAATGGTTTTGTGAAGGTTTGTAAACGCTATGGGAGTGTCAGGAATTCTGTGCGGTGGGCCGGTTTCATCAGTTGAAGAACCGCTCGCCGAAGATGACGGCGAACTGTGTCTTTGCCTTGATCCACTCCCTCGGCGCGCGCTTCCACTGCTCGGCCGCATTGTTGAGGACCAGATATAACAGCTTCATCGCGGCTTCGTCACCCGGGAAATGGCCGCGCGAGCGCACTGCCCGACGAAGTTTCGAGTTCAACGCCTCGATGGCGTTCGTCGTGTAGATGATGCGGCGGACGCCCTCTGGGAAGGCGAAGAAGGGAACAACGTGTTCCCAATTGCGCCGCCAGCTTTGAGAGATGGCAGGGTATTTCTGGCCCCAATACCCTTCCTCGAAAGCCTCCAGCGCCTTCATTCCAGCCTCGGCATCTCGAGCACGATAGATGGCTCTCAACGCCGGTACGACGGGTTTGCGATCCTTGTAGGACACGAACTCCAGAGAATGCCGGATCAGGTGGACGATGCAGGTCTGGACGATCGTCTGAGGGAAGACGGCAGTAATGGCTTCGGGAAAGCCCTTCAGGCCATCGACCACGGCGATCAGGATGTCCTGGCAGCCACGGCTTTTCAGCTCATTCATCACGCGCAACCAGAACTTTGCCCCTTCGGTCTGCTCGATCCAGAGCCCGAGGATTTCCTTTGTGCCGTCCGCCAGAACTGCGAGCGCGACATAAACGGCCTTGTTGCGAACGAAGCCTTCGTCCCGGATCTTGACCCGGATGGCATCGAAGAACACGAGGGGATAGCACAGCTCGAGCGGGCGGTTTTGCCACTCGCCAACGGCCTCCAGAACCTGGTCGGTCACCGCCGAGATCAGGTCCGGCGACACGTCGATACCGTAGATTTCTTCGAGGTGGCCCTGGATTTCCCGCACCGTCATGCCGCGCGCGTACATGGAAATGATCTTATCATCGAAATCGGGAAAGCGGCGCTGATATTTGGCGATCAGCTGCGGGTCGAACGTACCGGCCCGGTCGCGCGGGATGGTCAACGTCATCTTCGAGGTACCGGTCAGCACCGTCTTTTTCGAAGATCCATTCCGCCGATTGCCCGACGGTCCTTCGCTGCGATCGACGGCGAGATGTTCATCAAGCTCGGCGTTGAGAATACGCTCCGACAGTGCCTTCTTCAGGTCATCCAGCAAGCCGTCCTTGCCGAAAACATCGGATGGATCACGACCAGCAAGAAGTTGGTCCAGAAGTTCTTTTTCGATAGCCATGTGATGATTCGCTCCTTTTCATCATCATGGCCCACCGCACAGAATTCCTGACACTCCCGACGACGCCCGTTCGACCCTTGGGGCATGCGTATTTCGGGCGGATCGTGACGATCACCTCATAGCGTGCCGGGACCCGGTCGAGCCGTTCCGTCCGATCCTCGCCGATCCGAACCATGGTGCCGCAACCGCAAGGGCAAACGATGCTCTCGGGCTCGATCACGCGCTCGACCCGCGGCAGGTGTTCGGGCAGTGCACGAGCCCTACGCTCCTTGCGAGGAGCCGCCTTGTCCGGATCGGATGCGCTGGCTTCGATCTTTTTCTCGACGGCGGCGATCCGCGCCTGTGTTTCGGCGATCGCCGTTTCAAGGTCTTCCAGCGCCAGTTCCATCTGCGCCGGATCGAGCTTTTCCGATTTCGGCCCGAACTTCGTGCGCCTGTAGTCGTGAACCTGCCCCTCAAGCTTCTCGATCAGTTCCTTCAACTCGGCGATGAAGGCGTCCTTTTCGGCCACCACAGCCTGCTCATGCTGACGTGCAGAACGCTCGACCGACA
Source organism: Ensifer sp. SL37 (assembly GCF_026672675.1). Classification (NCBI taxonomy): domain Bacteria; kingdom Pseudomonadati; phylum Pseudomonadota; class Alphaproteobacteria; order Hyphomicrobiales; family Rhizobiaceae; genus Ensifer; species Ensifer sp. SL37. The sequence goes on along the minus strand of NZ_JAPPRN010000002.1, from coordinate 162,916 downwards.
GCTCGAACTGCATCGCCGCAAACGCCTTTACCACCTCTGGCGGAAGGTCCGGAAACAAGCTGAGATCAAGGGGTGATGACATGCGCCCTTATAGCAAGGCAGCACGAAAAAGCCAAACAAAACAATGCAAAGACGGCCGGATATTCACCCTGCCGCCGACGGCGCGATCACCCGTTGCACTATCACTCGCCGCCAGTCGAGCCCCTCGAACAAAGCCTCGTATTGCCCCCTGGAAAGGCGCATCGTCCCATCCTGCACCTTGGGCCAGGCAAAGCTTCCATGTTCAAGAATTTTGTAGGTCAGCACCATTCCTGTGCCATCCCACACCAGGATCTTCAGACGATCCCCGCGCTTCGACCGGAAGATCACCGTCACCCCGGAATGCGGGTCGAGCTTCAACTCGGTCTGCACCATCAGAGCCAGCGCCTGATGCCCACAGCGGAAGTCCACCGACTCGCGTTGCAATCAGGATCGGCAGTCGTTGGCCCGCGACGATCATGCCGTCCCTCGCATGGCTCGCACCAGAGCCGCCACACGTTCAACCGGCACATCGTTAGGAACCCGCATCACAACGTCTGAGCCAATCTCCAACGTCAAAACCTGCGCCTGCGGCCCGTCGGAGGCCAGCTTCGGAAGCGACAAACGATTGACAGGCTCAGGTGGCTCCGCAGCGATTGCCAGAGGCACGAATGCCGGCTCGATACCATCGTGCTCCGACAGCGTCGTTGTCGCTGCAAACGGCAGCACCAGAATGCCGTCACGCACTTGACGTCGCCAATCGGAAAGCTGGTTTGCTACAACGCCGTGACGGCGCGCGACATCCACTACTCGCACACCAGGCTCAAGGCTTTCCGCCACGATCCGAGCCTTCACATCATCCGGCCAACGCCGGTTACCGCGCCGCGGCTCAACAACCTCATAGCGACCAACAAATCCATCATCTGCCATGCAAATCTCCAGATAGTCCTGGAAACCTTCTCGCACACGCAGCAAGCCTCAAAATACAGCCAAACCAATGGGGCGGAGACGGCGCTTACAGACGAACTGCTGGTGCGGAAAGGCGAAGGTCAGTTTCGACAACCAGTTCCAGTGAGAACGGCTCCATATCGACTTGCCGCTAAACCGCCGATCATGACGCAACAGGAAACTCTTCAACGATGTTTTCGCGGCGGAAAGGTCATCCTTGGCCTGCCGGCGGGCCCGCACCACATCCCGGATTGCTTCATGGGCTTCATCGGGAACCCAGAAGACAACCAGCTCGCCGGTACGCAACAGACGCGCCAGCATCTGGGCGTCCCGACGATCGGTCTTGATGCGATCGTTCGCACGGCGGGGTGTCGCGGAAGGCGATATCACCACGCAATCGATCCCGACTTTGCGAAGATAGCGATAGATCACAAAACCACACGGACCGGATTCGTAGCAGACGCAAAGCTCGAACCCGCCCTGGGCGATTCTCTTCAATGCCGAATGCAACAGCTCCGGCCGGTTGGCGATCGTGCCGAAAACCGGACCTCCTTGTCATGGCCTTCATCGGCCACCGCAATGGCGATCGTGTCCTGGTGCACATCAAGGCCAACGTACTTCTTCCCGATCGACGGCGACATCTGAGCTTCCTTTCTGTGGCTCGGTTTCAAAGAGCACACCTTCAGAGAGCTCCGGGCTCGGGGCAAGTGATCTTCATTGGGTCTACTTAAAGAGCATGGGTTGCCTTCGCCTGCTTCGTTCGCCACATGGGCTCACTGCGGCCGCGGTCGTGCCGCCCGACGGCGCTGCGGCTGGAAGACCTTGATCAGGTGGTTCGGGTTCAGGGCTGTGCTCGCGGGAGCAGGCAGGCGTAAATGCCTTCTTTGCGCATTACTTGAAATCGACAGAGATTCAATGTTAGCTGCCCCCTTTGATATGCGGGGGGGGGGGGACTCTCAAGCAGGAATTTGGACATTGGCTGAAGCCTCGAAACAGGTGCCGGATTTGAGCATTGCACATGCAACATTGAGCAACCTGTCCGCCGACGCCCAGTCGACGCCGACATACCATTGCTTTGGATTTTGCATGGCTTCTCCGTTGTTCGTGTCTGCGAGCCACCGCGACCTTCGCCGATCCCTGTACTGGCGCTCGATCGTCAATGTTGGGGTCGGCGCAAACTCCCCACGGAACCTCGATCACGGCCAATTAGCCTGGACACGTTTCCCCCCAGGTGGTCAAGCCATAGGGGGCAATTGGTCGCTCCCGGCGAATCGGCTCGGTTCAGAAAGATACGACAATCTGGGCCGTCGCCCGCGGGAATACGCTTCGTTCCGCTACGCTTCACTACGCGCATTCCCGCAGCACTCTTCAAAATGAACCGCAATCAAAAAGGTACAGCGACGGTTAAGACGCAATATTATCCTTCGACACTGCACCTTCTTGGGTTGCCTTATGCGAAGGTGAAGCGTCCGGAGTGTCTATGAAGTCCTCAATCGTTGTCATTGCCGGCGTCATGGTCACGGCGGTCGGGATTGCCGCATTAACCGACGATAGACTTCTGTGTAAAAATTTCGGCGGCATCGCCGGTGCGCCCACGACCGGCCAGGAAGAAAGCGCTCTTCCTGAAGAAGAGTCGTTCGGCCTCGTCGACAGGCGTGCCAGAAGTGCCGAAGCCCAGTTTCGGCAGGTGGCGCAGAACACGCAACCTGCTGCCGGATCGGTACAGCCGCAGACAATGGCGCCGGTGGTCGACGAATCGGCCCTGCGCTATTTCGCCAGCAAGGGCGATACCGCCAGACTGCAGGCCGAGATATCGCGGCTGAGGGCGCTCTATCCCGATTGGACGCCGCCCAAGGACCCACTTGCGGTTCCGCGCAACAAGGATGTCCAGCTCGAAACGATGTGGCAGCTCTATTCGGAGGGGCGCTACGCCGAGGTTCGAAAGATGATCGCCGAGAGGCAGGCGACAGAGGCGGCCTGGAAACCGCCGGCGGATCTGCTCGAGCGGCTGAACGTCGCCGAAGCGCGAGCGAGGCTGGTCAATGCCTCCGATCTCAATCAGTATGAGACGGTCATCGAGGTCGCAGCGAGCACGCCGAGCCTGCTGACGTGCTCGGAAGTGGACGTGCTCTGGCGCGTGGCCGATGCCTTCGCCGAAACCAACCGGCGCGATCGCGCCAGAGATGCCTATCTCTACGTGCTGAAGAACTGCGAAAACGCCGCCGAACGACTTGCGACCGCGCAGAAGGCCGTGTCCGGACTGCCCTATGACATGGCGCAGGAACTGCTCGCCTACGAGCGGACTGCACCGGGCGGCGTTGCCGAGTTCGAAACCATTCGCGATGATCTGGCGCGGCGCTTCGTTGCCGAAGGCGGTGCGGATGGCAAGCTGGCCGTCGATCCGAAATACTTCCAACGCCTCGAACGTCTGGTTGAAACCGGCGGCATGGCGAGCGACGCTCTTCTGCTGGGCTGGTACCAGTTGCGCCGTAACAATATGAGCGCGGCCGAACACTGGTTCCGTCGTGCCCACGACAAGGAGGATTCCGCTTCCGCGTCGCAGGGCCTGGCGCTGACCTTTATTGCACGCAAGGCGCATGAGGATGCGGAGAAGGTGCTGTATCCCTGGCGCGACGTCTCGGCCGATGCCAGGGCGACCTATTTTGCCGCGACGGCAAACCTGCTGGCGATCGATCCACCGGTGACGCTTGGCGAGGAGGTGCTGACCCGCATTGCGCAGGAAACGACCAAAGGACGGGACCCGGCCACGGCGCAGCAATTCGGCTGGTATGCCCGTGCCATGGAACAACCGGCGACCGCCGCACAGTGGTTTGCAACAGCGCTTCGCTGGAAGCCAGATGACGAGCCGTCCGCCTACGGCCTGGCGCTTAGCCGCAACCAGCTGGGCGCAGCGGGCGCCGCCGAAATCCAGCGCCTCTGGGCCGGGCGCTCCGAGCGCATTGCGCGCCTGGGCGAGACCGAGGAGCAGCGCGACGCGCTCACCCGGCAACAACAACTCGCACGAGAGCAGGCCCCGGTCGCTGGTGCGGAGCGAAAGTCGCCTGCCGTTGTGACACGGACTGGACCGCAAACGACCACACGCTACGTTGTCGAGGGGCCGGTCGCCGTTGGGAGACAAACGCAAAAGGCCGGCAGGAGCGCTGCTGGATGCCAGACGACCATCAATCCGGCGCTGCTGTCGCCGCAGGCGGCGCTTATGCGCGGCTGGTGCCTGATGGACCTTAATCGCCCGCTGGAGGCGGCCGAAGCCTTTGAGGTCGCCTTGCAGGCGCCGGCATCGCAGATGCGCGAAGACGCCGCCTATGGCCAAAGCCTCGCCTATCTGCGCGTTGGGCTGACCAACAAGGCGGCGGTCGCCGCGACGAAATCGACCCAAAGCCGCGTTCGCGTGGAAGAGCTTCAGAGCGCGATCCTAGCCGATAGGGCGATTGCCGCTTTTGATGCCAAACGCTACCGAGAAGCGCTGATTTTCCTCGATCAGTTGGGGCAGATCTCGACGCAGCGGTCGGACCTGATGGTGCTGCGTGGCTACGCCTATCTCAACCTCAAGCGCTACGCCGACGCCCGGCGCATCTTTGAGGCGGTTGCTGCCACTGGCAATCGCGATGCGCAGCGTGGCCTTGCCGATGTCGGCAAGGCGCAGGAAATCTGGCCGAACAAGTAAACGCTTCGCAAGCGATTCCATCGCGACGCAACAGTTGCCGCGAGCCAGATTGGCTGAAGCAGCTTCGCGCAGCGGCTGCATAGCCAAATGCTCCTAAACGTTGCAGCCCTGTCGATGGGGTTGTCTTCTCTATTCGGCGTGGTGCGGAATCTGGAGGGTTATGAGGTCGCATCCGTCGTCGCGGCGAGCTCGAGCAACCTCACATAAGCCGGATTGAAGTAAGGCGCGGGTTGTTTGGCGCCGTTATGGGAATAGTAAAGCACGCCGCTTGATGACGATAGCGGATTCGTCGTGAACGGCAATCGCACCGCCGATTTTTGGCGTGATCTGGCGACCTTCGCGAGCAGCTTGCCGGACGATAGGAAGCGATTTTTGGGCCTCAATGCACACTGTCGGTCTTTCGGTGTGGCTAGGGCCACGCGGTATCGCGCGCCGGCGCGGCGCTTGGTTTTGTGGGCATATGGGAGGGGGTGCGGATTGTCGGAGTTCATGACGGATCGCACCAGAAAGATGATGGCCGGGGCGGCGAAACAGGCGCAACAGTGATTCCTGTCCTACGCATGGGACGCCGGCAGTCAGGGCATTCGTGGGATTGTCCGGGCTGCGACCGCTCCCCTGCTGATGATGGTTGATCGAGGATCTGCCTGCAGAGGCCGATACGATCCCGTCGGTGGCTATTGGCGAGAAAGCCGAAGTGGCGCATGCGGTGGAAGCCGTCCGGGAGCGAGCTATGGCGGGAAATGGGTGACGAGGCCGATCAGGCGGCGCGATGGTCAGGGGTCGTCGTTTCGGCGACACCGTCGGTGAATTTGACGCCGGCGATGACCTTTGGCAACTGATTTTCGCCCTTCAGCCGGCGCCAGGTTTTGGCGGCGCTCATGACGAGCTTGAAGACCATGAGCCGTGCTGTGTTGTGGGACAGGCCTCCCTTGGTTCGCACCGTGCGGTGCCTGACGGTGGCGAAGACGCTTTCGATCGGGTTCGAGGTGCGCAGATGGTCCCAGTGTTCGGCCGGGAAGTCGAAGAAGGTCAGCAATGCCTCGTGGTCCTTCGTCAGGCAGTTGACGGCCTTGGGATATTTGGCCTTGTATTTGTCGACGAAGACGGCGATCGCGACCTCGGCGGTTGCCCGATCCGGGGCATCGCGGACCTCCCTGAGATCGGCCTTCATGTTCGGCTGCACCGACTTCGGCACCTTGTTGAGGATGTTGAGGAGCTTGTGTTGCCAGCACCGTTGATGGCGGGTCGAAGGGAATATCTCCTCCAGCGCCTTCCAGAAGCCGAGCGCGCCGTCGCCCACGGCAATTTCTGGCGCAATCGAAAGCCCGCGGGCCTTCAGCCCGACGAGCAGCTCGCGCCAGCTCTGGGTGCTTTCGCGCACGCCGACTTGAAAGCCGACAAGTTCCTTCTTGCCTTCCGGCGTCGCGCCGATGACGACCAGCATGCAAGCGGCATCGTCCTCCATGCGTGCCTGAAGATAGACCCCGTCGGCCCAGATGTAGACGTAGCGGCGGGCTGACAGGTCGCGGCGTTGCCAGCGATCATAGTCGGCCTGCCACTCCTCCTTCAGCCGGCCAATCACCGAGGGGGACAGGTTCGGTGCGTCCTTGCCGAGTAAGGCGGCAAGCGCCTCCTGGAAATCGCCGGTCGAGATGCCGCGCAGGTAAAGGACCGGCAGCAGAGCGTCGAGGCTCTTCGTGCGTCGTGCCCACTTCGGCAGGATCGCCGACGTGAAGGTGATGCGATCCTCGCCGCAAGTCTCCAAAGCCCGGTCGCGCAGCTTGACGCGGCGCACCGCAACCGGACCGATCCCCGTCTGGATCGTTCTTTCAGGCCCATGGCCGTGCCGCACCACCCGGTCCCGCCCATCGCTCAGGCGTTCGCTGGCCATGGCCGCAAGAAACGCCTCGGCTTCCGCCTCCACGGCCTGTGCCAGAAGCCGGCGCGCGCCTTCGCGTAGAACCGATGTCAGGGGATCATCGAGCGTCTCGGGATGCGGAAAGGAAACAACAGTGCTATCTGTCTTCATGGCGTATCGCTCTTTCATGAGGTTCTGGCAGGCTTGTCACCCGCCTCGATACGCCGCCCTCATCAAGCCGTCATCACCCAGTTTCCGTCATAGCTCTCCGGGAGCACATGTAGAAGAAAACGCCGGATGAACTCGTGCGGGTCAAGGCGCATGATCTTCTCGCGGTCGCGACCCTTGCCACGGTAATCCTTCCATCGGAGGGCAACGTGGTCATCATCGACCTCGACGATGCGGCTGTTGGCGCTGGCAACACGATGGGTGTAGCGGCCGAGATAGGCGAGCACCTGGTCGGGGCCGCCGAACGGTGGCTTCGAATAGACGACCCATTCGACGCCGCGCGCACGCGCGAGATGGCGGGTGAACGCCTCGTCATCGTTGAGATGGCTGAGTTCGTTGGAGAAGCGGAGTTCACCGTGAGCGAAGGCTCTAGCAAGGGCCGTCAGAAAGAGCCGCCGAAACAGCCGCGACAGTACGCGCACGGGCAGAAAGAAGCCCGGCCGGCATGCCATCCACCTAGCTCTGTCGGGCGAGAGACCGCCGCCGGGCACGACGCAATGAACATGGGGATGATGGGTCATGGCCTGGCCCCAGGTGTGAAGCACGGCGACGATGCCGATCTCGGCGCCCAGCCGCTTGGGATCGGCGGCAACGGTCTGCAGCGTCTGGGCCACGATGCGCATCAGCAATGCATAGACGACCGCCTTGTTGTGGAAAGCGATCTCGGCGATGCCCGGTGGTAGCGTGAAGACCACATGAAAGTACGGGACCGGCAACAGATCGGCGACGCGTGCAGCGACCCACTCCTTGCGGGCCGCGCCTTCGCACTTCGGGCAATGGCGATTGCGGCAGGAATTATAGGAGATGCGGGTCCTGCCGCAATCGTCGCAGGCATCGACGTGACCGCCGAGCCTCGGCGTCCGCCAGGCTTCGATCGCGCCCATGACGCGTCGTTTGCCGCGGCCAAGATGACCGGCGTTCTCACGTCTGTAGGAGCTCCTATGTCGCCGAAAGATGTCGGCGACTTCGAAGGTGGGACGCAACCGATCACGATTCCGGCGGTGTCACCTCCAGTCGTAACCGATCGAGCGGACTGGCCGTCGACCGGATCGTGTCGGTAGAGACCTGCGTATAGCGCGCTGTCGTGGAGAGGTGGGCGTGACCGAGCAGGACCTGGATGATGCGGATATCGGTCCCGTTCTCGAGCAGGTGAGTGGCAAAGGAATGCCGCAACGTATGGACGGTGACGTGCTTGGAAAGACCCGCCGCCGCAATCGCCGAACGGCAGGCGGAATGCAGCACCGACGGCGCGATCGGCTTGTCTGGATCGCGCCCAGGAAACACGATGTCCTTGGGCCGCGCCAACCGCCAATAGCTGCGCAGGATCCCGAGCAGTTCCGGCGACAGCATGACGTAGCGGGCTTTGCCGCCTTTGCCACGCGTGATGTGGATCACCATCCTTGAGCTGTCGATATCGTTGGCGCGAAGACCACAGACCTCGGGACTATCATGAATTTCGTGTATGTGCGACGGTTGAACATATCAGGCCATGGTCCTGATGAAGCGCTCACCGAAGATGACGGCCATCTGCGATTTTGTCATGGCCCATTCACGCGGGCATCTTCCACTCTTTTTCGGACCTGTTCAAGACCAGGAAAAGCAGCTTTGTCGCGGCCTCGTCATTGGGGAAATGGCCTCTGCTTCTGACGGCGCGTCTCAGTTTGGAATTGAGTGCCTCGATGGCGTTCGTCGTGTATAAAATCCGCCGCACTTCAGCGGGATAGGTAAAGAACGGGATGACCTGCTGACAGTTGCGGCGCCAGCTCTGGGCGATCGCCGGATATTTCTGGCCCCAGGGTCCATCTTCGAATTCGCCAAGCTTGCGCTCTGCGTCCCAGGCGTCGATGGCGCGGTAAATTTCCTTCATCGCTGCAGCCACCGCTTTGCGGTCCTTGTCGGAGACGAAGTCGAGGCTGTGGCGGATGAGATGAACAATGCAGGTCTGAACCGTCGCTTCGGGAAAGACCGCGGTGATCGCCTCGGGAAAGCCCTTCAGGCCGTCAACCACGGCAATCAGAATGTCCTCCAGGCGCGGTTCTTCAACTCGTTCATGACCCGCAGCCAGAATTTGGCGCCCTCGTTCTGTTCGATCCACAACCCCAGTATCTCCTTGACCCCGTTGGCGCGCACGCCAAGGGCTATATGGACGGCCTTGTTGCGGACATGGCCTTCATCGCGGATCTTGACCCTGAGCGCGTCGAAAAAGACGATCGGGTAGATCGCATCCAGCGGTCGGCTTTGCCATGCGGCGACATCTTCCAGAACCGCATCCGTCACCGTCGAGATCATGTCGGCCGAGACCTCGACACCATAGAGTTCGCGCAGGTGGCCGGCGATCTCGCGGGTAGACATACCACGTGCGTACATCGACACGATCTTGTCGTCGAAGCCGGCAAAGCGGCGCTGATATCTGGAGATCAGTTGCAGTTCGAATCTGCCGGCACGGTCGCGCGGAACCGAAAGGCAACCGGTGAGGCAATTGCCGACTACCTCAAGCACGAGCGGCCCGGGACGGCAAGCCGGGCGATCTTCGTTCGCCATGTCGCACCCTATGATCGCCCCGTCCAGACAGGAGTAGCCAAGCGAGCAGTCATCGCCGCGTTTCGCCGGTGCGGCTGGGATCGGTGCGACCCGCATGTTCTGCGCCATAGTGTGGCGAGCCGACTGCTACGTGAGGGCACACCGATGAAGCACATTGCCGATATCCTACGCCATCGCAGCCTCGACACGTCAAAGATCTATACCAAGATCGATTTCGACCGGCTGTCGGCTGTCGCTCTTCCTTGGCCAGGGAGGGCGTGACGGCGATGAAGACAACAATGACGGAGCATGTCGCAGCCTATCTGGCGGAACGCTCGATGCTCGGCTTCAGGGCAGCGGCCCCGACGCTCGGCTGCTGAGGTCCTTTGCAGGTTTCGCCGACGAGCAGGACTGCGGCACACTGACCAACGACCTTGTCATCCGCTGGACAAAGGAGCGGTCGCGCATCAGTCTCCCCTTCACCTGGGCTGGACGGCTGGCAGTCGTGAAGCCTTTTGCGGCCTACATGACGCGCCTGGATCCGGCGACAGAGTTTCCAGAAACGCAGATATTCGGAAAGTCGCGGCGGAGACTGACGCCCCATATCTATACCGACGACGAGATCCTCGGCCTAATGGCCGCGGCCCGCGCGCTCCAATCGCAGGTGAACTGCGATCGGTCGTGTTCGAGGCGTTGATCGGATTGATCGCCGCAACCGGCCTGCGCATTTCGGAGGCGATCAACCTGCGCTGCTGCGATGTCGATATCGAAGCCTGCTGTGCAACGGTGCGCATGACCAAGTTCCGCAAGTCTCGGCATGTGCCGTTTCATCTGTCGGTTGCCAACGCGCTTGGTTCATATCTGCATATTCGAGAGCGTTTCGTCAGGCTGGAGGAGGAGCAAGCTTTCTTCACCATCGCAAGTGGGCAACGCCTCAACAAGCGAACCGTTTACGGCGTCTTTCAACGACTTCGCCTCGCAGCCGGAATCGTGCCGCGCGGTTCCTATCCCCACGTTCGCATTCATGATCTGAGGCACACCTTCATCTGCCGCCGGCTGGAGCGCTGGCAAGCAGACGGATGCGACATCGACAACGCCATCGCGGCGCTCTCGACCTATGTCGGTCATACCAAAGTGTCAGACACCTATTGGTACATGACTGGCATCCCCGATCTGATGGCTATCGCCGGATCGCGTTTCGAAGGCTTCGCCCTCGGGGAGGACGCCCATGTCTGATCGCAAGGCGCCGTCCCTCTCTAACCTCGTCCAGCGCTTCTTTCTCGAGCATCTTGGCCAACACCGTGCCGTCAGTCGTCAGACGGTTGCAGCCTATCGCGATACGCTGAGGCTGCTCCTGGGATTTGCCGCACAGCGACTGCACCGAACACCAAGCGCGATTGCGCTGTTGGACCTCGACGCGCCGTTGCTCCTGGCGTTTCTTGATCATCTCGAGAACGAACGTGGCAACAGCGTGCGAAGTCGCAATGCGCGCCTCGCGGCAATACGGACTTTCCTAAAATACGCTGGACACCACGACATCGATGCTCTGGCCACCATCGAACGGGCGCTCGCAATCCCGCAAAAGCGATTTGACCGGCCCATGGTCGGCTTTCTGTCGAGAGATGAGATCCGCACCATCATCGAGGCCCCGGACGCTAGAACTTGGGCTGGCCAGAGGGACCGCGCCATGTTCAGCACCCTTTACAATACAGGCGCGCGTGTTTCCGAGATGATCGGCGTGCGCTGGGGCGATGTCGTGCTCGAAGGACAACCGGCTGTCCATTTACATGGCAAAGGTCGCAAGGATCGATCAGTACCGCTGTGGCGAACAACGGCTTCGCTGCTTCGTAGCTGGCGTCGGCGGCTCGGTGAGCCGCCTGCCGATGCGATGCTTCTTCCAAACCGCAGTGGTGGCCGGATGACACGCTCGAACGTGACGCAAAGGCTACAGCTTGCGGTCGAAGTGGCTGGGTGCAGGCACCCGGCGCTCATCGGTCGAGCAGTAACGCCGCACGTTATCCGCCACACGACGGCGATGCATCTGCTGCAGTCCGGCGTGGATATCACCGTCATCGCCCTCTGGCTCGGTCACGAGGACACTGCAACGACGCACATGTACGTTGAAGCCGACCTCACGATGAAAGAGCAGCGCTGATGAAGCTGCAGCCCGCCGGCGCCTCTGCCGCACGCTTCCGAGCTTCCGACGAACTGATGACCTTTCTACAGTCGCTCTGATTATGTTGAGATCGTTGTGGCGGACACGGCCGCCGTGCTGCTTCCGCCACGATACCTGCGCATAATCCCAAGCTTCGCATAATTCCTCGTAATTATCTGGGGCCTGATCGCGCGTTCGACAATGTTGGAGTCGATCTCGATGCGACCGTCCGCTAAAAAGCGCTCCAGCGCCTCGCGCCGGGTGAGCGCATAGCGGATCGCCTCGGCGGTTTTGGATTTTCCCGAGACCTTGCCCAGTTCCTTTTCCCAGAGCTCGAAGAGGCTGGCGACAATGGCTGCAGACTTTCCCTGGCGAAGGGTGGAGCGGCTGTCTTCATCCTTGCCACGAACCTCATCTTCGATGCGCCAGAGCTCGGTCATTGCCAGGACAGTGTCTGTGGCGGCCTGAGAGACACCGCTAATGGGGACTATCATGAATTTCGTGTATGGGCGGCATATTGGGAAGAAAGGAGATTGTTTCCCATGCCCGCTCGCAAAGCCCCAGTGATACCCGATGCGATTATTGACGAACTGCTTGCCGGCTCGGACACGAAGACGATTTTCGATCCAAACGGTTTGCTTGATCACCTGAAGAAGGCATTTGCCGAACGGGTTGTGAACGCCGAACTTGACGATCATCTTGATGGCGAAGACGAAGTCGACAACAGTCGCAACAGCTACGGCCGCAAGACGGCGACGACGGATACGGGCGAGATTGACCTTTCGGTTCCGCGCGACCGTGCCGGCAGTTTCGAGCCGAGGCCATGTCCGCAACAAGGCCGTCCATATAGCCCTTGGCGTGCGCGCCAACGGGGTCAAGGAGATACTGGGGTTGTGGATCGAACAGAACGAGGGCGCCAAATTCTGGCTGCGGGTCATGAACGAGTTGAAGAACCGCGCCTGGAGGACATTCTGATTGCCGTGGTTGACGGCCTGAAGGGCTTTCCCGAGGCGATCACCGCGGTCTTTCCCGAAGCGACGGTTCAGACCTGCATTGTTCATCTCATCCGCCACAGCCTCGACTTCGTCTCCGACAAGGACCGCAAAGCGGTGGCTGCAGCGATGAAGGAAATTTACCGCGCCATCGACGCCTGGGACGCAGAGCGCAAGCTTGGCGAATTCGAAGATGGACCCTGGGGCCAGAAATATCCGGCGATCGCCCAGAGCTGGCGCCGCAACTGTCAGCAGGTCATCCCGTTCTTTACCTATCCCGCTGACGTGCGGCGGATTTTATACACGACGAACGCCATCGAGACACTCAATTCCAAACTGAGACGCGCCGTCAGAAGCAGAGGCCATTTCCCCAATGACGAGGCCGCGACAAAGCTGCTTTTCCTGGTCTTGAACAGGTCCGAAAAAGAGTGGAAGATGCCCGCGCGTGAATGGGCCATGGCAAAATCGCAGATGGCCGTCATCTTCGGTGAGCGCTTCATCAGGGCCATGGCCTGATATGTTCAACCGTCGCCCATACACGAAATTCATGATAGTCCCGCTACTTGCGCCGCTTTCGCCAGAAACACAGCGTCCCGGTCCTGAACGCACTCAAGGCGTGGCTCGACGCGACCGCTCCAAAGGTCGTACCCCGACACCAAACTTGGCGATGCCGTCTCATATACGCGCAATCAATGGGATTACCTGACCCGCTATACCGAAGACGGTAGGATGCCGATTGATAACAATTTACTCTAGTACCTCTGCACAGAGGATTTGACGAGTTGGTTGGGTTGCAGCGTGGGTAGGCAGTTGTGGCTGACGAGCAGTTCGATGCTGCGGGCGACGCCGGGTTTCCTTCGGATTAATCCGGCCCGCTCGAGGGAGAGCACCATTTGGTGGACGGATGGTGGGGTGCGCCGAAATAGCGTTGCAGGTCACGCTCGGCCGGCGGCCGTTCGTTGATTTGGCTATAGGCCCAGATGAAGGCGAGGTACTGGCCCTGCTTTTCGGTGAAGTGGGGTGGCGCTGCCGGCTGCCCGTCAAGTAATTGATTCATTTTTCGATTCATCCGGAACCTCCGCAATTGAAGGAGGCTTTCCGGATGAATGTACGCCATCGTGTCGACCTCGACCAACCCGAACGCGACGAACTCTTGAGCATGCTGCGCGGCGGCAAGCACCCGGCGCGCAAGCTCAAGCGGGCGCAGATCCTGCTCGCCGCCGAGGCGGGGCTCAGCGACGAGACCATCGCCGCAACGGTGGCGGTCGGCGGTTCCACAGTCTACCGCACCAAGCGTCGCTTCGTGGAGATGGGCCTGGAGGCGGCGCTTGGCGAGGAGCCGCGCCCGGGCGCGCAACGCAAGCTGACCGGCAAGGAGGAAGCCCTGCTGGTGGCCACCGCCTGCTCCAGCCCGCCGCCGGGCTGCGCCCGCTGGACGCTGGAGCTGCTGGCCGACGCGTTCGTCAAGCTGACCGAGCACGAACAGCTGTCGCGCGAGACGGTGCGCCGGCGCCTGGCCGAGAATGATGTCAAGCCATGGCGCAAGGACATGTGGTGCATTCCCAAGATCGATGCCGAGTATGTCGCGCGCATGGAGGATGTGCTCGACCTCTATGCCGAAGCGTCCGACCCGCAGCGGTAGGTGGTGTGCTTCGACGAAAGCCCGACCCAGCTCATCGGCGAGGTGCGCCAGCCGATCCCGGCCGAACCCGGAAGGCCGCAACGCTACGACTGCGAGTACAAACGCAATGGCACTGCCAACCTGTTCGTCTTCCTCGACGCGCACCGATCCTGGCGCAAGGTGAAAGTCACCGAACGGCGTACGGCCGAGGACTTCGCCCACTGCATGCGCGATCTCGTCGATGTCCATTATCCCGAGGCCGCCTGCATCCGCGTGGTGCTCGACAATCTGTCGACCCACACACCCGCTGCGCTCTACCAGGCCCTGCCGGCCGATGAGGCGCGCCGAAGCCTCAGAAGGCTGGAATTCCACTACACGCCCAAGCACGCCAGCTGGCTTAACATGGTCGAGATCGAAATCGGCGTCCTGCGCGGCCAATGCCTCAACCGCCGCATCGAAAGCCGCGACCGCCTCGTCGACGAGGTTGCAGCCTGGGAACGCCGACGCAACGCCAGTGGTGCCCGCATCAAATGGATGTTCTCTACCGAGAAGGCCCGCGTCAAGCTGGCCAAAGCCTACCCAAAACCAACGGCCAAAGAATCATAACCTCTGTGCAGAGCTACTAGCGCGACATTAGAATTTTTGCCACCGGCCGAAAATCGTGGTTGTTCAGCGACACCGTCGATGGAGCCAAGGCCAGCGCCGTCACCTATAGCCTGATGTTGACCTGTCGCGCCTGTGGCGTCGAACCATTCGCGTGGCTGCGCCACGTCCTCACCGAACTGCCGCAGCGTCCCGACAACGCCGACATCGACGACCTGCTACCATTCAACTTCAAAAAGCAGCCTGCCTGACCGCCGGCTCAAGCCGCCTAATAACGCGCACCGAAATGAGCGCTTACGTTGTGGTGACGTCGTCTGGCGGCTTCACCTTGCGCAGGGTCTTCTATACCGCCCCCTCCACCTATATCGGCCACCGCCTGCGGGTCCGGCTCTACGACGATCGCCTGGAATGTTATCTCGCATCCAGCCATGCCTTTACCCTGCCGCGCGGACGTCCACCGTCCAGTGGCAAGAGCGGCCAACACGCACACGTCGTCGATTACCGCCATGTCATTCACAGCCTTCGCCGTAAGCCGCAAGCGCTGGCAGGTCGTGCTGCCCACAGCAGCCGACTATGACCGCCTTCTCACAGCAGGAACAATGCAATGAACACCTCATCCGTCGATGTCGCAAAACTGCCGCTCAGGCTGGCGAACTTGCGGCTTCCCACCTTCGCACGCCTTTGGTCTGAACTCACTCAACGGGCCGGCCGCACGGCTGTTGGCCACGCTTTGCGAATTGGAGATGGCCGAGCGCGTGCAACGGCGCATCCAGCGTCATCTCGCCGAGGCCCGGCTACCAGCCGGAAAAACCCTCGACAGCTTCGACTTCGAGATCACGCCCGAAAACCGTGCTGCCGTTGAATCAAGCCTGCTGCTAAACTTCGCTTGGCAGAACTGTGAGCGTGGAAAGGGGGCAGGCGACCCGGCGCAAACTGTGGGCGTCAGTGGAAGCCAGCCCGGGACCAGCGGGCCGACAAGGGGGGCCGTTAAAGCAGCAATACGTTTTCCGCCTTCGATTTTCCGGTCTTGCGGTCCTGGCCAAGTTCGAAACTGACCTTGTCGCCCTGACTGAGTGATCCTCCGCGTTGCAGCGCTGTTACGTGAACAAACACGTCGTGTCCACCATTCTCGGGGGCAATGAACCCGAACCCCTTCTCGTCATTGAAAAACTTGATCGTACCCGTCGCCATAAAGGTCCACTCCTTGGTTGGCTTCATAAGTGTTGCGAGAGCAACCTTAACGCGCAAAAACACCCTCATCAAGAGCAGCGCTGCGATCGCAAAAGCTTCGTTTAAGCGCTGCAGCAGCGACCCTTATCTGAGAGTTGAATTAAATTAGGTCGCCTGCGAGCGCGCATTTCGATTGATCGCGCAACAAGACACCGGGCCAATGATGCGGTGTGCGCCAGCGGCCTGTGGAACGAGGCAATCCCGTCGTCAACACATCCTTCTTTGCTGATAAGCTATTGGAACCGTACGTTTCTTTTTGTTCTCTTGGAACTATGTCGGAACTATTGGCCGGCGCATCCTTTTGAGGGCGCCGGTCTTTTTTTGGCGCGGCGATGGTTCGCGGTTTCAGTCGACATCGCCATCTGGACTTTGCGCTGCGAGCGCCTGCCGGCTAAGCAATCCCGCGTCCTCCAACCGCTCGAGGTCGGGCAAGTCGCGCAGTGTCTCCATGCCAAAGGCGGAAAGAAAGTGCTTCGTCGTCACGTAGGTATAGGGCGCCCCAGGCGTAGGGCTGCGCGGTCCGGAGCCGAGGAACCCGGCGTCGCGCAGGCTGGCAATCGTGTCGCGGCTGACTTCCTTACCGAAGACTTTCGACAGCTCGCCGCGCGTCACCGGCTGCAGATAGGCAATGACCATCAGCGCCGCCGCCTCCTGTTCAGACAGGCGAGCTACTCCTGAGCGGGTCGGCGCTTGAGACGCCCGGATCGCCGGTGCGTACGCCGAACGGCTTCGATGTTGCCAGCCGCCGGCAACAGTAACGATGCCATAGGGGGCGTGCGCGCAGTTCCTCACGCAGATCATCGATCAGCAAGTCGATGCCGCAGTCCTTGCCAACCACACGCGCCAAGGTCTCACGGGTGACGGGTTCGACTGAAGCGAAGATCACCGCCTCGACGCGCAGCATCCACTCGCGCCAGCGAAGCTCCGCCGGCAGATCCTCCAATTCCCGGTCAAACAGCTGTTCAGCTGCAGCGTTCACTTTCGCGTTCGAGACCCTCTTTACCGCCGCTGCGCTCATCGTCACAACCCATATATCCGGAAGGACGGCCGCCCCGACAGTTCGCGCACAGCACCTGCCGCTTCCAGCCGTTCAAACAGGCGCTTGCTCCCAGCGCGACAGGTCCGTTCCCGGCGCCGAGATCGGCACGGCATCTTCATCCAGCAGTTTACGGATGACCGGTTGGGCGCCCTTGGTGCGCACCTTCGACGCAGTCGCGACAGCCAAGTCCGCGCGCCGGGCAATCTCGCCGGCTGCGCGCAGCGCAGCGCCAGCGCTTTCAACCAGGGCGATGCACACGGCACGAGGGAAGGCGCTCTCGCCTGGCCGCACCCGCCCCCCATATGCGCTAACTTAAGGTCTTCTGATGCCTTCTGGCGGCGTTTGCCTGGCTTTCGCGACGTCGCGGGGGATCGCAGATATGGCGCATGACGGTGGAAAATCGCTTGGTGATTTTCTTTGCCGTCCGCACTGTCAATATTGCAGAGAGGATCGTATGCTTCAGGAGGCTATGCAACCTCGACAACGACAATGACCTGAGCGCCTGAGATGTCGTCTTCACAGGGGGGAGAGTCGACAGCGTCGGTGACGGCCTCGTCGATCAACAGCGCTACGATTAGATGCGCCATGAGCCAGCTTCGTGCGAGACGCTCGTCCCTGGCTGGCAGTTTGTGGATGCCCAAGCCGCTCTTTAAGCGTTTGAAGGCAATCTCTACCTGCCAGCGCAGCCGATAGGTATCGAGAACATCCTTGGCGGTCATCTCGCCGGCCGATATCGACGTCAGCAGAAGCAGAAACCTTGACGTAGCAACCGTCAATGGATGCATTGCTTTGCCATCTGCGCGTTTTTGATGTCGGCGGCGGGCGGCCTTTTCTGCGCGAGCCGTCGCTTCCTCGTCTTTCCGCCGGACAATGAGCCGGGCATGAAACAGCGGTTTGCCGCGGTGTTTGCAGCCGGGGCCGGAATATTCGACCCGCACCTCTTGTTCGCAAACGTCACCGGGCATCATCGTGCTATAAATTGTATTCCAGTCAATCAACCGGCCATCGAGCGACGTGAGCCTGACATTGGACCAGGCCATACGCACGATGAAGTCCGCCCCGGCGGACACGACTTTATGGAGCGCCGGAGCGCGAGCATAGGCGCGATCGCCAAGAACGATGTCGCCCGGATCGATCGGCACGCGTGAAAAGCTTTCGCCACCGTGAACATCAGTGAATTCCAGATGCGTGAAGCGGGCGAGAGCGGGCTCATATGTCGCATGAAGCCGGAAATCCGTGCCAGTGCTGCCGGGCTGCGAGATGGAACTACCATCAACAATACGTAGGCGGCGCGCAGCTGTGGTGCGTGCCGCGTCTGAAGCATTGCGGAGCAGCGCTCCGGCGATGTCCCCCAGCCAATCGACCGATCCGCGCAGTCGCTTCAAAAGAGCAACGTCGGAAATCGCCGCCACATCATTCAGACCAGCCCAGGCGGCGGCTGAACGCAAGCTCATGCCGCCGGGCCCGTAAGCCAATGCCAGCCGCAGCAAGGTCGCGGCGTCACCAACACCACGTCGCCGCACAAGCGCACCCGAAGTACGCGCGGTCGCGCCGAGATCAATGACACGCTCCAGCTTCGACAGCAGCCTGGACCAATCGGGATCGATGGAATCAGTTGTTCGCATCTACCTTATGAATCACAGACAGATTCAGGCCGTCTAGCCCTTAAGTTAGCGCATATGGGGCATGGGCTCCTCTCATTCCGGCCGCGGCGGTCGATCCGCCGTGGCTGGACCTGGTGCGCCCTCCCCGTTTCCGTCGGCGGCGGCGTTGCGCAGATCCGCAGGCAGGTGGATGCGAAACTGCTCCCCGCCCGCCTCACCCTTGGCCAAAGCAAGGGCCTCGCGAGCTCCTTGCAAGATTCTTGTGCCGCGCGGTTTCCTTGTCAAATCGAGCATCCTATGCCGCCGCCGACGTGGTCACTGTGAGTTTGACACCGAGAGCGGACAGCACTTTCTGCACGGTATCGAAACGCAGCTTCGAGCCTGATCTGAGGGCCTTGTAGAGGCTTTCTCGACCTAACCCGCTCTGCGAAGCGATTTCGGTCATGCCCCGTGCCTTTGCAATGTCGCCCAGAGCGGCAATGAAAAGATCGGGATTGCCATCCTCCAGCGCTGCGGCCAGATACTCGGCAATCATTACCTCGCTGTCCAGATAATCGGATGCGTCGAATTTCTCGAAACTGGTCATCGCTTGTCCTTTCCGATCTCGGCGGCCATCTGCAGTGCCGCCTTGATATCCCGCTTCTGTGATCCCTTGTCGCCACCGAGGAGGAGCAAATACACGATCTCTCCACGGCGCGTGTAATAGACGCGATAGCCCGAACCGTAGTGTATCCGCATCTCGGAAACGCCGTTGCCAACGGGCTCAGAGTCTCCGAAGTTTCCAAGTTCCGCGGAGCGGATGCGGGCTTGAGCCCGCTCATCCTTGAGGCCCTTGAACCACCGGTCGAACAGATCAGATCGCAGAAATTTATACATAGCATTATGTATCTAATTGGATACGCCTTGTAAAGAGGAAGTCGGCGAGATCGAACGGAAATCTCGTGCGCCGGTCGCGGCGGAGACGACCGCGACCGGCTTGCAGCTGATCACTCAGCCGCTGCAGGGAACTCGTAGGCTTCGATTTCTTCCTCGGTGGGTTCGATCAACGCCGCGTCGAACTCATCAGCGTTCGGGGCTGGCGTGGTGGTCGCGCTGCGCAGCGGCTGCGGCAGCCAGCCGGTGGCCTTGACGGCGTTTTCGGCATGGGCTGCGGCTTCCGCCTTTTTCATGCGAGAGAAGCCTTTCGCGACCTCCTCGCCCTTGGCCTCTGCCACCGCCGCCTCGATGCCGTCGCGGGTGAGATGCTTGAAATAGCTCTCGGCCGTCGCTTCAAAATAGCTGGTCATGTCGAGATCGAGGGCCGTGGCTAGCACTTCTGCGTCGGCGCGTTCATTCTTGGGATAGTCGTGCTTGTCCTTGACGGCGTCGATGGACTGGGCGGCGGCATAGGCCAGAAGAGCGAGCGGTTCGTGTTCGTCGCGCTCAAGGCACCACGCGAAGACATCGGCAGGATTGCCCGGCACCTCGTAGCCGTAGCGCTCGCGAAGTTCTTCGAGGCCAGCCAGCGCCAGGCTGCCTCGATGCCGCGATTGCGCAGCGCGCCAGCGAATTGTTCCCGATACAGCTCAAGAACCGGCTTACCGGGATTAAAAGTCTTACCGTTGTGCTGGCGTCCCCTCACCGTCACATGCGCGTGGGGGTGATTGGTGTCGTCATGGAATGCCAACATTACATCGACACGCGGGCGCAATTCGGCGTCAACAAAATCGCGCACAGCGTTACGAAAAGCCTCCCGATCTGCGCCAGGCGGCATTGAAAGAACCATGTTCACCGATAGCGGAGCTTTGCGAACTTGATGCTGCCCCTTGTAGATGATTTCATCATCCGCCCAATCGGAATGCACATCGCCAACCGCTTCCTTACCCGACATAAGGCCATACTCTGTTTCAGCCGGAACCTCTCCATTGCGGGTGATGTAGTTCATATGCTCTTTCAAATGGCCGCTATCGCGTGTCCGACCGGAGATCTTCACCATCACCTCCGGCGCTTTGCTGACAACCCGCGCGAGCTTGGCCTTGTCTGCCGCAGAATTACGAGGCGTGAGCTTTGCCCTGCCCTTCGCCAGTGCATCCCGGTAGACGCGAATTTTCGCCGGCTGCGTCGTAAGCGCGTAGGGACCCCCACGTATCATTTGGTCCGCTGATCGGGGATTTTCTGCATGAATCATGCGGAGAATCCTATGAGCGACAGTGTGAATCAGCCGCGAACATTCGAGGTTTTGACGGCGGCGCCGGTGCGGGCGCGACGCAAGCCGCGCGACTGGCCGGACGAGGAGAAGGAGCGCCTGATCGCCGAGACGTTGTTGCCTGGCGCCAATGTCTCGGCGATCGCGCGTGCTGAGGGATTGGATCCTT
The DNA here is from genome assembly GCF_026672675.1 of Ensifer sp. SL37. Classification (NCBI taxonomy): domain Bacteria; kingdom Pseudomonadati; phylum Pseudomonadota; class Alphaproteobacteria; order Hyphomicrobiales; family Rhizobiaceae; genus Ensifer; species Ensifer sp. SL37. The sequence goes on along the minus strand of NZ_JAPPRN010000002.1, from coordinate 142,061 downwards.
CGCAGCTTTACGGATGGCGGCGCAAGGCACTGTCATCAGGCTTGGTTGCGCCCCTGACGGAAGCCGCGAAGGAGGAGGTCAAGTTCGCGCGCGTTGAGCCGGTGGCAAGCTCTACGGTGGAAATCGTCATCGGTGATGTCGTGGTGCGCGTCGCCGGCGATATCGAGTCGGATCACCTGGCGAAGATACTGCGGGCGGTCCGCAAGGCATGATCGCGTCCGGCGTCGTCGTTTACGTGTCGTGCCAGCCGGTCGACTTCCGCAAAGGTGCGGCATCCTTGATGGCTCTGGTCAGAGATGGCGGTCTCGACCCGTTCAACGGAGCGCTTTATGTGTTCCGGTCGAAGCGGGCGGACCGTGTTCGCATCGTCTGGTGGGATGGCAGCGGCGTCTGCCTCTATTCGAAAACGCTCGAGGAGCAGAGCTTTTGCTGGCCGGGCATATCGGCCGCCCGGATACGTCTGGACCATTCGCAATTAATGGCGCTTCTGGCCGGTCTGGATTGGAAGAAGATCCGGCCAACCAAGGTCAGGCGGCCGCTGCTGACGGGCTGATCAGGACTGCGGCAAGATGAATCATGCTGCTGTAACGATTGGGAAAGCGGCTGTTCTTGTGCTCTATTTGACCTCATGGATTTGCCCCTTAGCGACCTGCCGGACGACGTTGATGCGCTGAAAGCGATGGTCCTCGAGCTGGCGCGCGAACAGGCTGCGAAGGAGGCCCGGCTGAAGGCGGCCGAGGCTGAGATCGCGCGGTTGGAGGCGGTTGAGAAGAGCGCCAACGAGCGAATTGCCAACCTGACCTTGATCATGAAGGTTTTGCAGCGCACGCAAAATGGCAAGCGCTCTGAGCGGCTCCGCCTCGGGGTCAACGACGAGCAGGTCTCCTTTGCTTTCGAAGAGGTCGAAACCGGCCTATCGGCAATCCGCAGCGCGGCCAAAGACAAGCCGAAGCGAGCACCGCGTCCGCGCAAGGGTTTTGCCGCCCATCTCGAACGCATCGAGGAGGTCATCGAGCCGGAAATTCCGGCCGGGTGCGAGGGGCTGGCAAAGGTTCTGATCGGTGAGGACCGCTGCGAACGTCTGGACGTCGTGCCGCCGAAGTTCAGGATTATCGTGACGCGCCGTCCCAAATACGCTTTCCGGGGCAGCGATGGCGTGGTCCAGGCCCTGGCGCCGGCACACATCATCGAAGGCGGCCTGCCGACGGAACGGCTGCTCGCTTATATCGCCGTTTCCAAATACGCCGATGGTCTTCCTCTTTATCGGCAGGAAGCGATCTATCTGCGTGACGGCGTCGAGATCAGCCGATCGCTGATGGCCCAATGGATGGGGCATCTCGGCTTCGAACTGCAGATGCTGGCCGATTATATCCTGGAGAGGGTCAAGGAGGGCGAAAGGATCTTTGCCGACGAGACGACCCTGCCCACTCTTGCGCCCGGTTCGGGCAAAACCACCAAGGCCTGGCTTTGGGCCTATGCGCGCGACGATCGCCCCTATGGTGGGACCAGTCCGCCGATGGTGGCCTATCGTTTTGAAGACAGCAGAGGCGCGGATTGCGTGACGCGTCATCTCGCCGGATTCAGCGGCATCCTGCAAGTGGATGGCTACTCGGCCTATACCAATCTCGCCAAGACGCGGGCGAAAACCGGCAGCAACGAAACGATCCAGCTTGCAGGATGTTGGGCACATCTACGGCGCAAGTTTTACGATCTGCACATTAGCGGTGTCTCTAAGGCCGCCACAGACACTGTCCTGGCAATGACCGAGCTCTGGCGCATCGAAGATGAGGTTCGTGGCAAGGATGCCGACAGCCGCTCCACGCTTCGCCAGGGAAAGTCTGCAGCCATTGTCGCCAGTCTCTTCGATCTTTGGGAAAGAGAGCTCGGCAAGGTCTCCGGGAAGTCCAAGACCGCTGAGGCGATCCGCTACGCGCTCACCCGGCGCGAGGCGCTGGAGCGCTTTTTAGCGGACGGTCGCATCGAGATCGACTCCAACATTGTCGAACGCGCGATCAGGCCCCAGACAATTACGAGGAAGAATAGTCTATTCGCCGGAAGCGAGGGCGGTGGACGAACCTGGGCGACGGTGGCCACCCTCTTGCAGACCGCCAAAATGAACAACGTCGATCCGCTCGACTGGCTCTCGCAGACCTTGACCCGCATTGCTCAAGGCTGGCCAGCATCCGAAATCGAAGCCCTCATGCCTTGGAACTTCAGGTCAGACGCTGTCAGCTAACCGCTTACGCTGCGTCCAGGCCGCGGCAACACCGATCTCCTTATAAAAGTCATCGTAAAGGATGCGAACTTTCGGATCATTCGCCATCGGCTTCCCCCTCCCAGGAACGGACGTTTCCACGGGCCATCAAGTGAAGGGCTGTCAGTGTCCGCGCCACTTCCTCCCGTGCGGCTTCGAGTACCTTGGCATCCACTGCGAAAGGAGCATGTTCCAAACCAGCTTCGTTTGCAGCGCGCACGAGCTGATTGAGATTGACGCCGATCTTGCGCACCTGATTGGTCAGAGCGCGCAACTCATGAAGCTCCGAAACACTCTACTGCGTGCCCGCCCCAAGCCGAACGCGGACTACTGAGCGCAGCCATTGCGACGGCTTCATACCGCGAGCCTTGGCGGCCTTCTTCACCTCCGAAACTTCGTTAGCCGACAGGCGCACCGAAAGGTGAACCGCCCGCACTGCTTGATCGGGCATCTTCGGCGCTTGCTCCGATGATTGACCGTCCACAGCGAGATTCACCAGACGACGCAGCAAGGCGAACTTTCCGCCATGCGCACGAGCCAACGCCGTAAAGCGTTCGGCAAGGATGGATGGAATTCATCCGGGCGAAGGCGTCGGCCGCTTCCGTTGCGAAAGTCTCGCGATCAAGGCCGCGCAAGAAGTTGCGGGAGTCGAGATCCGACATGAGGCTATTCAAGCCTCTGTCGATCTCGTTTCCGATCGCGAAATCCTTACCGCCAATCTTGTGCATGGCAGGCATTGAAGCCTGCGTACCGTCCGCGAAAGTGAATGGATGATGGTGCAGCTCCCCCGCCCACTCGAACACGTCCTGAAACAGGTGCTTGTGAAGCGCCTGAAGATGGGCCGTGTCGAAAGTGGGTTCGGGGCCGAGACCGCTTCGCAGTTCGAGCAACCGAATCGCAAGAACCGGGTGCTCCGCCGCTTCTAGCGCCTCGTGTGTCTCGGCCCCCATCTTGTTTCGAAGGGTCTCGCCGTCGGCGAGCGTAAACGACATGCCTACTGGATGCCGAGAATGGACTTAACGCGCGGCATCATCTCGTCAAGCTCGATCTCGCCGGCAATGAACGCGTCAAAAACCGGCTGGCATGCCGGGTTCGGGCGAAGACCTTCCATAGCGTTCGACCGGAAGGCGCTGCGAACCATCTTGCGACGGCGCTCCATTTCATCAGCGGTGATGGCCGGGGTCTTCTGCTTGAGGGCAAGAGCCATGGTATCCTGTTCGTTGCAAATTATACGAAAGCCGGTCACATCGGCACCCTGCGAAAAGGCGAGCGCCTGCTTTGCTCCTTGCAAAATCCGTGATCCAGCCTTGCTCATCATTTCGTCCTATCGATCTTGGCGGTTCCAGCGGCGAGAAAAGGGACGAAAGCCTTGCGGATTTCCTCCAAAAACACATCGCTGAATTTTCCCAAAGGCCTCTGGCCAGCATCAAAATGAAACGACTTTTCCAGAATGTCATAATTGCATTCGCTGACCGTGATCCAACCGCAATCATGATCCGTCAGCTTTGCCCGGCGCAGTTCCAGTTTCGGGATTTCAAGTGCCGCCTGCCCCTCGCGTGGTGGTTTTGAGGAAATCGCCAGCAACAGCATGTGAGTCAGGCTTTTCTCGTCCCTCAAAGCGAGAATGATACATACCGGTCGGTCTTTCTCTCCATGCTCGCGCTGAAGTTCGTCCTGCCAGCGCCACAGATACGGATAGCGAACGACGTCGCCCTTGCTGAACCGCTCAGTCATCCTTGGACGCCTGATAGTCGGCTGAATCCTGATCAAGCTGTGCCAAGAACATATCGGCCAGGTCGCGAGGCATTTCACCCGGACCATAAGAACGGCGTGGGTCACTTTCCCGCTTGCTCATACGCTCGTAAAGTTCCACCGGCATAACGACCACGGAAGCGCGGCCATGCTTGGTAAGAACAATCGGTTCACGCATGGCCTCGTCGTGATAGCGTCCGAAATGCCGAACGAACTCGACAGAGGAAATTGTTCTGTCATTCATGGCTTTAGTCTTCATTCTTTCGTTTTCTGGAAATTCTGTAATAGACAGATTTTACAGAAAAGTCAAGTCTTTTCCGCGATTTGGCAAGCTAAATGAAGGAATTGGGGTGGACGCGGCTGAGTTAGCGGGGGCTAGGAATCCATAGGACTCCGATACCGCGTCCATTCGCAATATAAGCGATTATTGATAGATGCTACAACCTTCCGGCTGCTCACATCTTCACGACATATTGCCGGGGTGGTGGCGGGATATCCCCCTGCGCGTTGACCCAACAAGGTGAGACGGGAATCCTCCGGCCATGAGCTATGACGGAAACTGGGTGATGACGGCTTGATGAGGGCGGCGTATCGAGGCGGGTGACAAGCCTGCCAGAACCTCATGAAAGAGCGATACGCCATGAAGACAGATAGCACTGTTGTTTCCTTTCCGCATCCCGAGACGCTCGATGATCCCCTGACATCGGTTCTACGCGAAGGCGCGCGCCGGCTTCTGGCACAGGCCGTGGAGGCGGAAGCCGAGGCGTTTCTTGCGGCCATGGCCAGCGAACGCCTGAGCGATGGGCGGGACCGGGTGGTGCGGCACGGCCATGGGCCTGAAAGAACGATCCAGACGGGGATCGGTCCGGTTGCGGTGCGCCGCGTCAAGCTGCGCGACCGGGCTTTGGAGACTTGCGGCGAGGATCGCATCACCTTCACGTCGGCGATCCTGCCGAAGTGGGCACGACGCACGAAGAGCCTCGACGCTCTGCTGCCGGTCCTTTACCTGCGCGGCATCTCGACCGGCGATTTCCAGGAGGCGCTTGCCGCCTTACTCGGCAAGGACGCACCGAACCTGTCCCCCTCGGTGATTGGCCGGCTGAAGGAGGAGTGGCAGGCCGACTATGATCGCTGGCAACGCCGCGACCTGTCAGCCCGCCGCTACGTCTACATCTGGGCCGACGGGGTCTATCTTCAGGCACGCATGGAGGACGATGCCGCTTGCATGCTGGTCGTCATCGGCGCGACGCCGGAAGGCAAGAAGGAACTTGTCGGCTTTCAAGTCGGCGTGCGCGAAAGCACCCAGAGCTGGCGCGAGCTGCTCGTCGGGCTGAAGGCCCGCGGGCTTTCGATTGCGCCAGAAATTGCCGTGGGCGACGGCGCGCTCGGCTTCTGGAAGGCGCTGGAGGAGATATTCCCTTCGACCCGCCATCAACGGTGCTGCCAACACAAGCTCCTCAACATCCTCAACAAGGTGCCGAAGTCGGTGCAGCCGAACATGAAGGCCGATCTCAGGGAGGTCCGCGATGCCCCGGATCGGGCAACCGCCGAGGTCGCGATCGCCGTCTTCGTCGACAAATACAAGGCCAAATATCCCAAGGCCGTCAACTGCCTGACGAAGGACCACGAGGCATTGCTGACCTTCTTCGACTTCCCGGCCGAACACTGGGACCATCTGCGCACCTCGAACCCGATCGAAAGCGTCTTCGCCACCGTCAGGCACCGCACGGTGCGAACCAAGGGAGGCCTGTCCCACAACACAGCACGGCTCATGGTCTTCAAGCTCGTCATGAGCGCCGCCAAAACCTGGCGCCGGCTGAAGGGCGAAAATCAGTTGCCAAAGGTCATCGCCGGCGTCAAATTCACCGACGGTGTCGCCGAAACGACGACCCCTGACCATCGCGCCGCCTGATCGGCCTCGTCACCCATTTCCCGCCATAGCTCTCCGGCCATCGGCAAGTGTGCGGATAGTCGGCCTGCGCCAGAGGGGCTTAACCTTCCACCCTCCGCCTCCGCCTCCGCCTGATCCGGATCGCATCATTGCGCTTTCGCGGACATCGATGACGATTCGCGAGGCAATGGGAGGCCTGCCCTTCCTCTCTCGGTGCTTGTTGAGCTTGACCGGCTCGGCTTCTGCATGCCTCACGGCATGCGGTGTTGCGAGCGCTCCCAGGAGCGCCGCGACCACGCCAAAGCCGTTATCGGTCATGAGGGCGGCGGAATCGGAATCCGCTCCGCTGATCAGGACGCGCTTATGATCGCCAGAGATCTTGTAGCCGGTCTGGTTGACGAAGCCTAAGCCGGTCCGGGGCTTGTTTTCGAACGTCACATTGACGGCGAGAGCGTTGAAATTGCCGTCTGTTTCGCTGTTTACCCTCTCACAGAAGGCGGCGAACTGGATGGTTTCGTCTAAAATCTTTTGGGTCCACGATACCCAAAAGAATTCATGTGGCACCGGGGCGATATTCTCGTCCCAAAGCATGTTGGAACAGTCGATGAATACCTGAAGGGTCTCGTCCGATTTGTCTGGATCAAGGAAGCTGAAGGAAAATTCGGCGGTCTGCGGCGCATGATGGTCGATGAACCGTGCAAGCTTCTCGACTTCGCCCTCTCCCCATTTCTCCAATGAATGAAACTTCCCGGCCCGGATATATTCGAGCGCAGTATGCAAACGCATTGAAAACCACTTACCTCACTAAAACTGCGTGAAAGATTATCGGACCATAAGGCCCGCGAGTTTTGCCGCTGGAAAACCAAGGGCTATTCCGAGCGCAAAGAAGAGAAGCGACGGCCGACCGGCTGACCACATTTGAGAGGTCTTCCGCATCTGCTTTATGATGCTCCAGAACAGCAGAAACAGTTGGGCCGCCAAGAACAGCCGAATTATCCCGTAGATCGCCGCATAGTCGTCAAAGACAGCCGGTCGGGGCATCACCGTCAGGAACGTCAACACAAACGAAGCCAGCAGAATTATCGAGCGAAACACAATGACTGAATGGGTAATCCCCCCGTTTTCAACGGGGCTCCGCGGTAGAATTCACGCGGCCATTTTCAGTTTCTGTGCGGGCGTGATGCGGCCGATGCCCATATTGGGACGTTCGTTGTTGTAGGTCCATAGCCACTGCGTTGCAATTTCCTGTGCCTCCTCAATGCTTTCGATGATGTGCTGGTCGAGCCATTCATGTCGGACGGTCCGGTTATAGCGTTCGACATAAGCATTCTGCTGCGGCTTTCCCGGCTGGATGTGGCTCAAGGCGATGCCCTGTTTCTCCGCCCATTCCATCATCTTGCCGCTGACGTATTCAGGCCCGTTGTCGACCCGTATTGCCATCGGCTTGCCGCGCCATTCGATGATCTGGTTCAGGCTGCGGATGACACGCTCGGCAGGTAGCGAGAAATCCACCTCGATGCCCAGCCCCTCGCGGTTGAAGTCGTCCAGAACGTTCAACAGGCGGAATTGCCTGCCATCCTCAAGACGATCCGCCATGAAGTCCATAGACCAGACCAGGTTCGGTTTCTCCGGTACGGCCAGAGCATCCGGCTTCTCGCGCTTCAACCGCTTGCGTGGCTTGATCTTGAGGTTCAGTTCCAGCTCGCGATAGATGCGGTATACCCGCTTATGGTTCCAGCGATGCCCCCGGACATTACGCAGGTAGAGAAAGCAAAGGCCGAAGCCCCAGCTCTTCTTCGCCCGCGTCAACCCGATCAGGAGATCGGCGATCTGCTCGTTCTCGTCGTTCAGCTTGGCGCTGTAACGATAGCAGGTCTCGCTGACACCAAAGGTGCGGCAGGCGAGTGCAATGCTCACCCCGTGCAACGCCACCGCTTTCCCGGCCATCCCTTGGCAGGCAAATGCTCGCATTTGCCGAAAGGCTCCCGGCGTTGAGATGGCCGCTTCACTTTTTCCAAGAGCCTCTTTGAGCAGTTCCGCCTGCATGCTCATCTCCGCATACATCTTCTTCAGCCGACGGTTCTCGTCTTCAAGAGCCTTCATCTGGCTGATCATCGACGCGTCCATGCCGCCGTATTTGGCTCGCCATTTGTAAAACGACGCCGTGCTCATCCCGTGCTCCCGGCATAGATCAGGAACGGCAACGCCGCCCTCCGCCTGGCGCAGGATTGCAAGGATTTGCGGTTCGCTGAATCTGCTCGTCTTCATCAAAATCTCCTCGATCATAAAGCCCGAGAAAATTCTACTTTTGAAGTCCGTTATTCGGCGGGGGGATTACCGGGGCCACTCCAACGAGGGATCCTCCCGGTAGGAAAGAAGCACCCGCGCTCGCTCGATGCGGCTCGCCCCTTCCGTTCGCGATCGCCGTCAGCCGTGCCATTTCCTCATCGCTGATCGACAGAAACGACGCGTTTCTTGGAATCGATGGTCTAGGGCTGCGCCTGCTTTTCCTTGTGGATAAGAGCCAAATAGGCTTCCGTTCGAGCTTTATCCAAACCCATGGCCCTAAACGCGTCGGCATTCCCTTCAAAGATAGGCGGTTTTCCACGGGTTGCGGGGTTTCCAGGGGGGCGGAAAAATTGTTTCCAGGTGGGATCTATCCAACGCCCGCCACCAAGTTCAATGATATTGTGGTTCCCACCTTTTTCATTTCTGTACTCTTTAGCAAGGCCCAATACACTTGCGGCCTTGTCGCACATCAGTCCTCCTACCCACTGCCCATTGATCACCCCTTGATTGGCAAGTTGCTGAATGCCGCCACCGGATGACGCCAGACGATCCCTGGAATATTTTTGGCGCAAGAGGTTCTCTTTGAAGATCCGCTCGCGTATCGTGCGCACCTGCACATCATTGAGATCGCTGGCTGGATCGAGTGGGACGGGGAACAGCGTCTCCCGATTGTTGTCTACATAGGTGTCCACTTCCTCAGAGGTGGCTCGGTTTGTTTGGACAGGTTTCCCGGTTTTTAAGTGGAATCCTGCCTGTGGTTAAGCCGCTTCGGGCAGCGGTGTCGGGGTTAAGTAGGCCTCATCCGGTGTCTTGCCGTCAAGGCTCGAATGTGGCCGTCTCTGATTGTAGAAGTCGAGATACTTTCCGATCGATGCACGGGCCTGGCGGACGCTGTCGTAGGCCTTGAGGTAGACCTCTTCGTATTTCACCGACCGCCACAGCCGCTCGACGAAGACATTGTCCCGCCAGGCACCCTTGCCGTCCATGCTGATCTTGATCTTGTGGCGAGCTATGGCGGGAAATGGGTGACGAGGCCGATCAGGCGGCGCGATGGTCAGGGGTCGTCGTTTCGGCGACACCGTCGGTGAATTTGACGCCGGCGATGACCTTTGGCAACTGATTTTCGCCCTTCAGCCGGCGCCAGGTTTTGGTGGCGCTCATGACGAGCTTGAAGACCATGAGCCGTGCTGTGTTGTGGGACAGGCCTCCCTTGGTTCGCACCGTGCGGTGCCTGACGGTGGCGAAGACGCTTTCGATCGGGTTCGAGGTGCGCAGATGGTCCCAGTGTTCGGCCGGGAAGTCGAAGAAGGTCAGCAATGCCTCGGGGTCCTTCGTCAGGCAGTTGACGGCCTTGGGATATTTGGCCTTGTATTTGTCGACGAAGACGGCGATCGCGACCTCGGCGGTTGCCCGATCCGGGGCATCGCGGACCTCCCTGAGATCGGCCTTCATGTTCGGCTGCACCGACTTCGGCACCTTGTTGAGGATGTTGAGGAGCTTGTGTTGGCAGCACCGTTGATGGCGGGTCGAAGGGAATATCTCCTCCAGCGCCTTCCAGAAGCCGAGCGCGCCGTCGCCCACGGCAATTTCTGGCGCAATCGAAAGCCCGCGGGCCTTCAGCCCGACGAGCAGCTCGCGCCAGCTCTGGGTGCTTTCGCGCACGCCGACTTGAAAGCCGACAAGTTCCTTCTTGCCTTCCGGCGTCGCGCCGATGACGACCAGCATGCAAGCGGCATCGTCCTCCATGCGTGCCTGAAGATAGACCCCGTCGGCCCAGATGTAGACGTAGCGGCGGGCTGACAGGTCGCGGCGTTGCCAGCGATCATAGTCGGCCTGCCACTCCTCCTTCAGCCGGCCAATCACCGAGGGTGACAGGTTCGGTGCGTCCTTGCCGAGTAAGGCGGCAAGCGCCTCCTGGAAATCGCCGGTCGAGATGCCGCGCAGGTAAAGGACCGGCAGCAGAGCGTCGAGGCTCTTCGTGCGTCGTGCCCACTTCGGCAGGATCGCCGACGTGAAGGTGATGCGATCCTCGCGGCAAGTCTCCAAAGCCCGGTCGCGCAGCTTGACGCGGCGCACCGCAACCGGACCGATCCCCGTCTGGATCGTTCTTTCAGGCCCATGGCCGTGCCGCACCACCCGGTCCCGCCCATCGCTCAGGCGTTCGCTGGCCATGGCCGCAAGAAACGCCTCGGCTTCCGCCTCCACGGCCTGTGCCAGAAGCCGGCGCGCGCCTTCGCGTAGAACCGATGTCAGGGGATCATCGAGCGTCTCGGGATGCGGAAAGGAAACAACAGTGCTATCTGTCTTCATGGCGTATCGCTCTTTCATGAGGTTCTGGCAGGCTTGTCACCCGCCTCGATACGCCGCCCTCATCAAACCGTCATCACCCAGTTTCCGTCATAGCTCTTGGGGGATTCCGGCTCTCCTCTTTGAAGAGAATTGAGCTTGGTCGTGATCTCGCGCACCAGATCCCCTGAAGCACCTTTTGCTCTTGCCATCTCCTTTTGCCATTGCTTGACCAGCTTCGGGGTAAAGCCATCGCCCAGATCCTCACGCCGCATGCCACTCAGGAGCTGGCGAACTTCGCCACGGATCGATTGCAAGGCCTTTGGCGCAGCCCTGCCATCACTTACGCTCGTGAAGCCGTTCTCGTCTCCGGACACGACCAGGCCCTGTCGGCGAAGCGTTTGCATCACCTGGCCTGCAGCAAGCTGATCGATCGCCGCCTCGGCCTTTTGAACAATGTCGGCCGACAGGCCCAGCTGCTGGACGCTGTTTGGCCTGGGCTTTCAGCTGCTGATAGGTTCTTCGCGCCTGCCCGGCCTCTTGTGCGGCGCCTCGAACACCGCCGGTGAGCGCTCCTGCCAGCACCTGTGTCGCCACCTGGCCCCAGAACGACTGGGCATTCTCACCAAGTTCGGTGGCGGCACAGGTGGACAACAGGGTCCCCAGTTCGCCCTGCGTCGCCATCCAGGCATAGTTCTGACCGAACTGCGTTATCGCCTGGCGGATCTTCTGACTGAGCCCGGGCAAGGCTGGCGCGGCAGCATGCTTGGCCGCAAACGACGTCAACGACGCGGCGGCATCGCCCACGGACTTGCCAGACTTTGCCGCGGCTATGCTCAGCACCTTGGCCATGGTCGGCTGGAACAGGGACATGGCGGCACTCGCCCCCTTGCCCAAGCCGCCCAGAGCCACATCGGCTGTCAGCGACGCTGAGAACTTGGTGAACATCTCGTCCATCAGTTGCTCTCTTTGTCGGGCATCATCGGTGTTGACCAAGGTCGCGGCATCGACACTCAGATCTGTCACCGCATTCATGGCGACACCGATGAGAACCGATCCTGTGATGCCCACGCCCGGCACCAGGGACAGACCTGCGGACAAGGCATAGCCTGCCCAGCGCAACGACGGGCCCCATTGCTGCGCAGCGTCCAGCCACCATTGCTCCGAATCTGATTTTACCTCGTAGTCCCAGTCGTCTTTGAGACGGTCCTGCCAATCGCCAAGGACCGGATTGTCCTTTGTGCGTTTGAGATCATCGAGTGTGCTTACACTTTTGCTGGGGACATCGGCAAACGAATCGTAGGAGCCGCCATTCTGATCAAGTACGTTGATAATGTTTCTGATGTATTCGGCATCCTGATCGCTCGGGTCGACGATACCGGCCGCCACCGAGTTCATATAGGTGGCAACACTATTCTGTATTTCGCCCGCACTCTTATCTTTTAGTTTCTGAAGCGCTTCTCCAGCAAATATATTGCTGTTTAGTAGATAATATCGCTTGTTGAGCCCTTCAGAATATTTTCTCAAATCGTTCAGGTTCTCGTTCTTCTCGAACGCATCCTTGATGCTGTCGCGATCTTTAGGCGAGGGGTTTATGAACTGCCGGAACTCGTCGGTCGAAAACAGCCGTACCCTGTCTGCCGAGCCGTTCGGGATCGCGACGATCTCCTTGCTCGACAGGTTGATCAGCGTGCCGCGATGGTGATTGCTGTTGCTTGTCGGCAAATAGAGCAGGTCGGGATTTGTGACCTGCAGTCCAGGCATGCCGCCTCTTTGCATACCGGCATTGTTCCCGCCGACAAACTCAAAGAGGTCCTGGCGAATGGCCATCTCTTCGCCTTCCGTCAGGGCAGCGCCGGCCTTGATCATGGTAAAGTAGGGTAGCTCGTCCAGCGTTTGAGAAAGCTGGCCCGTCAAACCGGTGTTCTGTCGCTGGAAGAAGCCGTCGACATCCTTGGAATGCTGCGGGGTCTGATCCAGGCGCAAGATGCTTCGGAAGGTGTCGTCGTCCAGGCTCTGAGGGAAAACAACCTGCTCACGGTTCTTGGCGATCTCGGCCGCCGCCACCTGTTTTCTCACTGGCAGGATGATGACATTGTCCCTATTGGTGCCGGCAAGCTCCGAACCGAGATAGTCGAATATCTTCTTGCTGTCGCTGTCCGCCCAGGCCCTGCCGTTCTCCCCTTCTTTCCATTTGTACTCCTGCGTTGCTCACGGCGCGTCGAGGCTCAATATCTTGGGCTCGTCGTTTGGATGCTTGGACTGAGCGTTCAAATTGTAGAGATAGACTTTGCCGTCCCGGGCCCGATAGGAGTAGGTCCTTGGCAGCTCAGCCGTATCGGCGCCGAAGGGATGGTCGTGCCAATCCGTCTTTGAGGAAAAGACGGGATCGAACCGGTCATCGTCGGCCAACAATTCCGTTGGTTCGTCAGGCAATAGGTCCGCCAGGTTGCGGCGGAACTTCTCGATATCGTCGCTGGCGCTCGCGGCCGCTGGCAAAAGGGCGGAAGGACCCAGATCCAATTTTTTATGGTTGAAGTGCTCGCTGATCTGATAGCCGGAGAATTTGGTTCTGACATTGACCGTCGGGTCAATCTTGTTGAGTTCTTTCTGGATATAATTGTTTGTCGAGAATTTCTTGAGGCGGAGATCCGGGGTCTCCTGCATCCGTTGCTGGTGCAGATCCAGCAGGCCGCCTTCGGCACCTGGCCGGGTGGCGAGATAGTGCACGGTACTGCGCAATTCCTTCAGCGCATCCGATGACAGCGCGGCTTGATAGGCTGCACGCTTGTCTTGCGGCATGGAATTGTCTGTCAGGCTAAACAGATCGCTTTTGTCGTCGAAATAAAGCAGGGCATCGACGATGTTGACGTCGCCAAAGTTCTTGGTGGCGACCGTATCGTTCGCACTCAAGTCCCGGGCGCCGGCAAAGAAGGCCTGGTAGGCCTGCTCGATCTTGCGATCCACAGCTGTCCCGTTCGAGGGGTTCGCCGCGTTCGCGAAGGCGCCAAGATCTACCGAATCTTGAAGAATTTCCTTCAACGCCTTCCTTGCTTTAGAGTCAGCTTTTTCAAGATTGAACAATTCGTCACGAAGAACCTTTTCTTTTTGGGAGGCAGACGTTTGAAAGCCGCTTCCTTTTGGCTTTGTCACAAGATCTGGTCTCGACAAATTATATATAGCCGTTTTAATCGCAACTTTATGGGCCTGCCAGCGCATCAGCTGCGCTTTGAGTTCTGAAACGGCGAGCTATGACGGAAACTGGGTGATGACGGTTTGATGAGGGCGGCGTATCGAGGCGGGTGACAAGCCTGCCAGAACCTCATGAAAGAGCGATACGCCATGAAGACAGATAGCACTGTTGTTTCCTTTCCGCATCCCGAGACGCTCGATGATCCCCTGACATCGGTTCTACGCGAAGGCGCGCGCCGGCTTCTGGCACAGGCCGTGGAGGCGGAAGCCGAGGCGTTTCTTGCGGCCATGGCCAGCGAACGCCTGAGCGATGGGCGGGACCGGGTGGTGCGGCACGGCCATGGGCCTGAAAGAACGATCCAGACGGGGATCGGTCCGGTTGCGGTGCGCCGCGTCAAGCTGCGCGACCGGGCTTTGGAGACTTGCGGCGAGGATCGCATCACCTTCACGTCGGCGATCCTGCCGAAGTGGGCACGACGCACGAAGAGCCTCGACGCTCTGCTGCCGGTCCTTTACCTGCGCGGCATCTCGACCGGCGATTTCCAGGAGGCGCTTGCCGCCTTACTCGGCAAGGACGCACCGAACCTGTCCCCCTCGGTGATTGGCCGGCTGAAGGAGGAGTGGCAGGCCGACTATGATCGCTGGCAACGCCGCGACCTGTCAGCCCGCCGCTACGTCTACATCTGGGCCGACGGGGTCTATCTTCAGGCACGCATGGAGGACGATGCCGCTTGCATGCTGGTCGTCATCGGCGCGACGCCGGAAGGCAAGAAGGAACTTGTCGGCTTTCAAGTCGGCGTGCGCGAAAGCACCCAGAGCTGGCGCGAGCTCCTCGTCGGGCTGAAGGCCCGCGGGCTTCGATTGCGCCAGAAATTGCCGTGGGCGACGGCGCGCTCGGCTTCTGGAAGGCGCTGGAGGAGATATTCCCTTCGACCCGCCATCAACGGTGCTGGCAACACAAGCTCCTCAACATCCTCAACAAGGTGCCGAAGTCGGTGCAGCCGAACATGAAGGCCGATCTCAGGGAGGTCCGCGATGCCCCGGATCGGGCAACCGCCGAGGTCGCGATCGCCGTCTTCGTCGACAAATACAAGGCCAAATATCCCAAGGCCGTCAACTGCCTGACGAAGGACCACGAGGCATTGCTGACCTTCTTCGACTTCCCGGCCGAACACTGGGACCATCTGCGCACCTCGAACCCGATCGAAAGCGTCTTCGCCACCGTCAGGCACCGCACGGTGCGAACCAAGGGAGGCCTGTCCCACAACACAGCACGGCTCATGGTCTTCAAGCTCGTCATGAGCGCCGCCAAAACCTGGCGCCGGCTGAAGGGCGAAAATCAGTTGCCAAAGGTCATCGCCGGCGTCAAATTCACCGACGGTGTCGCCGAAACGACGACCCCTGACCATCGCGCCGCCTGATCGGCCTCGTCACCCATTTCCCGCCATAGCTCGCGCGTCGGCCAGGGCCGTTCGAGGAAAGCTTCGCGCTCTTCGATCCAGAACGCATCCGACAGCATACGCGGCCTCAGCGCCTCAAACGCAATTTCCGTCTCTTCTCGCAAAATCTGCCACAGGCCGTCGCCCGCGAGCGAATACTCCTGAGTGAGGCAGAGCGCGATCTCGTGCAGGTGGCAGACGAAGCACGCATCTATGACAAAAGAGCGCACGAGACTGATGTCGTCGTCGAACGTGGTCGGCAGGATGCCCTTGCGGCTGAACGGCTTCAGCGCGTAGCCGCGCTCCTTAAAGAGCGGCGCGAAGCTGCGACCGTCGCCGAAGTCGCGGATCAGAAGTTTCTGTGGAAGGCCGCTATGGTCAAAAAGGATCGTGCTGTTTTGCTGGTGCGCCTCAAAGGCGATTCCGTAAAGGAGATACATGGCCAGCGTCGGACGGATGACGGTGCGCACATAGGAGCGGAAGAATGCAGCGACCGCTGTTTCTTGCTCACCGCCACTCCTTGCAATCAGCTCGCAAACAAGCGCACGGCCGTCGGCAGGGCTTGCCGTCAGTAGCGCCGCAACGGTCACAGGCAAAAGGCCGTCGGCCCGCGCGAGTGGATCGCAGTTGCGATAGACCACTGAAAGAAAACGTCCGGCATGTTCGTCACCCGTCTGCGGATGATGCAGGATCGCGCCTAGCTCTTCGGTGAAGATCTCCAATCGGCCTCTAACATCGTCCTCCTTGGACAGGATTTCGGAAATGAGTGCGCTCAGGCGCGGTCCCATGTGAACGGACTTTGCCTGCAGCGTTCGCTGCTCGCTCGTCAGCCAGATTGCCACCGGCAGCTTGATGAAAGGTCTCGGTGTGTCGCACTCAGGTAGCATCGTACGGAACGACATGGCCGGCAAGGTGACGATTTCAGGGCCTTCCAGGTCGAGTACACCCGCTTGGATCTCTGGCGCGAATTCACGCCGCACGAAATTCTGGAGGTGCCAGAGATGGATCGGCAAGGGTAGCCAGTCGTCCGGCGACTTCCCCCGCAGTTTCAGACCCTCTTCCCACTGATGCCAAAGCTCTGGAAAATGCCTGGAGAACCAGTCTGAATAGCTTTCGACATGGGGCATTTTCTCGACATAGGCCCAGTCGCTGCGAAGTGCGGCGATGCGCAGAGGCACGCGTGCGCCGAACTCCGGCGATAGCGCCTCCACGTCCTTTTCCACCAGGTCGGGCTTGGCTTTCCATGTCGGGTAGAAAGGATGGCCTTCAAGGGCGCCCCACTGGTCAAGGGTCATCGCTGCCAAATGCGGCTGCAAGGTCTGTTCGAGATGGGCAAGGAAACCTGGTGCATCCGTTTCGGCCATCTTTCGGCGGAACTCCGCACTCCAGACATCGCGGTGACGGCGGGCAAAAATGTCATTGTCGACACTGTTGTGCACATAGAGCTGGCTCGGGAAATTTGAACAGCGGGGATAAGTGGAATTTCTGCCTGACTTTGGCATAGATGCCGGAAACAGGAGAGACCATGACGAGACGACCGCGCCGGAACCACAGCCCGGCTTTCAAGGCGAAAGTGGCGCTTGCCGCGATCAGAGGCGAACAGACGCTGGTGGAACTGTCCCAGCAGTTCGACGTGCACGCCAATCAGATCAAGCAGTGGAAAGACCAGCTCCTTGAGGGGGCGACGGGCGTTTTCGGCGATGAAGCCAAGACAGAACCGACGACACCCACAGTCGATGTCAAAACACTACACGCCAAGATCGGCGAGCTGACGCTGGAGAACGATTTTTTGTCCGGTGCGCTCGGCAAGGCGGGATTGCTGGGCGGAAAGAAATGATCGACCGCACGCACAGACTGTCGGTCGTGCGCCAGGCGAAGCTTCTCGGCTTCAGTCGTGGCAGCGTCTATTATTCTCCGCGTCCAGTGTCGGACGGCGATCTGGCGTTGATGCGCCGGATCGACGAACTACATCTCGACTACCCGTTTGCCGGGAGCCGGATGTTGCAAGGGCTTTTGAAGGCGGAAGGACTGCAAGCGGGACGGTTGCACGTCGCCACGCTGATGAAGAAGATGGGCATCGAGGCGATCTACCGTCGCCCGAACACCTCGAAACCGGCACCAGGTCACAAGGTCTATCCCTATCTCCTGCGAAAGCTGGCGGTCACCAGGCCCAATCAGGTCTGGGCGATGGACCTGACCTATATTCCGATGGCGCGCGGCTTTGTCTATCTCTGCGCTGTCGTGGACTGGTTCAGCCGGAGGGTTCTGTCGTGGCGGCTGTCGATCACGATGGAGACGGCCTTTTGCATCGAAGCGGTCGAGGAAGCACTTGCTCGGTATGGAAAGCCCGACATCTTCAATACGGATCAGGGCTCGCAGTTCACCTCCGTCGACTTCACTGCCGTGCTGAAGAAGGCTGAGATCGCCATCTCGATGGACGGCAAGGGCGCGTGGCGGGACAATGTCTTCGTCGAGCGGCTCTGGCGGTCGATCAAATACGAGGAGGTCTACCTCCACGCCTACAAAACCGTGTCCGAGGCCCGCGTTGGCATCGCTCGATATCTGTCCTTTTACAACACCCGACGCCCACATTCATCCCTTGACCGGCAGACGCCGGATCAGGCTTACTTCAACGCGCTGACACCGATGATGGCGGCAGCATAATCGAGGCGGAAATCCACTTAGCAAAACGCCCGAAACTGTTCAGACAAACCGAGCCAGCTCTCATCGCGGAGCAAGAGCTCCAATCCCTCGGAAGTTGGGGCGATCGTCAGGGACGAGGCAACCGCCCCCATCAATTGCGCCGGATCCTCGATAGGCTTTAGCGTCCCGTCGTCGTCCAACACCTCGACCGGTCCACGGTTTTGAAAGGTCCCGGCAGGCGCGCGGTAAAGGTCGCTAAAATAGAGTACGCGGTTGGACGGCAAAAGCGGCAAGCGAGCATGGTGGCCGTCGGCTGCCCATTGCAAACCGGCGGGATCGATGAGGCCCTCGGCAAAGAGGCAACGGATAAGACGGTTGATCGCGTTGCAAGAAGCGTTTGCCCGGAAGTCTGGATCATCGGCGCTGCCGTGATCAACTGTGGGCGTCATTCTCGTGTCCATCAGACTGCCTCCGGCCATTTGTTTGGCACATACTCAGGTGCGTCCCCGGCCAGCCCACCGTGATAGTCGCAGGCCCAGCGATAGGTCTTGGCGATCGCTGGAGCCGGTACACCAAGCCGTTCCGCCATCAAGATCAGCAGCTTCTGCCCGAAAGCGATATCCTCGTGAAACGCACGGCTATCGCGGTCGATAACGAGCCCGGGCCCATGTGGGTTGACAACGAGCGGCGCACGAATGTCCGCGTAGGCGCGATTTGTGCGCAGCAGCGTATACATGGTTCGAATCGCCATAGGCCTCGATCAGTTCCTGCTGAAGTGGTTTAACGGAGGAGAGATCGATGCCGAGGCGCGTCTCACATGCCCGCCGGATCGCCTGGTTTTCGCATCGCACGCCTCCAGGAGTTCGGCGCCTGCCTGCGGGCAATCGCTCCACCAGCACAGCGGCCGATCAAACGGCGCGGTCTCGAAGGGAGCGCCGGGCCCGATGAGCGAATAGAGCACGGCAGGGTGCATAAGGGCGTTGCCCGGCGTCAACGTGATCTCAAGATAATCGTTTAGCAACGTGACCGGCGCCTCATAGAGACGGTTGAGCATCGAAGCGAGCGCGACGCCGCTCTCACCATTTTCACGACGATGAAGCGCAGCAAAAAGCTCGGCCTTGGCGCCCCCCATGCGCACGCGCTTGCCGGCATCCAGATCGAATGCAATATGGGGTACGTCCTTCAAACCCCATATCACCACATTGTCCTGCCCAACGAAGGCCTTTTCCGCCAGCCAATCGAAACCGCAGAACCCGGGAATGGCGCCGACAAAAACGGTTCGGTCTTTCGCTAGATGCAACGCGATATGACGCAGTAACGCAGGACGCACCTGGGCCGGCTGCGTTATGATCACGATGTCAGCCTTTGCAAGGGCCAGGACCGGTTCCGTCCCGACATAGTCGGGCCTGGCGTTCAAAACCCGATCGTCTCGGGTTACTGCCTGCCAAAGAGCGTCGCCGCGCTTCCACCTTTCCGCAACCGGTTGGGAGGCGGTCAGAACGGAAACCTCGATACCGGGGACCTGTTTGAAGAGCACCGCATTCAGTTGGCCGGTGCGGCCCGCACCACAAATGCACACCTTCATGCGACGCGCGCCGTTTTAACGAGCCATGCATCCAACTGT
Organism: Ensifer sp. SL37; assembly: GCF_026672675.1. Classification (NCBI taxonomy): domain Bacteria; kingdom Pseudomonadati; phylum Pseudomonadota; class Alphaproteobacteria; order Hyphomicrobiales; family Rhizobiaceae; genus Ensifer; species Ensifer sp. SL37. The sequence continues at coordinate 122,691 of NZ_JAPPRN010000002.1, read as the reverse complement.
TCCGCAATTGCTGGATCGAGCAAGCGACGCTCCGCCATCCATTCATCGTCGAAGATCGTGCCCAGGTATTTTTCGCCGCCATCGGCAACGGTGGTCACAACCGTGCCCGTGAGCTTGCCTGCGACGATGTATTCCAAGGACTTGAAGATGGCGCCGCCAGTCGAGCCGCCAACGAGCAAGCCTTTTCGCCGGGCAATGTAGCGCGCGGTTTCGAAGGCTTGTGGATCTGTGACCTGCACGCCTTCGTCAATGCAGCCGTAGTCGAGGACCTTGCCGACTTCGTCGCCGGCAGGCGTACCCGTGCCGGATTGGAAATAGGCGTGGCCCGGCTTGCCCGAAAACGATTGACCCGGCCGGCTCGACAGCGATCGTGCGCACCGCTGGACTGTGGTGCTTCAACCGCTGTGCGATACCGGTCATCGATCCGCCAGTGCCGACGCAACCGACAAACGCGTCGATGCCACCGGGAAGTTGAACAAGCAGTTCGTCGACGAGTGCTGCGTAGCCTTCCGGATTGGCCGGGTTGTCGGACTGGTTCATGAACAGGGCGCCGGGGAGTTGCGCCCCAAGTTGCGCGGCCAGACGCTGCCGTTCGACGACGGCGACCTCATCCTCACGAAAATCGCCCTCGACATAGCGAATTTCGGCCCCAAGGGCTCGCATCATTCGGATCTTGTCGGGTGCTGCATGGTGATCGACCACGGCGATAAAACTCAGTCCGAACTCTAACGCTGCAAGCGCCAGGCCGGTGCCGGTGTTGCCGGAAGAGGATTCGACGATTGTCCCGCCGGGCGCGAGCCGCCCGTCGTTCAGCGCGGCCACCACCATGCTGCGCGCCATGCGATCCTTCATCGAACCGCCAGGGTTGTTCTTCTCGATCTTGAGGACCAGGGTGGCGTTGCGGTCCGGTACGACGATCGACATGACCGGCGTCTGGCCGATCAGCTGCGTTACGGTCGTATGTAGCATCTAAACCTCTCCAATTATATCGGGAACAAGTGTGGACCGCCCATGCGCGTCCTCAATGACGCAGAGACGGGAGGGCATGGGATGGCGATGGAACTCGTTTTCGAGAAGATCCATCTGGTAGCCGCCGGTATTGGCGAAGACCAGAAGGTCTCCGACCACCGGCGCAGACGGATAGGTCAGCCATCGGTTGCTGAGAATGTCTTCGTCCAAGCAGCTGTGGCCGGCCAGATAGGCGCGGATAGGCTGCGACTGAGTGGTGGTCTGTGAAGCCGGCACAAGAATGGGATCGACCAGAAACTCGGAGGAAAACCAGGTTTCGCAGGCGCTGAAGCTGCTGCCTTCAACAAAAATGACGTGCGTATCCGGCCCCAACGCCTTCACCCGCAATGTCCGGAAGATGCTCACGGCGGCCTGATCCGCAAGGGCCCTTCCAGGCTCCATTGCCAGGGTCAAACGCTCCTGCTCGAGATACGATAGGACGGTGCGACCGTCGCCCATCCGGGCCTGCACCAATTCGCTCATCCAAGCGGCAGCAGAAAGAGCACCCATAAGGGTAGAACGAACCGGGCACCGTTTCGGTACGGTAGTCCTGCCGTATCTGTCGTGCCAGATACGCCTGGTAGGCAGCCCCGTCGACATACTGAATGGGCAATCCCCCACCAATGTCGATCATCGTCGGCGAAAGCCCCAAGCGCCGAGCTTCGGCAATAAGGTCTGCGGCCTCGTTCAGCGCGGCAAGACGGGTCTGCCAGCTATAGCCACTGAGATGGAAATGCAGTCCATCGAAGCGCAGTCGGCTTTCGCCGGCAAGCAGAGCCAGGCAATGGATGACGGCTTGGGCCGACATTCCGAAGCGGCTCTTTTTCTGGTCCTGCGGCTTAAGCCGCAGCAGGACCGGCTGCGGCCCGACATTTGCGGGCAACAAGGCGATCAAGTCCTGCAGTTCTTCCGGAGAATCGATCGATATCAGCGCATTGCAGTCGAGCAGTTCTTGATGAAACGCGCGCGTCTTGGCCGGCCCCGTTGCAACCAGCCTCGCGCCGTTAGCCCCAAGTCTGAGCGCATCGCGCAGTTCGTAAAGGCTGGAGACGTCGAGCCCAGCCCCTGCGTCAAGCGCTGCCCGCATGAGCCCGGGTGATTTGTTGACTTTCACCCCGTAATAAATCGCGTGCTTGACGCGGTGTTCCGTCAGCACCTCTTGCAGCGCCGCAAGATTGTCCTTCAAAGCGTCCTTCCAGATGAGATTGAGTGGCGAGCCGTGGCGGGCGACCCAATCAAAAAGGACGGAGCCGTTTTTTTCGAGCAACTCTTTGACCGCAGGGCGCAAAATGGGCGGCAAGCCGGCGGCGTTTTTGTGGCCATGCAACGTCATCTGCCAGCCTCCGCAGCAGGGGCCAACGTTGCCTGCACAGGAGCGCATCCGAACAGGCGCTCGAGCGGCACATTGCATCGCGGCAGTCCGCTGTCAAAGATGTGGCGCGTCGTCTTATAGGGAAATTTGCGGCCGCTGCGCGCCATCTCGAAGATTGCAGCGGGAGTTATCGCTTCGCCGGGACGCCAGCTCTCAACCCGCACGGAACTGTAGTCGAGAAGGACGACCGGCACTGCTGCAAGGCGGAGGCGGTGAGCGACTGTTAGACGGTGATGGCCGTCCATAACGAACAGCGCGTCCCTTTCGACCGTTATCGGCGTCGTCCATCTGCGCGCTTTCAAGATCTTCGCCTGCAACGCGTCTACGCTGTCGTGGTCCACCTCTTCTGTTGGTATCAGTGTGCTGGTGAGAGAAGGCAATATTCCATGCGGTCTGGCCTCACGCTAGGTTTCTTGGCGCTCGTATCTTGAGTATGAAGCTCAAGATAGCGACGGAGGGCCGTTACCATAGGTTTTGGCTAATGGCGCAATAAGGAGCAGAACCACGGATCGGAGGGCCGACGGTGACCGTCGCCTGGTTCAGCTGAGCCGAGCTTCCGTTCAAGACCGTCGGCGCGCCTTTCAAGATCACCAGCTGCAAAAAGCTCCGTCGGTCAGGCACATGTTTATCGGAGATCGACGCGTCTTACCTTCCATAGGCCCGAACTTCCGACTTTTCTGGCGCCTGTAGCTCTGATTGGCCGTGCAGCCATCCCATGGGTTCGCCCCCTGATTAACGGCGTTCACGCCAGGACGAACGCCTTCTAACACGGCTGTGTGGTGCGTGCGCATTTGCGAAGGCTCTGGCGATCCATTCCGCCAAGATCTAAAGCAGCGGGACGTCCACGAAGGACGCACCCGGCTCGTCGATAGCGTCATCCCTTCATCTGCATCTGCGCCGTTTCGTTGGGTGGCTGGCGGGTACACGAGAACAAAATCACGCACCGGAGACCGACTTGACCAAGTGGGTGCCCCTTTGGGACTTCGCCGCTCTCATCCGAAAGCCTCAGCCGCCTTCCTAGGCGATGTTGGACGGCGATGGGTCTTAAGCCGGAGAGGTTCCCCGTGTAATTGAAACTCACCGCCGGCAACCCGGTTCATTGGACCAACCAGGACAACTCAAAGTCCGTAAGCTCCATTGACCATAAAAAAGGCCGGGGTCCAAGGACACCGGCCAAGCACTTCGACCTCTAGGAGGGAGAGGTCATATAGATACCATAGGAATACAATAGCTTATCGGCAAAGAAGCGCTAAAGTCCTCGACGTCTTCCACCCAGAGGACAACCGACCTGCGCCCTTCCCTCTTCAGCCGCGAGCTATGACGGAAACTGGGTGATGACGGCTTGATGAGGGCGGCGTATCGAGGCGGGTGACAAGCCTGCCAGAACCTCATGAAAGAGCGATACGCCATGAAGACAGATAGCACTGTTGTTTCCTTTCCGCATCCCGAGACGCTCGATGATCCCCTGACATCGGTTCTACGCGAAGGCGCGCGCCGGCTTCTGGCACAGGCCGTGGAGGCGGAAGCCGAGGCGTTTCTTGCGGCCATGGCCAGCGAACGCCTGAGCGATGGGCGGGACCGGGTGGTGCGGCACGGCCATGGGCCTGAAAGAACGATCCAGACGGGGATCGGTCCGGTTGCGGTGCGCCGCGTCAAGCTGCGCGACCGGGCTTTGGAGACTTGCGGCGAGGATCGCATCACCTTCACGTCGGCGATCCTGCCGAAGTGGGCACGACGCACGAAGAGCCTCGACGCTCTGCTGCCGGTCCTTTACCTGCGCGGCATCTCGACCGGCGATTTCCAGGAGGCGCTTGCCGCCTTACTCGGCAAGGACGCACCGAACCTGTCCCCCTCGGTGATTGGCCGGCTGAAGGAGGAGTGGCAGGCCGACTATGATCGCTGGCAACGCCGCGACCTGTCAGCCCGCCGCTACGTCTACATCTGGGCCGACGGGGTCTATCTTCAGGCACGCATGGAGGACGATGCCGCTTGCATGCTGGTCGTCATCGGCGCGACGCCGGAAGGCAAGAAGGAACTTGTCGGCTTTCAAGTCGGCGTGCGCGAAAGCACCCAGAGCTGGCGCGAGCTGCTCGTCGGGCTGAAGGCCCGCGGGCTTTCGATTGCGCCAGAAATTGCCGTGGGCGACGGCGCGCTCGGCTTCTGGAAGGCGCTGGAGGAGATATTCCCTTCGACCCGCCATCAACGGTGCTGGCAACACAAGCTCCTCAACATCCTCAACAAGGTGCCGAAGTCGGTGCAGCCGAACATGAAGGCCGATCTCAGGGAGGTCCGCGATGCCCCGGATCGGGCAACCGCCGAGGTCGCGATCGCCGTCTTCGTCGACAAATACAAGGCCAAATATCCCAAGGCCGTCAACTGCCTGACGAAGGACCACGAGGCATTGCTGACCGTCTTCGACTTCCCGGCCGAACACTGGGACCATCTGCGCACCTCGAACCCGATCGAAAGCGTCTTCGCCACCGTCAGGCACCGCACGGTGCGAACCAAGGGAGGCCTGTCCCACAACACAGCACGGCTCATGGTCTTCAAGCTCGTCATGAGCGCCGCCAAAACCTGGCGCCGGCTGAAGGGCGAAAATCAGTTGCCAAAGGTCATCGCCGGCGTCAAATTCACCGACGGTGTCGCCGAAACGACGACCCCTGACCATCGCGCCGCCTGATCGGCCTCGTCACCCATTTCCCGCCATAGCTCTTCAGCCGCAAGCTGAAATGCGTTAGCAAGATCGCATCCACGCATCACGGAGCGGCGATTGGTTGATCCGATGGCGACTGGCCGATGCGGAACCGGCCGCTTGCCATGCACATCAGACGACAACGCAAAAACACAAACTTGAGACCCTGCACTCATGGCGGGCTACGCCGGTTGCCCACCCATCTGCCTGAACAACCAAGGCCTCATGAGAGACAATATCCTCGGAGTTTGTCGCAACGATTGTTGAACGCCCGATATCCACGCTTACCCTTCGCCGAGCAAGTGAGCAGCATCACACGCGATGGCCTAGAAGGTGACCTTTTGCCAGATGCGCTCATGTTCAATCGGCGATAGCGCCCGGGCACGCGCGCAAGTCACGCGCGGCTGCAATCGACGAACACGGATCGCGACTAATAATTGAATAAGCCAGAGGCGGCGCCTTCTTCACCGCAACCCATGACGATCGGCGTTCGCCACTCCTTACACAGGCGCACCAATGAGATGGTTCTATCTGGAAGGGTTCGATAGCGTATATCGTCACCCAAGACGTTTCCGCCAGCTCGCCCACTGCAAAAGGCGGGCCTTCACCAGGCTAGGCGATCAACTGAACGCGCCAGACGCGCCGATCGTGACCACGATCGACCATCCGCCCCTGCCGGACCCATCATGTAGGCCAGATTGCCGGTAGGCACTCCCCATTTTCTTCGCAGCAACGACCATAAGGTCCCCACATCGGCTACTTTGTGGCAAAGTCCGACGGACTTTGCCTTGCCGATCAATCGCTTCTGCTTGCGGAAAGGTGAAAGGGTGTTGGCGCTCGTAGCGAGACGTCGAACCCTTGCGTGCAGGAACGGTTACTATCTGAACCAGCAGCCTTCCTGGACGCGCTTCGAACGTACCTGCATCTCCGGCCGAAGCGGGTGTGACGGAGGATATCGAGCGCACTTTCTCATCCGGGCTACTCGGACACCATTTGCGCGACGCTCCTTCTTGGGCCCGCCCAAATACGCCCGGCCTGTCTGCGCTATATTCCAGTTATATCCTTATAGGCTTCCTTTCGGTCTAAGGAGTGAAACCGCGCAAACATCCGCGCGGTTAAGCTTCGCGTGGGTGGTCGGCAGGAAAACATATGTTCGAGATCTTTGCCTTCGTTGCCTTTATCCTGGCTCTTTCGGCGTCATCCCGCAGCCGTAAAACGGCAAAGCGGCTTAACACAGAGCTTGCAGCGCTGAAGGTCGAGATCGATCGCCTCAAGACCTCGTCGAGCGTCCAGGAAGAAGAAACGACAGGCGCACCTGTACCTGGATCACCAGTGGAGCCGCTGATCATCGGAAAAGCGGAGAAAGCCATCGCGGGCCACGAGGCCATCGATCCCAGCGCCGAAACGCCGGAGCCGCACACGACCGAGCCACGTCAGGCCGAAAGCCTGGAAAGCCGCCTCGGTGCACGCTGGGCCGTATGGGTCGGCGGTATCGCGTTAGCGCTTGGCGGTACTTTCATGGTCAAATATTCGATCGACGCCGGCCTTCTAAGCCCGGCCGTGCGCTTGACGCTCGCCGCTCTGTTCGGGCTCTTGCTGTTGGTCGCTGGCGACATCATTCGCAGGCGGGCCGTGCCGGCTATTGCCAATGAGTTCCAGAGCGCAATGGTCCCGGGCATTCTATCGGCCGCCGGCGCCCTCACTCTGTTTGGCGTCGCCTATGTCGCTCACGCCGTTTATGACTATATCACAACCGCGCCAACTTTCTTGCTTTTGGCCACAATTTCGCTTGCGACCGTCGGGTTGTCGCTCTTGCACGGACAGGCGCTCGCCGGGCTCGGCTTGCTTGCGTCGATGACGACGCCACTGCTTGTCTCAAGCAACTACGCGCGCCCCTGGTTGCATTTCGGGTTCCTGTCGGTTGTCTGGCTAGCGACCCTCCTTGCGTCGCGGTTGCGGACATGGACGGTGGTCCCGACGCTTGCCAATGTCGGCATCGGGCTTTGGGGCCTCGCCTATGTCGCAGCCATCTCTCCTTTCGAGGCAAGGCCCGTCACTTGCGCGTTGCTCGTCATGATCGTCGGTATCGGACTGATCTGGCCGGGCGTCTCCGAGCGGCAACCTGCGCTCGAGCCACCCGAGGTGCTTGGGGCAGCCGAAGCGACGTCGCCCGCCGGAGCGGTCTGCGGACCATGGAGGGACCTGTTCAAGCCGCCGCATGCGGCAATCTCCTTGTCGGCCGCGATTGTCGCGACGGTCCTGGCTTTGGTGTCCTTTCTGCGCTCTTCGTTTTGCTCGGGGGGGCGTTCTGTCACGCCGTCTCACCGACCATCCACAGTACTCCATCCTTTGGGCTGGCATTGCCGCGGCTGGTGCGGTCGCGCTGACAGCCATGTCGTTCCTGATGACTGGCAATTATCTCTTCGACCTGCCGCACGGACTGTTCTCGCTCGTGGCGGGTGTCGCGTTGTTCGGCCTTGCCGAGTGGATCTACCGGGACCACGCATTAGCAAAGGCGTGCGACAAGGCCGCCGGATTGCTGGTGGCCGGCTCACTTGCCTTCTTCGTTCTCGCTCTTCACGCGCTCACCAACGGGCTGGTCACAACGCTTGCGACTGCCGTCCTCGGATCGACCTATGCGCTCGCAACGCGCATCCGCAGATGGCCAATCTTGCCTTGGATGACCTGCGCCGCGGCCGAGGTTGTTCTTGGACGGATCGCGTGGGAACCGACAATTGTCGGCGCCGCCGATCTCGGCACTATGCCGGTGTTCAACGCACTTTTCCCAAGATATGGCATACCGGCCGCGCTCCTCTCAGCCTCCGCTTACGCTCTGCGTTCCTGGCCGGATCTACGTGCGCGCAATTTTCTCCAGGCGATGGCCAGCCTCTTCGTGCTGCTCACCGTCGCAATCCTCGTGCGACATGCGATGAACGGCGGCGTGCTCGATAGCTCCGTGCCGACGCTTGGCGAACAGTCTATCTATACGCTGCTTGCGATCGGCGCTTCGGCAATCTTCATGACATTCGACATGAAGTCTCCAAGTCCAGTGTTCCGCTATGGTGGCATGGGGCTCGGCGTTCTCTCAATGCTGTCGGTGCTTTCGACGCATCTCTTTGGGCTTAACCCCTATTTTAGCGCAGAACTCCTGGGACGGATACCGTTCTTCGACCTGCTGCTTATCGGATACTTGCTCCCGGGCCTCGGCTATGCGGGCCTTGCGCGGTATGCGCGCGGCAAGCGGCCGTGGCCATATATTGCCGCGCTCGCGATCAGCGGCGCCGTTCTCGTCTTTGCCTGGTCGAGCCTCACGGTCCGCCGCCTTTGGCAGGGGGAAAGTATCGCGCACTGGAAGGGCTTCTTCCAGGGAGAAACCTATACCTATTCAGCGGTCTGGTTGCTGCTCGGTGTCTTCATGCTGGTCGTTGGGTCGCGCTTCCACGCCAAGAGCATCCGCATAGCGTCGGCGGTCGTTGTCTTTGTCGCGGTCCTCAAGGTGTTCCTGATCGACATGCCCAGCCTCGAAGGCTTCCTACGGGCGCTGTCCTTCATTGGGCTCGGCGGTGTATTGATCGGCATAGGCCTCTTTTATCAGAAGCTTCTCTCAAGGATTAGCGCTGCTTCGCCAACGGCTTCGAGCCCAACGGGTCAGACATAGGCAGCTTTCCCTCCATTTCTGGAGCGCGACGCTGGAGGCGGGAGTACCGCCAAACTGTGCACGATCACTGCCGTCCACGCCTGGGCCGTAAGCGGCTCCTTTTCTGATCTTCCGCCGTCTTTTTCTTCTCTTGAAAAGGAATGGAACTGATGAAGGTATCACGCTTTTTCCTGCCTAGGAGGCATCCGTCAAGAAACAGAACGTTTGTCTTCTTGAGAGCTCCGCCTAAAGTCAGGAACGCGCCCGTGAGCTCATTTAAGCCACACCAGATTGAGGACGACATTGCAAGGCTTATGAGGTTCGTCACGGATCTCACATCAGACGCGTGAAGTGTTGCAGCCTGCTCCCCGCCGAGAAGCTCGCTCACAGAAAGGCCAGAAGCTTTGACAAGAACATGCCCCTGGCAAGTCGCGGTCCACTGCCACCAGCTTGATGGCCTCGCAGGCCAAGACGGCTGTCCAAGACCACTATGTCAGGATCGAGCGGCAAGACGAGAACTGGGATATCTATCAAATCGCCATGCCAAACGATTGAGCTCGCTCGCCATTCTAATGAAGCCCACGTAGCGGTCTAAACGACAGGACAACGCAAGACTTTCGTATTGCAGGTTCGCAAGACAGTAGCCGAGCCTCAAATCCAGCATGCCCCCCCGAACAGTGCCCATCAAGTAGTGCCCCTATTCAGGGGCATCGGCAACACCAGGACCGAGAGGAATTTTGCTCTGATGGGGTCATTCAGCCGGTTCGACATTGAGGAGGAATGATGGCCGAACTCACCTGAATGACCCCTGACCGCCTAGGAGGCGGCTCCAGTTCGCTAGCATGGATCCAATCTAATAGCTCAATAAGGGCTTGATTTATCGACAGAGAACGCAATCGGCACGACCGGCCGCAACTCGATCGAAACGATCGCCCGTGTGAAGCTCGGCCGCGCACGTCTCTGGCGGACTCGGCTCCCTCGTCTGGGCGACTGGGTATCCGCAGCCGGTCCGTAAGCGCCAGTCCGCCATAAGACGTCCGCTCGCCGACAAGGTCGGCAGGCGGTACGCGTTCAATTGGCTCATTCATCGCTCAAATTTCAGTTGGACAGGCTCCAAAACCCTCGAACTCACGATGAGTATCTCCTCGAATCCATCGAGGAGATACACGGCGATAGTTCATTTTTGGGGTTCGCCACTTTCCCTCGGCCGAAGCTTAGGCACGTTGTCTGATCATCTGTGCGCCCCAGACGTCCCGCTCTTCTGCCGCGGCTTGAACAACGATTCCACCGTTCCGTCGTACGACACCGATCTCCCGTCCAGAATGAACCACGGCGTTCCCTTCACGCCAAATTTCTTCGACGCTTCCGCTGTCGCACCCTTTAGATCCGCCAGAAGGGCGGTGTCGGCAACGGCCTTGTTGAAGGCGCTACCATCGATTCCAGCCTCGGAAGAAATAGATCGCAGTATCTTTTCCTTTTGATCGGACTGCTTGATCTCCTCAAATCTTGCGGTGAAGGCGGAAAGCGCTGACTCCTTGCGCAACTGCGAAACATTGTCCAGCACCATGAAGATGACGGCGTCGACACTGTTTCGAACGAACGGCCTCAACTCTATCCTCAATGTGCCGTCTGCAACATAGCGCTTCTTGAGCTCAGGCAGGATGCGCCGTTCAAAGTCGACACAGTGCGAACATGTCGGCGACGTGTAGACCACGAGTGTCGACGTCGCGCTCTGGTTGCCCAAGTGTATCGCATGGGCGCTTTCGGCCTCCGGTGGCGCCCCGGCGTAAGAAGGGGAGGAAAATGTGGGGCACGCAATCACGAGTGCCGCGAGAATCAGAGAACGCATCGATCACCTTCTTCCATAATTTCATGTCCACCGTGTTTGAGTGGAGACCTTGTCCGTCAGAACATTCATTCACAAAGGGAGCGCGGAAATTCGCATGTGACGTTTCCCGCGCTCAGGGAACCACCGCGGTGGTGTCTTTTTGCCTTTAGTCCGTCAAGCTCTCAGGCGCCTGCTGAACGCCCGTTACTTATGCGAGAGAAACGCGCGGTTCACGTTTCGTCGCGAAGCGGCGCATCCCCTGTTTTCCAGCCATACCAGCTGTAATCCTCCGGACGATCCGCAAAATTGGGGAATGCTGATGGGTCATATTCGCCATCCACAGATACAGCATGGAATGCATCGCTGGATTTGGTCCATCCATAAAAGTGCTGTGTGCCGTACTTGGTGCCGTCAACATTGTAGTAATCTGCCGTGTAGCCCTGCCAGGCAGCATCATAAGGACGCGACTTGTCGGCAATCGCGGCAGCAAGCGGACCTCCAACACCGGCGAAAGAGCCTCCAAAAAATGCAGACGCAACCATGAAATTGCTGTCGTCACTCGTTGTCAGTGCCGGCTCATGGGTTTTTACATCGACGTAACTGCCGTCGGAAAAAGTAAAACGCCGCTGGTTCTGGGAGGTTGTAATCTCGCCGTGTTTATCAAAGATGTTGGCGCCCTTCCCGTGTTGAAAGAAGCGCGCCTGAGTGTCCCAGCCTTGGTAGTAGGCGTCAGTTGCAGAAGTAACGCCTTCCGGGACGCCTTGACCGTCAGCAGATGCGCCAGGAAGGCTGCATGTCCCAGAGCTGCTCGCAGCGCCGGAGCGAGATGGCCGCTGCCCGCTTTGGTAGTCTAACCGTCCCTGCGGACTATTCCTGATCGCCTGCCTCTGAGTTTCCGCTATCTCAAGCTCATCAAGAGGCCGACCGCGGGTCAAGCACGCGACATTGTTGGCCGCAATGGTCTCAAGCTGCGGCGGCTGCTTCGGCTTTTCTTTAGCGCGCCTAGCAGCCGCTTGCGCTTCCTGTGCCTCACTCCGCGTCATGGCATTTGCGCGCGGCCTCATCGTGTAATTATTGACGCCATCCATCTAAAATTCTCCGCCTCGCATCCAGCAAGGTTTCTTTGGTTGATCAGCGGGCGGATAGACGCTTTGACCTCAGGGTATAGTGAAATAGTTTCTTGTTATGCTGTTCAAGAGCCCTCGCGCCAAAGGGCATGCAGGGGGCATGCCGATGGGATGCAAAGCGACGCGGCAACGAGTGCATCCATCCCTGAAAGACCAAGGCGCAATCTCGGCTGCTGACGCTACATTGTTGCCAGCCCCGTTTCTCCAGTGAGAAACACCTTATTCAGCTATTAGCAGAAGTCTATCATAGCGTGTCGCTGCCCCCTGGTGATTCCAATGGCACGGGCATTCCGACGAGACGCGTTGGACGACCCTCATCCGTTAGCCGGTCGATGGTGAACGTTCGTGGAGGGGACTATCTCCCAAACCGCACACTTCGATAATCTAGCGGGCGGTTTGCCCAAGCTCTGATCTTACTTCTAAAGGATAATCTGAATGATGCCGTCGGTTCGGCTACTTGCCTGCCTCGCAGGTCTGATGCCTGCTTCTATCACGGTTGCCGCGGAGGCAACCCATTTCTGGTCTGGAGATTGGTCCTTAACGCTTGGAGGATCCGTCGCACACGGTCCAGCCTTTGAGGGCGCCAAGGATCGCAAGTTTCTTTTCTCCCCCGTGATATCACTTGGGCGGCAGGGTCAAGGGCCTCGTTTCACCTCTCGTAATGACAGCGCCAGCTTCGCTTTTTTTGACAACGACCAGGTCAGAGCAGGTGTTATTGGCAGATTCATCACCGGTCGCGACGAAGATACGTCCGAAGAGCTCAAAGGCCTTTCGCAGGTGAAATTCGGCGGCGAAGTCGGCGGTTTTGTCGATCTCTATCCAGTCGAGAATGTACGGGCTCGAACAGAGCTGCGTCACGGCATCCGAAGCCATCATGGTATCGTTGCGGACCTTGCGGTCGATGCTTTCGTCGACGTGACACCTCAGATTCGGATTTCGGGAGGACCGCGCGCTACATATGCGACGGCGGACTTTGGCCGCGCCTATTACGGCGTAAACGGCAGCGAGGCCCTTGGCTCCGGACTTGCCCCATACGCGCCCGCGAGCGGCTGGCAGTCGGTAGGTTTCGGCGGCGCCATCACCTGGAAAGCCACCCCAAAAATCGAAACGAGCGCATTTGTCGAATACAAGCATCTGGTTGGTGTAGCCGCCGACAGTAGCCTCGTACATCAAAAAGGCTCGCCGAACCAACTCACGATCGGTCTGTCAGCCGTCTACCGTTTCGACTTCTCTCTTGAGTGAGAGCTTCGGCACCTTCCCACCCCAATTCAAGGCGATTTGCCTCGCGGAGTTTGGCTCGACTCAAGCCCAGGACGGCATCCGCAGCCGAGCCAGGAGGACGTTCATGGGCGCGGGCTCGATCTTTGCGGCAGCACCGGATTTCGGCGACCGCTTGCCGTTCGGTGCGCCGAATAGTGCCGGGACCGGCCAAAAGTTTGGAGCGCAGTTCCGACGGATCACGATGAATTTCGCCTGCGCTAAAGTCGCCGGTCCGACCCAAGATCGCGGTAGGATGCAGCCAACGCATGCGCCGTGCCCGCCACGCCTGTGGAAACTTCTGGTGCGGCAAAAAGCCCACTGCAGCCTTGTTCAACCATTTGCTTGAGCCCCGCGGGCCGCTCTACCCTCGGAGTGTTGTCTCTCTAAACCCCTTGATGCGAGCTATGGCGGGAAATGGGTGACGAGGCCGATCAGGCGGCGCGATGGTCAGGGGTCGTCGTTTCGGCGACACCGTCGGTGAATTTGACGCCGGCGATGACCTTTGGCAACTGATTTTCGCCCTTCAGCCGGCGCCAGGTTTTGGCGGCGCTCATGACGAGCTTGAAGACCATGAGCCGTGCTGTGTTGTGGGACAGGCCTCCCTTGGTTCGCACCGTGCGGTGCCTGACGGTGGCGAAGACGCTTTCGATCGGGTTCGAGGTGCGCAGATGGTCCCAGTGTTCGGCCGGGAAGTCGAAGAAGGTCAGCAATGCCTCGTGGTCCTTCGTCAGGCAGTTGACGGCCTTGGGATATTTGGCCTTGTATTTGTCGACGAAGACGGCGATCGCGACCTCGGCGGTTGCCCGATCCGGGGCATCGCGGACCTCCCTGAGATCGGCCTTCATGTTCGGCTGCACCGACTTCGGCACCTTGTTGAGGATGTTGAGGAGCTTGTGTTGGCAGCACCGTTGATGGCGGGTCGAAGGGAATATCTCCTCCAGCGCCTTCCAGAAGCCGAGCGCGCCGTCGCCCACGGCAATTTCTGGCGCAATCGAAAGCCCGCGGGCCTTCAGCCCGACGAGCAGCTCGCGCCAGCTCTGGGTGCTTTCGCGCACGCCGACTTGAAAGCCGACAAGTTCCTTCTTGCCTTCCGGCGTCGCGCCGATGACGACCAGCATGCAAGCGGCATCGTCCTCCATGCGTGCCTGAAGATAGACCCCGTCGGCCCAGATGTAGACGTAGCGGCGGGCTGACAGGTCGCGGCGTTGCCAGCGATCATAGTCGGCCTGCCACTCCTCCTTCAGCCGGCCAATCACCGAGGGGGACAGGTTCGGTGCGTCCTTGCCGAGTAAGGCGGCAAGCGCCTCCTGGAAATCGCCGGTCGAGATGCCGCGCAGGTAAAGGACCGGCAGCAGAGCGTCGAGGCTCTTCGTGCGTCGTGCCCACTTCGGCAGGATCGCCGACGTGAAGGTGATGCGATCCTCGCCGCAAGTCTCCAAAGCCCGGTCGCGCAGCTTGACGCGGCGCACCGCAACCGGACCGATCCCCGTCTGGATCGTTCTTTCAGGCCCATGGCCGTGCCGCACCACCCGGTCCCGCCCATCGCTCAGGCGTTCGCTGGCCATGGCCGCAAGAAACGCCTCGGCTTCCGCCTCCACGGCCTGTGCCAGAAGCCGGCGCGCGCCTTCGCGTAGAACCGATGTCAGGGGATCATCGAGCGTCTCGGGATGCGGAAAGGAAACAACAGTGCTATCTGTCTTCATGGCGTATCGCTCTTTCATGAGGTTCTGGCAGGCTTGTCACCCGCCTCGATACGCCGCCCTCATCAAACCGTCATCACCCAGTTTCCGTCATAGCTCCCTTGATGCCGACCACGCCGATAACGGTAGGCCTACCGTCAGCCCATGCTGCTCCCGTCGAGTTTGGCTCAATCGTATCGTTGGGATTGAGCATATCGACACGGCTGGTAACCGCAGCGGCGCCCAATCAGGAGATATGCCTGCTGTTGCCGTGGTTTGTTGCGCACGCGACTATGGTGGAACCGATCCCGATCAAGCTGTCCGTCAGAGTTCGTCAGGCGCATTGCACCGCGTGAGCGCCCAGCGTATCTCATCGGCGCCTTTTGATTTCCAGGCCACGACCTTCATTTTGGGCAAACCAGGACTTGGTCATTGGATTACTGGTGCGGCGTATACGCTGCTGATATGTAGATCTGGCCAGTGGCGCCGCAAACCTGTCAAACATCTACGCACGATATACCGGCATTTGCAATCAGTGCTCCAATTTGTGCACGACCAGGTTGGCGGGCGCAGCCTTCGGCTGCGTCCTGTGGCAGTTGCAAGGCGGCAACCAAAAATTTGTCCGTCAAGGGCACCACGGTCGGCAATGTCGATCGCGATCTGTATGGCCCGGCGGTCTGATCGATCCCGCGCTCGTGACCCGGGTGCGAGGCACGAACCGATGCGCCTTGGCAGACAGCGACACGTTTCGAAATTTGGCCAGAAACGACCTGAGCATCGCTGACCGGCAAGACGCGCGTGCCGGTCAACAGCCAACATCTGCGGACCGATCCGCAATCCAAGGTCTTTTGGGCCACCTCAGCGTCACCGACGATGAGACGTCGGTTCGGGTTGGCAACCCCTGCACTCTGTCGAGTGGATGGGGACGTCACCATCCCCACCCCTCACAGGCCCGCACAAACGGAGTTCCCGTATTCGTTCGCTTTCAGATTACGAGTACGCTCCGCGCGTTGCGGGCGAAAGTCCAAGCCGTCCAAGACTAATGTCCGGTTTTGGCTTTGTGCTTTTTCGGCTTCTGCGCGGGTCTTGGTGTCTCAGCCTCGCCAACGCGCTTCAGGTTCAGCTGACTGATCCCGACTGCCACATTTAGCCCTTGCGTGCCTTCAGCGCTGAACGGTTGAAGCACAACACTCTTGTTCGAGCCGCCAACCAGCGCGTTTGCGCCCAGTCCAACGATCACCGAGGCGCCGGCGGAAGCGCCAACATAACTGCCCTCAAGGACGAATTCGCCGGGCTGCAGCCGACCGGAGGGAACGACCGCCCAGGCCAGATAGGACTTTGACGTCACGCCGACATCAAGGCCGAGCTTGCTGATCGTTCCACTGTAGCCCTCAACCCAACCGCTGGCATGCTCGAAAGTACAGCTAACCTTCTTGCTCGAGCCCAGGATCAGACCAATGCCGCCTGCGACCTCGCATTCGAGGACGCCGGCCTTTCGCTTGGTGTCAGAAGCGGAGGGCTTTGCACCACCGGCCTGTGCTTGGGTGGCTACGACCAGCCCTGCCAGCACGATTGCCGTAATATTCATGACATTGCGCATTCAAGTACCTTTCTACTCACTTTTCACAGACAACCCTCAAGGGAGAGTTGTCGGCTTCAGTTGCGCCTGGCCGCATTCAGGTGATTTCTCACACCGCAAAAAACGGCAGATATTGGCTTGCTCGGCAGGCTCACACCTTAGCTCAAGCCAATACAGGCCCATCGCAACGTCGTC
Source organism: Ensifer sp. SL37 (assembly GCF_026672675.1). Taxonomy (NCBI): domain Bacteria; kingdom Pseudomonadati; phylum Pseudomonadota; class Alphaproteobacteria; order Hyphomicrobiales; family Rhizobiaceae; genus Ensifer; species Ensifer sp. SL37. Next base: position 106,314 of record NZ_JAPPRN010000002.1, on the reverse strand, counting down.
TGGACGATTGCGGGGGCTTCAAGGCTCCCAGGCTGCCCTTATGCGCAAATAGGTTAAGTTGCGTTGCGTTATCGAGGGCGGGCCGGAGCTATGACGGAAACTGGGTGATGACGGTTTGATGAGGGCGGCGTATCGAGGCGGGTGACAAGCCTGCCAGAACCTCATGAAAGAGCGATACGCCATGAAGACAGATAGCACTGTTGTTTCCTTTCCGCATCCCGAGACGCTCGATGATCCCCTGACATCGGTTCTACGCGAAGGCGCGCGCCGGCTTCTGGCACAGGCCGTGGAGGCGGAAGCCGAGGCGTTTCTTGCGGCCATGGCCAGCGAACGCCTGAGCGATGGGCGGGACCGGGTGGTGCGGCACGGCCATGGGCCTGAAAGAACGATCCAGACGGGGATCGGTCCGGTTGCGGTGCGCCGCGTCAAGCTGCGCGACCGGGCTTTGGAGACTTGCGGCGAGGATCGCATCACCTTCACGTCGGCGATCCTGCCGAAGTGGGCACGACGCACGAAGAGCCTCGACGCTCTGCTGCCGGTCCTTTACCTGCGCGGCATCTCGACCGGCGATTTCCAGGAGGCGCTTGCCGCCTTACTCGGCAAGGACGCACCGAACCTGTCCCCCTCGGTGATTGGCCGGCTGAAGGAGGAGTGGCAGGCCGACTATGATCGCTGGCAACGCCGCGACCTGTCAGCCCGCCGCTACGTCTACATCTGGGCCGACGGGGTCTATCTTCAGGCACGCATGGAGGACGATGCCGCTTGCATGCTGGTCGTCATCGGCGCGACGCCGGAAGGCAAGAAGGAACTTGTCGGCTTTCAAGTCGGCGTGCGCGAAAGCACCCAGAGCTGGCGCGAGCTGCTCGTCGGGCTGAAGGCCCGCGGGCTTTCGATTGCGCCAGAAATTGCCGTGGGCGACGGCGCGCTCGGCTTCTGGAAGGCGCTGGAGGAGATATTCCCTTCGACCCGCCTGGAGTTGCCCCCAAAAGACCGGACATGCTCAGGTTTGAGATTGCGAGCTGATGAACTCGCGCGGCGATTGATATCCTAAAGCACTGTGCGGGTGAAGATTGTTGTAGTGCTCGAACCAGAACGGCAGTTGCGCCATGACGGTTTCGGCGTCGGGGGTTGGATTCACCGAGACGTAATCGCGCTTGAAGGTTTTGACGAACGCCTCGGCCATGCCGTTCGACTGTGGGCTTCGCACCGGTGTCGTGCACGGTTCCATGCCGATCTCGCGCAGCAAGGATGCGGTGTCCCTGGCGATGAAGCAAGAGCCGTTGTCGGTGAGCCATTCGATGGGTTCGGACAGCATGTTGATGCGGTAGAAGCGGTTCTCGACAGCGGTGATCACGAGGTCCTGCACGTCTTCGCTCTTGATACCTTCGGTGGTGGCGACATGGGCGATTGCTTCACGGTCGCAGCAGTCGAGGGCGAAGGCGACACGGACCTTCTCCTTGTTGTCGCAGCCGATCTCGAAGCCGTCGGAGCACCATCTGATGTTCGAACGCTCGACGGCGACCAGGCCGTCGTGAAGGCGATCATCGACCGCTCCGGTATGACGCACCAGCAGCAGATTGTGCAGCTTCATCACCCGGTAGACCCGCTTGGCATTGGGCCACGAACGCCCCAGTTTCCGGGCATTCCGACGCAGGATGGCATGGACACGCCGATAGCCGTAGGTGGGCGTATCGGCGATGACGGCCTTGATGTCCTCCACCAGCTCGCGATCAGGTAGAGGCGGGCGTCCTCTGGCTCTGGAAGGGGAACCTGCGGCACGCGCAGCGATATTCGAGCGGGCGACACCTAGAGTTTCGCAGACGGTCTTCATTCCAAAATCCCCCTCGGAAGAGAGAGCGAGCGCAACAGATGTTTTTTTGGGCCACCGGCGATTTCGAGGGCTTCCTTCAGGATTTCGCTCTCCATAGTCTTCTTGCCCAACAGGCGTTGCAACTCCTTCACCTGGGCCTGAAGCGCCCGGTATTCGGAAGCCGGAACGACCTCCTCTTCGGCGGCCGTCGCCGTCAGTGCCCCTTGGGACGCCAGCTTGCGCCAGGCGAACAACTGGTTCGGCTGGATGCCGTGCCGACGTGCGACGATGCTCACCGTCGCGTCCGCCTCATAGGTCTCATGGATGATCGCCAGCTTCTCTGCCGTGCTCCAGCGCCGCCGACGCTCCGGCCCGGAGAGAACTTCCATCTTAAAATTGCTGCTAGTCATATTACCAACATTACTCCTACCCACTTAGCTAAGTGGGGGAGCATGTCCGGGCCTTTCGGGGGCTAATTCACCGCCATCAACGGTGCTGCCAACACAAGCTCCTCAACATCCTCAACAAGGTGCCGAAGTCGGTGCAGCCGAACATGAAGGCCGATCTCAGGGAGGTCCGCGATGCCCCGGATCGGGCAACCGCCGAGGTCGCGATCGCCGTCTTCGTCGACAAATACAAGGCCAAATATCCCAAGGCCGTCAACTGCCTGACGAAGGACCACGAGGCATTGCTGACCTTCTTCGACTTCCCGGCCGAACACTGGGACCATCTGCGCACCTCGAACCCGATCGAAAGCGTCTTCGCCACCGTCAGGCACCGCACGGTGCGAACCAAGGGAGGCCTGTCCCACAACACAGCACGGCTCATGGTCTTCAAGCTCGTCATGAGCGCCGCCAAAACCTGGCGCCGGCTGAAGGGCGAAAATCAGTTACCAAAGGTCATCGCCGGCGTCAAATTCACCGACGGTGTCGCCGAAACGACGACCCCAGACCATCGCGCCGCCTGATCGGCCTCGTCACCCATTTCCGACCATAGCTCGGCGGGCCGGAAGCCGCTACTTACCCAAATTGTCCCGAGTGTTCAGGCACCGAGAGACGAGGTGATTGAGCAACGGTCCCGGTCGATTATCGAGCGCACGAAGCCAGTTAAACAAGGGGATGCGCCTCGGGATGTGGCGCGCTCACAGGTGGCCCCCGCCCCACACATTAACCGAATGGAATGGCCCCGCTGGGGCGGTTGCTTACCGGTTACCGCGGCGAGTTCCGTACGCGCGATTTTTTTTATTGCCCTCGGTTAGCGAAGGAAATCGCCGCCGGAAAGAACCTGAAAATTCGACGACCGATCAGAAATCGGTCGTCATCGAGGCCTTCACGGTCAAAGGAGCGCCTTGCGAAATCGTGCCGAAGCTCGCGACACCGGACCAATAGTCGAGGTCGAAGACATTCTCGACCTCGGCTCGGAATGTGACAGGCGCTTCGTTGATCGTCGTCAAATATCTCGCGCCGAGATCGAACCTGGTCCAGGAGGGGATTTCTTGAGTATTGGCCGCGTTGACGAACTGATCGCCCGTATGGATAACGCTACCGGTCAACGTCAGGCCTTCGATGAAGGGTGTGTCCCATTCAGCGCCAAGATTGATCTGCACTGTCGGAACGCCGATCGGTGTCTTGTCTCGGGTCGCGGCATTGTTGGTTTTCGTGAGTTCGCCCTGAATGAAGGTGACACCGCCAAGCAGGCGGAGTTCGGATGTCACGTCGCCGAAGATGTTGACCTCCAATCCGCGGTTGCGCTGCTCACCGCCTTCGACGAAGGCCGGGCCACTTGCGCGCGCTTCGAGTTGGCCGAAAGGTTTTTCGATCTGAAACGCACTGATCGTCGCCGCTATAGGGCCAAGTTCGAGCTTCGTGCCGATTTCATATTGTCTGGATCTGTAGGGTGCAAGCGTTTCGCCGGCATTGACGGCCGTCGCGGGGGCGCTATCGCCAACACTGAGGCCTTCAACATAACTGGCGTAAATCGCGACGTTTTCCCATGGCTTGACGACGATGCCGACAAGCGGAGTGACTGCCGCCTGATCAGATGAGGCGATAACATTGCCTGCGATGGAACCGTAGTTTTCCGTGTCGATATGCTGCCAGCGGCCACCCAGCATCAATTGGATCCGCTCATCCAGCATCGACATCGTGTCTGAAAGCGCAAAGCCGTAAAATACGTTCTGCGATACCTTTGGCACATGGTCTGGACGCGGTACATGCTGCTCCGGGCGATCGCTCGGAGAAAAGAGGTTCGTTGATTGTATGCTTCCGGAGCGCGACCCGCGGGCGAGGCTCTGCTGAAGTCCACTGGCCTGGAAGGTGACCGTGTGCTCAACCTCGCCGGTATCAAAGGCTGCCCGCGCCCCGACCTCGGCCGTCAACCGGTTTACATCGAAGATGAAGTTCTGCGGCGTAATGCCGACATCTCCAGCCGAACTGAGAATGGTTGGCGTATCGAAAAGGCGTTCTATACGCGAGTTGCCGCCCCCTAAGGCGCCAAATACCATGACGTTGTCCGCGAGGTCATACTCGACACGCCCAAGCCAAAACTGATCCTTTCCAATCGACCACTCCCAGGGCTCTTGGACATTGGACCGGCCATCCGGTGCGTCCGGAATGTCGATACCGTCAAGCGGAAAAAATGGTCGCAGCGGTGCCTACCCGTTGACCGATGACGTCGAGCGTGGCTCTGAAAGCCTCGCCTTCATAGTCGAGCGCAAGCGCGCCCACCGCCACTTCACGCGATTGGTTATCGATCGCAGTGTCCCCACCGTGAATGCTCCCGTTGAAGCGAGCACCGAACTGACGCTCCTCTCCGAACCGGCGGCTAAAATCCACATCGCCTCCACCGTATCGATCGGAAAGATAGTCCGTCGTGACCCGTGTCAGGTCGGCATCCCCTGCACGCTTGGGGACAATATTGATGGTGCCGCCAACGCTGCTGTTGGGAGAGATGCCATAGAGCATCGCAGTGGGACCTTTCAGCACCTCGACCCGTTCAACGTAATCCGTGAAAGCGCGGTAGGTTGGTGCTACCCCAAAAACCCCATCGAAAGCGATCTCACCAAAGTTGCCCTCATTGAGAGGGAACCCTCTGACATAGAAGGTGTCGAGCATCCCGCCAGAGGCATGAGTGCTACGTACAGATGGATCGGCCGCCAACACATCGGCCAATGTTTGCGCCTCTTGGTTTTTTATCATCTCCACAGCGAAGCTCGCGATGCTGAACGGCGTATCCATGAAATCGCTGTTGCCGAGCAAGCCGACATGCCCTGCGTGCGCCCTCTGTCCTCCGGCTGAGGTCTCGGGCACAATGCCAATCGTTCCTTTTGATGAACTTGCTTTTATCTCGATCTGCTCCAGCGTTGTCGTCTCTTGTGCTGCCGCAGTGCGGCTGACCGTCAACAGAAAAAGAGCCAAGAGTCCGACATCCAATTTCATAGTCGGCCTCTCATGACACTCTGATCGAAAGCATTTTTTGATACGCCAGGCAGGCAGATTTCGTGCTGAAGGACCGCGATAAATAACATGACACCAATAGTCACCTTCTTAATTGCACGCAGCGTGCAGATCGTGTGGGTAGGTTGTCGTGCAACCCAAACGGCTCGACGTGCCGGCACAACGCAAAGCCGCTTGCTCCTGTTTATTCACCCGTTTGGGTGAGGTCTGGAATCCAAGTCTGTTGGACCGATGAGCGCGGCAAAACATGGCAGGTGTAACTAACTCGGCGTTCAATAGGTATTTGCGAGATAGTCGACGATCGCGTTGGCGTCTGCCTCATCGATCGGCGCGTGGTAGACCCTTATCATTTTTTGAACTTCGGCTTCCCAGAAGGGTTGGCCCTTCTTGCTCGGCTGGTGGTTGATGTAGTCGACGGAGTGGCACGAAAGGCAGTTGTTCATCGCAGCCTCAAAGCCACGTTGAAGACCTGGCTTGAGCTCGGCTGTTTCGCCCGGCAACTCGTACGTCTTCGGCGCGGCCAAGGCGGTGCTGCCTATGAAGATCAAGCAGGACGCAAGCGCGACGCCGACGATAAGGATCAATCGATCATGTTGAGACATATCCCATCTCCTCAACCGGCTACGACATGCGTCGTTTCAACGACATTGCGCATGTAGCCGCAGGGATTCCAGCTCGCTTTCATGGGTTGGGTCTGGCCTGCACCGTTCGTCGCACGAACCAACAGATCATGCCTGCCGATGGCAAGGCGCAGCGTCGCCCTCCATTCGCGAAAAGAGTAATTTCCGAGGTCCTCGCCAAGTGTTGCACCGATCCAGGTCTGGCCCCCGTCTGCCGAGACAGAAACATCAGCGATGCCTGAGCCGCCATCGAAGGCGATACCACGCAACGCGATGTTCCCGGCCTTAACGCGAGCACCGCTTTCGAGGTTCGTAATGAACGAGCGTACGTTGAGGCGGTTGATTGGAACCGTTGCAATTGGTGCCTTTCCAGGCTCCACGCAGGCGCAATCATTTCGTGGGATACGATAAGCCGACTTTACCCAAAAACCGTCGAATGGTGTGTCATGGACCGTGATGGCGTTGAGATGTTTGACCCAATAGGTGCCGTAATATCCTGGCACGATCAGTCTTAGAGGGTAGCCGTTCAGCCAAGGCAGGTCCTGCCCGTTCATGTTATATGCCAACATCACCTCTCCATCGCGCGCGTGGTCAATGTCGAGTGCTTTTTCAAAGTCTGGGGTCTCGGGGATAACCGGGCCGTCAAGACCGGCGAATGAGACCTGCACCGCTCCCGGCTTGACGCCGGCCCTGTCCAGTACGGCCTTGAGTGGTACGCCTCGCCAGCGCGCGTTGCCCATGGCGCCATTGCCGAGTTGTCCACCAGCAACGCGCGGTTCGACAAAGCCACGGCTGTTTCCTGAACACTGATTGACTGCAACAATTTCAGTTGCAGCAAAACCGGTTTTAAGTTCGGCTAGCGAGAGTGCGACACGATTGTCGACATGGCCCTTGATCTCGAGCCGAAAGGCCTCAGGGTCGATCTCGAGAGGAACGTTGGCGAGATGATACCGCACAAAGAAGGCGTCGTTTGGTGTTATTACACCCTCATTAAAGACCGGAAACGGGGTCTCCAGCTGGGGAGGACGCGAAGTCAGCTCGATGAGTTGCCGCTTGCCCGGCACGGTGACGAGCTTTCGCACGCCATTCTCTAAGGGCATCGTGACCATATCGGCGGCGATCGCGGAAAACCGGGACCCGCTGACAGCCACGGCGCCGATCCCAAGGGCCCCTATGGCGCCGGATTTCAGAATCTGTCGTCTGTTTTGCATTGCGTCCTCTTGAGTACGGTTACCGGGACTTCAGACGCACGCGGCGTCTCGTCTCACCCTATTTCGAGTTCTTTTGAATGAGGTTGGGGCGCTGGAGCCGCTACTTGAATTTGAAGCTGGTTGGCCGCTTACCCCGGCATGATGCGGTCGCCGCGTGCGAAGCGATGGCAGATCTTGCATCGAGAGAGCCAGCTCCTCGTCACCGACCAAGTGAGCAGCGTCACGCGCCATGGCCTGGAACGTGACCTTTTGCCAGATGCGCTCCGGTTCAATCGGCGATCTCTCTCACGCCCTTCATCGAACTGGAAATGCAAACGCGGTCTCCTTTCTCGAGAGAAAGGAGACCGCGCCAGATAGAAACGTAATACATCAAGGCTCGATCAAGCATACCTGCGCTTCACCGGCCGTAATGCAATACTCTTCCGAAGCTGATGCAACGTTAGTCGCAGCAGCCGACAGAGCACAAAACGCAGCAGTCAAAAGAACAAACTTTTTCATATTACATTCCTTTCTTGCAACTTGATTCCATCTGCGACCATTTCAGTCAAAATAATTTCCTATTTTGAGTCAATACGTAAATTTCAGTTTCTTTCTCTTCAGCCGAATCCACCCTCTGCTTGACCCATAACCCGCACCCAACCTTCGCCTGGTCCACCCAGCCCATCCCCTTGAAGAGACCAAGCTTCTGCCGCAGTCACACCGCCAGTCGCCCAGCCTTACGCCACGCGCCTTGCAAAGAATGCGATAATCTCGGCCACCCGATCGGCAGCCTCGTCGGAATCTGCGCAGCCCTTTCTTGTCCAGAAATCTCCCCGAATAGCTGTAGGCCGTCGTGATCTCGAAAGCCGCAATGGCTGACGGTGATAACGCGACCGATCCTCCAAACCCGCCCTCACCCACATCAGCTAGCGCGCCGACACCGCCCGGGCACGCGCGCAAGTCACGCGCGGTTGCAGTCGGCTAACACGGATCGCGACTAATAATTGAATAAGCCAGAGGCGCCTTCTTCACCGGCAACCCATGAAGACGACCGGCGTTCGCCACTCCTTACACAGGCGCACCAATGAGAAGGTTCTATCTGGAAAGGCTCGATTGCGTAGATCGTCACCCGCGACGTTTCCGCCAGCTCGGCCACGGCAAAATGGCGGGCTTTCACCTGGCCAGGGGATCAACTGAACGCGCCAGACGCGCAGATCGTGAATACGATCGACTATTAGACAACACGCAGATAAACAACATGGAGGCGTCTCAACCCGTCAATGCACGGCCCCATGGCGCCTGCGGACCAAGCTCGCGTGTCGTGGCCTTGATCTCATCAATCGCTGAACGCGCCCAACGCGCGTGCAGGGCGGACCCTGGAGGCATCGTCGGAAAATGCTAGAAGCGGCCATCGATCGAGCAGATATCGCGATCGCGTTAGGGCGCCCCCGCCAGCTTTTTTTAGAGAGACCCGTCGACGATGACGACCGGCCGCCCCAATGAACAGGCCTCGACGCGGGCTTCAACCCGGTAGACCGAACGCAGCATTTCCGCTGTGATCACGTCGCGTGTCGGGCCGCTTGCCAGCACCGAGCCGCCGCTGATGACGACTGTGTCGTCGCAGTAGCGCAGCGCATGATTGAGGTCGTGCAGCGCAATCAGGACCGCCATGCCCGCCTCGGCCGACAAACGCTTCATGAAGCCGAGAACTTCGATCTGGCGAAAGAGATCGAGCGCCGAGGTCGGCTCGTCCATCAACAGCACTTCAGGCTTGCGCATCAGCGCCTGGGCGATCGAGACGAGCTGCCTTTGGCCACCCGACAGTTCTGCGAGCCCGCGAAACGCGAGGTCAGCGATCCGCAATTCGCCGAGCACCCGGTCAATCGCCGACAACTCGGCGTCCTTCACTTTCCAGCCCGATCCCTGCTTGGCTGAAAGAATCACGGATTCGTAGACGCTGAGTACCGCATTGGCGCCCGTGTCCTGCGGCATGTAGCAGATGCCTTCGGGCCCCTTGGCCGCGTCCGACAGATGCACGGTGCCAGGCCCAGACGTCAGGCCGGCAATGCGCTTGAACAACGTCGACTTGCCGGCCGCGTTCGGACCGATCACCGCCGTCAGCCCGCCGCCGCGCAATACGCCGGTGTTAACGTCGGAAAGCACGACACGGCGGCCGTAGTTCGCGCCGACATTTTCCAGCGACAGGCTTACCATGCGCGCCTCCTGTTGGTGAAAATCAGGACGAAGAAGAAAGGTACGCCGACAAGTGCGGTGATGACCCCGATCGGCAGCACCGCGCCCGGGATCAGCATCTTGCTGACGACTGAGGTGACGGACAGCAGAAGAGCGCCGCAAAGCACGGAGGCCGGCAAGAAGAAGCGCTGGTCCTCGCCGACGAGCATACGGGCGATATGCGGCCCGACGAACCCGACAAAGCCGATGGCACCGACGAAGGAGACGGGGATCGCCGCAAGCAGGCTCACCGTCAGCATCGCCTCCAGCCGCAACCGGCGCACGTTGATGCCAAAGCTTGCGGCCTTGTCGTCGCCGAGCCGGAGCGCAGTCAGCGCCCAGGCACGACGTGCAAAGAGCGGCACCGCGAAAAGCAGCACAGCGCCGGTGATCCAGACCTTGGGCCAGGTCGCCTTGGTCAGGCTGCCCATTGTCCAGAAGACGACGGCGGCAAGGGCCTGCTCGGAGGCGAGATACTCAAGCAGCGACAGCGCAGCATTGAAGGTGAAGACGAGCGCGATGCCAAGCAGTACGATGGTCTCGACGGTCACGCCGCGCATCGTCGAGGCGAAGTGGATGAAGAGCGCTGCGACCATCGCCGAGCTATGGCGGGAAATGGGTGACGAGGCCGATCAGGCGGCGCGATGGTCAGGGGTCGTCGTTTCGGCGACACCGTCGGTGAATTTGACGCCGGCGATGACCTTTGGCAACTGATTTTCGCCCTTCAGCCGGCGCCAGGTTTTGGCGGCGCTCATGACGAGCTTGAAGACCATGAGCCGTGCTGTGTTGTGGGACAGGCCTCCCTTGGTTCGCACCGTGCGGTGCCTGACGGTGGCGAAGACGCTTTCGATCGGGTTCGAGGTGCGCAGATGGTCCCAGTGTTCGGCCGGGAAGTCGAAGAAGGTCAGCAATGCCTCGTGGTCCTTCGTCAGGCAGTTGACGGCCTTGGGATATTTGGCCTTGTATTTGTCGACGAAGACGGCGATCGCGACCTCGGCGGTTGCCCGATCCGGGGCATCGCGGACCTCCCTGAGATCGGCCTTCATGTTCGGCTGCACCGACTTCGGCACCTTGTTGAGGATGTTGAGGAGCTTGTGTTGCCAGCACCGTTGATGGCGGGTCGAAGGGAATATCTCCTCCAGCGCCTTCCAGAAGCCGAGCGCGCCGTCGCCCACGGCAATTTCTGGCGCAATCGAAAGCCCGCGGGCCTTCAGCCCGACGAGCAGCTCGCGCCAGCTCTGGGTGCTTTCGCGCACGCCGACTTGAAAGCCGACAAGTTCCTTCTTGCCTTCCGGCGTCGCGCCGATGACGACCAGCATGCAAGCGGCATCGTCCTCCATGCGTGCCTGAAGATAGACCCCGTCGGCCCAGATGTAGACGTAGCGGCGGGCTGACAGGTCGCGGCGTTGCCAGCGATCATAGTCGGCCTGCCACTCCTCCTTCAGCCGGCCAATCACCGAGGGGGACAGGTTCGGTGCGTCCTTGCCGAGTAAGGCGGCAAGCGCCTCCTGGAAATCGCCGGTCGAGATGCCGCGCAGGTAAAGGACCGGCAGCAGAGCGTCGAGGCTCTTCGTGCGTCGTGCCCACTTCGGCAGGATCGCCGACGTGAAGGTGATGCGATCCTCGCCGCAAGTCTCCAAAGCCCGGTCGCGCAGCTTGACGCGGCGCACCGCAACCGGACCGATCCCCGTCTGGATCGTTCTTTCAGGCCCATGGCCGTGCCGCACCACCCGGTCCCGCCCATCGCTCAGGCGTTCGCTGGCCATGGCCGCAAGAAACGCCTCGGCTTCCGCCTCCACGGCCTGTGCCAGAAGCCGGCGCGCGCCTTCGCGTAGAACCGATGTCAGGGGATCATCGAGCGTCTCGGGATGCGGAAAGGAAACAACAGTGCTATCTGTCTTCATGGCGTATCGCTCTTTCATGAGGTTCTGGCAGGCTTGTCACCCGCCTCGATACGCCGCCCTCATCAAGCCGTCATCACCCAGTTTCCGTCATAGCTCACCATCGCCATCAGGAAGGCGTTGATCGGCACCATGTAGTGGACCGCAACCGGAAAAATCGCGATGCCGGCGACAAGACCGAGTGCGGCCCCAAAACTTGCAGCAGCGGAAATGCCGAGCGTGAAGGGGCTTGCCAGCGGATTGGCAAGGATCGTCTGCATCTGGGCGCCGGCGACCGACAGCGAGGCGCCGACCGTCACCGCCATCAGCGCGATCGGCATACGGATGTCCCAGATGACCACGCGCAGCTGGTCGCTCACCGTGTCGGCGCGAAAGAGCGCCGTCAGCACGTCCGAAAGCGGATAGTTTGCGGGGCCAAGCGCCATATCGACGGCAATCGACGCCAGAAGTGCGGCCACGAGACAGAAGATCAGCACCAGGCGGCGCAGAACGAGGGCGCGGTAACGCCCCCATATGCGCTAACTTAAGGGCTAGACGGCCTGAATCTGTCTGTGATTCATAAGGTAGATGCGAACAACTGATTCCATCGATCCCGATTGGTCCAGGCTGCTGTCGAAGCTGGAGCGTGTCATTGATCTCGGCGCGACCGCGCGTACTTCGGGTGCGCTTGTGCGGCGACGTGGTGTTGGTGACGCCGCGACCTTGCTGCGGCTGGCATTGGCTTACGGGCCCGGCGGCATGAGCTTGCGTTCAGCCGCCGCCTGGGCTGGTCTGAATGATGTGGCGGCGATTTCCGACGTTGCTCTTTTGAAGCGACTGCGCGGATCGGTCGATTGGCTGGGGGACATCGCCGGAGCGCTGCTCCGCAATGCTTCAGACGCGGCACGCACCACAGCTGCGCGCCGCCTACGTATTGTTGATGGTAGTTCCATCTCGCAGCCCGGCAGCACTGGCACGGATTTCCGGCTTCATGCGACATATGAGCCCGCTCTCGCCCGCTTCACGCATCTGGAATTCACTGATGTTCACGGTGGCGAAAGCTTTTCACGCGTGCCGATCGATCCGGGCGACATCGTTCTTGGCGATCGCGCCTATGCTCGCGCTCCGGCGCTCCATAAAGTCGTGTCCGCCGGGGCGGACTTCATCGTGCGTATGGCCTGGTCCAATGTCAGGCTCACGTCGCTTGATGGCCGGCTGATTGACTGGAATACAATTTACAGCACGATGATGCCCGGTGACGTTTGCGAACAAGAGGTGCGGGTCGAATATTCCGGCCCCGGCTGCAAACACCGCGGCAAACCGCTGTTTCATGCCCGGCTCATTGTCCGGCGGAAAGACGAGGAAGCGACGGCTCGCGCAGAAAAGTCCGCCCGCCGCCGACATCAAAAACGCGCAGATGGGGGTCGGATCCGGTTGAGGGCGAAATGACAGTGCGCCGGGAGACTGGCAAGGAGCAGATGGTGCAAGTCCGTCACGATGAAGGAATAGCAGTCCACATCGGCCCCGAGTCGTGCGCAGGCGTTCGTGAGGACGTCGGCGAAGCGTCGGTAGGGGAGCATGCAGGCCAGCCATTGAGCCGCGAAATCGCCTCATCTCGGATGCCGACGCCTTTGTCATGGCGGAAGGCCACATGGGAAGGTGCGCTATTGCGAGCACCTGACCAATCCGGCGCGGTCGTAGACCCTGGCATGCATGGAAGCTCTTTGCGCGGGAACCGGGAGATCTCCGGGTCGGCCCCGACCTCCTCTATGGAGGGCGTGGTCCGCAGCGGGAAGGCGAGGAGCCGTAGCCGCTGATGAACGACACGGAGAAGTCTGACTCTGGCATAGTAGCTGAGAAACCGACGAACAAAGCTGGGCAACCAGCGGCGGAGTCGGTGGAGCCAAGGCTGGGGACCAAGGGGAACGCGGAACAGCAACACATGCACCGGACACAGACCCTGGCTCGCATGACCCAGTCGCTGGACCGCGTACGAAAAGCCGCAAGGCGGAGGAAGAAGGAACAGCTCACCGCGCTCTTCCACCACATCAACGTCGATTCACTCCGGACAGCGTACTATGCGCTCAAGCGTAAGGCCGCCTCCGGAGTGGACGGCGTGACGTGGCAAGACTACGAGACAGACCTTGAGCCCCGGCTCGAGGACCTGCACAGACGGGTCAACAAGGGAGCGTACCGCCCGCAACCGTCCCGCCGGACGTACATACCGAAGGCGGACGGGAGACAGCGGCCATTAGCGATTGCCGCTCTGGAAGACAAAATCGTCCAAGGAGCCACGGTCATGGTGCTGAACGCCATCTACGAAGGTGACTTCTGTGGTTACTCCTACGGGTTTCGACCCGGAAGGGGACCGCACGATGCGATGGATGCACTGTGCACGGCAAACGGAAGGTGAACTGGATAATTGACGCTGACATCCAGAACTTCTTTGGGGCGGTCAGCCAGGAATGGCTGGTTCGCTTCTTGGAACACAGGATCGGCGACAAGCGCATCATCCGCCTGATCCACAAATGGCTGAAGGCGGGCATCCTCGAAGACGGGATCGTGACCGTAGATGACAGGGGAACGGGACAGGGCTCAGTGATCTCACCGCTGCTCGGGAACATCTACCTGCATTACGTGCTCGACCTGTGGGCCAAACGCTGGCGACAGCGCGAGGCCACCGGCGACATGATCATCGTGCGTTATGCTGATGATCTGATCGTCGGTTTCGAGCGCGAGGGCGACGCTCGTCGCTTCCTCGCTGCGATGCGCGCGAGGCTTGAGGAGTTCATGCTGTCGCTTCATCCGGACAAGACCCGGCTGATTGAATTCGGTCGCTTCGCTGCGGTCAATCGCAAGCAACGCGGGCTCGGCAAACCGGAAACCTTTACCTTCATGGGATTTACGTTCATCTGCGGAAAGTCACGCCAAGGGCTCTTCCAGTTACAACGGAAGACCCGCAGCGACCGCATGCGCGTGAAACTTCAGGAGGTCAAAGAGGAGCTACGCCGCCGCAGGCACCAATCTATCCCAGAACAGGGACGGTGGCTGCGTCAGGTAGTCGAGGGGCATATCAGATATTTTGCGGTGCCCACCAACCGTCGTGCAATCGGGCAATTCCGGCTTCATGTGATCGACCTCTGGCGAAGGGCGCTCAAACGCCGGAGCCAGAAAGATAAAACCACATGGACGCGAATTACCCGCATCTCTGACGGTTGGATTCCTAAGCCGCGCATCCTTCATCCATGGCCTGACGCGCGCTTCGCCGTCACTCACCCAAGGTAGGAGCCGTATGCGTAATGTGGCGCCGGAAGATATGTTGCGCTCAAGCGCGGCGCCCAGCGTTTCCGCCGCGAAGGCGCTTTCGAGCGCCACATAACAAACGGACCGATAGTGTTCGGACCTCCTCATAAACCCGGAGTTCCGATCATGTTCGACGCCCTCTTCAATTACCCCAAGGTTCTGGCACGGCATCTAGCCGGTCCGGCAGCTGACGAGCGACAGCGCTATCTCGTGCATCGCGCCACAGTGGATGGGGTTGCGCATGCCACGTTGCTGCGGATTGCCAGAGAACTGCTGATTGTCGCCCGATGGATCGATCTTGCACCTGGCAGGCCGGTCACGCCTCAGGATATCCTCTCAGCGGCCCAAAGGTGGGCCGCCCACCAGCTTGCCCAAGGTCGGGCGGGAGATGAACGGTGGTCACGACAGCTGTTCGTTCAGACGGCCACCGCCTGGCTCCGCTTCCTGGGGCGTTTGGTCGAGACGCCGCGCGACGCGCCGGATGGCTTCTCGGCCGACGTCGAGGACTTTGTCACGCACTTGCGTGATGAACGCGGCCTGGCGCCGGTGACGGTTCAGAACCGACGCTGGCATGTCGACTGCTTTCTTAAAACGGCTCGTCCGAGCAAGGCCTCGATCGCGCAAATCACGATCGCCGATATTGATGCATTCCTCGGCTTGAAAGGCCAGGAAGGCTGGTGCTGCGTGTCCGTCACCTCGAGCGCTAACGCACTGCGGTCCTTCTTCCGACATGCCGAGGAGCGTGGGTGGTGTCGCCGCGGGATCGCCGCGGCCATCGACTCGCCGCGGTTATTCAAACAGGAAGGGCTGCCCGGTGGCCCGGCCTGGGACGATGTGCAACGGCTCCTCGCCAGCACCGGCGGAGAAGACGCGCGCGACATCCGGGACCGTGCAATCCTCATGTTATTCGCCATCTACGGTCTGCGAAGCGGTGAAGTGCGGCAGTTGCGCCTTGACGATCTGGATTGGACGAACGAAGTCATCACCGTTAATCGACGAAAGCAATGGCGCACACAATTCTACCCGCTGGTGACTTCTGTCGGCGACGCTGTCCTTCAGTATCTCAAGAGCGTCAGGCCGCGGTGCGCGCGCCGCGAGCTCTTCCTGACGCTCAAGGCGCCATTCCGCGCTTTCGCCCGGCGGCATGTACCATGTGGTCAGCAGCCGCTTGGCGCAGCTCGGCATTCAGGTCCCCAACCACCGTGGCCCGCATTGCCTCCGCCATTCCTGCGCCAGCCGTCTGGTCGCGACCGGGCTTAGCTTGAAGGAGATCGGCGATCATCTCGGCCATCGCAGCGCCTATGCGACACGCATCTATGCCAAGGTCGACCTGACCGGTCTGCGCGAGGTCGCAGATTTTGACCTGCGGGGGCTGCTATGAAGCTCGCCGAGGCAGTTGCCTGCTATGTTGACCATAAGCAGGCAATGGGTATGCGCTTTCGGACGGAAGCCCGCACCCTCAGGTCGTTTTGCCGGGCCATGGGCGATGTCGCCATGCGCGACGTCAGCGCCGTCAAGGTGGCCTCCTTTCTCGCCGGAAATGGCCCGATCACCCGTTTCTGGGAACGCAAGCACAGCGTGCTTCACGGCTTCTATAGATTTGCCATCGCCCGCGGCTACACCGAGGAACGGTCGCTGCTGCCACGGCGTATTCCCAAACCGCAGCAGGTCTTTGTCCCTCACATCTATTCTCGCGACGAATTGCGTCGCTTGCTCGACGCCATCCCGGCAATCGATCATCCTCGTAACCTGATCGACCCGGGAACCTATCGGGTCCTGCTGCTTGTGTTGTACGGCGCCGGACTTCGCATCAGCGAAGCGCTCACCCTGACCCTAGCCAATGTCGATCTTGACGCAAGGATCCTCTGCATTCGAGAGAGCAAGTTCTACAAGACCCGGTTGGTGCCCATTGGTAGCGATTTGAGCCGTGTCTTGACGCCGTATGTCGACGGGCGCCGCGGCGACCCCGACGCGCCACTCTTCCGTTCCCGCCGCGGCGATGCAATCACGCGCCAGAATGCCGAGAATGCCTTCTGCCGGCTCCGTGTCCAGGCCGGCGTCATGCGCGACGACGGGAACCCACGACATCAACCGCGCCTTCACGACTTGCGCGCCAGCTTTGCCGTTCATCGCCTCGTTTCCTGGTACCGCGACGGGGCCGACGTCCAGCGCCTATTGCCGCAATTGTCGACCTAAATGATCTCTGACCTCGACATCCGTGCCGCTTGCGTCAGAATCAGCGGAAAGGGGGGAAAGCAACGCCTTTGTCCTCTGTGGCCGGCGACCGTCGCCGAAATCGCCAAACTCATCGGCGGACGGTCAACGACTGAACCCGTTTTCCAGAATCGGCTGGGCCAGCCGATCACTCGCTTCGGGATCCACACCATGGTCGAACGCCATGCCGCAAAGCTTTTGACCAGGTTCCCGGCATTGGCAACAAAGCGGGTCAGCCCGCATACCATACGACATACCACGGCAACCCACCTGTTGCGCGCCGGCGTCGACATCAACACGATCCGAGGGTGGCTCGGCCATGTCTCGCTCGACACCACCAACATCTATGCCGAAATCGACTTCGAGATGAAGGCCAAAGCCCTGGCCAAGTGCGCGCCTGCTAGCGACGCAAAACCACCCAAACGCTGGCGAGACCAGCCCGGGCTGATGGACTTCCTTCGCGCCCTATAGACGCCTTGTTATGTGGCGCTCGAAAGCGCCTTCGCGGCGGAAACGCTGGGCGCCGCGCTTGAGCGCAACATATCTTCCGGCGCCACATTACGCACGAAATGTGGCCGGCCACATTTTATGCGGGAATTCCGCTCGTACGGATCTGTGCGGGGGGCGCTCAGCAATGAGCGTCCCTACCGCGAACCCTAAGCGCTATTTTTCAGTTTTGGCTAGTTATTGGTCAGGTCGTCCGGGTAGTGACCGCCCCTCTGGACAAACTGGCCCCAGGTTTCCTCGCCTCGTTTCGAGACGACCCGGTGTGCGGGAACATCGGACGCTTCTTCGATGAGACCGAGGCGCATGAGCGGGGCGATCGTTCTGTCGCCGAACAGTTTCTCATAAGTCCGCTCCTGCAAGTCGAGCATCCACCCTGGCGTTCCACGTTCGGTGATGGCAGGAACAAGGCGTCCGCCAGAGGGCGGTCGGTCGCCACGCGACAGGGTGAACAGGCAAATGGTCCAGAAGGCGTCTCTCGGTCGGGGTGGCATCAGCGCCCATTTCACCGGTCCGCTGTCTGATTGCGCGACTACGGGAGCAGGCCCGTTTTCACCGTCATGGATTCCCTCTCGGTATGCCCTCTCGAGCGCATTGGCAATCGCACCTGCGGTATCGACGGAAAGCCCGTATTTCCGGTTGTGGCGGTCCTTCGCGACGATCTCCCGTGCAATTTCCCTGAAGCGGGCCTTACGATATGGATCGGCTGGGGTGCGCCCTGATCGCTTGTTCATGGTGAGGTCTCTATCATTGGAGCCAGGGAAAGTCTGTTGCGCTTGACGATGTCAGCGACGGTGTTTTTGCTGATACCGAGATCGCGAGCGATCCAGCGGTAGCTCCGGCCTTTGGCGTTCAGGGTCATGACCTTCGATGCGAGCCGATCTGATTTCGGTCGCTCACCAGCCTGACGGCCGAGCTTTTTGCCGCGTGCTTTTGCTGCGGCGAGGCCGGATTTGACCCGTTCACTGATCAGGTCACGTTCGAACTCCGCAATGCCGGCGAGGAAGGTCGCCAGCATCCGCCCATGCGGCGACGACAGGTCGAAGGCCATGCCGTTCATGGCGATGACGGAAACCTTCCAGCTTTCCAGTTCCCGCAGCGTGTTGAGCAGGTCGATTGTCGATCGTCCCCATCTCGACAATTCGGTGACCAGTATCGCATCGACCTGCCTGACCTGGGCGAGAGCCAGGACCTTCTTGCGTTCGGCGCGGTCGAGTTTCGCACCGGAGCCTGTTTCCTTAAAGGTCGCCACCACCTCGTAGCCAGCACGAGTTGCGAACGCGGCCAGGTCGCGCTCCTGCCGTTCGCACGACTGATCAGCTGTCGAAACGCGGCAGTAGATGGCGGCACGTTGTCCCAATTGAACCCCCGTGGATTTTGGTGCCGGAAGGCCTTGATTTACAAGGCCTGATTGTTAGGGACAGTTACGGCATGCCACGGCGACATATTCTCACCGAACGACAGCGCTCGGTGCTCTTCGATCTGCCGACCGACGAACTCTCGTTGCTCAGACACTACACGCTGGCCGACGACGACCTTGAACATATCCGGGAACGGCGCAGGCCGGAGAACCGGTTCGGGTTCGCTTTACAACTATGTGCGCTTCGCTATCCCGGTCGGGCGCTCGCGCCAGGAGAGCTGATCCCGCAAGAGGTCTTGTCTTTTATCGGCGCTCAACTCGGCATTCCGGCTGACGCGATTCTCACCTATGCCACTCGCCGCCAGACCCGCCAGCAGCATATGGAAGCCTTACGCGAGATCTACGGCTACAAGGCGTTCGCGGGCCGTGGCGCACGTGATTTGCGAGACTGGCTTTTCGATCAGGCCGAGGATGCGAGGTCGAACGAGGATCTGGCGCAGCGCTTCGTCGCGCAATGCAGGAGAATGGTGACCATCCTGCCGGCGGTGTCAACGATCGAGCGTCTGTGCGCCGATGCTCTCGTTGCGGTCGAGCGACGCATCGAGGCACGGATAGCGGAAAGGCTCGATTTTAATGCGCGCGAGCGACTGGACGGGCTTCTGACCGAAATGGTGGACGGAAACATCAGCCGTTTCATCTGGCTTCGCCAGTTCGAGGTCGGCAGCAATTCCGCGTCAGCGAACCGCTTGCTTGATCGGCTGGAGTTCCTGCGCGGTCTGGAGATCGATCCTCAGATCGTCGTAGGTATCCCGCCACACCGCATCGCGCGTCTGCGTCGGCAGGGCGAGCGTTACTTCACGGATGGCCTGCGCGACATCAGTTCGGATCGGCGATGGGCGATCATCGCCGTCTGCGCCGTCGAGTGGGAAGCCGCGATCGCCGACGCCGTTATCGAGACCCACGACCGTATCGTCGGGAAAACCCGGCGAGAGGCGAAACGGCTCCATGACGAGCGGATTGCCGGTTCCAAGGTGGCGGTCACTGATACGCTTCGCGCATTCACCGCGTTGGGAGCGTCGCTGCTGGAAGCACATGATGACGGCATCCCGTTGGATGATGTCCTGGCACGATCGACCGAATGGCGGCGACTTGAACAACTGGTCGCGGCAGGGACGCAACTTACCAGCGCCTTGACGGATGAACCTTTGGCGTATGTCGGGCAAGGGTATCATCGCTTCCGTCGATACGCGCCACGAATGTTACGATGTCTGAAGCTCAAAGCCGCGCCCGTAGCCGAGGCATTGATTGCCGCCGCACACGTGATTGGCGCAACAGGCACCCCAACGACGCCGGTTACTTCCTTCCTGCGTCCGAATTCGAAATGGCATCGATATCTGCGTGCACGAGATGAGGGCGACAATCGTCTATGGGAAATCGCAGTCCTGTTTCACTTGCGGGACGGCTTCCGATCCGGTGATGTTTGGCTGGATCATTCCCGCCGCTACGGCGATCTCAAGCAGGTTCTTGTCCCAATGGCTTCGGCACAGACAAATGCGAGAATGGCGGTTCCAATCGATCCTCACGCTTGGCTTGCCGACCGTAAAATCCGGCTTTCTGACGGACTGAAGCGCCTGGCCCGTGCTGCTCGCGATGGTGCCATTCCTCACGGTAGTATTGAAGATGGGGTGTTACGGATCGACAGGCTGATCGCCGACGTACCTGAAGATGCCGAGGAACTGGTTCTTGATCTCTATCGTCGGATGCCGCCCGTACGGATCACCGATATTCTGTTGGAGGTTGACGCTGCGGTTGGATTCTCTGATGCTTTTCCTCATCTGAGAACTGGAGCGCCATGCAGCGACCAGGTTGGCTTGCTGAACGTCCTGCTTGCCGAAGGACTAAATCTTGGCCTTCGGAAAATGGCGGAGACCTCCAACACGCACGACTACTGGCAGCTCTCGCGCCTCGCACGCTGGCATGTCGAAAGCGAGGCCCTAGATCAGGCGCTAGCGATAGTCGTAGCCGCACAGGGCAAGCTGCCCATGTCCCGCGTCTGGGGCATGGGAACGACGGCATCAAGCGATGGGCAGTTCTTCCCGTCCGCGCGGCAGGGTGAGGCCATGAACATGGTCAATGCCAAGTATGGCAACGAGCCTGGGCTGAAAGCCTATACCCACGTCAATGACCAGTTTGCACCATTCGCCTCACAGATGATTCCCGCAACAGTCAGCGAAGCGCCATACATCCTCGATGGCCTGCTGATGAATGAAGCGGGCCGTCAGATCGGAGAACAATACGCCGATACTGCGGGGTTTACCGATCATCTGTTCGGGACCAGCGCCATGCTCGGCCATCGCCTCGTTCTGCGCATCCGCGACCTGCCATCGAGACGGCTGTATGTGTTCAATCCGGTGACAATGCCCAAGGATTTACGCGGTCTGGTCGGCGGCAAAATCCGCGAAGAACTGATTATCGCAAACTGGCCTGATCTCTTTCGCTGCGCCGCTACAATGGCCGCCGGAAAGATCAAGCCGAGCCAGTTGTTGCGCAAACTCGCGTCCTACCCTCGCCAAAATGATCTGGCCGCCGCGTTGCGGGAGGTTGGTCGTGTCGAGCGCACTCTCTTTATAATAGAATGGATTCTCGATACCGATATGCAACGCCGTGCGCAGATCGGCCTCAATAAAGGTGAGGCTCATCACGCCCTGAAAAACGCCCTGCGTATCGGACGCCAAGGGGAAATCCGCGATCGAACGACGGAAGGTCAGCATTACCGGATCGCTGGGCTGAATTTGCTCACAGCAATCATCATCTACTGGAATACCGCACATCTCGGCCACGCCATCGAGGATCGGAGAAACGAAGGGCTCGATGTGCTGCCGGAGCTGCTGGCGCATATCTCCCCGCTCGGTTGGGCGCATATCCTACTGACCGGAGAATACCTTTGGCCCATTGGTGAAAAAGCTTAGGGTGTCATTCCGCCCTCAGCCGGAACCGACCCCTTTGATGCAGTGTCCATTCAAAGCATTTGCGAACGCGACCATCTGACAGCACTGCCACATTCCACCAAGCGGCGATCTGCTTGGTGCCGATGTCCTGTCCCGTGCGCTTACCGTGCGCACACAACAGCACGTTTAGCTAAGAATATTGCTCCCCGCGCTGAAAGCGGGTCTGGCGCTGGGTGGATAGGGGTGGATACGCTGATCCCTGCGCCATCGGCGACACAGCGCCGTTTGGTATGGCATTTGCGAAAGCCAGCGGCCAGCTCGATGGCCGTCGTGGCAAAGCAGGGCATCGTTGGCATGGGCTGGGGCCTGCCTTCTCCCCCATCCCTGGCAGCACAAACGAGGATGCAATCCGGTCGCGGCGGAGACGGGTCCGGTCGGGGCTGGCATGGCGCGACGCTGAGCAACGGATGCGGCAGCCGTTGTTGCGGCGGCCGGCCGGTCAGGCCAGAGCCTGAAGGCAGGCACAGCTGGCGCGAGGCAGGCAGCGCCTGCAAGCGCAGAGCATCACCACCGACGCCCGTATCCATGGATGCTGGTTGTAAACGCGAGTTCGACCGTGGCGGCCTTATCGCAGTTGCACGCTGCGCGACCTCTTGTTGGTGAGTGTAGCGGCAGGCCCGCCGTTAAGCAAAGGCTTATTCGCCTATTAGTTTAGTAAACTGATAGGCCCCTAGCGTTGGGGGTGAACTTAATTGCGTATCCCCATGAAAAGAAAGAGAAAGCTATATGTACATCAATGCTGAAGTGATGCCTGCCGGCTCTGATAAGGCAAAGAAAGTCGTGTTGCAAGGGTCTTCTGCGAAGATCGATGTCGGGCATATGTCCGACGTAGCGTTTTGTTTGTCGAAGGATGCAGTGGCTGCTTTTGAGCGCCGGGGTGAAGACCTGATCTTGCGTCTGGCAAACGGTGAAACCATCCGCCTGGTGAATTTCTTCCGCGAGGACGAAGACGGTCGCCCGAAACTGTTCCTGACGGAAAAGAAGGAAAGCGATGACGCGGAAGCGGGGGATTGCGGTTGCCTCGTTGAGGTGAGCTTTGCGGACATGTCGGAAGGCATCCTGGCCCCGTCGTTCTCCGCGTCGAGCTGCTCCGGCGCATTCAATCCTGCGTTTCTGCTGCTTCCCCTTGCTGCTGCCGGCGGCCTGGCGTTCGCCCTGAGTGGCGGTGGCGGTGATGATAATGACGCCGATGCTGACTCGGATGCGGACGCTGATGCTGATGCAGACGCTGATGCGGATGCGGATGCAGACGCTGATGCGGATGCGGATGCAGACGCTGATGCGGATGCAGACGCCGACGCTGATGCGGATGCAGATGCAGATGCGGACGCTGATGCGGATGCGGACGCCGACGCTGATGCGGATGCTGATGCGGATGCGGATGCAGACGCGGATGCGGACGCCGACGCGGATGCAGACGCCGACGCGGATGCAGACGCGGATGCGGACGCCGACGCGGATGCAGACGCTGATGCGGATGCGGATGCAGACGCTGATGCGGACGCAGACGCTGATGCGGACGCAGACGCCGACGCGGATGCAGACGCTGATGCGGATGCTGATGCGGATGCAGACATTACCATCAATGTGGTCGAGGGCGACGATACCATCACCGAGACCGAGGCGCTGGACGGAGCCCCGGTCACAGGTCGGGCCAAACCCCTTTCCGAAATCACCCTGGAATTCGATGGCTACGTCTTTACCACCACCACCGATGCCAACGGTGACTGGACCGTAACCCTACCGCCCTACGCCCTGGGCAGCCTCGGCTCAAAACCGATCCTGGTCACCTCCACGGATCCGGCAACCGGCGCCGTGCTCGATTCGGAATTCAGGGATGTGACGCTCACGTCCGATCCGAGTGGGCCAAGTAGAGGAGAGGTGGTAGCTGGCTCGTCATCTGCTAACGAAGAGGATCCTAGTGTCACGGCTCTCGCGGATGGTGGCTGGGTGGTAACGTGGTTCGGCGACGGTGATAGGTCTACGTCGACGGGGTCTGACAATAGCATTTTCCAGCAACGTTACGACAGCGCCGGCAAGAAAGTTGGCGGCGCTGTTGAGGTTGAACCTAGTTCGCATAACCCTGTCGGGCAAGCTGGAGCGATGGCGAACGAGGCATCGTCTGTCACGAGCCTGCCGGACGGTGGCTGGGTGGTGACGTGGATGTCGACTTTCCCAGGTCCCGTTGGTGTCTTCCAGCAAGTCTACAATGCCGACGGAACAGCGCGTGGTGGGGCGGCTAATGTCTCACATGACGTCGTCTTGGCGCAGAGTCGGGACGTGCATGTAACTACTCTAACGGACGGAGGGTGGGTCGTCTCCTGGCTTGACAATGGTTCAATTGTCCAACATCAGGCCTTTAACCCGGACGGCAGCGAGCGCGGCGTGAAGGTGACGGGAAGCGGTGGGCCCGTAATTGATATGAACTCATTTGCAACCCCCGATGGTGGCTGGGTGTCAATTTGGAACAACGGCTCAAGCCTTTTCCAGCAGATCTACAATGCGGACGGGACAGCGGACGGCGCAGTGGCCCTCGTCCACAGTCATCCAACCTTAGGCCTTGCCAACGCGGATCCCGATGGCACGCTGCTAGCGGATGGACGCTGGGTCTTGTCGTGGAAGGAAGGCACCTTCAATGTTTTGCAGGTTTTTAATGCGGATGGAACGCCAGATGGCCCAGCGGTGCATACTCCCACCGGCACTGTGACGCCTAATGGCGGTCCTAATATCGAAGCTCTGGTAGATGGCGGTTGGGTTGTGAGTTGGCGAGACGTGTCGCTAGATGGCGGTATTTCAATTTACGCTCAAGTATTCAACGCAGACGGCACGCCGCGCACTGCCATTGCGGATGTAGAGCCCGGCTCTCCAGGCGTATTTAGTGGAGAACCGACTCTCACGGCGCTGCCGGATGGCGGTTGGGTCGTGGTATGGACGCACCAAGCAACCGGTGGTTCGTTTGACATCTATCAGCAGCGCTTTGACAGTGATGGCAATCTGCTCAACCCGAAGGACGATCCGGTATTTGACACGATCACCGGATCCGGTGGCGCTGAGACGCTGACAGGCGGCAACGGCGACGATGTCTTTGTTGTACCGGATGCACTGTTTGCCCGCATTGACGGCAAGGCCAATGTCGATACGCTGCAGCTCGATGGCACCGGGCTTCATCTCGACTTCGCCAGCGATGCCATCGCGCCGGGGGTTGTCACCGGCATCGAGACGATCAATATCACCGGGACCGGCGGCAATACGTTGTCGGTGACCGCGCAGGACGTGCTCGATATGTCCGACACCACGGATCTGCTCATCGTGCGTGGCGACAGCAACGATACCCTCAATGCCACTGGCTTCACGGCAGGCGGCAGTGTCACCTCGAACGGTGAGACATTCGATGTCTTCACCAGCGGCTCGGCAACGCTGTGGGTCGAACAGGACATGGGCACGGTCAACGTCGTCTAAGGCCAAAGATCGAACGATCAGGCAAACGCCGGCGGGGCCTGTCCCCGCCGGCGTCGACGTTGGAATACAACGACCACTACGGGACCTTATTCAGCTATTAGTCGAAATCAATGGTACATATCTAATGAGACCTGTGCGCGGGTAAAGTCTTCCAATTGAATTTGCTGTATTTTTCTCCGGATGGAGGACAATGTGCGGTTGCGGGCATCGCCACGTCCGCCTTGAGACGGCGGCCGGTCGGAGGGCGTGTTGTTTCGTCGCCTATCCGGCGACGTCTACGATCAAGCCATCGCATGCGTCGAAGACCATAGCTTCGCTTCCAGGTGCCGAAGATCTTCTCGATCCGGCCACGGATGCGATGGATCGGTTGGTTCCAGGCATCCAGACGTGCCAGCGTTTCGGCTTCGTCGCGCCCCCACATGGCGGTAGCGATGACGCGCTCTGTGCCACCTTTGGCGCGCACCGCATCACTGAAATGGTTTCCCCGATAGGCACTATCGGCAAACACCTCACCAGGATTGTCAGGGAGAGCATCAGGACCAGCCTTGCCGTCATTGACGTTGGCCGGCGTGACGGCGATCTCCTCGACAAGGGCCGTATCGGCGTCGGCGCCAACATGGCCCCGTCGACGTTGGAATACAACGACCACTACGGGACCTTATTCAGCTATTAGTCGAAATCAATGGTACATATCTAATGAGACCTGTGCGCGGGTAAAGTCTTCCAATTGAATTTGCTGTATTTTTCTCCGGATGGAGGACAATGTGCGGTTGCGGGCATCGCCACGTCCGCCTTGAGACGGCGGCCGGTCGGAGGGCGTGACGGTTGGAATAGGAGAGATATCCGACCTCGTCGATGACCAGGACATCGGGCGCCGCATAGTACTGCAGCTTTCGGCGCAGCATGGAATCGCTGTCGATGGCGGCGAGTTCTCCGAGCATTTCGCTGGCGGTGCGCAAGAGGACCGAATGTCCGGCGACCAGCGCCTGGTAGGCGACGTTAAGAGCGAGCGTGGATTTGCCGACGCCGTTAGGGCCGATAAAGACGATGTTGGCGGCCTCCTTCACGAAGGACAGCGTCATCAGCTCCTCGATGGCGGTGCGATCGATACGACGCGGCCATTTCCAGTCGTAATCGGCCAGTTGCCTGAAGTGGCCAAGCCTGGCGGCGCGCATGCGTCGCCGCAATGAGCGGTCGGAGCGCTCTTCTTCCTCCCATTGAAGCACGGCGGCCAGCCACGGCGCGTCGGCGATTTCGTCCCAGTGGGCGATCAGGCCATTGAGGCGCAGCGCCCTGGCGCGGTTGAACAGGATGCCGGGATTATTCATCGTCGTTGCCTGCGGATGTGAGTTGATCGTAACGGTCGAGCTTGTGGGGCTGTACGACCGTATCCTTTTTGCGGACATGCTCTGGCAGCCTTGTTTCGACCGGCGGTGGAGCGCCACGCGCGATCCGGCGGCGTTCGAGCACGGCACGAACCGATCTCGAATGAGAGGCTCCGGCCTGCAAGGCATCTTCGACGGCGGCCTGGAGTTCGGCGGCGCCGTAGAGGTCGAGCAGTTTGAGCATGGCATTGGTGATCGCGCCGATATTGGCGCCGCGCTCGCTCCGACCGCCACCGTCCCTTGACCACCCCCCCACGCTCCAAAGGGGCGGCTGAACTCCAACTACAATCCATTTCAGCTAATAGGCGAAGAAGTAGCACATCGGTCAATCTTGACCGGACCGATTCACCGCACTTGTCGCAGATGCAGGATAAGAAAGCCGGCCACCTTTAAGGTGGTATCGGGGTCGACGTGAAACCAAGCGGATTCACCGTGTTCTTAAGGCCGACAAAGTGCATTTCGAAAGACGAGCTAGCGCGGCGCGCGCCTAGAAATGCTTTCATACCCCAAACACCACGGTGGTTGAGCTCCTACGGCGTGACCAGGGATGAATGCCGAAGGAAATCCTCAATCGAAGAACCAGGCATCGGGGCACTCAATAGATGTCCCTGCAGCCGATCGCATCCTATTCTGCGAAGCCAGGCCGCTTGCCCCGCTGTTTCGACACCCTCGGCCGTGACGCGCATATCCAAACCATGTGCTAGAGCAACAATCGTGCGGACGATGGTCTGGCTTTTGTGGTCGGTTTCGACTTCCTTGATGAAGTATCTATCGATCTTGATCGTATCGAAGGGGAAGTTCTTCAGATACGCCAAGGAAGAGTATCGGGTACCGAAATCATCCAGCGAGATGCGGACGCCCAAAACCTCCAGGGTGTGGAGCGTATCGAGATTTTTGGTGGTGCGCTCAAGCAAGACGGACTCAGTGATTTCCAGTTCGAGGCGCTCGGAAGGCAGGCCAGCGCAATCGAGGATATGAGCCACCCGATCCGTTAAACCTTTGCGTAAAAATTCGGCCGCAGAGACGTTCACAGCGACTGTGAAGTGTTCAGGCCAGGTAACTGCTTCCCTGCAAGCCTGCTCGAGGACCCATTCACCAATTTCCCCCATAAGGCCGTCCGCTTCCGCCATGGGGATGAAGACGCCAGGCGGGATGACCCCTGCGAATGGGTGTTGCCATCGAAGCAGAGCCTCAAAGCCGATAATCACGCCTGTTTCAGCGATCGGTTGGTACTCAATTAAGAATTGCTTTCCCTGCAGCGCGACGCGAAGACTACGCCGAAGCATCTCACGCTGCTCCAAGAGGATGAGCATCGAGCGATTAAAACATCTGGCGCGCCCGCGCCCATCATTCTTTGCAGCGTAGAGCGCAATATCAACCGCCTTCATTATCTGATCACAGTCGTTCCCATCGTCGGGCGCTATGGCTATGCCGACGCTCGCCCCGACGAATACGTCAATACCGTCGATAATGAAAGGGTCCTTGAACGAGTCGACGATCATTTCGGCCATGCGCTTGGCTTTATCAGACCGCCCCTTGCGCAGGATGATTGCGAATTCGTCGCCTGCGAGGCGATAGGCCATGTCTCGCTCACCAAGCACGGCACGAAGTCGCTGTGCCGTCTCTTGGAGCACGGCATCGCCCGCAGCGTGCCCGAGCGTGTCATTGACGGGCTTGAAATCATCGAGGTCAATTTGCATTAAAGCAAATCTATCTCCGCCTCCCAACGGAAGACAGCGGTCGAGATGCTCACTGAATTGCCGGCGGTTTGGCAATCCTGTCAGAACGTCGTGCATCGCCTGATGGAGAAGGAGGACCCGTTCATCGCTTTTGGACGGTGGCGCCAACTGAGCCGCGGTATCTCTTGTCTCGATTACCCCAAGGCCACGTTGCGCACAGAAAACAACGAGCTGCCGACGCGTTCCGGAGGGGGCAGGTATGTCGATGATGTTGGCAAGACCCTGATTGACGACCGATTCGACGGCAGTTCTGAGGCCAGCAATCAAGAGCTCTGAGTAAATGTCCCAAAGTGTCGTGGTCGTCGATGCCGCGACAGGATAGGTCCGCGCCAGCATCGTGGAGCAACCGATGAGTTCAAACGCTCCCCCGTAAAGCGAGATGAGCTCCCCCTTGTCGGATCCAATCACCGAAGTAGCTAATGCCGAATCGAAATCTTCCATTCGCGTCTCTTTACGGGTTGGGCCTGGGAATAGCGCCGGCATCCTACTCGCAATCCCTTAGGCTTAACCAGCACCTTCGGACAACGGCAATGCTTGATCCGGCCGCTATGGCTGGCGGGTTAGCATAAGCCCGCTTACTCGACACAACGTATCGGTGACACTAAGGCCCTGCGAGAGCGCGTAGGACCCCGTTGTGCCATCAATACCTAGAAAGTCTCCGAAGCTTTGATAGACACCAAAGCGATAGGACTGCTTGATAAAGCGGGGTCATTCGGTCGATCGATCCCGAACGACCCCTGACCAACCCGGGGCAATGGGGCGGCTGGGCGATCAGCTAGCATAGACTTATTCTAATGGAGCAATAAGCCGTCAGCTCCTTGTTCGAATGGGCGTGCGGCAACAAGCTGTTTTCTTGTAAGGAACTCCCCGTTTGGCTTCTGATGCATTCAGAAAAACAGCATGCATGGACAGATGAGCCGCTTGCGGCCTTCCTGGCCCCTTCTGTTTTCCCAGTTTCCGGCGTGGTGCAGTCTACGCAACTGAAAGGCTCGGGCTCAACAGGTTGGCGCGTTCACCGGTTCAGCGCTCGACCACTTTTCTCAACCTTCGCCGAAGCGTCACACAAGAATTCGTACAAACTGCATCGGCAACGGCTCGCGAACGCAAACGAGCTGCACCCAACCGGGCGCGATACCTTCGCATCGGCGGCCTCGTTCGATCTTTTGACACTTTCAGTTGTCAGGGACATAACCATCAAGCAACGACCGTCGTTAAAACGGAGCTTTGATGGCCCACGCCGATAGCGGAACCGTTCGGCCAAACCCGCCCTCTCCGCAATCAACCAGAACATTCAAGTCTGGGGATCGTTGCAGGTTTTGGAGCGGCGAAATTGGGCTTCGCTCCGGACCGTGCGTGTCGCCTTCGCAAGGTGCATACTTTAAGCCTTCGCCTTCCGGGTTTTCCAGATCAAATACCTGCTCGCCCCCAAGTGATACCATACTGCGAGCTGGAGTATCCTTTCGGGCCCGGTCGACAGTGGCACACTCGGTCCTTACCTTATTCAACTATTAGCCGAACTCTATAGTAGCGGGACACCGCTTCCTCTTTTTTGGGGAGTAGTTGCACAACTTCGAAAACAAATTTTCGCGCATTCGGCCCGCGCTGTTTCGAAAGGAACCCAATGGAAAGGCGTCATTTCCTTCAGGGCCTGGCGTTGCTCGCCTCCTGCCCGCTCTGCGTCAAGACAGCTTACGCCGCCGAGGGTGTGCACTGGAGCTATGAAAGTGGCAAGGGTCCGGAGAATTGGAGTTCGCTCAGCCAAGAAAGCAGTGCCTGTTCGGCCGGCTCGCAACAATCACCGATCGACATCACCGCCTCGATCAGAGCCAATATACCGAGCCTGGTTACCAGCTGGAAAATCGGCGGCTCGATCCTCAACAATGGCCATACATACAGGTTATCGCCGCCGGAGATCGCTCGAGCGCGGCGACCGATCCTATGATCTGCTACAATACCATTCCACGCACCGAGCGAACATCTGGTTGACGGCAAGGACTTCCCAATGGAAGTGCATTTCGTCCAAAGACACACTCCTACAGGTGCGCTCGGCGTGCTCGCCGTGTTTCTCACGGCCGGGTCGGCAAATCCGACCTTCGCGAACCTCGCTGCGCAGTTTCCGAAAGGTCTTGGCGAGGAAGCCGCGCTCGGCGATGTCGATCCAGCCGGCCTTCTGCCCACCTCCCTCAACTATTGGGCCTATGAAGGCTCACTCACGACCCCGCCATGCAGCGAGGTCGTCGACTGGATGGTCACAATGGAGCCTGTCGGCAGCTTGAAAGCGCAGTTGCGGTCAGCTGCTTTTAAGAAAACTCCACCTAACGTATAATTTAAACTTTTAGTGACTCGGCCCGAAACAGAGGATGACCGACAGTATTTTGCAAAGGGTACTTCGATGAGCCGCGTCATTTGCCCGTTGAGGTGACTGCCGCGCAGCTGTTTTTCCACGTTGCGTCCGGTCGCTACGAAAAGGGCTCGGTCTGATTGTCTCAAATCGCTCCGTTGGCGAATGGGGAAGTGGTTTTCGGGATCCTGTCGTAGCCACAGCGATATTAGATCGTCTCCTTCGGCACCTCGACGGTGGTGAACATCCGGGGCGACCGCTACCGGCTTCCCGAAAAGCACCATTCCGGCCTTGGTTGGCAACCGAAGATGCTGAGACCGAATGGCCGCTCAAACAGACCGATTTTGATCGACGATTCCTCTGCCCGCTTGTCCTTAAAGGGGGTCATTCAGCCGGTTCACCCGAATGACCCCCTAACTCCACCCGATCTCCGAAAGGTGAAGCCAAAAGCTCGCTATCATAGACTTTAACTAATGGCTAAATAAGAAAGGTTGTACCGTTCGCAGGCTTCAACGACACCCACTTGCTAACATCTGCTAACTAGCGTCCTTGCGAACGGAATCGTGCATTATGACTAGAGTAGTCGTCTCTGCCTCGACCCTTGAAACTCATCCCGAGATAGCATCGTCCCGACTTCACTCAGACTTGATGCAACAGATAGGATGTGAGGATGCGCTTTCCATTGCGCGCCGCTTACCTGACATTGCAGACAAGACCGTGGCGTATCAGAGGCGACGATATCCACCTCGCTTCTGCGCCTTCGCTGCACTTTACATGCAGTCGAGTGAACTCGGCGTATGCGCCGTCTACGCCCCATTGATTTTTCAGTTTCAGCTATTTGGTAGTGCTGCCTGATGGCCGGATGTGAGCTCACCGGATAGTATCTGACGAGCTCATTGTGAGGCGTTGATGCGGGCGGCATAGGCCCATGGCATCAGGGCATCGATGTCTTTGGCGAGGTGGCCGTTTGCGAGTGAGCGTCCGGTGAGCGGATTTTGGTCCGGCGTGGAGTGCCCCCCATTTCGCCAGACAAGTCAGCTATTGAGACAATGCTTTGATGAATTCCCTTGGGGATGCCATTTTCAGCGCTGAATGCGGATGGATTTCGTTGTAATCCTCGATCCATCCATCGATGTTCCGGAGCGCTGTGTCGGCGTCGGGAATGGGTGAGATGCGTATGTAGTCGCGTTTCAGGGTTTTGACGAAAGCCTCCGACATACCGTTTGATTGAGGGCTGGCGACCGGCGTGAAGCACGGGACCAGATTGAGGGCCTGAGCAAACAGCCTGGTTTCCCTTGCTGTGTAGGCGCTGCCGTTATCGGACAGATGTTCGATGGCATGTGGGGCACGCGTGCCACCGAAGCGTTTCTCGACTGCTTCCAACATCATATCGCGGACGTCAGAACCGGAGATCCCGGCATTGGCGACCGCCGCCCACGAGATGATCTCTCGATCAAACGCGTCGATGATAAAAGCAAGGCGGACCACCTCGCCATTCCAGCAGGTGAACTCCAGGCCATCGGAGCACCAACGAAGGTTCGACCGCATCACCATGACCTTGCCGTCGTGGACGCGGCCCTTGCGCACGGCGGTGTGCTTCTCAAGGATCATGGCGTGGTTGGCCATGATGCGGTGGACCCGCTTGCGGTTGACGATCGGCTGATCGGCGGCCCGCCGCTGCCTGTTGAGAAGGGCAGCGATCCGCCGATAGCCATAAGTTGGCCTGGCATCCACCAGCTTGCGAATGGCAGGCAGCAGCTCGGCATCGTCCGCTTTGAGGTAGGGTCCGCGAGGCTTGGACTTGCCCTTCAGACGTTCGGAGAGATTAGAACGCGACACGTGTAAGGCCTCCGCCACCGCCTTCATCGGGAACCGCCCTTCGGGGGAGTGTCAGGAATTCTGTGCGGTGGGCCGGTTTCATCAGTTGAAGAACCGCTCGCCGAAGATGACGGCGAACTGTGTCTTTGCCTTGATCCACTCCCTCGGCGCGCGCTTCCACTGCTCGGCCGCATTGTTGAGGACCAGATATAACAGCTTCATCGCGGCTTCGTCACCCGGGAAATGGCCGCGCGAGCGCACTGCCCGACGAAGTTTCGAGTTCAACGCCTCGATGGCGTTCGTCGTGTAGATGATGCGGCGGACGCCCTCTGGGAAGGCGAAGAAGGGAACAACGTGTTCCCAATTGCGCCGCCAGCTTTGAGAGATGGCAGGGTATTTCTGGCCCCAATACCCTTCCTCGAAAGCCTCCAGCGCCTTCATTCCAGCCTCGGCATCTCGAGCACGATAGATGGCTCTCAACGCCGGTACGACGGGTTTGCGATCCTTGTAGGACACGAACTCCAGAGAATGCCGGATCAGGTGGACGATGCAGGTCTGGACGATCGTCTGAGGGAAGACGGTACCGTAATGGCTTCGGGAAAGCCCTTCAGGCCATCGACCACGGCGATCAGGATGTCCTGGCAGCCACGGCTTTTCAGCTCATTCATCACGCGCAACCAGAACTTTGCCCCTTCGGTCTGCTCGATCCAGAGCCCGAGGATTTCCTTTGTGCCGTCCGCCAGAACTGCGAGCGCGACATAAACGGCCTTGTTGCGAACGAAGCCTTCGTCCCGGATCTTGACCCGGATGGCATCGAAGAACACGAGGGGATAGCACAGCTCGAGCGGGCGGTTTTGCCACTCGCCAACGGCCTCCAGAACCTGGTCGGTCACCGCCGAGATCAGGTCCGGCGACACGTCGATACCGTAGATTTCTTCGAGGTGGCCCTGGATTTCCCGCACCGTCATGCCGCGCGCGTACATGGAAATGATCTTATCATCGAAATCGGGAAAGCGGCGCTGATATTTGGCGATCAGCTGCGGGTCGAACGTACCGGCCCGGTCGCGCGGGATGGTCAACGTCATCTTCAAGGTACCGGTCAGCACCGTCTTTTTCGAAGATCCATTCCGCCGATTGCCCGACGGTCCTTCGCTGCGATCGACGGCGAGATGTTCATCAAGCTCGGCGTTGAGAATACGCTCCGACAGTGCCTTCTTCAGGTCATCCAGCAAGCCGTCCTTGCCGAAAACATCGGATGGATCACGACCAGCAAGAAGTTGGTCCGGAAGTTCTTTTTCGATAGCCATGTGATGATTCGCTCCTTTTCATCATCATGGCCCACCGCACAGAATTCCTGACACTCCCGTGAAGACGTGACGTAACCATGCGAACGGCTCGACACCACAAGCACGACAGGTCAACATTAGACTGTAGACGGGCGGCGCTGGCCTTGGCCCCGTCAACGGTATCGCAGAAGAGCCATGATTTTCTTCCCGTGGCAAAAACTCTGATATCCCGTTCCAGCAAATTGTTGTCGATCGGCATTGTGCCGTCTTCGGTGTAGCGCGTCAGATATTCCCACTGATTGAGCGTATAGGAGATCGCATCGCCGAGCTTGGTGTCGGGCACGACCTTTGGCGCGATTGCATCGAGCCATTCCTTGAGGGCATTGAGAACCGGAACGCTGTGTTTCTGACGGGAGCGGCGGATGTAATGATCTCGCGTTTCGCCTTCATCCGGCGTTTCGTTGCGCACCTGCCTTTCAATCCGATAGAGCTGATAGAGGTGGCTCGGGAAAATTGGACAGGTCGTTAAGTGGAATTTCTGGCTGAGAGCGGCGAGAGTGCCGTAACAGGAGAATCACTTGAGCAGACGACCCCGCCGAAACCACAGCGCAGCCTTCAAGGCGCGTGTAGCCCTTGCTGCGATCCAGGGGGAGAAGACGTTATCGGAGCTTGCGCAACAATACGACGTTCACGCCAACCAGATCACGACGTGGCGAGGTCAGGCGCTTGCGGGCATGACGGCGACCTTCGACACGGGATCAAAGCCGTCGGAGCCTGCGGTGGATGTAAAGACGCTGCACGCCAAGATCGGGGAGCTTTCGCTGGAGAACGATTTTTTATCCGGCGCGCTCACCAAGGCGGGACTGTTGGGGAGCGTAAAGAAATGATCGACCGCGATCACGAACTGTCCATCACCCGCCAGGCCCGAGCTTTGGGGATCAGTCGCAGCATCGTCTACTACATGCCACAACCGGCGTCGCCGGCGGATCTTGCGCTGATGCGTCGGATCGACGAGCTGCATCTGGACTACCCGTTCGCGGGCAGCCGGATGCTGCAGAAGCTTCTGACGCGCGAAGGCGTTTGACGTCGGCCGACTGCATGTGCGGACCCTGATGAAACGCATGGGGATCGCGGCGCTTTACCGCAAGCCGCGCACGTCAGCACCCGGCGATGGGCACAAGATCTATCCCTATTTGCTGCGCGCTCTGAAGGTCGATCGGCCCAACCAGGTCTGGGCAACGGATCTGACCTACATCCCGATGGCGCGCGGGTTCTGCTATTTGATCGCCATCATCGATTGGTTCACGCGCAAGGTTCTGTCGTGGCGGTTGTCGATCACCATGGACGCTGCGCCATGCGTCGAGGCTCTCGAGGAAGCGCTGGCCTGCTACGGCAAGCCCGAGATCTTCAACTCGGATCAGGGCAGCCAGAGCTATGGTCGGAAATGGGTGACGAGGCCGATCAGGCGGCGCGATGGTCTGGGGTCGTCGTTTCGGCGACACCGTCGGTGAATTTGACGCCGGCGATGACCTTTGGCAACTGATTTTCGCCCTTCAGCCGGCGCCAGGTTTTGGCGGCGCTCATGACGAGCTTGAAGACCATGAGCCGTGCTGTGTTGTGGGACAGGCCTCCCTTGGTTCGCACCGTGCGGTGCCTGACGGTGGCGAAGACGCTTTCGATCGGGTTCGAGGTGCGCAGATGGTCCCAGTGTTCGGCCGGGAAGTCGAAGACGGTCAGCAATGCCTCGTGGTCCTTCGTCAGGCAGTTGACGGCCTTGGGATATTTGGCCTTGTATTTGTCGACGAAGACGGCGATCGCGACCTCGGCGGTTGCCCGATCCGGGGCATCGCGGACCTCCCTGAGATCGGCCTTCATGTTCGGCTGCACCGACTTCGGCACCTTGTTGAGGATGTTGAGGAGCTTGTGTTGGCAGCACCGTTGATGGCGGGGCGAAGGGAATATCTCCTCCAGCGCCTTCCAGAAGCCGAGCGCGCCGTCGCCCACGGCAATTTCTGGCGCAATCGAAAGCCCGCGGGCCTTCAGCCCGACGAGCAGCTCGCGCCAGCTCTGGGTGCTTTCGCGCACGCCGACTTGAAAGCCGACAAGTTCCTTCTTGCCTTCCGGCGTCGCGCCGATGACGACCAGCATGCAAGCGGCATCGTCCTCCATGCGTGCCTGAAGATAGACCCCGTCGGCCCAGATGTAGACGTAGCGGCGGGCTGACAGGTCGCGGCGTTGCCAGCGATCATAGTCGGCCTGCCACTCCTCCTTCAGCCGGCCAATCACCGAGGGGGACAGGTTCGGTGCGTCCTTGCCGAGTAAGGCGGCAAGCGCCTCCTGGAAATCGCCGGTCGAGATGCCGCGCAGGTAAAGGACCGGCAGCAGAGCGTCGAGGCTCTTCGTGCGTCGTGCCCACTTCGGCAGGATCGCCGACGTGAAGGTGATGCGATCCTCGCCGCAAGTCTCCAAAGCCCGGTCGCGCAGCTTGACGCGGCGCACCGCAACCGGACCGATCCCCGTCTGGATCGTTCTTTCAGGCCCATGGCCGTGCCGCACCACCCGGTCCCGCCCATCGCTCAGGCGTTCGCTGGCCATGGCCGCAAGAAACGCCTCGGCTTCCGCCTCCACGGCCTGTGCCAGAAGCCGGCGCGCGCCTTCGCGTAGAACCGATGTCAGGGGATCATCGAGCGTCTCGGGATGCGGAAAGGAAACAACAGTGCTATCTGTCTTCATGGCGTATCGCTCTTTCATGAGGTTCTGGCAGGCTTGTCACCCGCCTCGATACGCCGCCCTCATCAAACCGTCATCACCCAGTTTCCGTCATAGCTCGGGCAGCCCAGTTCACCAGCCACGACTTCACAAAGGTGCTGCTCGACCACAAGATCAAGATCAGCATGGACGGCAAGGGTGCCTGGCGGGACAATGTCTTCGTCGAGCGGCTGTGGCGGTCGGTGAAATACGAAGAGGTCTACCTCAAGGCCTACGACAGCGTCCGCCAGGCCCGTGCATCGATCGGAAAGTATCTCGACTTCTACAATCAGAGACGGCCACATTCGAGCCTTGACGGCAAGACTCCGGATGAGGCCTACTTAACCCCGACACCGCTGCCCGAAGCGGCTTAACCACAGGCAGGATTGAACTAAGCCGCTAGTCGCGGCAATTGGTGGCCTCTTTGAGAGATGTCTCCTGTCTGAGAGGATTTGGGTGTTGCAAACCCACCCTTCAGACAGGAGATCCAGATGGCCGAGATGAGCCCTCTGCGTCGCCGGATGATCGAGGACATGACGGTCCGCAATCTTTCTCCGGCCACGCAGCAATCCTATCTTTATGCAGTCGCAAAGTTTAGCCGCCATTTCGGCCGATCACCGGCTCGGCTCGGCCTGGACGAGGTCCACGCCTTCCAGGTTCACCTTGTGTCGACGGGCATCTCCTGGTCCGGATTGAACCAGATCGTCTGCGCCCTCCGGTTCCTCTATGGCGTGACGCTCGGCCAGAATACGATCCCGGAGCATATTCCGTATGCGCGCGAGCCACGCCAGTTGCCGGTTGTTCTTTCGAGCGACGAGGTGGTCGACTTTCTGCAAGCCGTCTCCAGCTTGAAGGCGCGGGTGGCTCTGACAACGGCTTATGCCGCCGGCCTGAGGGTTTCGGAGGTCTGTGGTCTTCGCGCCAACGATATCGACAGCTCAAGGATGGTGATCCACATCACGCGTGGCAAAGGCGGCAAAGCCCGCTACGTCATGCTGTCGCCGGAACTGCTCGGGATCCTGCGCAGCTATTGGCGGTTGGCGCGGCCCAAGGACATTGTGTTTCCTGGGCGCGATCCAGACAAGCCGATCGCGCCGTCGGTGCTGCATTCCGCCTGCCGTTCGGCGGTTGCGGCGGCGGGTCTTTCCAAGCACGTCACCGTCCATACGTTGCGGCATTCCTTTGCCACTCACCTGCTCGAGAACGGGACCGATATCCGCATCATCCAGGTCCTGCTCGGTCACGCCCACCTCTCCACGACAGCGCGCTATACGCAGGTCTCTACCGACACGATCCGGTCGACGGCCAGTCCGCTCGATCGGTTACGACTGGAGGTGACACCGCCGGAATCGTGATCGGTTGCGTCCCACCTTCGAAGTCGCCGACATCTTTCGGCGACATGGGAGCTCCTACAGACGTGAGAACGCCGGTCATCTTGGCCGCGGCAAACGACGCGTCATGGGCGCGATCGAAGCCTGCCGGACGCCGAGGCTCGGCGGTCACGTCGATGCCTGCGACGATTGCGGCAGGACCCGCATCTCCTATAATTCCTGCCGCAATCGCCATTGCCCGAAGTGCGAAGGCGCGGCCCGCAAGGAGTGGGTCGCTGCACGCGTCGCCGATCTGTTGCCGGTCCCGTACTTTCATGTGGTCTTCACGCTCCCACCGGGCATCGCCGAGATCGCTTTCCACAACAAGGCGGTCGTCTATGCATTGCTGATGCGCATCGTGGCCCAGACGCTGCAGACCGTTGCCGCCGATCCCAAGCGGCTGGGCGCCGAGATCGGCATCGTCGCCGTGCTTCACACCTGGGGCCAGGCCATGACCCATCATCCCCATGTTCATTGCGTCGTGCCCGGCGGCGGTCTCTCGCCCGACAGATCTAGGTGGGTGGCATGCCGGCCGGGCTTCTTTCTGCCCGTGCGCGTACTGTCGCGGCTGTTTCGGCGGCTCTTTCTGACGGCCCTTGCTAGAGCCTTCGCTCACGGTGAACTCCGCTTCTCCAACGAACTCAGCCATCTCAACGATGACGAGGCGTTCACCCGCCATCTCGCGCGTGCGCGCCGCGTCGAATGGGTCGTCTATTCGAAGCCACCGTTCGGCGGCCCCGACCAGGTGCTCGCCTATCTCGGCCGCTACACCCATCGTGTTGCCATCGCCAACAGCCGCATCGTCGAGGTCGATGATGACCACGTTGCCTTCCGATGGAAGGATTACCGTGGCAAGGGTCGCGACCGCGAGAAGATCATGCGCCTTGACCCGCACGAGTTCATCCGGCGTTTTCTTCTACACGTGCTCCCGGACGGCTTCCACCGCATGCGCCACTTCGGCTTTCTCGCCAATAGCCACCGACGGGATCGTATCGGCCTCTGCAGGCAGATCCTCGATCAACCATCATCAGCAGGGGAGCGGTCGCAGGCAGGCAAATCACAGCCCGGGCAATCCCACGAATGCCCTGACTGCCGGCGTCCCATGCGTAGGACAGGAATCACTGTTGCGCCTGTTTCGCCGCCCCGGCCATCATCTTTCTGGTGCGATACATCATGAACTCCGACAATCCGCACCCCCTCCCATATGCCCACAAAACCAAGCGCCGCGCCGGCGCGCGATACCGCGTGGCCCTGGCCACACCGAAAGACCGACAGTGTGCATTGAGAGCGCAAAAATCGCTTCCTATCGTCCGGCAAGCTGCTCGCGAAGGTCGCCAGATCACCACAAAAATCGGCGGTGCGATTGCCGTCCACGACGAATCCGCTATCGTCATCAAGCGGCGTGCTTTACTATTCCCATAACGGCGCCAAACAACCCGCGCCTTACTTCAATCCGGCTTATGTGAGGTCGCTCGAGCTCGCCGCGACGACGGATGCGACCTCACATAACCCTCCAGATTCCACTTAAAAACCGGGAAGACCTGTCCAAACAAACCGAGCCACCTCTGATCGAAGAACTTCAGCGCCTGCGTAGGCAGGCCGCTTTGTTTCTTGCGCGCCTTGAGAGCATCGACAAACTTCCGCCTGGCATGGGCCATGCACCCGACATGCGTGGCGCCTTTCAACGTGCGCCAGGCCTGATAACCGTCACTCATCAGGATGCCGCGGTAGTCGCCAAGGAAGGCCTGCGGATGCTCCTGCCCGCGGCCGGGCTGATAATCGAACAGCACGATCGGCTGTTTACTGTCCTCGCCGCTGCGAAAGGCCAACATATACGACGTGCTGGTCGCTTCCTTGCCGGCTTCCTTCAGCACCTGGACTGTGGGGCGAGTAGGCCGAAGGAATTTCACCTCCAGCCTCTCTCAGAACCGGGCGTGAGGCTCTCACCTCACCCGGCTCCCCTCAGGCGAGCTCCGTGCCATTACCAAGTTGCCAGTGTACGAACAGCTTCCGGTTTTCACGCGCAATCTTTGCAACAAAGAGGCGCGCTTGCCCCAGGCGTTTGCGGAAGCGCTTATATTTCCGTTTGAACCAAACATAGAGGGTTTCGTTGATGTATCGCGCCATCGGATAAAGTGCCGAGCGCGAGTATTGCCCATAGTATGCGATCCATCCCCGAACGATTGGGTTTATTTCGCGAGGAGCTATGGCGGGAAATGGGTGACGAGGCCGATCAGGCGGCGCGATGGTCTGGGGTCGTCGTTTCGGCGACACCGTCGGTGAATTTGACGCCGGCGATGACCTTTGGCAACTGATTTTCGCCCTTCAGCCGGCGCCAGGTTTTGGTGGCGCTCATGACGAGCTTGAAGACCATGAGCCGTGCTGTGTTGTGGGACAGGCCTCCCTTGGTTCGCACCGTGCGGTGCCTGACGGTGGCGAAGACGCTTTCGATCGGGTTCGAGGTGCGCAGATGGTCCCAGTGTTCGGCCGGGAAGTCGAAGAAGGTCAGCAATGCCTCGTGGTCCTTCGTCAGGCAGTTGACGGCCTTGGGATATTTGGCCTTGTATTTGTCGACGAAGACGGCGATCGCGACCTCGGCGGTTGCCCGATCCGGGGCATCGCGGACCTCCCTGAGATCGGCCTTCATGTTCGGCTGCACCGACTTCGGCACCTTGTTGAGGATGTTGAGGAGCTTGTGTTGGCAGCACCGTTGATGGCGGGTCGAAGGGAATATCTCCTCCAGCGCCTTCCAGAAGCCGAGCGCGCCGTCGCCCACGGCAATTTCTGGCGCAATCGAAAGCCCGCGGGCCTTCAGCCCGACGAGCAGCTCGCGCCAGCTCTGGGTGCTTTCGCGCACGCCGACTTGAAAGCCGACAAGTTCCTTCTTGCCTTCCGGCGTCGCGCCGATGACGACCAGCATGCAAGCGGCATCGTCCTCCATGCGTGCCTGAAGATAGACCCCGTCGGCCCAGATGTAGACGTAGCGGCGGGCTGACAGGTCGCGGCGTTGCCAGCGATCATAGTCGGCCTGCCACTCCTCCTTCAGCCGGCCAATCACCGAGGGGGACAGGTTCGGTGCGTCCTTGCCGAGTAAGGCGGCAAGCGCCTCCTGGAAATCGCCGGTCGAGATGCCGCGCAGGTAAAGGACCGGCAGCAGAGCGTCGAGGCTCTTCGTGCGTCGTGCCCACTTCGGCAGGATCGCCGACGTGAAGGTGATGCGATCCTCGCCGCAAGTCTCCAAAGCCCGGTCGCGCAGCTTGACGCG
Source organism: Ensifer sp. SL37 (assembly GCF_026672675.1). Taxonomy (NCBI): domain Bacteria; kingdom Pseudomonadati; phylum Pseudomonadota; class Alphaproteobacteria; order Hyphomicrobiales; family Rhizobiaceae; genus Ensifer; species Ensifer sp. SL37. Next base: position 65,327 of record NZ_JAPPRN010000002.1, on the reverse strand, counting down.
GCGCACCGCAACCGGACCGATCCCCGTCTGGATCGTTCTTTCAGGCCCATGGCCGTGCCGCACCACCCGGTCCCGCCCATCGCTCAGGCGTTCGCTGGCCATGGCCGCAAGAAACGCCTCGGCTTCCGCCTCCACGGCCTGTGCCAGAAGCCGGCGCGCGCCTTCGCGTAGAACCGATGTCAGGGGATCATCGAGCGTCTCGGGATGCGGAAAGGAAACAACAGTGCTATCTGTCTTCATGGCGTATCGCTCTTTCATGAGGTTCTGGCAGGCTTGTCACCCGCCTCGATACGCCGCCCTCATCAAGCCGTCATCACCCAGTTTCCGTCATAGCTCTCCACCTTCTCCGACGGGCCCGGTGCCCACCTGACGTCTTGCGGAAACCGCAGTGTAATTTCCACCGCAACTTCCACTCAAATCGCCTCCGAAATTACACCACCTGCACGGACGCTATCTAAGCGGCGCCGCGATTCTAGTCCACAATCACAATACGGGCTTCCCGGACCCAAAAGGTGCACTCCTGGCAGATGGCCGCTGGATTGTTGCGTGGAGTGAAACGCTCTTCATCGGGTACCAAGTCTATAATTCGGACGGAACCCCGGATGGGTCACCGCTACATCTTCGCTCAAGCAACGTCCCCGTTGCAGGTGCCGATGTCGAGGGTTTGGTGGATGGCGGCTGGGTCATGAGTTGGACTGGATTCCACTACAGTCGATGGAGGGTACTCGCTCTATACTCAAACATTCGATGCTGACGGGTCACCGCGCACGCAAATTGCGACTTTGGACCCCACGGGAACGAATTTTGCTGCCAATGCAGAGCCGGCGATTGCGGCTCTGCCGGACGGCGGTTGGGTCGTGACGTGGACGGCAGATACTGGAGTTGCCGCAGGATATGGCACCTACGACATCTATCAGCAGCGCTTTGACAGCGACGGCAATCTGCTGACCCCGAAGGATGATGCGGTGTTTCACACGATTGACGGATCCGGTGGTGCGGAGACGCTGTCGGGCGGCAATAACGACGATATCTTCGTTGTGCCCGATACGCTGTTTGCCGGCATTCATGGCAAGGCCGGTGTCGATACGCTGAAGCTGGACGGGACCGGGCTTCATCTCGACTTTGCCAGCGATGCCATCGCATCGGGTGTTGTCACGGGCATCGAGCACATCGATATCACCGGGACCGGCGGCAATACGCTTTCGGTCACCGCCCAGGACGTGCTCGATATGTCGGATACCACCAATCTCCTGATCGTGCACGGTGACCGCGGCGATACACTCAACGCCAGCGGCTTTACCGCCGGGGGAAGCGTGACGTCGAATGGTGAGACCTTCGATGTCTTTACCAGCGGTTCGGCAACGCTGTGGGTCGAGCAGGATCTCGGCACGGTCAACGTCGTCTAAGATCAGAGGTTTGTGAACTGCTAGACAGACGCCGGCGGGGCCAGTCCCCGCCGGCGTCTGCATGTGAAGGACAGAATGGCACCCGTCAGGTCGCAGCTGGTTTGCAGGCTCTGGCCTCAGCCTCAAGGTTCTGGCCGTGTGGCACACATTGTTTGCAACCGACATCAGGCCTGAAGTGCCTTTTTTTGCTTGCCCGCATGGTCCAAAGGGAAGGCTTGGACGGCCGTCGTGGGTGCGTGCGGTGCATGGGCGTTATTTGAGTATAAGCGAATGAACTTCCCACTCTCAAGGGAGGGGGGCGAATCGCCCAATTCAATACACGAATGCGACGCTCTTATGGAAATTAAGTCAGTGCTTGCGGGAAAAGGGCACGGCGTGCCTGCTGCGGGATGCCTTCTGCAAAGCCTCTCATCTCTCGGCCCGGTGTTCCTGGTCGCCAAGGATGCCTCTTTCCGCCTGTCCCATTTCTGGTCTGGCTGGCCTTCGATCCGGCGGTCGCATTTTTCCAGGTTTCGCCGCCGCACATCCGCGCCCGGGTTCCGCTTGCGCAATGCCGTCGGCTGCCGACTGGTCATTCACGGTAAAGTCCACTGTGGTGCAACCCTGAGCGCACCCTGCGCCTATCCGCGTGAGGGCGCGCTATGACTTTCTTCGGATCTTCCGCAGCGCCAGCCAAGCTCGGCTATGCCGTCTTCACCTGCCTGGTGCTTGCTTCAGCCGGTTGTACGTCCGTCGTGCAATCAGGCGATGCTGCCGGTGCAAAGGGCGGGCAGGGCAAGGTCGGCGCCGAACACGTCGGGTCGGTGTCGCCTGCGGGCGCTGCAAAGCCCGGTTCAGGACCTGCGGGCGCATATGGCATGTTGGCCGCAAAGGCTCCCGGCACCTTGCCTGGCACGGTCGCAGCCGCCCTGGCGCTGAACGAGCGCATCAAGAGCGCCTCCAGCAACCTGCAGCTGGCCGGCGTCAATGTCGGCATCGCGCGTTCCGGCTATATGCCAAGCGTTTACGGCACCGGCGATCTTGGAGACGATGGTGCGGCCGGCGCCGAGTTCGTCGTCAGCCAGCCGCTGCTTGATTGGGGGCGCACGAAAGCGGATGTCGCCAAGGCGCGGGCACTGGAGACGGCAAGCAAAGAGGAGCTTGCGGTTGAGCGCGAACGCGTCGCTCTGGAGGCGGCGCAAGCCTATATCGGTGTCATCCGGTCAGAGGCGCTGCTGGCGCTTGCAAAAGACAATCTCAGTGCACTCGAGCGCATCGCCGAGCTGGCGCAGGGCTTGGCGCAAGGTGGGCTTGGCGACAAGAGCAATGTCGAGTTTGCCAACGTTCATGTCGGAGAAGCCGGCGCGACGCTGGAAGAAGCCGACGGCGCACTGGTGCAGGCGCGCAGCGTCTATGCGACCCGGGTCGGCACTCAGCCCGGCACGCTTGCGAGCCTTCCGGTGATCGAGCTTGGCAAGATCTCGGATCTGCGCGCAGCCGTCGATGCAGCGCCGGTACCGTGGTCGCGCTGCTTGCAAGGGGCGAGGCTGCCGGCCATGCCGCCAAGACCGCCCAGGCAGAGCTTTACCCAACGCTTGCGGGCGAAGCGTTCGTTCGCAGCGAAGATAATTTCGGCGGGCTGGTTGTCGGGGCGAGATTGCGCGGCAAGACGCCGACCTACAACGGCGCCAGCAACCTGATGCGCGTCGAGGCGGCGGAGCTGGCGTCCGATAGCGCCCGATCGGCGGCTGACGCCGAACGCCGGCAGGCGACCGAAAGGGTGGCAGTGTTCCAAAGTCAGGCGCCTGCGCTTAAAGAGCGTCAGACGATTTTGGCGAAGCAATTGGAAAGCGCCAGGGCGTTGCGCACCACCTACGAAGAGCAGTTCAAGCTCAATCAGCGCTCCTTGACCGACCTCGTGACGGTGCAGGGCGATGTCGTTCGCATCGAACGATCGTTGATCACGGCGAAATACGATTACTTCAATCTGCAATATTCGGCTGCGGAAGCTCTTGGCGTTCTTCTCGAGAAACTCATGGGTGAGAAAAGGCCTGCGCAAGACCAGATAGCGCAGCCCAAGCCGACAGCGCAACCGGAGAAACAAGGATGACACAGGCTTTGATCGCGCAGCGACCCGAAGGCAACGACAGCGCCCGGAGGGGGCCAAGGCCAGTCGCACCTACCGATCCGGTGCTCGAAGGCTTGTTGCTGCTGTGCCAGATGCATGACCGAACCGCCAGTGCCGCGCAACTGACCGCAGGCCTGCCCCTCAAAGACGGAAAACTCACACTCGACATCGTCGATCGAGCTACGTGGAGCATGTGATGAGATCCTGGTGCATTCTTACGTTCTCATCGATTGGATGCTGCTTCCTGCTCGCAGGATCGATCAGGGCCGCGGACGTTTATTCGCCGATGATGCCACAGGCGCAGCAAAAGACTGTCGAGAGCGGGTGGTCCATTTCATTCGCACCGTACTTCTGGGCGGCGGGATTGTCCGGGGACATTGCACAGTTCGGCTTACCGACAGTGCATGCCGACGCCAGCTTCCGCGATATAACCGATCACCTCGATTTTGGAGCAATGGCGATCGGCGAGGCGCGCTACGACCCCTACAGCATATTCGGCGATGTAATGTATACGAAAATCTCCGGTGAGACCGGGACACCGAAGGGCATACTTGCTACCGACGCACAACTCAAGAGCGAAACCTTTGCGGGATTTCTTGGCGTCGGCTACTCAGTTTTTGAGGATAATGTTTCGCGGCTCGATATTGTAGGCGGTCTACGGGTCTGGTCTGTTGAAAGTGAACTGTCTTTCCGCGGCGGGCTTCTCGATGGTGTTTCAAGAACAGACCGTGCGACCTGGGTTGACGGACTGGCCGGCTTTCGCGGGACATACGCCATTACGCAGGAACTCTATTTGACGGGTTGGGGTCTCATCGGCACAGGCGCTGCTCGCCTGGATTGGGACGTGGCAGCAGCCATGGGATACCGGTTCAGCGATACGGTTTCAGCCGTTGCCGGCTTCCGTATTCTGGGTGCGGATTACAGCGATAATCACTTAATTTTCGACATTGTGCAGAAAGGTCCGATCCTTGGGCTCGTTGTGAGGTTCTAGGTGAGGCACGAAAGCACAATGTCGGGCAGGCCGTCCCCTAAAAGCGATTGCACTTCTTCTTACCCGGGATACGCGCCGGAGTTTACGCAATGGAGATTATCATGAGATTTTTAATCCGCTCAATAGGCTCGTCCGCTTGGTTGGCAGCCACCGCTTCCATCGTCTTGGCGACGGCACCCGTTGCCAATGCCCAATCCCAGCCTAAGCCGGCGACCGAGGCCACAAAAGCGGCAAACAAGGCGATTGCGGACTACCTGGATTTTAGCGATCGCACGGACTTCGAAAATGCCGATCGCGGCTTCATTGCTAAGCCTGAGAACCTGACCATCGTGGACGACAAGGGCGTCGTTGCCTGGGACCTTGAGCAGTACAAGTCCTACATAGGGGATGACAAGGCTGCTCCAGACACCGTCAATCCAAGCCTCTGGCGCAATGCGCAGCTCAATGTCAAGTACGGTTTGTACAAGGTCTCGGACCGCATTTTCCAGGTTCGAGGATACGATTTGTCCAACATAACGTTCATCGAGGGCGACACAGGCTGGATTGTGTTCGATCCACTGATCTCGGTGGAAACTGCCAAGGCGGCATATGACCTCGTCTCCGAGAACCTTGGTCGCAAGCCCGTCGTGGCCGTTGTTTATAGCCATTCGCACGTCGATCACTACGGAGGCGTCCGCGGCATAGTAGACGAGGCGGACGTCAAGGCTGGCAAGGTGCAGATACTGGCCCCGGAACATTTCACCGAACATGCAGCCAGCGAAAACGTCATCGCCGGAAACGCCATGAGCCGCCGCGCGGTCTATATGTTTGGCTCGCTTTTGCCGCGGAATGCGCAGGGTGGTGTCAACGGCGGCCTTGGACAGACAACCTCGTCTGGCACGTCGACACTGATTTTGCCTACCCGCGAGATCAAGGCGACAGGCGAGGAGCTCACTGTCGATGGGGTCAAGATGGTGTTTCAAATGACGCCGGGCACGGAAGCGCCAGCGGAGATGAACACCTACTTCCCGGACTTTCGGGCAATGTGGATGGCGGAGAACTCGACCAACACGTTGCACAACATTTTAACGCTTCGCGGTGCTCAGGTTCGCGACGCGCTTATGTGGGCCAATTGCCTCAACCAAACGATCGATCTGTATGGCGACAAAGTCGATGTAAAGTTCCAGAGCCATCATTGGCCGATGTGGGAAACGGTCAAGATCAAGGAGTATTGGAAGAAGCAACGCGATCTCTACAAGTACATTCACGATCAGAGCGTGCGGATGATGAACGAGGGATACATCGACACGGAGATCGCAGATATGATCAAGCTCCCGCCGGAGTTGGAAAAGGAATGGTACAATCGCGGATACTACGGAACTTACCGGCATAATTCGCGTGCCGTCTACCAGCGATACATGGGCTTTTATGACGCCAATCCCTCGAGCTTGGACAAATTGCCGCCCGAGCCTGCCGCCAGGAAGTATCTGGAGTACATGGGAGGCGCGGCAGCAGTCCTCAAGAAGGCAAAAAGGGACTTTGACAATGGTGAATATCGTTGGGTCGCCGAGGCGCTCAAGCATGTTGTGTTTGCCGAACCCGACAATAAAAATGCCAAGGAATTTCTGGCCGACACCTACGAGCAAATGGGGTATCAGGCAGAATCTGGACCATGGCGTTCTGTATACTTGCAAGGCGCGCACGAGCTTCGAAACGGGGTACCCGACTTGCCCGTTGCGAACGCCGCGAGCCCTGATGTTATACGAGCGATGGACCCGGAAATGCTGTTTGACTATCTCGGCATTCGTTTGAACGGCCAAAGGGCCGCCGGCAAGAACATCACGCTCAATCTCGATTTTACGGACATCCAAAAGCAGTATGCTCTGACAGTCGAAAACGCGACGTTGAACTATGCGGACGAGTGGGCAGACAAGGCGGATGTCAAGCTGACACTGACGAAAAGCCTTCTTGACGACATCCAACTGAAGAAAACCACCGTCAAAGAGGCTATTGACGAGGGCAAATTGCAGATAGACGGCAACGAAAAGGCCTTTGTCGAGTTTCTTGGTCTGCTCGACAACTTCCCCTTCTGGTTCAACATTGTGACCCCCTGATGCTTCACAAGGGCCAAATCTTGTATTCGGCCCTTCCACTTTGTTAGGAACTGCCTTTGGATATGTCTTTCCGGCGTACTGGGAGCCCAAGCAGACCGCCGGTCGAATGCAGACGGAATGCTATCCCAGTTCCCTCAGCTGCGGCGATCCACAAATGAGCCTACCTGGGCAGACGGTCTAGCCGTCAAACTCGGTGTCATCTTACGATGAGCGCAACGGCGTCCGCGGCATGCCTGACGGCATTGCGGCCTGCGTTTCAGCTAGGAACTCTATATTCTCCGTCCTTCGGAAAGACGCGGTCCGGAACGCAAATCGTCCTGATCGCAAATTTCTTTCGCGACACGCCGATCCGCTTCCGAACGCCGATTTCGACTCTGCCACCGCCCCGCGATCGATTGCCAGCGAAGGTCTGCTGCGAAGCTGATCAAGGCAAAGCGACTTAGGTGATATCAACCGTATATGTCGTTATTCTCCTTGAGAATACACGGTATTGTTGAAATTCGGCATGAGTCAGTCGCAGATGCGTAGGTCGTTGCCCTGAGGAATGCCGGTCGATTTCGGCGTTGCCCAGCAAAATCAGTTGGTTGCGCGACATTGCGCCCTTGAGTTGTACTTTCCGTCATTGCGCAGGCTTTAATATTAGGACTAAGCTAAATTAGCCATTTGGTTCCGGCATCACATTGGTACTCGCCGAAAGGGCGTGGCGTAAGGGCGTATTTATGCAGTCCGGGAAGATGTTCGCTCTAGATGTTGCCGACACAGGTATGATGGATGCAGGCGTTTACACATGGGATATGACAAATGATCTCGTGTATGCCGACTCGGCGCTAGCGAAACTTTTTGGACTGCGATCAGAAGAGGCTAAATGTGGGCTTCCACTTCGAGCCTATCTCGATCGCGTGCATCCGGACGGTAGACCGCACTTGACAAAGACAATCTCCGATAGCGTTGCCGAGGGGTGCGCGCAGCGGTCGGTCTATCGCGAATTGATGCAGAACGGAAACTTTGTGTCAGTCGTGGCTTTTGGCCGCTGTTTTCACGACCGGGAGGGGGGCGCAGTTCTATTCTCGAGCTATGGCGGGAAATGGGTGACGAGGCCGATCAGGCGGCGCGATGGTCAGGGGTCGTCGTTTCGGCGACACCGTCGGTGAATTTGACGCCGGCGATGACCTTTGGCAACTGATTTTCGCCCTTCAGCCGGCGCCAGGTTTTGGCGGCGCTCATGACGAGCTTGAAGACCATGAGCCGTGCTGTGTTGTGGGACAGGCCTCCCTTGGTTCGCACCGTGCGGTGCCTGACGGTGGCGAAGACGCTTTCGATCGGGTTCGAGGTGCGCAGATGGTCCCAGTGTTCGGCCAGGAAGTCGAAGAAGGTCAGCAATGCCTCGTGGTCCTTCGTCAGGCAGTTGACGGCCTTGGGATATTTGGCCTTGTATTTGTCGACGAAGACGGCGATCGCGACCTCGGCGGTTGCCCGATCCGGGGCATCGCGGACCTCCCTGAGATCGGCCTTCATGTTCGGCTGCACCGACTTCGGCACCTTGTTGAGGATGTTGAGGAGCTTGTGTTGGCAGCACCGTTGATGGCGGGTCGAAGGGAATATCTCCTCCAGCGCCTTCCAGAAGCCGAGCGCGCCGTCGCCCACGGCAATTTCTGGCGCAATCGAAAGCCCGCGGGCCTTCAGCCCGACGAGCAGCTCGCGCCAGCTCTGGGTGCTTTCGCGCACGCCGACTTGAAAGCCGACAAGTTCCTTCTTGCCTTCCGGCGTCGCGCCGATGACGACCAGCATGCAAGCGGCATCGTCCTCCATGCGTGCCTGAAGATAGACCCCGTCGGCCCAGATGTAGACGTAGCGGCGGGCTGACAGGTCGCGGCGTTGCCAGCGATCATAGTCGGCCTGCCACTCCTCCTTCAGCCGGCCAATCACCGAGGGGGACAGGTTCGGTGCGTCCTTGCCGAGTAAGGCGGCAAGCGCCTCCTGGAAATCGCCGGTCGAGATGCCGCGCAGGTAAAGGACCGGCAGCAGAGCGTCGAGGCTCTTCGTGCGTCGTGCCCACTTCGGCAGGATCGCCGACGTGAAGGTGATGCGATCCTCGCCGCAAGTCTCCAAAGCCCGGTCGCGCAGCTTGACGCGGCGCACCGCAACCGGACCGATCCCCGTCTGGATCGTTCTTTCAGGCCCATGGCCGTGCCGCACCACCCGGTCCCGCCCATCGCTCAGGCGTTCGCTGGCCATGGCCGCAAGAAACGCCTCGGCTTCCGCCTCCACGGCCTGTGCCAGAAGCCGGCGCGCGCCTTCGCGTAGAACCGATGTCAGGGGATCATCGAGCGTCTCGGGATGCGGAAAGGAAACAACAGTGCTATCTGTCTTCATGGCGTATCGCTCTTTCATGAGGTTCTGGCAGGCTTGTCACCCGCCTCGATACGCCGCCCTCATCAAACCGTCATCACCCAGTTTCCGTCATAGCTCTTCTATTCTCGGGCATAGTCGTCATAGAGATGGCCGAGCGAGAATCTGGCTCTTTGACCCACTGACTTGCCGGCGTCAGGGTCCGTTCCAACAGGCCGACAAGAACTGCATCCCAAAAACCCTCCCGGTTGGCGTAGATCAATAGCATTTCTGTTCAGGCCAGCTGCACCCTTAAGTTTAAGCTGCAACACCTGCGGGGGTCGACATCGTCTCCGCGCGTCTTGTCACCCATTGTTTCCCGAAGGCTCCGGTTTGCCACCTCCACGGCTGGAAGCTTAAGGGTTCATCGCAGTAGATTGATAAGTCTCTCAGGCCTTCGTTTTTCCTGAGGACAGCCACCGTCTCTGAGTATATATTCGCGAGAGACGTTGTTTTATTGATGATCCGCTTTGCGCGCTACGTAATCTGTCCGATTCGGCGGTCATTATGCTTCTTTTTCTATGGAAAGCTGCCGGATTGTCCCTTTCTAAACAAAATTTTATTGTGCTGTCCAAAGATTTTCAGCGAGATCCAGCGTTGACGTAATCAAAATATAATAATTTTGACGTCTCATGAACCTGTTGATGCTACGGCGTCTGCCGGTAGTTGGCTATCTGGTCGGCCCTGAACAAAGGCTAAGTCATTGATCTTCTGGCGGTGGGAAGATCTTGAGAAGTATCCGATTTCGCCATGAGAACGATAAGCGCGGCCGTGATGAGGGCACGCCAAAGAGCCAGTTTGGCCAGGATGAGGCGCAGATTGTGACCTGCGGCCACGAGCAGTGCATTGATGGCGTCGCCAACATGCCCGAGAAGGAAGTTGCGGTCCAGCCTACCATCAGTCTTCATATGGCCGATGGTGGGCTCGATGGCCGATCGTCGTTTCAGCTCCCGTCGCATGGTCGGCGTCAACCCGCGCCGGCTTCCGGCAATCATCACCGACGCCGATCCGGTGTAATCATGACCGCGATAGCCCTTATCGACGTAGATGCGATCCGGATCGATACCACCCATGGCAACAGCCTGATCGACGGTGCGTGAGAGCGTGTGCCCGTCATAGGGATTGTCTTCGAACGCCATGGCCGCCAGCACCAGCCCTTCGCGGTTCGTCGCCGCGATACCGACCTTGCAACCGAACTCGTATGGCGTGCGAGCTTTGCCCTTCGAGATGCAGACGACCTCGGGAGCATGCAGCGAATAGAGCTTGTTCTTGTCCTTCGGTTTTTTGCGCCAGCAGCCGTTCGACAAGACCGAACAGCCGGCCGAAGGTCCTCTCCAGTTCGACGTTGCCGGCGATCTTGCGGCCGATATCGCGCAAAACGCGACCAAGGAAGGTGCGCAGGCGCTTCAGTTCGCGGCGCATGCGGCGGAATTGCCGGGCATGGGCATAACGGCCGGCGCGCACCGCCGCTGCTTTTGCCAGACGCGTGTAGCTCTGTCTGAGCTGCGGATTGAACTAAGCCGCTAGTCGCGGCAATTGGTGGCCTCTTTGAGAGATGTCTCCTGTCTGAGAGGATTTGGGTGTTGCAAACCCACCCTTCAGACAGGAGATCCAGATGGCCGAGATGAGCCCTCTGCGTCGCCGGATGATCGAGGACATGACGGTCCGCAATCTTTCTCCGGCCACGCAGCAATCCTATCTTTATGCAGTCGCAAAGTTTAGCCGCCATTTCGGCCGATCACCGGCTCGGCTCGGCCTGGACGAGGTCCACGCCTTCCAGGTTCACCTTGTGTCGACGGGCATCTCCTGGTCCGGATTGAACCAGATCGTCTGCGCCCTCCGGTTCCTCTATGGCGTGACGCTCGGCCAGAATACGATCCCGGAGCATATTCCGTATGCGCGCGAGCCACGCCAGTTGCCGGTTGTTCTTTCGAGCGACGAGGTGGTCGACTTTCTGCAAGCCGTCTCCAGCTTGAAGGCGCGGGTGGCTCTGACAACGGCTTATGCCGCCGGCCTGAGGGTTTCGGAGGTCTGTGGTCTTCGCGCCAACGATATCGACAGCTCAAGGATGGTGATCCACATCACGCGTGGCAAAGGCGGCAAAGCCCGCTACGTCATGCTGTCGCCGGAACTGCTCGGGATCCTGCGCAGCTATTGGCGGTTGGCGCGGCCCAAGGACATTGTGTTTCCTGGGCGCGATCCAGACAAGCCGATCGCGCCGTCGGTGCTGCATTCCGCCTGCCGTTCGGCGGTTGCGGCGGCGGGTCTTTCCAAGCACGTCACCGTCCATACGTTGCGGCATTCCTTTGCCACTCACCTGCTCGAGAACGGGACCGATATCCGCATCATCCAGGTCCTGCTCGGTCACGCCCACCTCTCCACGACAGCGCGCTATACGCAGGTCTCTACCGACACGATCCGGTCGACGGCCAGTCCGCTCGATCGGTTACGACTGGAGGTGACACCGCCGGAATCGTGATCGGTTGCGTCCCACCTTCGAAGTCGCCGACATCTTTCGGCGACATGGGAGCTCCTACAGACGTGAGAACGCCGGTCATCTTGGCCGCGGCAAACGACGCGTCATGGGCGCGATCGAAGCCTGCCGGACGCCGAGGCTCGGCGGTCACGTCGATGCCTGCGACGATTGCGGCAGGACCCGCATCTCCTATAATTCCTGCCGCAATCGCCATTGCCCGAAGTGCGAAGGCGCGGCCCGCAAGGAGTGGGTCGCTGCACGCGTCGCCGATCTGTTGCCGGTCCCGTACTTTCATGTGGTCTTCACGCTCCCACCGGGCATCGCCGAGATCGCTTTCCACAACAAGGCGGTCGTCTATGCATTGCTGATGCGCATCGTGGCCCAGACGCTGCAGACCGTTGCCGCCGATCCCAAGCGGCTGGGCGCCGAGATCGGCATCGTCGCCGTGCTTCACACCTGGGGCCAGGCCATGACCCATCATCCCCATGTTCATTGCGTCGTGCCCGGCGGCGGTCTCTCGCCCGACAGATCTAGGTGGGTGGCATGCCGGCCGGGCTTCTTTCTGCCCGTGCGCGTACTGTCGCGGCTGTTTCGGCGGCTCTTTCTGACGGCCCTTGCTAGAGCCTTCGCTCACGGTGAACTCCGCTTCTCCAACGAACTCAGCCATCTCAACGATGACGAGGCGTTCACCCGCCATCTCGCGCGTGCGCGCCGCGTCGAATGGGTCGTCTATTCGAAGCCACCGTTCGGCGGCCCCGACCAGGTGCTCGCCTATCTCGGCTGCTACACCCATCGTGTTGCCATCGCCAACAGCCGCATCGTCGAGGTCGATGATGACCACGTTGCCTTCCGATGGAAGGATTACCGTGGCAAGGGTCGCGACCGCGAGAAGATCATGCGCCTTGACCCGCACGAGTTCATCCGGCGTTTTCTTCTACACGTGCTCCCGGACGGCTTCCACCGCATGCGCCACTTCGGCTTTCTCGCCAATAGCCACCGACGGGATCGTATCGGCCTCTGCAGGCAGATCCTCGATCAACCATCATCAGCAGGGGAGCGGTCGCAGGCAGGCAAATCACAGCCCGGGCAATCCCACGAATGCCCTGACTGCCGGCGTCCCATGCGTAGGACAGGAATCACTGTTGCGCCTGTTTCGCCGCCCCGGCCATCATCTTTCTGGTGCGATACATCATGAACTCCGACAATCCGCACCCCCTCCCATATGCCCACAAAACCAAGCGCCGCGCCGGCGCGCGATACCGCGTGGCCCTGGCCACACCGAAAGACCGACAGTGTGCATTGAGAGCGCAAAAATCGCTTCCTATCGTCCGGCAAGCTGCTCGCGAAGGTCGCCAGATCACCACAAAAATCGGCGGTGCGATTGCCGTCCACGACGAATCCGCTATCGTCATCAAGCGGCGTGCTTTACTATTCCCATAACGGCGCCAAACAACCCGCGCCTTACTTCAATCCGGCTTATGTGAGGTCGCTCGAGCTCGCCGCGACGACGGATGCGACCTCACATAACCCTCCAGATTCCGGGCTCATCGCGCGCACCATTCCGATTTGATCGCGCGCACCGTTCCGAGATGATGACGCGCACCATTCCGACAAGTCTCCGCGCAGCATTCCGAGATAATCGCGCGCAGTAAGACGATGTCGTGGGGCCTGATCGTTGGGTTATTTCTCCAGGTGGAAGCAACGCCATGGAGAAGTGAATTGCCGACGAGGAGACTCCTGATGCGCCAGGTGCGAGAGATTTTGAAACTGCGGCTGGATGTTGGTCTTTCGGGCCGCGTCATCGCCCAGCAACTGGGCGTCGGGGAGACTTCGGTCCGCGACACGTTAAAGCGATTGCACCGGGAAGGACTGACATGGCCTTTACCGGATACGATCAGTGACCGCGAGCTGGAGCAGCGCCTTTACGGGACGCCCGGCAAGAAGGCTGGGCGTCAGAAGCAGTCCGAGCCGGACTGGTCTGCTGTCGCGCGCGAATTGAAGCGCAAGCATGTGACGTTGCAGGTGCTCTGGGAGGAGTACATTGCTCGGGATCCAGACGGGTTTCGATATTCGAGATTCTGTGAGTTGTTCCGAAACTGGCATGGCCGGCTGCCTCTGGTGATGCGGCAAAGCCATGCCGGGGGCGAGAAGCTGTTTGTCGACTATGCCGGTGACAAGGTGGCAGTTGTCGACCGCAAAACCGGCGTGGTGCGGGACGCACATATCTTCGTCGCGGTGATGGGGGCGTCCAGGGGAGTGTCAGGAATTCTGTGCGGTGGGCCATGATGATGAAAAGGAGCGAATCATCACATGGCTATCGAAAAAGAACTTCTGGACCAACTTCTTGCTGGTCGTGATCCATCCGATGTTTTCGGCAAGGACGGCTTGCTGGATGACCTGAAGAAGGCACTGTCGGAGCGTATTCTCAACGCCGAGCTTGATGAACATCTCGCCGTCGATCGCAGCGAAGGACCGTCGGGCAATCGGCGGAATGGATCTTCGAAAAAGACGGTGCTGACCGGTACCTCGAAGATGACGTTGACCATCCCGCGCGACCGGGCCGGTACGTTCGACCCGCAGCTGATCGCCAAATATCAGCGCCGCTTTCCCGATTTCGATGATAAGATCATTTCCATGTACGCGCGCGGCATGACGGTGCGGGAAATCCAGGGCCACCTCGAAGAAATCTACGGTATCGACGTGTCGCCGGACCTGATCTCGGCGGTGACCGACCAGGTTCTGGAGGCCGTTGGCGAGTGGCAAAACCGCCCGCTCGAGCTGTGCTATCCCCTCGTGTTCTTCGATGCCATCCGGGTCAAGATCCGGGACGAAGGCTTCGTTCGCAACAAGGCCGTTTATGTCGCGCTCGCAGTTCTGGCGGACGGCACAAAGGAAATCCTCGGGCTCTGGATCGAGCAGACCGAAGGGGCAAAGTTCTGGTTGCGCGTGATGAATGAGCTGAAAAGCCGTGGCTGCCAGGACATCCTGATCGCCGTGGTCGATGGCCTGAAGGGCTTTCCCGAAGCCATTACGGTACCGTCTTCCCTCAGACGATCGTCCAGACCTGCATCGTCCACCTGATCCGGCATTCTCTGGAGTTCGTGTCCTACAAGGATCGCAAACCCGTCGTACCGGCGTTGAGAGCCATCTATCGTGCTCGAGATGCCGAGGCTGGAATGAAGGCGCTGGAGGCTTTCGAGGAAGGGTATTGGGGCCAGAAATACCCTGCCATCTCTCAAAGCTGGCGGCGCAATTGGGAACACGTTGTTCCCTTCTTCGCCTTCCCAGAGGGCGTCCGCCGCATCATCTACACGACGAACGCCATCGAGGCGTTGAACTCGAAACTTCGTCGGGCAGTGCGCTCGCGCGGCCATTTCCCGGGTGACGAAGCCGCGATGAAGCTGTTATATCTGGTCCTCAACAATGCGGCCGAGCAGTGGAAGCGCGCGCCGAGGGAGTGGATCAAGGCAAAGACACAGTTCGCCGTCATCTTCGGCGAGCGGTTCTTCAACTGATGAAACCGGCCCACCGCACAGAATTCCTGACACTCCCGCGTCCAGCCTATCGTTCGCGCTGGCGACGTGGACCGAGCAGTTGCCTGACTGGATCGAGGCGCACAACGCGGCCTACCGGTTTTTTGGTGGGGTGACGCAGCTTCTTGTCAGCGACAACACCAAATGCGCGGTGATCAAGGCTTGTCACTTCGATCCGATGGTCAATCGTTCCTACGCGGATATGGGGCGCCATTACAGCACGGCAGTTTTTCCTGCACGCCCGCGAAAACCTCGAGACAAGGCAAAAGTCGAAAATTGCGTCGGAATCGTAGAGCGTTGGCTTCTTGGTCGGCTGCGAAACCAAACCTTTTATAGCCTCTATAGCGCGACATCGCAGATGACATAGCGAGCGACATCGCTGGTGACTGATTCTACGGCCACATTTAGGTAGTGACTGATCCGTTTCTTTTGATCAAGAGCGATGTCGCTGATCGATGTCGCTGGCGCTGGTGGCCACTGTCGCTGAGTGCCGTTGCTCTGTGGCTGTTCGGCGTCGGAAGCTTTCGACATTCATCTCGAAGATGGTTGCATGGTGCACGAGCCTGTCGATGGCGGCGATGGTCATGGCTTTGTCGGGAAAGAGGCTATCCCAGGCTCCAAATGGCCGGTTTGCTGTAATCATGATGGATCGCCGTTCGTACCTGGCGGCAATGAGCTCGAACAGCACACTGGTCTCGGCTTGGTCCTTGTGAACGTAGGACAGGTCATCAAGGATGAGCAGATCGAATTTGTCGAGCTTGTCGATGGCGGCTGTCAATGCGAGTTCCTGCCGGGCCGTCTGGAGTTTTTGAACGAGATCGATGGTTCTCGTGAACAAAACCCGCAAGCCTTTTTCGACGAGAGCAGCACCGAGGGCCGCACTCAAGTGGGTCTTGCCTGATCCTGGCGGTCCAAACATAAGGATCGTGCCGCCTTTGGCGAGCCAGGCATCGCCTGCTGCCAGCGCCATGACATGAGCCTTTGAGATCATGGGAACGGCTGCGAAGTCGAAGCTGTCGAGGGTTTTTCCGGCTGGTAGCCGGGCCTCGGCGAGATGACGCTGGATGCGCCGTTGCACGCGCTCGGCCATCTCCAATTCGCAAAGCGTGGCCAACAGCCGTGCGGCCGGCAAGCCTTCGCGGTCGGCCCGTTGAGTGAGTTCAGACCAGAGGCGTGCGAAGGTGGGAAGCCGCAAGTTCGCCAGCATGAGCGGCAGTTTTGCGACATCGACGGATGAGGTGTTCATTGCATTGCTCCTGCTGTGAGAAGGCGGTCATAGTCGGCTGCTGTGGGCAGCACGACCTCGATGTCGGGGACGCTATTGCCGGCGACATCGAAGCGGGATTGCAAGGCGGCCAGATCGGGCAGCTTCCTTGCGTCGAGGATCATCTCCAATGCCAATGCGAGTTCGGCTTCGCATGCGCAGGAATGGGCAAGCCAGAGAAGGCCGACCATGGTTTTGCAGGCGGTGCGCTGATCGAGCCTCTTGTTCATGGCCTGCCAGGTCCGGGCAAAGGCGGCACGGGGAAACAACTGGTCGCGGTAAACGAGATTGGCCAGCGCTTGCGGCTTACGGCGAAGGCTGTGAATGACATGGCGGTAATCGACGACATGTGCGTGTTGGCCGCTCTTGCCACTGGACGGTGGACGTCCGCGCGGCAGGGTAAAGGCATGGCTGGATGCGAGATAACATTCCAGGCGATCGTCGTAGAGCCGGACCCGCAGGCGGTGGCCGATATAGGTGGAGGGGGCGGTATAGAAGACCCTGCGCAAGGTGAAGCCGCCAGACGACGTCACCACAACGACGGCATCATCGTAATCGGTGGTCTTGCGTTGCGGTAACGCCCTGAGATGATCCATCTCGACGGCCAGTTCCTGTCGGCGCAAGGCATTATGCCTGCTGATCTGCTCGGCGACGAAGCGGCGGTAGTCGTCGAGCGTGGCGAAGTCGGCCGAGCCGCGCAACAGCAACGCTTGTTCGAGCCTGTCCTTCAAATGACCATTGCGGCTTTCAATGCTGCCGTTTTCGTGGGCGACGCCGCGGTTGTTGCGGGTCGGCGTCATCTGGTAATGGGCGCAAAGTGCCTCGTAACGCCGGGTCAGGTCCTCTTGCGTCTCGTCGGCACGGTTGGTGAAAGCCGCCGACAACGAATCGCTGCGGTGCTCAATCGGACAAGCACCCAGGCTCCACAATGCGTTCTGCAGGCCGCTGGCCAGAGCAGTAAAACTCTCGCCGCCCAGAACGACTTCACCGTGTTCCCAGCCGCTGTAAACCAGAACGAAGTGGTACAGCCGATGGTCAAGTGGCACGCCGGCAATGGTCACGCCCAGCGACCGGCAGTCGGTAAAGTCTGACATGCCCTGGCGACCGGGTGGATGGTTCTGGCGGAAGATCACTTCCTGTTGCGGCCCATGGGCGGCTTTCCATTCCCGCACGCGCCGCTCAAGAGTGCGCCGTGCCGCTGTCAGCTCGCGCTCGGGGTAGCGCAGGCAAAGGTCACGCAGAATGGTCACCGGACGCAAGTTCGGCGCGCGCTCGAGAAGCGGAACCACCTCGCTTTCCCAGAGATCGGTGAAAGGATCGGGCCGGTACCGCCGCCGTGGCCGCGTTGCGCCTTTTTCTCGGAGGGAAGGCGCGGGTCTTTGTCGAGCCGAAAGGCGGTGCTGGCGCTAAAGCCAGACATCGCCGCGGCGGTTTCCCGAGGATGTTTTTTGTTCAATCTCATATACAGTCTCGCTTGCTGATCCGTGATCGGTTTGCCTGGCATCCAGGTCCTCTTCCTCGCAGTTGAAGATCCAGGACTTAAGGCAATCGTCGCGGCCGAAGGCGCGGAAAAATCCGCGCCGCGCGGGGCCAACCTACGGACGGGCTACGCCCATCCTCCGGTCGGCCCCGCGCGTCACCAGCGATGTCGCTGAGTAGTCAAGTGCGATGTCGCGCAGCAAGCCTCGCTGATCTCAACAAGGCAATTGCCGATCTGATCACCCGGCTCAATGACAAACGGGTGATACGCCAGTACGGCAAGACGCGGCGCGCGTTGTTTGACGAACTTGATGCCCCGAATCTAAAGCCGCTACCTGCCGAGCCCTGGGTGCATGCGGAATGGCGTCGGTGTCGTGTTGGCATCGATTATCATATTGAACTCAATCGGCATTTTTATTCCGTCCCTTACCGCTTTGCGCGCAGCGAGGTCGAGGTTCGATACACCATTCGCACGGTGGAAATATTCCTCGGCAGGGACCGAATTGCTGCGCATGTGCGTGGCAGCAGCAACGGCCGCCACACGACGGTTGCCGTGCATATGCCGCCAAACCATCAGCGTTATCGCGAATGGACGCCGGCGAAGATCCGCAGCGAAGCCAAGCGGATCGGGCCCATGCTGCGCGTTCTCGTCGATCGAATCATTGAGAAGCGCGCGCATCCGGAACAGGGATACCGCGCCTGTGTCGGCATCATCGGCCTGGAAAGACGGTTTGGCGCCGATCGCCTCCAAGCGGCTGCGCAGCGCGCACTGGAATTCCAGGTGCTCAACTATCCCGGCATCAAATCCATCCTCGAAAAGGAACTCGACCGCGTCCCCAGGTCCGAGCGCCTCGAGCAGGAACCGATCCAGCACTCCAACATCCGCGGCTCCGGATATTACCACTGAAAGGACTAGAAATGCTCAAACATCCCACCCTCAACCAGCTGCAGCAGCTGGGTCTTGCCGGTATGGCAGACGCCTTCGCAAGACTGGCCGATAACGACGAGAGCGACAACCTCAGTCATGGCGAATGGCTGGCGCTGCTGTTGGATCAGGAAGCCACCTGGCGCAACAACAAGCGTCTTGCGCTCCGACTTCGTAACGCGAAACTGCACCATCCCGCTGTTCCCGAAGATATCATTCGGCGTGCACCGCGCGAATACGATCGCACCATACTCGACCTGCTGATTGCCGGCGACTGGATCAGAAAACACGAGAACTGTGCCATTGTCGGCCCGACCGGCATCGGGAAAAGCTGGTTAGCCTGTGCCTTGGGACACAAGGCCTGCCGCGACAATCATTCGGTCCTTTACGTCCGGATGCCGGCATTGCTGCAGAGCCTGGAACAGGCCCGCGGTATCGGCAGCCTCGCAACGCGCCTGAAAAGTCTCGGCGCCGTCGAACTTCTCATCCTCGATGACTACGGACTTCAGCCCATCGACGGCAATGCTCCCCATTATCTGCTGGAGATCCTTGAGGGACGATACGGCCGACGCTCGACGCTCGTCACCAGCCAATTCCCCGTAGCCCGATGGCACGAAAAAATCAGCGACCCCACCTATGCCGACGCAATATTGGATCGTCTTGTTCACAACGCCCACAGGCTTGAAATGAGCGGCGAATCCATGCGTCGGTTGCGTCAACCAGCCGAAATCCAGACCTGAAAGGCCGGACCCCAAAACCGTGGAAACTATCCTGGCCAAAAGAATGTCGGACACGCCGCCCGCGAAGCAGACCGGCCCCTACGGCGCGTTGGGAAGCGCGGCGCCGGACTGCTTCGCTGCGTGGGGGGCAATCGTCAGCCGTCCACAGCGATCTCATCGACACCAGCTTGACCAGGATATGTTCGTAGTCCCATTTAACCTCCAACGATTGGTCGCCTCACATGCGCGCGATCAAATCGGAACGGTGCGCGGCATCAGATTGGAATGCATGCGCGCGATGGTCGGAATCTGGAGGGTTATGTGAGGTCGCATCCGTCGTCGCGGCGAGCTCGAGCGACCTCACATAAGCCGGATTGAAGTAAGGCGCGGGTTGTTTGGCGCCGTTATGGGAATAGTAAAGCACGCCGCTTGATGACGATAGCGGATTCGTCGTGGACGGCAATCGCACCGCCGATTTTTGTGGTGATCTGGCGACCTTCGCGAGCAGCTTGCCGGACGATAGGAAGCGATTTTTGCGCTCTCAATGCACACTGTCGGTCTTTCGGTGTGGCCAGGGCCACGCGGTATCGCGCGCCGGCGCGGCGCTTGGTTTTGTGGGCATATGGGAGGGGGTGCGGATTGTCGGAGTTCATGATGTATCGCACCAGAAAGATGATGGCCGGGGCGGCGAAACAGGCGCAACAGTGATTCCTGTCCTACGCATGGGACGCCGGCAGTCAGGGCATTCGTGGGATTGCCCGGGCTGTGATTTGCCTGCCTGCGACCGCTCCCCTGCTGATGATGGTTGATCGAGGATCTGCCTGCAGAGGCCGATACGATCCCGTCGGTGGCTATTGGCGAGAAAGCCGAAGTGGCGCATGCGGTGGAAGCCGTCCGGGAGCACGTGTAGAAGAAAACGCCGGATGAACTCGTGCGGGTCAAGGCGCATGATCTTCTCGCGGTCGCGACCCTTGCCACGGTAATCCTTCCATCGGAAGGCAACGTGGTCATCATCGACCTCGACGATGCGGCTGTTGGCGATGGCAACACGATGGGTGTAGCGGCCGAGATAGGCGAGCACCTGGTCGGGGCCGCCGAACGGTGGCTTCGAATAGACGACCCATTCGACGCGGCGCGCACGCGCGAGATGGCGGGTGAACGCCTCGTCATCGTTGAGATGGCTGAGTTCGTTGGAGAAGCGGAGTTCACCGTGAGCGAAGGCTCTAGCAAGGGCCGTCAGAAAGAGCCGCCGAAACAGCCGCGACAGTACGCGCACGGGCAGAAAGAAGCCCGGCCGGCATGCCACCCACCTAGCTCTGTCGGGCGAGAGACCGCCGCCGGGCACGACGCAATGAACATGGGGATGATGGGTCATGGCCTGGCCCCAGGTGTGAAGCACGGCGACGATGCCGATCTCGGCGCCCAGCCGCTTGGGATCGGCGGCAACGGTCTGCAGCGTCTGGGCCACGATGCGCATCAGCAATGCATAGACGACCGCCTTGTTGTGGAAAGCGATCTCGGCGATGCCCGGTGGGAGCGTGAAGACCACATGAAAGTACGGGACCGGCAACAGATCGGCGACGCGTGCAGCGACCCACTCCTTGCGGGCCGCGCCTTCGCACTTCGGGCAATGGCGATTGCGGCAGGAATTATAGGAGATGCGGGTCCTGCCGCAATCGTCGCAGGCATCGACGTGACCGCCGAGCCTCGGCGTCCGGCAGGCTTCGATCGCGCCCATGACGCGTCGTTTGCCGCGGCCAAGATGACCGGCGTTCTCACGTCTGTAGGAGCTCCCATGTCGCCGAAAGATGTCGGCGACTTCGAAGGTGGGACGCAACCGATCACGATTCCGGCGGTGTCACCTCCAGTCGTAACCGATCGAGCGGACTGGCCGTCGACCGGATCGTGTCGGTAGAGACCTGCGTATAGCGCGCTGTCGTGGAGAGGTGGGCGTGACCGAGCAGGACCTGGATGATGCGGATATCGGTCCCGTTCTCGAGCAGGTGAGTGGCAAAGGAATGCCGCAACGTATGGACGGTGACGTGCTTGGAAAGACCCGCCGCCGCAACCGCCGAACGGCAGGCGGAATGCAGCACCGACGGCGCGATCGGCTTGTCTGGATCGCGCCCAGGAAACACAATGTCCTTGGGCCGCGCCAACCGCCAATAGCTGCGCAGGATCCCGAGCAGTTCCGGCGACAGCATGACGTAGCGGGCTTTGCCGCCTTTGCCACGCGTGATGTGGATCACCATCCTTGAGCTGTCGATATCGTTGGCGCGAAGACCACAGACCTCCGAAACCCTCAGGCCGGCGGCATAAGCCGTTGTCAGAGCCACCCGCGCCTTCAAGCTGGAGACGGCTTGCAGAAAGTCGACCACCTCGTCGCTCGAAAGAACAACCGGCAACTGGCGTGGCTCGCGCGCATACGGAATATGCTCCGGGATCGTATTCTGGCCGAGCGTCACGCCATAGAGGAACCGGAGGGCGCAGACGATCTGGTTCAATCCGGACCAGGAGATGCCCGTCGACACAAGGTGAACCTGGAAGGCGTGGACCTCGTCCAGGCCGAGCCGAGCCGGTGATCGGCCGAAATGGCGGCTAAACTTTGCGACTGCATAAAGATAGGATTGCTGCGTGGCCGGAGAAAGATTGCGGACCGTCATGTCCTCGATCATCCGGCGACGCAGAGGGCTCATCTCGGCCATCTGGATCTCCTGTCTGAAGGGTGGGTTTGCAACACCCAAATCCTCTCAGACAGGAGACATCTCTCAAAGAGGCCACCAATTGCCGCGACTAGCGGCTTAGTTCAATCCGCAGTCTGAGCTCGATGCCATGCTTCTTCGCTTGCCGGACCAGCATCTGCAGAGCCTTCAGATACAGCTTGCTGTCGGTCGGATGAGCAATGGCTTTCGGCTGCACCGTCGTATCGACATTGACCCGCTCCAAAGATTCCGGCCTGGCCGTTCCCGTCTGAAGCGCCGCCTCGACGCTCGCCTTCAGCAATTCCTCCAGCCCCTGCGGCCCGATCCGCTTGCGCCAGCGCGTCATCGTGCTCGCGTCGATCGGCGCTTCGTGCTGGAAGAACTCAACGCCGCAGAAGAACTGTCGAGTGGGCCGGGGGAGTTTCACCCCCAGCCCCTCACGGAACCGGACGTGAGCGTCGCCGCTCATCCGGCTCTTGTCACCCAACCATCGCGTGACCAAGACGTTTCCAGTGGACGAAGAGACCAGGGTTACGCTTTGCCATACTGTTCAGCCGCCGCAGGCCGCTCATCGAAGTACACGAACAACTTCCACATTTCGGTTGGGTAGAACCGCCCATAGTATCGCCACCAGCCCTCCAGGACCGGATTGAGGCTACGTGCGATATCTACCAAACGAAGTGGTGCATGCTTTGGCAAGCGCCATGACCTGATCCGCTCCCGCATGCGTTTCAGTGCCTGTGGGCTAACGGCGGGCAGATAGCATGTGAACAGCCTGCCCCACCGGTTCTTCGCCATCCGGGGCCGGAAGGCAAAGCCGAGGAAGATGAACTGGATGAGCGGATAGGAGCCGCGCCGATTGCTGTCCTTGCAGTAGACCACTCGGGTCTTTTCCGGATGCAGCGTGAGATGGCAGTCCGCCAACCGCTGCTCCAGCTCTGCCTTGAGCCGTTCCGCTTCCCGCCGCGTGCGGCAGTGACAGATGGCATCGTCGGCATAGCGCTCGAACGGGATGTCCGGATGCTCCCGGCGCATCCAGGTATCGAACGCATAGTGCAGGAACAGGTTGGCGAGCAACGGATTTGCGACGCCCCCTTGCGGGGTGCCTCGCGTCCGTGCCTCGAGCGTTCCGTCGGGCAGTTGCACTGCCGCCGTCAGCCATCTTTCCACATAGAGCAGAACCCAGTCGTCCTGACAGTGCCTCCGAAGTGCTCGCATCAAGAGCCCATGATCGATCGTGTCGAAGAAGCCTTTGATGTCAAGATCCAGAACCCAGTCGTTCGACCAGCAGCGCTGACGCGCCTGCTCGACTGCCTGATATGCCGATTTCGCCGGGCGATACCCGTAGGAGTCCGGGTCGAAGATTTCCTCCAGACCCGGCTCGAGGTGTTGCTTGACCACCATCTGTGCGACGCGGTCCGCGACCGTCGGAATGCCCAAAGGTCGCGAGCCTCCACCGGATTTGGGAATCTCCACACGCCGTACCGGCGGCGGAAAGTAACTTCCTGATGCCATCCGGTTCCACAGCTTGTAGAGGTTGTTCTCCAAATCCGCAGCGAAGGCATCGAGGCTCTGACCATCGACGCCCGCCGCTTTTCCATTTCCCTTCACCAGCTTGTAGGCCTCCCAGACCATCCGCTTGGTGATCGGCAATGGTTTGTCCGACATCATCGCGCTCCTCCCGGAAGAACCGGTTGACGCATAATCCCGGACCGGGCGACGTGCCCCCTTCGCTCCGCGTCCATTACAGACGTTTCATCACTACTACGGGTCACTCCGCCCCTGACATGGGCTTCGGTATTCTCCCTCATGGTTTGGGCCACTTGCGGATTTCCCTTGGCATCCCATGCCAGGTTCCCTTGTTCCGTGCTGAAGCCTGTGGCGAGATCATGCCGCCTATACACCGGCTGCCGCATGGCCCGTAAACAGAGCTGGCTCGGTTTGTCTGAACAGTTTCGGGCGTTTTGCTAAGTGGATTTCCGCCTCGATTATGCTGCCGCCATCATCGGTGTCAGCGCGTTGAAGTAAGCCTGATCCGGCGTCTGCCGGTCAAGGGATGAATGTGGGCGTCGGGTGTTGTAAAAGGACAGATATCGAGCGATGCCAACGCGGGCCTCGGACACGGTTTTGTAGGCGTGGAGGTAGACCTCCTCGTATTTGATCGACCGCCAGAGCCGCTCGACGAAGACATTGTCCCGCCACGCGCCCTTGCCGTCCATCGAGATGGCGATCTCAGCCTTCTTCAGCACGGCAGTGAAGTCGACGGAGGTGAACTGCGAGCCCTGATCCGTATTGAAGATGTCGGGCTTTCCATACCGAGCAAGTGCTTCCTCGACCGCTTCGATGCAAAAGGCCGTCTCCATCGTGATCGACAGCCGCCACGACAGAACCCTCCGGCTGAACCAGTCCACGACAGCGCAGAGATAGACAAAGCCGCGCGCCATCGGAATATAGGTCAGGTCCATCGCCCAGACCTGATTGGGCCTGGTGACCGCCAGCTTTCGCAGGAGATAGGGATAGACCTTGTGACCTGGTGCCGGTTTCGAGGTGTTCGG
The DNA here is from genome assembly GCF_026672675.1 of Ensifer sp. SL37. Lineage (NCBI taxonomy): Bacteria > Pseudomonadati > Pseudomonadota > Alphaproteobacteria > Hyphomicrobiales > Rhizobiaceae > Ensifer > Ensifer sp. SL37. The sequence goes on along the minus strand of NZ_JAPPRN010000002.1, from coordinate 40,689 downwards.
GCGACGGTAGATCGCCTCGATGCCCATCTTCTTCATCAGCGTGGCGACGTGCAACCGTCCCGCTTGCAGTCCTTCCGCCTTCAAAAGCCCTTGCAACATCCGGCTCCCGGCAAACGGGTAGTCGAGATGTAGTTCGTCGATCCGGCGCATCAACGCCAGATCGCCGTCCGACACTGGACGCGGAGAATAATAGACGCTGCCACGACTGAAGCCGAGAAGCTTCGCCTGGCGCACGACCGACAGTCTGTGCGTGCGGTCGATCATTTCTTTCCGCCCAGCAATCCCGCCTTGCCGAGCGCACCGGACAAAAAATCGTTCTCCAGCGTCAGCTCGCCGATCTTGGCGTGTAGTGTTTTGACATCGACTGTGGGTGTCGTCGGTTCTGTCTTGGCTTCATCGCCGAAAACGCCCGTCGCCCCCTCAAGGAGCTGGTCTTTCCACTGCTTGATCTGATTGGCGTGCACGTCGAACTGCTGGGACAGTTCCACCAGCGTCTGTTCGCCTCTGATCGCGGCAAGCGCCACTTTCGCCTTGAAAGCCGGGCTGTGGTTCCGGCGCGGTCGTCTCGTCATGGTCTCTCCTGTTTCCGGCATCTATGCCAAAGTCAGGCAGAAATTCCACTTATCCCCGCTGTTCAAATTTCCCGAGCCAGCTCTAACAGGTGCCGTCCATGCTCTTCCGGGCGCCACTAACCCACGCCCGTTTTGACAGCGTCTGAACCCATTTCGATATGTCGTCAGCGGTTCGCTTTCGCTCATCTTCTCGTCACACACCTGACGGCGTCGCGCGCCGCCTTTTCTCCATCGCTCACCACCACGCCTCTTGAGCGCAGCAGCATGGAGTGGTTTGAAGCCAGCCCCTGCAGGTCGGCTCCGGGAGGCCCACTCCCATCTTCAACACAGTTGCGCCGGCACACACACAACGCCGGCTCAAGGCACACGCCAATACGGATTCTCCACCCAGCGCTCGACCGTCTCCTCGTCACACAAGTCGTGGACATGCTTCAGGTAATGCAGCCCGACCATCAGCCGCGTCGGCTTGGCGGGGCGGCCGACCGGCCGATAGAACCCTCCGAACGCCTCGTCAAATCGTGCCCATGGGATCACGCCAGACAATCGCACCAGCGCGTGGCGCGGGTTGATGATCGCGTCCAGACGGTCGCGAAAAAGATCATTTCTACCGGAAGAGGGACGAGTTGGCCGCATACCAAAAACACCAGAAATCAGCTACATCACCGACGATTTCCGGCAGTTTCCAATACTTCAAAACAGATGGGAATCCCCTAATTCCAGGGCGTTGGGAGGTTTTTCAGCGCCGACTAAGGAAGCACGCCACCCGACGCTCACGACCTTGACCGTAACGCCATAGTCCGCACAGCAGAGGCCACGGAAACACGGCCTGCAACAACGGCGCGCGCCAACTCCTCTCGCCGAGACCGCGTCGAACGAGCACTCTTGTGGATGTTCATTCGGACCCTCCGCTGGATGCTGAAGCCTGGTAATTCCAGTCTCCTCGGTCCGGTCCGAAATCGACAACCTCCTGGAAGCTCACATCTAGTCTTCGGAGCGAGACCGGGTAAGAGTAATAAAATCGGTGCCCTGACCGGTTTCAAGGCCATCGTCCGCGTCGGCAATTGAAAGTGAAGAGCCTTCACTCAAAAGGCTTTCGATCCTTTCGCGGATATCGTTGGATACTGTAATTCGCGAGAGCGTTCGTTGTATGCCGTCAAATGCCGCGGGGTCGGCCTCCGATAATATTCCAAGGCCCTTTTTCGTAGAGGCTAGCAGATCGTTCTGAAGCGAAACCCCGAACCATTTTCCTCCAACACTTTCCTGCCCATGTAAGCGAAACTGGAGGAAGTGGGTGCCCAAAGCCTCTTGCGGTCTTTCAATTGTAGCAAATGCTTCGAAAAGAGGTCTGAACCCCTGCCGAACGAGGATCTTGCCGTTTGACGGCGGCGTTCGTCCTGCCTTGAGCAGGATCATCGCCGACAAGGCAGGCGTCAGCTTTCCATCACTTTCAAGTCCCTCTCTTACCTGGAATACGCGCAGCGCTGCGACAGTCGCAGGCCCTGCATAGCCATCGAGCGCACCGGGCCCATATCCGAGCAACCGCAGAGCGACTTGCACCTCACGTACGGTGTCTCGCGCTTCGTGGCGCGTGATCAGAATGCGGATCGGTTCGTGAACCGACGTCATTTGTTTCGCCACGCCAGGCACCATGGATTCGACCATGGCCACTTCTACAGGAGCGCCCTCCACTTTACCGATCACCTGCTGTACGGAAGTGCGAGGTTTACGAAAGAGTACGGCGCCTTCGACCTCGGAGGGGCTTATCTGCCGGTCAGAAATCAAAACATGCGCACCCGGCTTCGTCATTTTATAAAGCGCTGCCGCAAAACCATCTGGCAGCCGCACGCAACCGTGCGACGCGGGATAACTGGGTACATGTTTGGATCCATGGAGCGCAATCCCGGACCAGGTCAGCCGCTGCATGAACGGCATGGGGGAATTGGAATAGATATTCGACGCATGACGGCGTCGCTTTTCCAGGATCGAGAAAATACCCGTTGGCGTCTCATGGCCGGCCTTCCCGGTCGAAACTGCCGATGTCGCAACCACCGTATCACCGTCATAGACAACGAGTGACTGTTGCGCTTTAGAGACGACGATCAGAAACATCCCGCGATTTCGGGCAAAGCCGTCCGCCGTGGAGGAAAGCAAAGCGATAATGCTGGCGATCAGCGCCAACCGCCACCCCTTGTGCAGCCCCCTGCAAATGCCACCAGTTTGCGAGAACCGCTGCGTCCCAACCTCAATCCAAAGCGACCTGGACCTCATGAGACTACATACCAGGTCTTGGAAGACTGTAACCTAGCGCACGAAAATTGTTCTCGGCATCAGCCTGCTCGAGATCAATTGTAGCTGTCTTGACGGCTTGCGCGGTCGCTCCAGACAGGTACTGAATGATTGCGAGGTTCTGTCGAACGGTTTTGTCGCTTAGATTTGAACGGGACAGCTCGCTGATCGACGGCAGTGCCGCGGTGGCCTTACCGCTAAGAGCGAGCGATAGAGCCAGGTTGTTTAGTGCCCTTTTATCCGAGGGGTCACGCGACAGGACCCTACGATAGAATGCCTGCGCGGCATTGTGATCTGCGACGAGGTCATGGGCTACTCCCATTCCGTTCAAGGCATCCGCGCTTTCCGGCTCACTCGCCAATACCATTTTCAGCTGTTCAATAGCCGATTGCGCGTTGTTTCGAGCCAACTCGATTTTGGCGAGGCCAAGCCGGCCTCCTTTAGTAGCTCCAAGCTCTATCGCTTTTTGATAAAACCCAGAGGCCTTCAACACGGCATTCTGGCGATAATATGCATCCGCCAATGCAAGTACTGCGACAGATGAAGAAGGATTTGCTTCCGCAACAGCTGTGAGGATCGAATAGCCCCTTTCATACTGTCCATTCTCCAGAAACTGCTCTCCAACGGATATCTCCGCCAACATACTCGTCTTTGTGCTGTTGGCGCTCGCGCATGCTGCCAATGCAACAATGCTGGCCAACGAAAATGTACGTAGGACGATCTTACGGAGCGCCGCAGAAATCATGCATCAATCCTCTTCAGGGCGTTGAGAGCTGGATAGGGTTCGGTGAAGTTTCTCGACCCCAGCGGCCGAGCGTGGCGGTAGGTATTGACCGGGAATAGCCATGAAGTAGAAATCCAGGGCGACACTTGGGAGTTTGAAAGCGGGCACTTTCAATCGTTTAAATTCATCAAGCAGTCTTACAGATTTTGGTCCCTTCGCTTTGGCTACAACGAACGGCGCGCCGCCAGTTTCAGGAAAAAAAACCACTGCTACGATATGCTCATCACTATAAATGACATGGGTAGCATCTTTTAGATTTGGAAGAGCACCGTCGCTAAGCGCATTTGATCTCCGCATCGATTTAATCAACGCATCACCTTCTTGATCCTTGTATTCTCTTTTTATGTCGTCTTTAGACATTTTGTTATTATTCTTGAACATGATAGATTGAGAAAAATAGTCTATTGCCGCCATAATAGACACGCAAACAATTATCAGTATAAAAACCAGTATCAACAGTTTGGAAATTAGACCAACTACGCACAATCTGCCACATACAGCCATGTTGGCTATATCTTTAGCGTGCATGGACGTCACAATATAAAGCGCAAAAGAAATTGATAAAAACAATACAAGTATTCTTATGATGTTGTATAACGTAGATATCGACAAAATCGACTTTATGTTGTTGACGGGATTGAGTTTTTGAATATTCGGAGACAGTGATCGCAATGAAAAATTAAACCTATTAAACATAATTCCGGAAAATGAAGCAACCAAGGCTACAGATCCACAATATATCAAGCTTAGCCTCATCAAATCACGAAAAGATAAAAAACTGAGATTCAGGGCGTTATCAAAGTCCAATCGAATCGAATCGAAAGCCGTTCTCAAACCAAACATAGCATATACCGCGAACATTGGAAGCAATGCCCAAAGCAAAAATACAGCAGAAAACAACAAGATCGCCTCTACAGCATTCTTTCTCTGTGGTATCTGACCAGCTTTACGCTGGTCGTCCATTTTCTTTTTTGTTGGTTGCTCTGTTTTTTCGCCGCTCATACCAACGACCGCCGAATTATTGCAATGCCGTCAGTCCACACAGAAATGAATTGAGGAAGAACTGCCTCCAAATATACAATCAGCAAGGCAAGAATACTTGCCGACTTTATTGGAGACGCGAATGTCAAGCAATTCAGGCTCGGCGCTATGCGAGCCAAAAAAATAATAGCAACGTCCGCCAAGAACATGAAACCAGAGATTGGAAGTGCAATTGCTGCGGCCTGAAAAAAACTGAACGCGGTAACCTCCAGCAGCACACGAACAGATTGCTCCGAGAGATCAGGCAAGAGTTGGCTTGGCGGCCAAAATGCCATGCTCTCCAACAGCAATGAGACAGCGACCAGAAAACCACCCGTGGAAAAAAGATAGCATGCAAAGATCTGCGAGAACACAATAGCCGTCGGAGTTGCTTGGGTCCCAGTGACGACATCCAGGCTTTCAGACTGGACTATTCCGCTTTGCGCATCGAGAATCGCGCCCGCAACTTCCAGCCCGCGGAAGGGTAACCACACCAACATTGCAAGAAAGTAGCCCACAGCCACTTCTTTAAACATGAGCAGTAGGTAGGTCGCTCCGGACGGAACTGATTTCGATAGAGCCTCGGCCACCGGGGGAACACAAACCAGGGAGAAAGACAAGGCGACCCCGGCCCGGACAAATCGGGACATGACATGCCGTGAAAATAACGGTGACGCCGCAAGGAAGCCAGAGATGCGCGCGCTCAAGAGCACCAGGGCCATCACCGCTTCGTTTAGCCCCACCAGTATTTCGCGAAGTTGAGACATCGACAACTCCGCTAAAGGGCCACGATCCTGGCGAGCATATCTTGCGTAAAATTGAGAAGCTTGTTGGCCATCCAAGTACCAGACACAGCGAAAACGACCACGATAACCGTAAGCTTGGCCGTGAAGGCCAATGTCTGTTCTTGCAATTGCATCACGGTTTGGAAAAGCGCGACGATCAACCCGACCACGGTCGCGCCGACAATGATCGGCATGGACAGGTAGAATACGATTGCGACCGTGCTGTTTGCCAAAAACACTACATCTTCCGGAGACACGGTCAGCCCTTCGCATAGCTTAAGACGAGATTGTGCAACAGAATCGCCCAGCCGTCTGAAGCGACGAAGAGCAGAATCTTGATCGGCAAAGAGATCATCGTTGGCGGCACCATCATCGCCCCCATGGCCAACAGAATATTGGACACGATCAAGTCCACGATGACAAAAGGCAGATATAGAAGAAACGCGATCTCAAAAGCGCGCGTCAGCTCGGAGGTGACATGGGAGGGCAGCAACACGAAGATGTTGGTGCGGGTAATTTGGTGATGCAGCGTCTCCGGCCACAGCTTGCGGGCAGCATCCATGAAGAAGGAAAGCTCCCGTTCGCTTGTAAAGCGGGCAAGATATTGCGAGAAATTGCGCGCCAGAATGTCATAGCTTCCAACGACATCCTTCCATTCTGTTAGCTTGAGATTGGCGCTTTGCATCTCCCTGATGACGCTGTCACCAAGCGGCACTATGATGAATATGGTGAGTGTCAGGGCGATCGAATTGATCACCATACCTGAAGGGGCCTGCTGAACACCGATGGCGTTGCGCACCAGCATCAGCACGATCGAAATCTTAGTGAAGGCCGTGCCCATAACGACAAGCATCGGCAACAGCCCAATTGCCATGACCGCAATTGCTGCAGGCAAAACCGCCGGGAAGGTTTCATCCATCTTGCACGGCTTTCGAACCTGGCCACTGCGTTATTTGCACACCGACGTGATCTCCGAGCTGGACCAGGTGGCCGCATCCCATACGCAGACCGTTCGCTGTGATGACAACAGGCGCGTTCAAGTCCAACCGCAGGTCCACGGTGCTCCCGGCGTCAAGTTCGCGCAGTTCGCCCAAGGTGACGCGCTGCGAAGCCAACAGGAAATCGAGCTTGACGGGCAGCTCCTCGAGGGTATGCCCAAACAGCTGCTCATTGTCCAATATGTTTCCATCCGACATGCTGTATTCGGCATCACTTTCATTCATGGTCGGCTCTCTTCGTTCAGTGATTGCATCGGCCAACGTCAGTTCGCCCTGCGGGCCGATGTGAGCGGAAAATGTAGCCACGCCCGGAATCCTTGCTGTCGCGGAAATAGTGTTGTCGAGCATCGGCGCAAGCAAAATGACATCGCCGATCGCAAGGGCCTGATAGCGGCTCGCCAAAACGATACGGGACGGAAGGCCAAGATTGCAGATGAAACCCGGATCTATTGTCCTGCGCCGATATCGGCTCAAGGCCGGCAGCGGCGTCAGCCTGGCCTGTGACGCCAGGCCGACAAGGTCCAAGGCGAGGTTGCAGTTCGTATCCTCCACAAACGCCCGTCCGGCCAGGGTCGTTGGGGCGGACGCCCATTGGATTTGCTCATTGCTTTGTAAAACAGAGATCGTGTCGATCTCAGTGTCCACACCCAATTCCTTAGCCCACTGGCTCACGACAAGCGTCGCCCGCCATGGCGCGAGAAATATCTCAGGGTCCTCAGTCCGCCAACCGGGTAAAAAGACATCGCTCAAGGTGTCCAGAAAACGGCGTTCCACCGCCATCGCAAGCTGTCCAAAAGATCCTGAACACCTGATCTCGATTTGCAACGCAGATGTGTCGACAGCGCCGCCCCAGGCAAGGCTCAGACCCGCATATGGGTCGGAAATTTCTTCTGCAATCGAACCGTGATGGAGCGGCACATTCCAGGTCGCAGCGCACAGACTGTTCATCGCTGCTGCAATCTCGGGCCGTAGCGAAATAATGCTTGCTCTTTCAAGCATCACTGGCGCCCCCTTTCATGACCAGCTGACCTAGATCCTCGTTGTCCGCTTCTTCCCTTAAAACCTTCAGCATTTGCTCATCAATGCGACTGCTATCCACCATTTCTTCGCATCTGAGAAAGCGCTTTTGCGCTGCCTGCATTTTAGATTCAGTCCTCTCGGCAAGACGCAACGCATGTTGCCTCGCCTGGTTTTGCCTTTCGGCTTCCTTGGCGAGCTGTCTGGCGCGCTTTTCCGTTTTGCGCAGCGTTTCCTCGACGGCCGCTAGTTCATGCATGGTAACGGACGTATTGAGCAGTGATGTCAGAAGGTCGATCTCAAGTGTGCGCACTTGCTCGCGGAAGTCATCGATTGCCTTTTTCGCTTCAGCGGCGCTCGAGTTTGCGCGAGCAAGCGCGGCTTTGGCCTCCGACATTTCTCGGCGGGCCCGTTTCAATCGACGGTCGCGTACCTGAAGCACCAGAGCGAGTTCGGTCACCGGGCGACGACCTCCAGCAATGCCTCTAAGGTTTCGTCAAAGCTCGAATATTCATCAATTCTTTGACGGAGAAACGCCTCTACTGCCCGCCTTCGGTTGATGGCATCATCGGCCAGCGGGTCCAGCCCCGGGGTGTACTCACCCATTCGTAGAAGCAATTCGACTTCGTCATATCTGGAAAGCAGATCTCTGAGCCTTTCAATGGCCCTCCTGTGATGAGGGGCCACGATCCGGTCGAGCACGCGGCTCACACTCGCTGCAACGTCAATAGGCGGATAGTGCTCGGCCGACGCGAGCTTACGCGACAAAATGATGTGGCCATCAAGCAAGGAGCGAACTTCATCGGCAACCGGTTCGTTCATGTCGTCGCCTTCCACCAACACCGTGTAAAGCGCTGTGATAGAGCCTCTTTCGGCCGGCCCCGCCCGCTCCAGCAAGAGCGGGAGTTGTTCGAAAACAGATGGCGTGTAGCCTCGGCGGGTCGGAGGTTCTCCCGCCGACAAACCGATCTGCCGCAAGGCTCTGGCAAAGCGCGTGATACTGTCCATGATGAGGAGTACCTTCTCACCGCGATCACGAAAATATTCGGCGATGGCCGTTGCCGTGAAAGCGGCTTTGGCTTGCTCAATTGCCGCCCGATCCGAAGTGGCCACGACGACGACACAGTTCTTTAAAGCGTCGGCGCCAAGCTGGTGATCGATAAATTCACGGACTTCTCTGCCTCGCTCTCCAATCAACGCGACTATGCAACGGTCATACTGGGCATTTCTTACAAGTATCGACAGAAGGGTCGATTTTCCCGCTCCCGCGCCAGCGAAAATCCCCATGCGCTGCCCTTCGCCGCAGGTGAGTAGACCATCAATCGCTCTAATCCCGAGGCTAAACGGTTTGCTAATAGGCACTCGGGACATCGGATGCGGCGCGAAGCGGTCGCACGCAAAGGAGGTGGTGTCCGAAAGGTCGGGTCCGGCGTCAATCGGCCGACCAAGAGCATCGAGCACCCGGCCTGTGAGGCACTCACCGACGCCCACCTCAAACTCCGGCATAACGGACTCGATCGTCGAGTTATGAGAAATGCCACGCGTACGCCCGTAGGGCGTCAAAATAGCTTCGTCTTGGTCAAAGCCCACCACCTCGGCAAGAATAGGTTCCATGTCGCGCCGAGAAATGGAACAGATTTCTCCAATGCTGAAATTGCCAGCTGCCTTTATGAGAGGACCGGAAGCTTTGCACACACGACCCTTTCGCCGGAACAGCGGCGTTGCGGTCGGGCTGTTTTCGAATTGGTCACCCGACATTGTTGCTACCTCGCGTTTCCAAGTTGAAACGCGCAGACAAGTTCGTCGACCAGAACGGGTATGCTGACGTCAATGACTTGTGAGCCTGCGTAGATCAGGCAATCGCTTTGCGGTAGTGACTCATCGGCCTGATAGCGGATGAAGCCTTCTGTCCCAAGCAGGGCACCGTATGCTTTAAGAGCAACTTCCAACTCCACCGCGTTGGCCGGGTGGGCCATGATCACGACATCCGGGACCCCGCGAAGTTCACGCAGGACGGTGTTCATTGTCTTGTCTAATACTTCGGCCCTCGGCAGCTCGCTCAGAACACGCAGGAGGCACTCGCGCAAAATGGCTTGCGTATTCTCAAGAAAGTGTAGCCGGCTTTGCTCCAACTCCTCCGCAACCGCCATGATCCTGGTAAGCCCGGCGGCGTAGCCTGATATGCGAGCAGATCTCTCCGTTTCCACGGCCTTCAAAATGGCGCGACGGACAATTTCCCTTGCTCGCTTGTCGGCCATTTGTCCGAGCCGCTCGGCTGAAACGAGCGCCTCTACGAGATCGGCCTCAACGATGTTGTCTGCAGGCAAGATGACACCGCTATCGATGCTAATAGACCGCATTTGAAGACCCCTCACCAATTACACGGCGGAAGGCCTCCAATGCGTAGTCGACAACCTTGCGTCGATCACCGTCTTCCTCAGACAGGTACGCCGGTTTCGGCAAGCACTCGGCAGAAGGGCGATAGTTCAAACGCTGTAGATAGGCGCTGGGGAGAATGCCAAGCAGGTAGCTCAGCATTGTCTGGGCATACTCGTCGAAGGCTTTCAGAGATGCGACTGAAAGGACGGCTATCCGGTCGAAACTTGGCAAGCCTGCGAACCGAACAAGGGAGGCCATGTCTTCAATGCCACACCAATTTGCGACGTCGCGCAGCAGCTGCGCATCGGTGCTGCTCAGTATTGAGCGGCGATTGATAAGGACTGTCATAATCTTGGTCACCCGCGTACGCTCCTCGGGAGAGCTCATCGTCACCTGACAGCAAAAGTCCGCAAAATGGTCCGTTACTCCACTTGGAAGAGGCTCCAACAACGCACGAAAACGTTCGTCGAGCTCGCTCCTGAGAAATCGATCGGACAGCATCAACCTCGTGAACTCAATGTTCGCCAGACCAAGTTCGGCGTGCGCACGCTCAACGGCAATGAACTGCGAAGGCTGCGTGTCAAAACCGCATGTCATGCTGTTTTCCTGGTATTGCGGGCCCGGAAAAAAAACGTCACGCCGAGGGCCGCGCAAACAGCGCTCAGCAAGCTAGCGGCGGTCACCGCCAACATGGCTCGATTGAAGCTGCTCGACCGCAGTGCAATACCGGCGACATCGATCAGCTCCGGATTGACGATCGGCAACGGATCGACGGCGGATACGACAACTGCGACGCGATCATACTCGACCCCCTGTACACTGAAAGCGACGAGCTGCTTGATTTGCGGAACAAGCTCTGCAGTGATTGCGTCTCGAGCGATCAACACGAGGACTGAGGCGCTTGGTGGTATGGGCTCGGAGAAAGGCGTGTCCTTTCTGGAAGTCACGACGTGAACATCTGCCGACACCACGCCTGGAATTGAGGAAATTGTCGCTGACAATTCCTCCGTGAGCGCGAAATTAAATCGTGCCCACTCCTGAAGTGGACTCGATATGAGACCGTCAGCGGAAAACACATCTCCCATCTTTGCAAATTTGCGACGAGGCAGGCCCGCACGTTTCAATAATTCCACTGCCTTGCCAAACTGTGCCTCGTCCACAAGCAAAGTAGACTTGTTGTCTTTCTCCTGCTGTTTGGAGGCCGAGATGTCGTTGGCCAGAAGCATGGCCAACATCTCATTGGCTTCGCTCTCCTCGATTCCCGCATGCAAATCGACCTTGCACCCACTCATTGTGAGCAATGCGGACAAAAGCAGGGCAAACTTGGCCCCTGAGAGCGAACGACCATTTAGGCGTCCAGGTGCCTTCTGCCTGGCAGTCTTCATTACTGAGCCGCGAGCAGTTGTTGAACGCCAGCCATCGTCTTGCTAATCGCCTTGAGTGACAAGTCAAGACGCAATCTGTCGGCCTTGGATTCAACTTCACTGCGAACGACCTCCCTTCGTTCAGCATGCAGCTCCAGGATCTTGTGCTTGACGGTCTCGATCATCTTGATCTGGTCGGGGTCGGTAAACTGCTGATCCCACTTCCTGAATTGCTCAAGAACCGGCTTTGGCAAACTCATGAGAGGACCTGACGGATCGAGCGCGCCCTTTATGCTGCCGACGATACCTTCCTCTTGCGATCGCAAGCTTTCGGCCAGACGATCACCCAAGCCATTCAGACCTTGCGCCGAGGCGGTCGTGGAATGCTGATTGTACAACGTTAGCGAGATGCTCATTTGACTTCCCTACAGACAATTATTGACCAGCCCAGCTGCTTCTTCGGGAAAGAATGCGGTGCCCATTCGCGGCTTGCCGGACTAAACATGCGTTCATGGCTTCTTCGAAAAAGATCAACTTTTCTCTTGGCTATCCTGCCGCAGTATGACGCGTAGGATGTAAGTGCCTCTGGTCCTGGCCACCCGTCGCTCATTTGATGAACACTTTCTGCTCGGATCCGTGGACATTCACAGTTATGAAGTCGCTATCGATGCTGACGAGTACGGCTTTTTCCGCCAATTGGTTGCCGGGCCGCACGACTGTGCTGTCGTTGAGCAACACATAGGGATACTTCCCCAACCAAACCCCTGCAATTGCGCCGCGGATTTGGTCAAGCTCTGCAGAAGAGGCCGACTTGAACCGCACCGTGACCAATCCAGGAACGTCGCTCCTGAGCGCACGAAATGTGTCATAGCCGGCCTTGCCTTCTCCGGAAGGAAGAGTAACCGTCAAGACCCCGTTTGCCATGGAAACGATCTGGGCTGAGGTCAAAGTGTGAGACAGCACCAAGGCCGCAGCACGCTTGAGTTGCTCATCAACTAGAATTTCAGCCCTGAAAGAGAAGGGCAACGACCTCACCTTTCGCTCAGCGTCGCTGCGCCCCGTCTCATCGGCCACCCGCAATGTCGCGCTCCAGGTACCGGAGACGAGCTTCAGGTTCTCGTAGCGCACATTCACTTCAGCCAAACTGCGGCGCACCGCCGTTTCCGACGAGAGGTCGCCTTGCGTTGCCGTGGGTGCGGGGACTTGCGGCCCCTGCTCTCCACCTGCCGACGATCGATGGGCGCCCAAGAACGGGATTACGAGCATGCATGCGGAGGCAAGAACGAGACCAAGCCGCGGAACGTCAGAACGCTTCAGGTAGCGCGAAACGCGACGAGCCGTTGCGCGCTCTGACGCAACACCTTGCAACTGCAGACACATGCCAGATATCCATAGTTTGTCATCGACACCCCAAACAACGCGACCACCGACGTGCAAGCTCTCCCTTCCCTTGGAAGAGCGCTCAATCTCTAGCGGTCCTTCGGCGATCTTGACGACCTCAACGGCCCCACTTTGAACATGCAGCATGAAATGTTGCGACTGCACGGGCAAGTCCAGCAACACTACGTCGCAATCCAAACTCGACCCCACAGTGAACGAACCCGCCTCAAGGCTAAAGGAGCGATCCTGCATTTCCGCGCTAACGACCTTGACGACGATCATATTGCTTTACTCGCCGTAACCACTGCACCTGGCAGATGAATTGACGTGACACCCCCCACAGCGCTGAGCCGGATTACCAACTCGACACTGCGTCTTATGAAGATCGAAGCGCAAGACACTCTGCAGCCTGTTCGAATTGCTGACTCTATCGCCAGAGGGTCGAACCCGCATGTGACGTGGACATATCATAAACTGCACTCCTATGGTTATTGCTTAACGAAGCATTTGCTTATACACAAATAGGCGTTTGGGATTTTGGGCTCGCATGTCACTGACATCCGCCGTTTCATATGCCCGACGGCGGGAAGCCCCAGGACAAGCCCAACCCTTTCCCATAGCCATGCCCGGCGCGCGGACTTGAACTCGTCAGGCGCCCAAGCCACATGGCAGCCCAGACCCCACCGTTTTCTGCTAGCGCCCGCCTCTGGGCAGCGCGCGATAAAAACCCTATCAACGCCCGCCGCCTGCTTGCATTGTAACCGATGGCTCCATCGAACCCTGATCGCCGCGGCCGTACAAATGGAGTTGCCTAATCCGCTATCTCGCCGCGGAGCCAACCTATGGCGGCTCCATTCATCTACAGAAGCGCCAAACGAGAGGCATTCGGCCAAGCCCCTCTCGGCGAAGGCTGACAGCAACACATTAAACCGTAGAGCAGGCCTTTAGCGCCATCCTAAGAAAAAACCGGCGTCCACAAAGAGGACACCGGCCAGTTGCGCCTCTAGGAAGGTCGCGCAAGCCTCGCAGCCTGGAACCTTATATGCAAAAAAGAAACAGGGCGTAGGCTTTCATCTTCGAGCACCGTGCGTGCGCTGTTTATTACAAGCGGGACCGCAGTCACTCTTCCACCTTCGTGCGCACTCGTTCCTCCAGCGCAACGACCGCAAGACGGCCCTCTTACAGCCTGCACCACAACTAATTTAACTATTAGCCAACGACTTGGTACGGGTTGTTGCCAGATGGGGTTGAGGTTTTTTCGGTGGCGGTTTCCTGCAGACTGAATGGATCGGGGAGGTTTTAGGTGCCCTATGCGTGGCTTGCTGCAACCGCTGCTGTTTTGGGAGAGATGCTCTCCTTTGTATACGACCGTATCGCGCCCCTAATCCCCGGAACAGAAAAATGCGCTCAAGACACCTCCACGTGGTGGAAAATCAGCGGAGTGGACAATCCGACCCGCATGGAGAAACACATCTTTTTAACAGAAGAGCCGTCCATACTATGTGCCCTTAGTCTCGCGGCGAAGCAAACGCCGGGCCTGGCAGACCTTGCAACGATTGAGCGGGAGGCCCAAACGCAAAGGTCTTACATCATGGTCGTTCTCAAGGCTCTCGAAACTTACGGCACAAACGAGGAATGCGCCAAGACGAGGTTGATGTTGCGAGACGCCGACGCCCTCTGCGCGCACATAGCACGGCTAAAGGTTTCGCACACGCGTGGCGACAGATCGACAGCGTCGCCGAGCAACCAGCAACGCCCGCGCAACGCGATGAACCTTAAAGACAGGCGGCTGCGAGCACGAATTGCCAGTTATGCCCTTCATCCGCTCGGCGCAGACAGACAGCCGCCAGACAGGCAACTACACCCACTTCAGCGCTCGGCCCCTGGCAAGGACCCTGTCGGTGGTGAGACATCCACCTAGACGAGCTGTCCCCCAAGTCTCTGGGGGCTAAGTCATTTGCTTGCGTCACCAGCCGAGGACACCGATCGACGTCAACTTCGTCATGCCAAGCCTCAGGCTGTGGCAAGGGCCAATATCTCTCGGACTTGGAACCCCACACGGTTCTGCGCTATCATTCTTTGGCGGAGCCTGCATTCTCAAGGTCGCTACTCGTGTGCTGTGCGAAGTTCAAACTCCAGCAGCGCCTTGCGAATTTCGATAGCCGTCTTGCCCTGTGCAAGCAGAGCTGCCGCCAACTTGGCGTTTGGGGCCAGAACGTGCCGGCTAGGCAACGGAGCCTGCGCATAGATATGCTCAGGGTGCAGGCCAGATCGCCTGAGGCGTCGTACGTAATAAAGCTGGCTATAGAATGGAACCACGCGGTCTTCCGGATCCGAGATCACATAAATCTCGGGCGGGTGGTCTTTCCTGATCTGATCAACGCCCTCAACGGGATCGTAAAAACTCTTGGCATTGTAGAGAATCTTTCCCGGGATCTGCCGCTTGTGCTCCCAGAAGGAAGAGACCTGCTTGACGGAAACAAGACCCGACGAAATCACGGCCGCTGAAATGTCGGACCGCTCGTTAAGGAGCGCTGCAACGATCTGCCCGCCGGCAGAATGCCCCGTCAAAATGAATGACGTGATCCGATATCGTTCTTTTATCGAATCGAGCGCCCGTGACATCAGCGAGATCTCCCGATAATCTCTTCGTTTATTGTGATCGCCAGATGAACCATAAATCCCGGGCCGGGCAATGTAGACTGCCGGGATGTTCGCTTGGCTTGACCATTCCACCATGTCTGAAGTGAGTTTGGCGGGCGAAGAGGAGGAATATGACGAGGCTATGTATCTGACGCCTTTCGAGGTCCGCATCAGGACGTCACCACCGAAGTAGACGAGCACGCTCCTGTTTCCGGTCTCCTTCAGTCCATGTTGGTAGTAACGGATACAGTCGCCCCTGCCCCCGACTTCAAGCCATAGGCAATTGTTTGTGTCGGCACAATGTTCACGCGAACTGAACGAACCGTTGAGCGCTTCCGTCGCGCTAAAGTTCTCCGCTCCATACGCCATCACCAGTTCACGCGGATTTGTGCGCTCAAACGGGCCAAGCGTGGGCTGATCGGCGAGAACGCCTCCCGAGGAGCACGGCACGCCGAACATGACAAACAGGCCGCGCAAGCCGTACCATTTCATAAAACGCAATGCGCGTGCCAGTCTCGTTCGAACAAAGCTTGCGGCCATATACAGCTATCCTATTGACCAGACGATGCAACGACGCCTGAACCCCGTACGGTACGAACTATCTGTGCTTGCTGGAGGCTGTCGTCCTGGCTCCCAGGCCTCCAAGGAAAAGCTATCTCTCTTGACTAGGCGTTTCAGATAGACGCTTGATCCAGTCCACCACACTGTGGATGCGCGTGCTATGCGACCCCTTGAACAACAACATATCACCGTCGGTGAGGTCGCTTAACAAAACGCTCTTGAGCTCATCGAGCGAGTGTGCCCAGCACCCTTGCCTGGAGGCAGATATCAACGGCCAAAACCCTTCATAGTGCTGTCCCACGACATAGACCTTGTCGATAGCATATTGCTCAACGAGGGTGGCAAGGGCGTTGTGGTATTCTTTCGTCCCTGGACCGAGTTCGGCCATCTCTCCGAGCACTGCTACTTTGCGGCCGGCGTTCTTGCGCTCCCCGAGGTAGTGAATGGCGGCTGCCATGGAGCCTGGGTTCGCATTATATGCATCATCAACGATCGTAAGCTGTTTTCCGCCGACATGAATGACGTGCTCGGTGCCACGTCCCTCGAGCGCCGAGAAGCTCCGAAGCTGCTCGAGTGCAGGTGCGACGGCATACCCAAGACCGTAGAGCGCAGCGAGCACAGCCAAACTATTGAGCGCCATGTGGGACCCGCCGGCCCCCAACTCGTACGTGAATTTTTCGCTGTGGACCAACGCAGTCACTTCGCGCTTGCGGGCAGAATAATCAACAAGACGAAACTCGCATTCATCGCTCGAGCCGTAATGCAGAACGCGCAGCCCTCTGGCCCGGGCAGCCTCGTAGACGATCCGCCAAGCGCTCATGTCCCGGTTGAGAACAGCAATACCGCCCGGCAACATACCTGAGAAAATTGCACTCTTGGTTCGGGCAATGTCGGCGATAGAGCTGTGCTCGCCGAGATGGGCGGGCAAGACATTGGTGAAAACTGCAATATCCGGACGCGCCATTCGGGCGCTCTGCCCCATCCGACCGATCGCAAGCTCAAGAACGATGTGGGGCACAGTCCAGCCCATTGAAGCTAGATTCCAAGCCACGCCGTGGGGCAAATTGGCGTTGTGACGGGTTTGCTCGGCGCCGCCCCAAGGAACAAGCGCGTGGCGCAGCATTGCAACTGTCGTTGTCTTGCCCGCACTTCCCGTCACTGCCAAAACCTTGCCAGAAAATTTAAGGCGCGCGTATTCTCCCATCGCAAGGATCGCACCACCCGTATCTGCCACCCGAAGCAAGGGTAGGCCCGGCAAGGCCTTGTCGTCGATGGAACTTGCAATGATGCCAGCCGGCGGCGGCCGCAACCTTTTAACCGCCTCCAGGGCCGCGCCTTTATCCTGCGGTTCGCCAGATCGGACCACCATCATATCGCCGGGCTGCATCGTTGGGGGATGAATGCACAACCCCGTTGCGCTAAATCCTACTGGAGGACGCACAATCCACTCTCCGCGCGTCGCCTCGCACAGACGATCTGCCGTCCACTCGGGTCCGGGTTTTGAAACCATCCCCATCAGACCGCTGTTTCTGACATGCGCAAATCCCCTTGCGAACTTTGTTGGCCCGACGAACGCTCCAAATAGTCCAGATATGCAACATAGCCGGACAAATAGTGTTCGACATCATCGATGCGCACGCGAAACGAATGATGCCGAATGAAGAAGCTGCCCTGGATCTTGGCCGGATTGGCAAAATACATGGCAACTTCTGGCCAGAAATAGCCATTGAGAAGGTAGTGCGCGCGGTGGTCCAGCGCTGCGTAGAATTTTTCCAGGTCAACCGCTTCCATGAGATGGGCAAACTCCGGCAGCAGCCGCAGGCGAGTGACCATTTTTTCCGCCGCCATCATCAACTCAAGCAGCGTCGGGAATGTCGTGATCCGGTTGAGAACAAAATCCAAATGCCCGACGAAATTCTTGAGGCCGAACTCAAAGTACTTTGCTTCCGCGCAATGGAGCGTGAGCTCGTTGACGCAGTAGCTCAGCCAATGGTCGTGCGCCTTCCAGTGGTCGCCAGCCAAAAAACAGGTGAAAGCCTTGCGTACCGGTTCCAGCCACCGCTCCTCCCCGGTAAACCCGTAAAGCCGCATCAAGCCAAAAGCAGCCTCGCCGTCGTAGTATATTGTACGAAACTCTTCTCGCAGACTGAGCGAAGGATAATTGTATATGTGGCGAAGCTTTCCGGACGACGGATCCTGCATGTACACGATCCCTTCCGCAACCTGCCGCAACAGGTCAATGTAGCGCTTTGTACCTGTCAGTTCGCTGTACTTGACGAGCGCCAACAGGCAAACGCCACTCGCACCGAGCTTAATATCCGCGTCTTGATCGACCAGGACAGAGACCGCAACGCCGTTCGCGTCAACGGTTTTTATGATCACCGTCGTCAGGTATTCAAGCGCTCTGTCGATCGCAGCCTTAAGGTCGCTGCATTGCGTCACCTCCCATGCCTCAATCATCGAATAGAGCGTGCTGGTGTGGCGCAAAACATTATAGGTCGGGATCGGGCGGTCGAAACATGGATGCCAGCCATACTGAAATCGACCGTCTGGCAGAACTTGCGTGGAAAGGTAGGTACTGGCGCTCTTGATCAACAGGCGCACATCCACAGGCTTTAGCTGGCTAAGCACACGCCGGCCGGCATTCGGCCCGACACCGTGGATCAAATGAACATCCTGATCAGAACCGGTGGCAAAGGCGCCACGCGTCGAGAAGACGAAAACGTCTCCCTCGGCCTCGAACCCCACCTTCAACAGACCATGTCGCGTTTTCGCATAGCGCCTAAAATTGGCAGTATTGAGTACGGCGTGGCTCGTCGCGCCCCCTTCATAGAGCATGGCATTGGCGTTCAGCTCCATCTCGAGGAACGCTCGGCTGAACGAAGGGTCCAGTGAGATCCCATAGCGGAAGTAATTGCGCTTGGTCGCCACGAGCCTTAGACGCAAATCCGCCCATGTCGTCTTCTCGACGGCCTCCACCCAATCGACGCGCAGCCACCGAACGGCGATCTTTTTTGCGAGCGCCGAGCGATAGACATCCCGCGCGCCGCGCCGCCAAGCACCAGCAAAATCCTGCCCTGTCGCGGTAGAAACCTCGGCACGGGCCCTCCCATCGCTTATTGAAAAGAACAGCACAAACCGCGGACCAGGCCCAGACAGCGCGACCACCTGCCGCTCAACCTGTGGCCGCACTCTCGCCAGGAGACTATGTATTTTCATCTCTTCGTTTTGGACCCGCTTGCTTCACAATCGAGACCCTCATATGGGCAAGCACCCATTCGAGATGAGTTCTACGTGCGCCCCATGAAGACCGTTCTAGCCAGCGAGCCTAGAGGGGGCCTTACTTATGGCCAAATAAGGTGAAACAAACAACGTCCATCCATTGATTCGCCTTTCGGTGCGCTCACATCGGCCTGATACAAGTGCGACCACAGCAGCTGACTTTATTTGCACAACTCTTGTTCGAAAGACCCATCACGGCCTTGCGTTGGAAGGCCCTCGAAGGACGCTGCGGTGAAGCGCAAATGCGAAGATGCGGTCAACAACCGGGACGCTGGGTTTACAGCCGCTCGTTACATGCCCGTAGACGTCGCGTCCGGTTCTATCGAAAGATATCCTACAGGATAGATGACCACGTTTGGATCGATTTCCTGATACGACAACACGGGTATGTAGATGCCATATTCTGCAAGAATGGAATTGATGACCTGGCGAATGTCCTTTTGAGAGAGCAAGACTGGATCGCGGCCGAGGATGAAGCCGTCGCTTACGATCCTCTTGGCCTGGTTCGCCATATGTGTCGAAATTGATGGCTCGACGAGAACAAAACTCCCATCGGTGGTGTTGCGCATGCCTTCACGAAGGCACGACTCCAACGTGGGTGCTATGACAATCGCCGGCAGGAACCCATCCGGCGCGAAGCGTTTGCTGATCAGGTCGGAAATCTCGACGCGGACATTTTGCAAGATGTAGTACGGATCCGGTCGCTTTAGCGACCACTCCAAGATGGCCTCGAGGATTCGAACGCGATTGACGATGGGCAAGCGCTCTCGCAAGAGCATCTTCAGCACTGCGCTGATCTGGCTGTTCGACACATTATCGCGCAGGTCACTGGCCAAGGCTGGATGGCTGCGACCAGTTTCTGCAAGCATGTTGGCGATATGCTGGACAGATGCAAACTTTTCCAGCTGTTCCGCGACAACCCGTTTTATGTGCAAGCAGAGCTGCTCAGTCGCACTCCAATATTCAATGCCTTCTTCTCGCAATTTGGAAACGTACGCCTCGGAGACATACGCGCCTTCGCGGGCGCCGAAGTGAGATGTGCACGATATGCCGAGAATTTCGAGGTAGCTTTGATTGGCTTTTACAAATACTTCGGTCGGCTTTAGCTGTCCGGCCCCAACCATCTCCTGTTGGATGAAAATCTCATACCTATCCACGCTCGCTTCGGCAATTTCCAAGAGCCAATAGCCCGTCAGAACACCGTACTCTTCCTCCAGAATCCGTCTGACGTGATCGATGGTTGCACAAAAGAGCGAGACGTCGCCCGTGCGTATGCTTGGGGGCAATCGGATCTTCACAGTCTCTTGCGACCCGGTGCGCAGCTGATATTCACGATACTGTCTGCGGATGGCCTCAAACTTCGAATACCAGTCTCGATCTGCGTTCGCGGAGGCCTGGATTCGTTTGCGCTTGCCCCAAAGGACACCCCCGGCAAGTGCAGACCCAATCAGCACGAAGATGACGGTCGGAAATCCGGGCACCAGACCGAACATAGCGATCAGGAGGCCGGCAATAACAATGGTTCTGCCGTTTGCCGACACCTGGCGGCTGATCTCTGTTCCAAGATCGATACCCTCAGGATTAACGACACGCGTGAGGATATTGCCCGCCGCGACAGATATCAGCAGAGCTGGAATTTGGGCAATCAGGCCGTCGCCAACCGTCAGCAGCGCATAGAGCTCCAGAGCATCGCCAAAGCTTAGCCCGCGTTGAGCCATGCCGATCGTGATCCCACCAAGAAGATTGATTGCAATGATCACCAGACCGGCAATCGCATCTCCTTTGACGAACTTCATGGCTCCGTCCATGGAACCGAAAAGCTTGGCTTCCCGCTCCAGGCTTTGCCGCGCCTCACGTGCCTGCAACTGGTCGATGTTTCCAACACGCAGGTCAGCGTCAATACTCATCTGCTTGCCTGGCAACCCGTCCAACGTGAACCGAGCGCCGACTTCTGCCACCCGATCCGCACCCTTGGTGATCACCAGGAACTGCACGACCGTGATAATCAGGAATATCACCAGTCCAACAACCAGGTTTCCCCCGACCACCACTTCGCCGAAAGTCGCGACAATTTCCCCTGCATTGCCATCGATGAGGATAAGTCGGGTGGTGGAAATCGAGATTCCCAGGCGGAAAAGCGTGCTGACCAGCAGGAGCGACGGAAAGGTCGAGAACTGGAGCGGGTTATGAAGCTGGAGCGATATCAGGATGATGATAATGGAGGCGCTGATATTGACCGTGATCAGCACGTCCATCAACACTGCCGGGAGTGGCAGTATCAACATCACGAGGACGAGCGCAAAGACAGAAACAAGATAAATGTCTTTTTGCCGCCCCAACAGGGGGATCAGTTTCGATAGCCTCATGGTTGATTAACGCCAGCCCCGTTGCTCGTCACAACCTCCGGCACCGCCGCTTCCGCAGCAACAATGCTTCCGCCTCCCCGCAAGATGGTAATTTCGGTGCGGCTTGCCTTTTCAACCGCCTCGACGGCCTTTTTCACCATATCTACGTAGGATGGAGGGCCGGAAACAAGAAATACATGATTTTTGAGGTCGTAGCGGTGGATGAATTGGGGTTGATACACCTCCAGTCCCGACAGCGCTTTAATAACGCTGGCGCCATTGGTGAACTCAAGCGCAAAGACTTCAGTCCTGACCGCACTGCTGGGGCTGAAATGGAGGGTGGAACCGTCGAAGAACCATACCAGGCCAAATTCACCCGCGAGTTCCTCCAGATACGCGCTGGTTGAAAGGTCCGTGCGATGGGTCTTGCTCAGTTTTCCCGAAATGGTCGGATCGATATCCACCGCGATCCCGAGATTTCGTCCGATAAGCCGCAGAACGGCGACGAGATCCTGGCTCGTGCTCACAAAATCGTACCGCTGACCGGCGCGCGGCAGCCGCGGAGCTTCCGCCAAAGCGCTGGACGCGCAAAGTGCTGCGATGAGGCTCCAGATCAAAGCGGTCCGGCGAACGAGTAGCGCGTCTGCGCGATGTCTCAACATCAATAAACGAACCCCGCCGGACCAACCAGCTTAACACTTGCAGATCCCGATCGCCGGTTTGCGTGCACCTTTTTGTCGAGAATGAACTCCAGGTTGGTTTGCGATGATGGCAAAAGCTCCTTGACACTCGGCTTCTGCAGCTCTGCGACGCGAGGCGTGACAACAACCACCAGGTCACGTTGGGCCGATTCGATCTGATCCTTTCCGATGACCGTTCGCAATGCGTTTGCACCGAAACCTTCGCGCGGCTTTTGTATGTTGGCAGACGTATCAAGACGGGAAAGACCCGCCACAACGAAGCTGCGGCCGCTTTCGAGATCCACATTTGTGGTAAACTTGCGCGCTACCAAGTTCGGAAAGCTATTGCCATTGATTTGGCGAGCCGTCGCCTGCGCGCTCGATGCCTCGGAAGCGATCTCGAGGCTTATTTTTCCGCTTGGCAGAACGACGGGCGTGAAGCTCAGATCGATGCCGACAAACTTGAAATCGACACTGAAGTTGCGCGCATCGGAACCATCTCCAGCGGCAAACACCGGCATTGCAAGCTCCTCGCCAACAGAAAAGTTGGCCTTGCGGTTGCTGACCGTTGCAAGTGTCGATTCTGCGGCGACGGTCGCGACCCCGTTGGCGATCAGCAGGCTGATGACCGAGTCGACGCTGGTCAGGTTGCCAGACTGCTTATTGGTGTTTGCGGCCGCGAGAATTGACCAGTTTATTCCGTGGCGCTCCAGCTGGTCGGCCCGGACCTCCAAAAGCTTAACTTCCAGCTGAACAATCTGACTCTGCGCAACAGAAATCTCGTCGATCAGGGCACCGTCAGGCACTGCCGCGCGAACTGTTGCGAGGACATCCTGGTGCGTGCGCTCATCGCTGACGGTCCCCGAAACGTAAACACTCCCTCGCGCCGAGCTCAGAGTGACAGCCTCGCCAGCAAACCGCTTGTTCAGCGCGCGACGAATTTCGCTGAGGTTGTGGACAACCACAAGATTGTACTGGAATAACGTCTTGCCGGCTATATCTGCAGCAATGATCGTCGTCTCGCCGGGTGCTTTGCCATGGACATACACTGCCTCTCCTGGCGAGGAGGTGATATCGGCGATGCTCGGATCGGCTACAAAAACGGATTCGGCGTTCGCCACCCTGCCCAGCCGCAGCCCCTTGCCGACTTCGACCACGAGGTTCTGCTGCCCGACAGCAGGAGCTGCAAACACGAGCCAAGACAGGAATGAGAGCAGTCCAGCGCAACGCATCAGAGACCTTGTTCGATTTGGGGCAAACCGTGTTTTGCGAGGCTGAGCGATGATCATTGTACCATTTCTTTCACCGAGACGATCTGAAGCCGCATAAGCTGGTCGTAGCAGCCCATCGCTCGCACCCAATTGGGTTGCGACAAGATGCTTGCGAGACTGAGAAACAATCCAAAGCCGATATGCGTCGCTGCTTGGGCAGAACCCATTTCGCCCGCCAAGAGCATGAGCTCTTCATGCCTTGTTTTTACCGCCGCAGGAACGCCAATCTCGGGACCAAGCGCAGCTGCGCCATCAACGGCACCCGACCCCAGAAAACCGGCCGCATCGTCCGACCTTGCGGACGGCTTTTTGCGCCGATCAACCCTTGAAACGGCGTGCAGTTTCGGCGCCGCCTGCTCACTGGCAACCTCCCCCGCCTCAGGGGTTGCCGCCCTGGATAAAGAAAGCGGCGCGTCAACTCGGCCAATTGTGCTCAAGACAGATCTCCCTGGTGAAGATAGGCGCGAAGCGCCACCTGAGCGTTGTTAAGACTGGGATTTTCCTGCAACATTACCCGAGCCCTCAAGTAAGACATGTTGCGCGTAACCTCGCCGCCCGCCGCGAGCACTGTCGCCGCCTCGTCTATTTGCCCGTCAAGCAGCAGCGCGCATGCATAGACTTCGCTAAAGCGAATGTCCTGGGGAAACAAAGTCACCCCTGCTCGCCCATAAAGCAGCGCCTTGCGGACAAATTGAACGCGAAGATTGAACGACGAGAGCATAAACAAAATGTCAGCTGCGGGGTCCATGAGAGCCTAGCTTGAAACCTCGATTCGATCCCAAACGCTAAAGATTATTTTACTTATGCGAAAATAGGGAATTCTAAGACGCCTTCGAAGAGCGACGTCTGGCTGCCCCATCGGTCAGATCTGCCCGCTTCGCACGCGTTTCCAGCAGACCAAGACGGCGCGTTTACCTTCCCCGTTGCCACGCCCGACGGCCACCCGGCGCCAGAAAGAGCGGTCCCCCGACGCAAAGACCAGCATGCGCCTGGCCGCGACTGCTCGCCCGAGAACCATCCGCCTCTAAGACGGCCGACGACGTGGCGCGATCGGGTTATTTTCTTATAAGTGCTTTGCCAGCCTATCGGGCGTCGAACCGTTATCAGATCGTCTGAACGGCACACCGGAAAATTGCCGGACTAACCGGGGGTCAATCCCACCTCTTAGAAGTCTTTCCGCGCTTGGCGACAGTGCCAGAATTCTCAGGAGACCGCCTCAATGCCAACTCCGCTCGCAGCGATCGTCAGATATGCTCGACAAAATTCACCTTATTATCGCCAGCTCTATGCCAACCTGCCGCAGACGGGGTGGCAGTTGCGTGCCCTGCCGCTAATTGATCCACAGAATTTCTGGCAGGGCTCCTCGAACATCGATAATTGGCCCGTACTGACAGGTCCGGTTCTGGACGGCCTTGTGTTTAAGACAGGAGGCTCGTCAGGCGACGGCAAGCTATCGATCTATGCTCGTGAGGAATGGCAGCACTTCGTGCGGCAGTTTGGACAGGGCATGAGCAAGAGCCTCCAGGCAGGCGACAGGGTCGCCAATCTGTTCTTCGCCGGAGACCTTTACGCGAGCCTCTTGTTTATCCACGGCGCCCTTCGTTACTCATCCGTGCCGATCTGCGAGTTTCCATTCACTGGCGCAGTTGACGATCAGTCTTTGGCGTCGGCCATCAATGAGTATAATATCACAGTACTCGCCGGCGTCCCGGTACAGCTGGTGCGCTTCGCCAACTGGCTGAACCAGGCCGGCTGCTCTGTCTTTGGGGTCCGTTGCATCATGTATGGCGGGGAAAGTCTTTTTGCCAATCAGCGTGAGGTATTGGAGAAAGCTTTCCCGAAGGCCTGCATTACCTCAATCGGGTGTGCTAGCGTCGACGCAGGTTTGATTGGTGCTTGTCTCCCTGATTGCGAGGTGGACGAACATTGGGTGTTTGACGGGGATATCTTGGTCGAGATCGTCGATGAGACGACTGGTGAAGTCATTGATGACGTCGATCGTGTCGGTGTACTGGTCGTCACAAACCTACAACGCTTGCTGATGCCGATCGTTCGTTACCCCACGGGCGATCTTGCCTGCTGGCGCAGTCCACTCGATACGGCTGTCAGAAAATTTGCCCTGCGCGGAAGGGCTGGTGGAGGCCACCGCATTCGCGTGGGCACACTTTCCCTGTTCCCGGATATGATCGACAAGGCCCTCAATCAACTGGTCGGCCCCACGACATGGCAAATGGTTTTAACACGCCAGGACGATCTGGATCAATTGACCTTGCAAATCGCCGATGATGTCGGCCCCCCTTCGATCAAAGAAGACACCTTGATTGATGGCCTTCGCCTCGCTTTCCCGGCTCTTGCGAACGCACAAAGCAGCGGGCAAATAGCACTTTGTGCAAGATATTTGCCCTCTTCTGCGATGTTCACCCATGCCAGGTCAGGCAAGCTGGTGCGTGTCGTGGATCAACGCCCGTATTACGAGGTCGAAGCATGAGCACGGGCGTCTGCGATTTTGAGATCCGGAGTTTTGTGGAGACCGATGCAGAGGGGATAAGCCAATTGTTCCGCACTGTATACGGTGATAACTATGTATATCCCGACGTCTATCTGCCGGCCATGATCCGTCGCCGAAACGCGACCAGGTGCTGGCAGTCGATGGTGGCGGTGTCCAACGGACACGTGATAGGCCATGCAGCGCTTTGGTATCAGATTGACTTGCCTGATCAGGTGGAGTTCGCGCTGAACACGGTCCACCCTTCCGCTCGCGGCAACGGCATAGCGACCCAACTTGCCCATAGTCTGTGCGAGCGCGCCCGCAGGCAAGGCTATGCAACGCTTACGATTAAACAAGTGTCTTCCCACGGACAGAGCCAGCGCCTAGCGCGCAACCTCGGTTTTCAAACGACCGCGTTGATGTTTGACTACGTCGATTCGCCTTTCGGCGGCAAAAATCGCGAAAGCATAATACTCGGTTGCCTGGCATTGCAGCCTCGCCCTATTCCGGCGATCGATTGGCCCGGCGATTATTCTGGTTGGATTGCCCCGCTCTCTTGCAATTTTGGCAGCACGCCTGCCGAAGACAACCACTTTTCCGTCGCGCCTCTTGCGATCGAAAGCCGAGAGCGGCGAATAGACGTAACCCTGTCGGACCTGCGTTCGCATCATGTCCAAGACGTCGCAAACTTACCTTTCGGGCGATTGACTTACGTCAGATTGGCTCTTGCCCGAGACACACCTTTCGCACTGAAGCAGCTTGGACGCGCCGGCTACTATTGCACCGGTCTGACCCCTGGCCCGCAACGGCAATGGTTTGCCCTCATGGTGCGAGGGCACCGAACGCCGAAACTTGATCTGCACTGCCCAATCGCAATCGCACTGCACGAAAGCCGCTTCATCGGGATGCTGCCGCAGGTCAACAAGCTGCGCTGGCAGCATCATCTGCGTTACGATGTTGCATGACGATGTCTGCCTTTTTCTGAGCGCCATAGGAGCAAATATGGTTTTACTCCCGAACGTCGAGGCGCTGTGCGCCCTTGAAGACCCGTATCGCGCAGACGAAGAGAGCGTTCATCTCTTCGACGCCGCCATGCGCGAACTGACAGCGTATCATTGCGTTCACACCCCCGGCTACAGCCAGTGGCTCGATGCCAATGATTTCGACCGGGAGGCAGCACTCCCATCCGACTGGTCCTTTCTGCCACCGATTTTTACCAACTACTTCAAGCGGCACCTCTTGATAAGTGCGACGGGAAAGGATGCGCTGGAACTTACGTCCTCCGGCACCACAGGACAGAAGAGCCGAATGCGCTATGATGGCCCCAGCATGTTACGCGCCCAATCTATGGTGGGCAGCATTTTTAGCCGCTACGGCTGGGTCACGGACAACGAGCCCTGCAACTACTTGCTGCTGAGCTATGAGCCGGCTGGCGCCATTACCGTCGGCACAGCCTATACCGATCAGTTCCTGTGCAAGTTTGCACCCGTAAATCGAGTAGCATATGCGCTTCGTCACAACGGGGTCGGCAATGAGTTCGACCCGTTTGGCACCATTAAGGCGTTGATTGACTACGCTGCCGAAGGCCTGCCCGTTCGCATCTTCGGCTTTCCAGCGTTCTTATGGTTTACCCTTGAGCGAATGCGGGATATGGGCCTTCCGGCCCTCAAGCTGCATCCCGGATCCCTGGTTTTTCTGGGGGGGGGATGGAAAACCCACGCCGACAAAGCAATATCGAAAGCGTTGTTGCATCAAAGGCTTTACGAACAACTCGGTCTACCAAGCCAACGGTGCCGAGACGGCTATGGTGCCGTCGAGCACCCCGTGCCCTATGTCGAGTGCCAATACCACCACTTCCATGTACCGGTTTATTCACGCGCTTTCATTCGCCACACGGCCACAATGATGCGCCAGCCTTACGGAGAAGCAGGCTTCCTGCATTTGGTGTCACCTTACATAACATCGAGCCCGGCACATAGCGTTGTCATGAGCGATCTGGCGAAATTGCGCCCGGGCGCGACATGTGGCTGTGGCATACAGACGGATTGGTTCGAACTCCTTGGTCGTGCAGGTACCAGCAAAAGCCGCAGTTGTGCACTCGCCGCCTCCGAGCTCATCCAATAGGCGCCACGGCAACCGGAGCGCAGCAACGCCGGAACGAATGCGTTGCCGACAATATAGCCCGTTGCGCGGATGCTGAAAGCCATTTTGTTTCCAACGAAACAAGACCAGATTTTCTCAGATCGATTTCACAGGAGCCGTTAATGTATCTCGCTCAAGGAAGGCTAGGCGCTGCAGCCGATAGCCTCCAAGTGCTAAGCTCTCTGGAAGAGAACTTGCCCCGTCTTCTCGCCAACGCGCCGGAGGTCGAGACAGTACTGGATTGCGCCGGCCGTTTTGCAGATGCAATCCAACGCGGCACGACCGCTCGCGACCTCGACAGTGACACCTGTCGGATGCTCGTCTCGTTCTGTCAGCGGCAAGCCTTGGAAACAAAGCTCGAGCGCGAAATAGGCCAGTTCCGCCTTTCAATTCGCCGCAACTCATATGCCGAACCACATTTCGAAGGCTGGCGGCCGCTCGGCCTCATCGTGCACATCACGCCTTCCAACAGCAAACTACTGCCATTTTTTGCAGTGCTGGAAAGTTTGCTTGTGGGCAATGTAAACTGGCTGCGTCCAAGCAATGACGACCAGGACTTCATGGCCCAGTTGCTGGCCGAATTCTTAAGCTTTGATCAGAGCGGCAAATTGGCAGACTACGTCAGCGTCTTGCCTTTGCCGCACCACGAGATCCATCGCTTGTTTGCGCGAGCCGACGGCGTATCAGCGTGGGGCGGTGATGCTGCGCTCACGCTTATCCGCCAGCAGGTACCCGCTGGCTGCCGGTGGATCGACTGGGGCCATCGAATCAGTTTTGCCTACGTGGTACCAGACGCCGTCGATGGCAGCCAATTTGACGATTTGGCAGACGATATCTGCCAAATCGACCAGCGCGCTTGCTCCAGCCCACAGTGCGTACTCGTTGACAGTGACGATCCGCAGATAATGCTGGAAATCGGGTATCGCTTGGCCGAAGCGTTGATGCGTCGCGCACCGGTGTGGCCACCGACCGAAAGAACGCAGCAGGAATTCGCCGAGGTTACCACGCAAGTTGCCGTGGCGCGACTTGCTCAAAGCTTCGCCGGCGAAACCGGGCACGTTTGGGAGGGTGAAGGTTGGCGCGTCGTCTGGGTTCATCAACGGGAGCTTGCCCCCTCACCGCTTCTTCGCACCGTCCAGCTGCGCCCCATGCCGCGCGGCGACCTTTGCTCTGGTCTTCAAACCTGGCGCACGCACTTGCAAAGTTGCGGGCTTGTCGCCACGGCAAGCGACCAAGTGTCGTTGACACTTGCCTTGCTCGCCGGCGGCGTAACCCGTGTGGTGCCGCCAGGTACGATGCACGAAAGCTATCAGGGCGAACCACACGACGGGGTCTACGCGCTTGGACGCCTTGCTCGCAGAGTTTCCGTGACGTTGCCGCCGGGAATGTTGCCACGTCACGCAGCCCTCGAAAAGGCGCCAGCTCCACCCATAAACCTCGACGACCAACCTGTTATCGGTAAGGCCGAGTTTTCGCTGCTGCCGATAGGGCCAAAATCACAATTATTTTTCCGAAGCGGCGGCACCACCGGTAAGCCTAGGCTCGCCGGCTTCAGCTATCGCGATTATCACAGGCAGATGCAGGCCGCAGCCGACGGTCTGTTTGCCGCGGGGATCGATCCGGCTAAGGATCGCGCGATCAATCTCTTGTACGGCGGAAACCTCTACGGGGGCATGCTAAGTTTCTTCACCATTCTCGACAAGCTGTCGGTGACCCAGTTCCCGATGGGTGGGCCGACCGACGGCGACTATAGCCGCCTGGCAGATCTTATTGTCGCTCACGATATCAACACCTTGATCGGTATGCCGAGCACTATTCACCGTCTGTTTGTGAGCGAGGAAAGACAACTGCGCGCTTATCGCGGGGTAGAAAAGCTCCTTCTTGGCGGCGAGCATGTCAATGAAGCGCAGCGCTCCTACTTCGGCGGATTTGGCGTCTCGCTCATCCGTTCCGCTATTTACGGATCGGTCGACGCGGGCCCGCTCGGGCATGCCTGCACCGACAGCCCGGACGGCACGTTCCATCTGCTCGATACACAATGGCTGGAGATCCTTGCCGAAGACGCGGACCGCCCAGTGGAGAACCTGCAGACGGGCCGCCTCGTTTTCACCTCCCTTGCTCGGGAGGGCCAGCCGATATCGCGCTACGACCTCGGAGACCTTGGTCGTTGGCAACCCGGCCCGTGCGCCTGTGGCTTGGCAACGCCCCGTTTCCAACTTCAGGGTCGCCATGGAGCGTTGCTTCGCGTCGGAACTGTGTTTCTTAACCCTTCCCGCCTGGCAGAACAGATCAACCAGCCGATCCAGATCGTCGTCGGACACGACGAGATTGGGACTGAAACCCTGCTACTTCTTGTTGACGGTGACGTCGCTCGGGCGCTTGCCTGCTTGAGGTCACAGCCAATGATGTTGGGCGTCATCGATGAAGGGCTATTGCTCGCAAAGGTCGTCGCCCTGCCATCAAGCCAGTTTTTCCGCCATCCGCAAAGTGGCAAGGCCCTTTTGGTCCTCGATAATCGTCCAGACGACATCACCTCCCGACAAGGTTCGCGCCGGCCAGAAATAACCTGCAGATGACCGATCCGAGCTATGGCGGGAAATGGGTGACGAGGCCGATCAGGCGGCGCGATGGTCAGGGGTCGTCGTTTCGGCGACACCGTCGGTGAATTTGACGCCGGCGATGACCTTTGGCAACTGATTTTCGCCCTTCAGCCGGCGCCAGGTTTTGGCGGCGCTCATGACGAGCTTGAAGACCATGAGCCGTGCTGTGTTGTGGGACAGGCCTCCCTTGGTTCGCACCGTGCGGTGCCTGACGGTGGCGAAGACGCTTTCGATCGGGTTCGAGGTGCGCAGATGGTCCCAGTGTTCGGCCGGGAAGTCGAAGAAGGTCAGCAATGCCTCGTGGTCCTTCGTCAGGCAGTTGACGGCCTTGGGATATTTGGCCTTGTATTTGTCGACGAAGACGGCGATCGCGACCTCGGCGGTTGCCCGATCCGGGGCATCGCGGACCTCCCTGAGATCGGCCTTCATGTTCGGCTGCACCGACTTCGGCACCTTGTTGAGGATGTTGAGGAGCTTGTGTTGGCAGCACCGTTGATGGCGGGTCGAAGGGAATATCTCCTCCAGCGCCTTCCAGAAGCCGAGCGCGCCGTCGCCCACGGCAATTTCTGGCGCAATCGAAAGCCCGCGGGCCTTCAGCCCGACGAGCAGCTCGCGCCAGCTCTGGGTGCTTTCGCGCACGCCGACTTGAAAGCCGACAAGTTCCTTCTTGCCTTCCGGCGTCGCGCCGATGACGACCAGCATGCAAGCGGCATCGTCCTCCATGCGTGCCTGAAGATAGACCCCGTCGGCCCAGATGTAGACGTAGCGGCGGGCTGACAGGTCGCGGCGTTGCCAGCGATCATAGTCGGCCTGCCACTCCTCCTTCAGCCGGCCAATCACCGAGGGTGACAGGTTCGGCGCGTCCTTGCCGAGTAAGGCGGCAAGCGCCTCCTGGAAATCGCCGGTCGAGATGCCGCGCAGGTAAAGGACCGGCAGCAGAGCGTCGAGGCTCTTCGTGCGTCGTGCCCACTTCGGCAGGATCGCCGACGTGAAGGTGATGCGATCCTCGCCGCAAGTCTCCAAAGCCCGGTCGCGCAGCTTGACGCGGCGCACCGCAACCGGACCGATCCCCGTTTGGATCGTTCTTTCAGGCCCATGGCCGTGCCGCACCACCCGGTCCCGCCCATCGCTCAGGCGTTCGCTGGCCATGGCCGCAAGAAACGCCTCGGCTTCCGCCTCCACGGCCTGTGCCAGAAGCCGGCGCGCGCCTTCGCGTAGAACCGATGTCAGGGGATCATCGAGCGTCTCGGGATGCGGAAAGGAAACAACAGTGCTATCTGTCTTCATGGCGTATCGCTCTTTCATGAGGTTCTGGCAGGCTTGTCACCCGCCTCGATACGCCGCCCTCATCAAGCCGTCATCACCCAGTTTCCGTCATAGCTCGACCGATCCGGCCGGGCGGCGCATCGCCGGTCATGTCGGGCAAAGCTCCTGTCCAGAAATCATTGACGGCGTCATTACAATTCAAATGCGACGTTTCGCGCCACAGTCGAGGTGTCGCCCCATTTGGCATCAGGCTCTTAGCCGGCAGATCCTCGGGTTCGCTGGCTAAAACGCCTTATGGTGCGACCCACGTCGCAGGCATTCCTTTGGATGCTCACGCTCCAGTTAGATTGGGACAACGCTATTTCTTGAAACCACGGAATAGGAAATGACGCTTTTTTCTTCTTCTATCAATCGGTAGATCACTCGACGTTCCGCTTCAGGCAATTCGGAATTCGTTATCGCTTCCAATGTGGTGTCGAGGGCCGCCAACAACTCTGCGTTCGTGCGAAATCGGCCGCTAATCTTCGAAGCTTCCTCGAACGAGAAGCTGAATACGTCCCGCACGAAGTTCATATGGCTGGGGAACTTTTTGAAATCCGTCATACATCATCACCTTTCTTTCCAAAAATCGTATCCGTTTCCAAGGCGTCGCATGAAGGTTCATGCGCTCGCAACTAGGGTTCGTTAACCAGGACTCTCTCAAGCGATTCCGCAGTGAAGCTGCGGCGCATCCTATGTCCGTAAGGGACGGCAAGCCCGAACTGAGTGTGCACCTTCGAATGAGAAAACTGAAGACACTTAAACCCGCGCATGCTCGGACAACTGTCAAGTATCACCTTCGGCATGATGACGGGTGCACATGTTTCGCGAACCAGCCTCTTCAAAATATCAAGGCAATTCACTTCGGTAAAACTCCCCTTGGCAAATCCCGCTCGCGTCAGATTGGCGTGTATCTTGTTAAGCGTTGTCGGGCTGACGGCAGAATAGACCAGTGTATTTTGCGGCACATCCGACCATGAAATCGAGGCATCGCAGAACGAAGGATCAGGAGTGACAAATATCGTCTCGATCGAGGCGAGGGAAAAATACTCAACACTTTTCGGATGAGTATCGCCTTCAATCAAAGCGACGCACTCGTCCCGGCTTTCGAGTGCGTTTGTGATTTGCTGCCAGTCCGCAGAACGCACAGAAAGTTGCCGGTCCTGATAGCTTGAGAACAGACCCGTCAGCCACTCAGTGGATACGATCGATGTGTAGGGTGACTGAATGAGTATCGTCATTGCCTTCTTCTTACCCGTCGCATCAGTCATCGTGTTCAAGATTTGTTCGTACGTCGATATCGCCTTGACAACGTACTCATAAACCTCTTCGCCGCGCGGCGTGAGCTCTGAGCTTCGCACCTTCCCTTTTCTGACGAAAAGCTCGCAACCAATCGTTTCCTCTATTTCACTTATGATGTTTATTACAGCAGGTTGCGATACGTTTGAACGACGCGCTGCATTGGTAAAACTACCAGAGTCAACCGAAGCAACAAAAATACTCCATTTCTTGATGTTTATATTCCGCATTTTTACTCCAAGGCCACCTGGCCAAAATTACGCTTGCTCTAAGGAGGCATAGGCCATCCACCACGACCGAATTATTCTTGGGGCGAAATGCGCGGGATCGGCGTTCTCCCGTTGTCGAAAACGTCCAAGCCGTTCAGCCCGAACAGACCGAAAATGGTGCCGCGGTCTCCAGCATGAGGATTTCGCGCGTCAGAGATCGCGGCTTTTCGCATTGAAGGATCCTTTGTCGGCCAGGCTTCTGTCTGACGCCGCGATGATTGAGCCTGCACCGCGCATTTAAAGCGGTTTGAGCAAACCGTTCTTCGCTCGCCGCGAAGACTGGAGGCGCTCGATAATCAACCGCTCCTTCGTTGTTCGGTCCTATCAAAGACTTCATGACCTGTAAGTGTCCACCACCACTTCTGATATTGGTATTCGATTGGTAAGCTTTTGATAAAGTATTAGCCTATAGGCAAATAAGATTTGAAATCGCTTTGGTTTGCATTTCGAAGCCGGCAGCGAGCCCAAGCAGCTTCGATCAGTACTTTCGGACCCAAAGGGCTCGGGGTAAGCGCCGTCTCCGCCCCATTGGATTGGCTGTATTTTGAGGCTTGCTGCGTGTGCGAGAAGGTTTCCAGGACTATCTGGAGATTTGCATGGCAGATGATGGATTTGTTGGTCGCTATGAGGTTGTTGAGCCGCGGCGCGGTAACCGGCGTTGGCCGGATGATGTGAAGGCTCGGATCGTGGCGGAAAGCCTTGAGCCTGGTGTGCGAGTAGTGGATGTCGCGCGCCGTCACGGCGTTGTAGCAAACCAGCTTTCCGATTGGCGACGTCAAGTGCGTGACGGCATTCTGGTGCTGCCGTTTGCAGCGACAACGACGCTGTCGGAGCACGATGGTATCGAGCCGGCATTCGTGCCTCTGGCAATCGCTGCGGAGCCACCTGAGCCTGTCAATCGTTTGTCGCTTCCGAAGCTGGCCTCCGACGGGCCGCAGGCGCAGGTTTTGACGTTGGAGATTGGCTCAGACGTTGTGATGCGGGTTCCTAACGATGTGCCGGTTGAACGTGTGGCGGCTCTGGTGCGAGCCATGCGAGGGACGGCATGATCGTCGCGGGCCAACGACTGCCGATCCTGATTGCAACGCGGCCGGTGGACTTCCGCTGTGGGCATCAGGCGCTGGCTCTGATGGTGCAGACCGAGTTGAAGCTCGACCCGCATTCCGGGGTGACGGTGATCTTCCGGTCGAAGCGCGGGGATCGTCTGAAGATCCTGGTGTGGGATGGCACAGGAATGGTGCTGACCTACAAAATTCTTGAACATGGAAGCTTTGCCTGGCCCAAGGTGCAGGATGGGACGATGCGCCTTTCCAGGGGGCAATACGAGGCTTTGTTCGAGGGGCTCGACTGGCGGCGAGTGATAGTGCAACGGGTGATCGCGCCGTCGGCGGCAGGGTGAATATCCGGCCGTCTTTGCATTGTTTTGTTTGGCTTTTTCGTGCTGCCTTGCTATAAGGGCGCATGTCATCACCCCTTGATCTCAGCTTGTTTCCGGACCTTCCGCCAGAGGTGGTAAAGGCGTTTGCGGCGATGCAGTTCGAGCTGTCGGTCGAGCGTTCTGCACGTCAGCATGAGCAGGCTGTGGTGGCCGAAAAGGACGCCTTCATCGCCGAGTTGAAGGAACTGATCGAGAAGCTTGAGGGGCAGGTTCACGACTACAGGCGCACGAAGTTCGGGCCGAAATCGGAAAAGCTCGATCCGGCGCAGATGGAACTGGCGCTGGAAGACCTTGAAACGGCAATTGCCGAAACACAGGCGCGGATCGCCGCCGTCGAGAAAAAGATCGAAGCCAGCGCATCCGATCCGGACAAGGCGGCTCCTCGCAAGGAGCGTAAGGCCCGTGCACTGCCCGAACACCTGCCGCGGGTCGAGCGCGTGATCGAGCCCGAGAGCATCGTTTGTCCCTGCGGTTGCGGCACCATGGTTCGGATCGGCGAGGATCGGACGGAACGGCTCGACCGGGTCCCGGCGCGCTACGAGGTGATCGTCACGATCCGCCCGAAATACGCATGCCCCAAGGGTCGAACGGGCGTCGTCCAGGCCAGAGCGCCGGCGCATCTCTTGGAAGGGAGCTGGCCGACTGAAGCCCTTCTGGCTGAGATTGCCGTCTCCAAGCATTCCGAACATATGCCGCTTCTGTGATCGGGCAGGTTCTGTCAATTCGCTATCCACGAGCAGGGCCATGCTTCTGTCCGTGGTCGGCGTTGCCGCCACAAAATGCGAACTAAGGAGGCGGACGGTACAATCTCTACCCCGTGCTTGAAGCGACTCTGGCAGATGCGTACTCAGTCAACCTTCGTCCCCGCTCGGGACACCGTGACCGCCTGCCTGCGTTTCAGCGGCAGACGGTAGACGCGATTAAACGAGCACTTCTTTTTCGGTCGCCCATTTGAATGGAGCTTGCGAACGCCACATGCTGTGAAGAATGACGGCGAGCTTTCGTGCAACAGCGACCCTGGGAGTGTCAGGAATTCTGTGCGGTGGGCCATGAGGTAGACCTCTTCGTATTTCACCGACCGCCACAGCCGCTCGACGAAGACATTGTCCCGCCAGGCACCCTTGCCGTCCATGCTGATCTTGATCTTGTGGTCGAGCAGCACCTTTGTGAAGTCGTGGCTGGTGAACTGGCTGCCCTGATCCGAGTTGAAGATCTCGGGCTTGCCGTAGCAGGCCAGCGCTTCCTCGAGAGCCTCGACGCATGGCGCAGCGTCCATGGTGATCGACAACCGCCACGACAGAACCTTGCGCGTGAACCAATCGATGATGGCGATCAAATAGCAGAACCCGCGCGCCATCGGGATGTAGGTCAGATCCGTTGCCCAGACCTGGTTGGGCCGATCGACCTTCAGAGCGCGCAGCAAATAGGGATAGATCTTGTGCCCATCGCCGGGTGCTGACGTGCGCGGCTTGCGGTAAAGCGCCGCGATCCCCATGCGTTTCATCAGGGTCCGCACATGCAGTCGGCCGACGTCAAACGCCTTCGCGCGTCAGAAGCTTCTGCAGCATCCGGCTGCCCGCGAACGGGTAGTCCAGATGCAGCTCGTCGATCCGACGCATCAGCGCAAGATCCGCCGGCGACGCCGGTTGTGGCATGTAGTAGACGATGCTGCGACTGATCCCCAAAGCTCGGGCCTGGCGGGTGATGGACAGTTCGTGATCGCGGTCGATCATTTCTTTACGCTCCCCAACAGTCCCGCCTTGGTGAGCGCGCCGGATAAAAAATCGTTCTCCAGCGAAAGCTCCCCGATCTTGGCGTGCAGCGTCTTTACATCCACCGCAGGCTCCGACGGCTTTGATCCCGTGTCGAAGATCGCCGTCATGCCCGCAAGCGCCTGATCTCGCCACGTCGTGATCTGGTTGGCGTGAACGTCGTATTGTTGCGCAAGCTCCGATAACGTCTTCTCCCCCTGGATCGCAGCAAGGGCTACACGCGCCTTGAAGGCTGCGCTGTGGTTTCGGCGGGGTCGTCTGCTCAAGTGATTCTCCTGTTACGGCACTCTCGCCGCTCTCAGCCAGAAATTCCACTTAACGACCTGTCCAATTTTCCCGAGCCACCTCTGACTGCTACGTGAGGGCACACCGATGAAGCACATTGCCGATATCCTACGCCATCGCAGCCTCGACACGTCAAAGATCTATACCAAGATCGATTTCGACCGGCTGTCGGCTGTCGCTCTTCCTTGGCCAGGGAGGGCGTGACGGCGATGAAGACAACAATGACGGAGCATGTCGCAGCCTATCTGGCGGAACGCTCGATGCTCGGCTTCAGGGCAGCGGCCCCGACGCTCGGCTGCTGAGGTCCTTTGCAGGTTTCGCCGACGAGCAGGACTGCGGCACACTGACCAACGACCTTGTCATCCGCTGGACAAAGGAGCGGTCGCGCATCAGTCTCCCCTTCACCTGGGCTGGACGGCTGGCAGTCGTGAAGCCTTTTGCGGCCTACATGACGCGCCTGGATCCGGCGACAGAGTTTCCAGAAACGCAGATATTCGGAAAGTCGCGGCGGAGACTGACGCCCCATATCTATACCGACGACGAGATCCTCGGCCTAATGGCCGCGGCCCGCGCGCTCCAATCGCAGGTGAACTGCGATCGGTCGTGTTCGAGGCGTTGATCGGATTGATCGCCGCAACCGGCCTGCGCATTTCGGAGGCGATCAACCTGCGCTGCTGCGATGTCGATATCGAAGCCTGCTGTGCAACGGTGCGCATGACCAAGTTCCGCAAGTCTCGGCATGTGCCGTTTCATCTGTCGGTTGCCAACGCGCTTGGTTCATATCTGCATATTCGAGAGCGTTTCGTCAGGCTGGAGGAGGAGCAAGCTTTCTTCACCATCGCAAGTGGGCAACGCCTCAACAAGCGAACCGTTTACGGCGTCTTTCAACGACTTCGCCTCGCAGCCGGAATCGTGCCGCGCGGTTCCTATCCCCACGTTCGCATTCATGATCTGAGGCACACCTTCATCTGCCGCCGGCTGGAGCGCTGGCAAGCAGACGGATGCGACATCGACAACGCCATCGCGGCGCTCTCGACCTATGTCGGTCATACCAAAGTGTCAGACACCTATTGGTACATGACTGGCATCCCCGATCTGATGGCTATCGCCGGATCGCGTTTCGAAGGCTTCGCCCTCGGGGAGGACGCCCATGTCTGATCGCAAGGCGCCGTCCCTCTCTAACCTCGTCCAGCGCTTCTTTCTCGAGCATCTTGGCCAACACCGTGCCGTCAGTCGTCAGACGGTTGCAGCCTATCGCGATACGCTGAGGCTGCTCCTGGGATTTGCCGCACAGCGACTGCACCGAACACCAAGCGCGATTGCGCTGTTGGACCTCGACGCGCCGTTGCTCCTGGCGTTTCTTGATCATCTCGAGAACGAACGTGGCAACAGCGTGCGAAGTCGCAATGCGCGCCTCGCGGCAATACGGACTTTCCTAAAATACGCTGGACACCACGACATCGATGCTCTGGCCACCATCGAACGGGCGCTCGCAATCCCGCAAAAGCGATTTGACCGGCCCATGGTCGGCTTTCTGTCGAGAGATGAGATCCGCACCATCATCGAGGCCCCGGACGCTAGAACTTGGGCTGGCCAGAGGGACCGCGCCATGTTCAGCACCCTTTACAATACAGGCGCGCGTGTTTCCGAGATGATCGGCGTGCGCTGGGGCGATGTCGTGCTCGAAGGACAACCGGCTGTCCATTTACATGGCAAAGGTCGCAAGGATCGATCAGTACCGCTGTGGCGAACAACGGCTTCGCTGCTTCGTAGCTGGCGTCGGCGGCTCGGTGAGCCGCCTGCCGATGCGATGCTTCTTCCAAACCGCAGTGGTGGCCGGATGACACGCTCGAACGTGACGCAAAGGCTACAGCTTGCGGTCGAAGTGGCTGGGTGCAGGCACCCGGCGCTCATCGGTCGAGCAGTAACGCCGCACGTTATCCGCCACACGACGGCGATGCATCTGCTGCAGTCCGGCGTGGATATCACCGTCATCGCCCTCTGGCTCGGTCACGAGGACACTGCAACGACGCACATGTACGTTGAAGCCGACCTCACGATGAAAGAGCAGCGCTGATGAAGCTGCAGCCCGCCGGCGCCTCTGCCGCACGCTTCCGAGCTTCCGACGAACTGATGACCTTTCTACAGTCGCTCTGATTATGTTGAGATCGTTGTGGCGGACACGGCCGCCGTGCTGCTTCCGCCACGATACCTGCGCATAATCCCAAGCTTCGCATAATTTCTTTTATGCAAAGATTTGCATAACGGGAAAAATTGGCTCTTCGCTGGCGCCGACACCGGCGCGGAGACCCTGGCACGGGCCATGACAATCATCGAGACAGCAAAAATGAACGGCATCGATCCGCAGGCCTACCTGGCCGACGTGCTCGACCGTATCCATGATCACAAGATCAATCGGCTCGATGAACTGCTGCCGTGGAACTGGCGGCCTGCAATCATCACATGTGCCGAGGCCGCCTGATGGCAACGATAACCCATGTGTTCACCATCAACCATGTCGCGGAAATGCTCGAAGAGGATCCAGAACTCCTTCTGGCCATCGTCAGAAACTCCGACAATCTGACCTATGGAAACATCATCAGCGTTGTGCACGGTGACGATGAGACAATCACCGCACTGACCGACGATGGCATCGACGAGCTTAACCAGATGCTCTCCGATGCTCGCCGTTCGCCCGAAACCTGGAACGACTTCCTCGACAGCTTTGTCGACGACGAAGAACTTATCGCTCGCGTCAAGGCGAAATCTCCGCGGTAACAATCGGCCGGTTACCCTCGCGCTCAAGAAGAAGCGCGAGCCATTCGCCATGCTCGAGGTGTCTGGCTTCCGGTTGCGCCTCGAGTTCCTGATAGGCACTGGCCATGCCTGTCAGGCCGAGTTCGCGCAGCATGTCGATGGCGGGATTGGTCAGCATTATCAGGTGTCTCCTCAATGGAAGTAGCCGGGTCCACGCAGGTTTGCGTGTTCCATGACGGCGGCGGGTTCGGTGGAATGTCTGGCGGCCTTGTGGGTGGCGATGAGCGAGGCAATGGTCTTGCAGGTCAGGCCGCCGATCTCGACGGCGCGCGCCGAAACGGCCTCGGCGCGCTCGCGGCCGATGTCGCGATAAAGGCGCAGGATGCCGAGGCATGTTCTGAAGCCCTGCTCGGGATGCGGCCGGCTGGCGAGGATGGCGGTGATCAGCCCTTCGGTCTGCGGACCGATCGACGCGCCCCATCGCCGGAAGCGCTCCGGCGTCCACTCGGCATAGCGGCGGTGGGAACTCGGCATGTGCGCCGGGTCCGTTCCATAGCGCGGCCCGCCATAGCGGCGCTGATGGACCGCAACACGTTTGCCGCGATGGAAGACCTCGATCATCCGCGCTGTCGCCCGGATGTCGACCTGCTGGCGGATGAGGGTGTGCGGGACGGAATAGAAGAAGCTCCTGAACTCGACATGATAATCGGTCGAAGCTCGTGCAAAGCGCCATTCGGCGAACTCGTATTGCTCAGCAGGCAAGCTGGCGAGCGCGGCGCGTTCGACGGTGTCGAAGAGGTGTTTGCGGCTGACGCCGAGGCGACGCATGACGTGGGTATTGATACGTTCCAGCACCTCGGCGATGGCAGCGTTTGCCTCGGCAAGCGAGAAGAACGTCTGTTTGCGCAGGCGACCGAGGATGCAGCTCTGGGCGAAACGCATGCCATTCTCGACCTTCGCCTTCTTT
>NZ_JAPPRN010000001.1:1412500-1710920 GCF_026672675.1 Ensifer sp. SL37 | reverse complement strand
GAAGGCGTGACTGAAGTGCGACTGCGACAGTCCGGCAAGGGACGCCAGCTCCTCCAGGCGGATGTTGCGCCCCCAGTTCTCCTCGATGTATTCGACCGCCCGGCGGAGTTGCCAGGTGGCAAGCGCGCTGCGTTTGCGGCCATCGCTGCGATTAAGCTTCATCAGGTCGATGAACAATGCGACCGTCAGGCCATCGCCGTAGAGATCGTGCAAGGGCTGCGGATTGAGGCACTCGGCGGCGATCAGCTGTGCAAGCTGCAGGAAGCGTTCGTCGTAAAACATCAGCCGTGGCGTGTCGCATCGCCCCGCATCGAGCTCCTCCTCCAGCCGTCGGCCGAGAACCTCGAGATTGAAATGCAGGTCGAGGTGGCGGATACGCCTGACATCGACCATGTCCGCCCAGATTTCCATGCCCGCCGGGATATAGGAAAGCGCCTGCTGGCGCTCGTTCTCGACCGCGCCGCGCCCATCGGGCGAAAGCCTGACGTTGCAACGGCTACCGCCCTCAGCGTCGAGCACGATGAACATGCGCGGATCATCGGAGAGATAGTGGCCACCTGCCCTCGCCTCGCATTCCACGTCCCAGACATCGGCGATAATCCCGTTCCATTCCCGCCGGTGGAGTCCGCCGATCACCTTGAACCCGGAAATCTTGTTCTGCATCCGCGGCTGAAACGACATCTAGGCGTATCCAATGCTCAAGGGACGAGGCGACGCCTCCGGCTAATTCCTTCCTCTATTACTCATCTTTAATGTTTGACGGAAGCCCGTAATATTTCCAACGCGATTTAAACGGTCAGAACGCACATGGGCCGGTGCATATCCGGGAGCGGAAAGAAAGCGGTGGAGCGCCGGTTCGGGCGGCCTGGCTGCCCGAACCGGTTGCGCGCGATCAGAACCGGACGCGGGCGCCGACCTTGGCACCGGCCGACTTCGAGCCGTCGCCCTCGATGTTGAAGAGCAGCGAGAAGTCGATGTCCCAGTTGTCGTTGTTGCTGAGCGCAAGCCCGGCCGACACCCGCCCGAACAGACCCTCGCCGTCAAGCGAGGCAAAGCCGACATCGGCGCCGACCGTCGGCGACAGGATCAGCCCGTTTTCCAGCTCCAGCGTGCGTTCGACGTCGAAGCCGATGCTAAGACGGGCCTGTTCCTCGATGAAGCCCTTGAGATCGATGGCCTCGCCGAGTCCGTTCTTGACGGTGTAATCGTCGGTCTCTTCATTGAAGTAGACGGCTCTCAGCTTCGGCATCAGCACCGTCGCCTCATCCAGTTGCCATTCGCCGGTCAGCTTGACGTCCGCCATCCAGCGGGTGGTGTCGAACGTGCCGGTGAAGATGCCGGTGTCGATGTCGTTGGACGAACCGCCATAGAGCAGGTTGGCGTCGAGGAAGACGCCCTGGCCGATCTCGAACGAGGCATAAGGACCGGCCAGCCAGCCGTTGCCTTTAAGCTCGGCATCCGCGTCGGTCGGATCGGTCATGTAGTCGTAGTGGAACGAGAGGCCGATGAGCGCCCGATCGCTCAGGAGATAGTCGGCGCCGAGCGAGAACAGGGCGAAATTGCCCCACTTGTCGTTTCTGTCGTCTTCATCCTTGTGGAACAGGAAGCTGCCGTTCACCCAGATGTCGAACGGCCGGTCGGTGGCGACGAAGTTTTGTCCGGCTGCCGCTGCATCGGCGGCATCGCGCGCCGCCTGGATCTGCGACAGGCTGGAGGAAAAGCCGAGGCGGGCGCCCTTCTCCGACGGCGTCACCGCCGTTGTCACCGGATCGGTACTGGCGGCCGCCCGTCGCCGTTCGATCAGTCCCGGCACCTTGACCGTCGACGACAACAGGTTCTGGCGGTTGCGCACGAAATCGCGCACCAGCCCGTCGATCTCTTCGCCGGCAGCCACCCGATCGAGCGCTATTCTGTAGGTGACGGAGCCAATATTGGACGAGCCGAGCGCGCTCCTGAGCGTATAACTGACCACCGCCGAGCCGGAATAGGACGGGTTCGGCGTGAACTTCAGATAGAAGCCGACCGGCGTGAAGCTGGTGGCAGCGGCAAGCTCGCCTTCGATGATTTCGGCCGTGCCGGCAAAGGGCGGCGAGACCGAGGCAACCGATGCGTCGGTGAACGGACCGCCGGTGGCGCCACCGTTGAGATAGACATCCTTCGGCGTCGAACCGGCGGGAACCTCGACGACGACATTGGGCACCGTCACCGCACGAGCGTTCAGTTTCAGCGTATAGGCGGCCGAACCGCTGGCGCCACGGCTGTCAGTCACAGCAATGGTGAAGTGATAGCTGTCGGGCACCGCATCGGCCGCGAGCGGTCCGGTCAATTCGCCAGTGGAGATATTCAGCACCATGCCATTCGGCAGGGCGCCGCTCTTGAGGCTGTAGACCAGCGCGCCGGTGCCACCGGTCGCCGAGACGCGTTGGGAATAGGCTTCGCCGACCATCGCGTCGGGAAGCCCGCCGGCCGACGGGGTAAAGACGAAACGGGCGGAGGCAACGGCGATCTGATAGCTGGCCTGGCCTGTCGCGCCATTGGCATCGGTCGCCGTCACGGTGAAGCCGAAATCGCCGTCGGCCGAAGGTCGTCCCGAGATCGTCCCGCTTGAGGCATCGAGCGACAGATCGCCCGGCAGAGCACCCGACGAGACCGCGTAGTTGTAGGGGGCCGTGCCGGCGCTGGCTGAGATGTTCTGGCTGTAGGAAACGCCGGGCACGCCGTTGGCAAGCGCCCCGCCTGCCGGCGACAACACCAGCATCGGCGGCTTGACCGTGACCGAAACGGTTGAAGGCGCCGACGTGCCGGTCGCGTTCGTTGCCGTATAGGTGAAGCTGTCAGCGCCCGAATAGCCGGCATCAGGCGTGTAGAGGATCGTTGTCCCCGTCGCCGTAGCTGTGCCATGCGCGGGCGCGGTGGCGATCGCCACAGATGTTGCCGCCCCGCCCGTCAGACTGAGGCTGATGGCATTTGGGCTGGAGTTCGCAGCAACAGTCGCTGCAACCGGACCGGCCGATGGCGCGTCGACGGCGACCGCGAGACTATAGTTCGCGGTGCCCGTCGCATTGTTCGCGTCGGTCGCCGTCACCGTGAACGTTGCCGCTCCATCGGCGGTCGGCGTTCCGGACAGGCGACCGTCGGCAGCAAGCGTCAAGCCGGCCGGAAGTGCACCACCGGTGACCGCATAGGTGTAGGGAGCCGTTCCGTTGGCGGCGACGATCGCCAGGTTATAGGCGTCTGCAACGGTCGCACCGGCAAGCGCACCCGCAGCCGGCGTGAAGGCGAATGTCGGCGGAGACACCGTCACCGTGACCGTCGCTGCAGCGGACGTTCCGGTCGTATTCGCCGCCGTGTAGGTGAAGCTGTCGACGCCGGAGAAGCCGGCCGCCGGCGTATAGATTAATGTGTTACCCGCGACCGTGGCCGTGCCGTGCGATGGGGGCGCTGCGATAGCGACCGAAGCGGCCGTGCCGCCCGTAAGGTTTGGTGTAATCCCGTTGGCCGACGAGTTGGCGGCAACGGTTGCCGTCGTGGCGTTGGCGATCGGCGCCTGGATGCGAACCTCCAGGCTATAGCTGCCGCTGGTTGCGGTCGCGCCATGGGTATCGGTCGCCTGAACCGTAAAGGTGAAGCTGCCGTCCGCCGTTGGCGTGCCGGACAGCGTACCGGCAGCGTCGAGCGAAAGTCCGGCCGGAAACACGCCGCTGGCCAAGGCGTAGCTGTAGGCCGCCGTGCCGCCATT
Organism: Ensifer sp. SL37; assembly: GCF_026672675.1. Taxonomy (NCBI): domain Bacteria; kingdom Pseudomonadati; phylum Pseudomonadota; class Alphaproteobacteria; order Hyphomicrobiales; family Rhizobiaceae; genus Ensifer; species Ensifer sp. SL37. The sequence continues at coordinate 1,707,181 of NZ_JAPPRN010000001.1, read as the reverse complement.
GGCCGTGAAGCTCTGGCTGTAGGTCGTTGCCACGGTTGCGGTCGGCAAAGCGCCGGCCGCCGGCGTGAAGGCGAATATCGGCGCGGAGACGAGGAAGGACTGGCTCACATTGGACGCGGCCAGGTAAGCGCTGTCACCCGCCTGCGAGGCCTCGATGGTGCAGGTGCCGCCATTGCGGAATGTGACATCGCCGGTTGACGTGACGACGCAGACGGGGGTCGTCAGCGATTGGAACGTGACCGGCAGAGCGGAACTGGCGCTCGCCGAAAGGGTCACCGGCGTTGCATAGTCCTGCGGGCCGGGATTGGCGAAGGTGATCGTCTGTGGCGCCTTGGGCGTCACCGTGTTCGACACACCGGAGGCCGGTCCCGTGCCGACAGCATTGGTCGCCGTCACCGTGAACGTGTAGCTGGTGCCGTTGCTGAGACTGCCGACCGTGACCGGGCTCGACGTGCCCGTTCCGACAAAACCACCGGGATTGGACGTGACCGTGTACCCGGTGATCGATGCCCCGCCGGCGCTTACCGGCGCGGAAAAATTGACAGACACCTCGCCGTCGCCAGCGATAGCCGTGCCCACCGTCGGGGCGTCCGGAACAACTGCGTTGACGGTAAAGCTCTGGGTGACCGTTGTCGCAGGCAGATAGGTGCCGTCGCCGCCCTGGTCGGCAGCAATCGTGCAGGTCCCCGCGCTGTGGAAGGACATGCTGCCACCCGGCGTGATCGTGCACACGGCCGCGGTCGAGGATGTGAAGGCAACGGGCAAACTCGCGTCCGACGATGCCGTCAATGTCGGCGTGGTCCCGTACGTCTGCGCGCCCGGATTGGCAAAGGTGATCGTCTGGGTTGCGCGCGGCGTGACGGCGTTCGAGGCCGCCGACGCTGGCCCCGCACCGGCACTGTTGGTTGCCGTCACCGTAAACGTATAGCTGGTCCCATTGCTGAGACCCGTCACCACGACCGGGCTCGACGGCCCTGTTCCGACAAAACCACCCGGGTTCGACGTCACGGTGTAGCCGGTGATCGACGCGCCACCGATACTTGCTGGCGCACTGAAGGCGACGGATGCCGAAGCGACATCGGCGGTTGCGGTTCCGATCGTCGGTGCGCCGGGTACGACGGCATCGACCGTGAACGTCTGTGAGACTGTCGGTGCAGCCAGGTACGTTCCGTTCCCCACCTGATCGGCTGCGATGGTGCAACTGCCGGCCTGATGGAAGGTCAGATCGCCCTCGGGCGTCACCGTGCACACGCCGGCAGTCGACGAGGTAAAGGCAACAGCCAGGCTGGAACTCGCCGTCGCCGTCAATGTCGGTGACGTGCCGAACGCCTGCGTACCCGGATTGGCGAACGTGATCGTCTGTGCGGATCGCGGCGTCACCACATTGGAGGCGGCCGACGCGGTGCTTGTCCCGGCGCTGTTGGTGGCGGTCACGGTGAACGTATAGCTCGTGCCGTTGGTCAGGCCAGTCACCCTGATCGGGCTCGTCGTATCCGTGGCCGTCATGCCGCCGGGGTTCGACGTCACGGTATAGCCCGTGATCGTTGCGCCGCCGTTCGACGCCGGAGCGGTGAATGACACGTCCACATAACCGTCACCCTCCACAGCGGTACCGATGGTCGGCACGTCGGGGACCGTCGGCGCAACGTCGACGGTGAAGACCTGGGTCCCGGTCGCTCCATAGGCGTCCGTTGCCTCAACGGTGAAGGTGAAGGCGCCACCGATCGTTGCAGTCCCCGACAAGACACCATTGCTTGCGAGCGTCATTCCGCCCGGCAAGGCATTTTGCGTGACGGCGAATGTGTACGGGCTTGCGCCGCCGGACGCCGTGAGCGTTTGCGAATAGGCGGTGCCAGCGGTCGGATCAGGAAGCGTCGCCGGCGAGAGCGCGATCGTCGGCGCAGCGATGGTGATGGAGAAGGCGCGCGAGGCGGTCGAGCCTTCGGGATCGGTTGCTGTCACCGTGAAATTGAACGGTCCGCTTGCCGTTGGCGTGCCGGAAACGACGCCGCTGCTCGAGATCGACATGCCGGCGGGCAGTGCACCGGCTGTCCGTGCAAAACTCAATGCGCCCGATCCCCCGGTGGCACTCAGCGCTTGCCCGGCATAGGGCTGGTTGTAGACCGGGTTTGGCAGCGTTGTCGTCGAGATCGCGATCGGGGCGTAGTTAACCGAATTGTCGGTGCTGGTGGATGGGTCGTTGGTAAAGCCCGCCACGCTCGTGGCCTTGCCGGCGGGTATGGACGCCATGACCGTGCCGGCCTGCGTCATCCCGCTGACCGAAACGGTGTAATTGGCGCCCGAACCCGAAACGCTCGCCGTCGTCGCGCCGGCAGTGCCGGAAATCTGGACGTCGCCAGCGGAAAAGCCCGTGACGGGTTTGCTGAACACCACATCGAAAGCGATGGATGTCTTGGCGCTGGGATCGGATTGCGAGCCTGCCTGGTTGATTGTGACCGTCGGCTTGGTGTCGACCCAATGGCTGGCGCCGGTCGCAGTGCCCGTGCTGCAACCACTGCCGCCACCGTAGCTGGCGGAAACTGCATGCTGTCCGAGCGGCAGCGTCGATGTCTGGAAGGTCGCAGACGATGCCGTGCTGACCGGCCCGGTCGGGGTCAGCCCAAGGGTCGTCGACTGCGATCCGATCGTGATCGTCACGTTTCCGGGCGGCGACTGGCCGGCGTTGCAGCCCATGGAGGATACCGTGGCGGTTACAGATACCGGATCTCCGGGTCGGGAGGGATTGGGCGAGGAAGCCACGTCGAGCACAACCGGACCACCGCTTGCCGCACGCACGACGATCGTCGGGCTGGTGGCGGTGAATCTCCCGTTGCCGCCGATGCGCCCTCCGGCGAATTGAACAAAGTCGGAAAACTGCCCGGACATCACGTCATTGGCATCGACCCGATAGGAGCCGGTACAGGTTATCGGCGAAGTGCCGCTACCGACCGGACCGCATGAAACGGCAACCCCCTTGATCGCGCTGGTGGCGGCATCAACACCTGTAATCGTGTAGGATCCAGGATTGATCACATAGGTGAAATTGATCGTGTCACCGAGCGCATTGAATGTCGTGGGGTTCGCGGATATTTCCACGGATTGAGCCGAGGCGCCGAAAGCCGAAGCCAACAGCATGGCCATTGCGCCGAAAAACGACAGAAAAGCTCCACGCAAAAAAGCGGACGAAAACGATCGTCCGTCCGTGGCGTTGCCAGCCCACAGCCCCATGAACACCCCCAAAAAATGCCGGGCCCCACCCGGCGGAGGCAGCTAATGAAGCGCCGGGGAGAGAGTCAATCTTGCAACTCTTCATTGTTGCGGAAAGCGCGATGCGAACAATCTATGTGGCTTACTTGCCACAGTTTTGACGTCTGGAAGGTGGATTTTCGCCGTTTCCGGACTCACCTTACGCGCATTGCAACTCATGGTAATTACGGTTTCTCGGTCGATGCTGTTACCCGAACTTTAAGCACATGACGGACCAGAATCACCGACCCACGCGAGTACAGCCCACCGCCCGCTACAGGCCCCTCGGCGACCGTCTGCCGTGGCCGGAATCGTGAACGACACCAACGCGCGGTGGCGCGACCTGACGCCTCACTAATGTGAACTCGTCGACCTTCGACGGACGATGTATACGCCCCCCACGCTCATGCCCGCCAGTACGAACCAGGTCAGCGCGTAGACAAGATGGCTGTTGCGGAAGCTAACGACTGTGAGACCGCCGATCGGTAGGCCACCTGGGTTTGGCGTCGCGTCCGCGTCGATGAAATAGGGCGCGACATCCGTCAGCCCTTTTGCTGCCGCGATTGCCGCAACATCGCGGGAAAACCAGCGATCGCCAGCCGGATCGTTGGAGCGAAGAAAGGCGCCGCCGGGTTCGCTGATGCGCAAGAGCCCGGTGATCCCGGTGGTCCCAGGCGTTTCGCCTTCGGCGCGGGCAGTCCGATCGCGCCGGTCGGCGGGCACGAAGCCGCGATTGACGAGAACCGTCGTGCCGTCTGCGCGGCGCATCGGCGTCAACACCCAGAACCCGGCGCCCCGCTCGGTTACGGCCTGCACCAGAACCGACTTGTCGTGGCTAAAGGTACCCGTTGCCGTGACGCGAAGGTATTCGTCGTTCTCTCGGGTGATGCCACCCCAGTCCGGCCGCGACGGGGCCGGGACGGCGTCAGCGTGCACACGCGCATCGACGCGAGCGATCAGATCGAGCTTCCAGAAGAGCCGCTGGATCTGCCAGGTCCCGAGCGCCACGAAGATGGCGCAAAGAAACAGGAGCGCGCCGGTCAGAAGGAACCTGGCGCGAGAGGATGATTTCGCACCCTCCCCTTTCACGTCGCGGCCGCCGGTCATGTTCGCGCCTGCCCGCCCCTGATCAGGGCATGTTCTTCATCATCTCGTGGGTCATCGGCATCATGTTCGTATTGAGGTGATGCATGACCCAGAGCGAACCGGCGAGCGCGATGCCGACGATGATGATCGTGAAGATCAGCGCCATCAGCGTCCAGCCGCCTTCCGAACGGGCGTTCATGTGCAGGAAGTAGATGACGTGCACGACGATCTGCACGACACCGATGCCCATGACGAGCACGGCCGTCAGCAACTTGCTGTCAAGCGCGCCGCTCATGACCAGCCAGAACGGGATCGCCGTCAGGATGACCGACAGGATGAAGCCCGTCATGTAGCTCTTGAACGAACCGTGGCCGGCAGCGTCACCCGGATGGCTGTGCGCGTGGTGCGGCTCGAACGCGCTTTCGTGGCCAGGATGCTGCGAACTCATCCGAGTACTCCCAACAGATAGACGAAGGAAAAGACGCCGATCCAGATGACGTCGAGGAAGTGCCAGAACATGGAGAGGCACATCAGGCGCCGGCGGTTTTCCGGGTTCAATCCATGTTTTTTGACCTGGACCATCAGCGTGATCAGCCAGATGATGCCGAAGGTGACGTGCAGCCCGTGCGTGCCGACCAGCGTGAAGAACGAGGACAGGAAAGCCGAACGTGTCGGACCGGCACCCTCGTGGATCAGGTGGTAGAACTCATAGAGCTCGAGCGATAGGAAGACCGCGCCGAACACGCCGGTGACGCCGAGCCAGAACAGCGTCTCCATCTTGGCGTTGCGCTCCATCTGAAGCATGGCAAAGCCATAGGTGATCGACGAGAACAAAAGCATCGCCGTGTTGATGGCAATCAGGTTGAGGTCGAAAAGGTCCGCCGGTGCGGGACCTGCCGCGTAGTTGCGCCCGACCACACCGTGCGTGGCGAAGAGAACGGCGAAGATCAGGCAGTCGCTCATCAGGTAGAGCCAGAAGCCCAGCATGGTGCTGTGCTCCGGGTGATGCTCTTCCTTCAGGTAGAACTGCGGCTTTTCTGTTTCTTGGACTTGGGTTTGGCTCATCGTTTCAGATCCGTTCCGCAAGCAGTTTCGAGCGTGCGTCTTCGGTCGCCGCGACGGTTTCCGCGGGAATGAAGAAATCACGGTTGTAGTTGAAGGTATGGCCGATGGAGACCGCGATCAGGGCGATGAAGGATACCGCCGCCAGCCACCAGATGTACCAGATCAACGCGAAGGCGAGCACGACGCTGATGCCGGAGAGGATGATGCCAGTGCCGGTGTTCTTCGGCATGTGGATCGGCTTGAAGCCTTCGAGCGGACGCTCGTAACCCCGGTTCTTCATGTCGTACCAGCTGTCGTGGTCGTGAACGACGGGCGTGAAGGCGAAGTTGTAGTCCGGCGGCGGCGACGAGGTCGACCACTCGAGCGTGCGTCCATCCCAGGCATCGCCCGAGGTTTCACGCAGTTGGTCGCGACGCAGGAAGCTCACGACAAGCTGAATGATGAAGGACGCGATGCCGATGGCGATCAGGACCGCACCGAAAGCGGCGATGATGAACCAGATCTGCAGCGAGGGATCCTCGAACTGGCTGACGCGGCGGGTGACGCCCATAAGGCCGAGCACGTAGAGCGGCATGAAGGCGAAGAAGAAGCCGATCTGCCAGAACCAGAAGCTCATCTTGCCCCAGAAGGGGTCCAGTTTGTAGCCGAAGGCCTTTGGCCACCAGTAGACAAGGCCGGCCATCAGCCCGAACAGCACACCGCCGATGATGACGTTGTGGAAGTGGGCAATCAGGAAAAGCGAGTTGTGCAGCACGAAGTCGGCCGGCGGGATCGCCAGCATGACGCCGGTCATGCCGCCGATGACGAAGGTCACCATGAAACCGATCGTCCACAGCATCGGCAGTTCGTAGCGGATACGCCCGCGATACATGGTGAACAGCCAATTGAACATCTTCGCCCCGGTCGGGATCGAGATGATCATCGTGGTGATGCCGAAGAAGGCGTTCACCGAAGCACCCGAACCCATGGTGAAGAAGTGATGCAGCCACACCAGGTAGGACAGGATCATGATCACGCAGGTGGCGTAGACCATCGACGTATAACCGAAGAGGCGCTTGCCGCAGAAGGTCGCGACGACTTCGGAGAAGATGCCGAAGGCCGGCAGTACGAGAATGTAGACTTCCGGGTGGCCCCAGATCCAGATGAGGTTGATGTACATCATCGGATTGCCACCAAGGTCATTGGTGAAGAAGTTGAAGCCGAGGTAGCGGTCGAGCGACAACAGCGCAAGCGTCGCCGTCAGGATCGGGAAGGTCGCGACGATGAGGATGTTGGTGCAGAGCGACGTCCAGGTGAAGACCGGCATCTTCATGAAGGTCATGCCCGGAGCACGCATCTTCACGATGGTGGCGATCAGGTTGATGCCGGATAAGGTCGTCCCGACGCCCGCCACCTGTAGGCCCCAGATGTAATAATCGACGCCGACGCCGGGACTGTAGTCAGCACCCGATAGCGGCGGATAGGCGAGCCAGCCGGTGCGCGCGAATTCACCGACGAACAGCGACATCATGATGATGACCGCACCGCCCGTCGTCATCCAGAACGAGAAATTGTTGAGGAAGGGGAACGAGACGTCGCGCGCGCCGATCTGCAGCGGCACGACATAGTTCATGAAACCGGTGACGAAGGGCATCGCCACGAAGAAGATCATGATCACGCCGTGGGCAGTGAAGATCTGGTCGTAGTGGTGCGGGTTGAGATAGCCTTCGTTGCCGTTGAAGGCGATCGCCTGCTGTATGCGCATCATGATCGCGTCGGCAAATCCACGCAAAAGCATGACGATCGCCAGGATGATGTACATGATGCCGATCTTCTTGTGATCGACCGACGTGAACCACTCGTTCCAGAGATAGCCCCAGAGCTTGTACTTCGTGATCAGCGCGAGGATCGCCAGGCCGCCGACGGCAACGGCTGCGAAGGTCACAACAAGGATCGGCTCGTGGTATGGGATCGCTTCCCAGGTAAGCCGCCCGAAGATGAATTGCGTGAGGCTGGTGTCACCAAACATGGGTCTTCCAATATGTCTCGAATTGCGGCCCGAAGGGCCCTGGCGCCCGCTGGATCAAACCCGGCGAGCGCGCGAAAGTCCTACTGCGTCTTGTGCATGTCGTGGTTCATCGGCGCCGGCTGCCCTTCCTTGACGCCTTCGGCCGGTTCCTCGCTCTTGGCGGGGTTACCGGTTTCGGGGAAGGTCGCGGCCGGTGCGGCCGCTTCGGTCACTCCGCCCGTATGGCGGTTGTCATGCTCGAGCTTGGCGCGGTTCTCATGGCTTTCGACGCCGGCTCCGCCCATCATGTCGATGTGCATCATGTCCTTCATGCACATCTGGCCTTCGCGCACGCACATGTTGAGAACGGCTTCATAGAGGCCGTTTTCGACGGAAGCGTAGTAGCGCACCGGCTCCTTCGCGCTCGGCTTTTCGAGCTTCAGGTAGGCGTCGCGATTGAGCATCGTACCGTTCTGCTTGACGCGGGCAACCCAGGCGTCAAAGCCCGCCTGGTCCACACCGTGGAACTTGAAGCGCATGTGCGAGAAGCCGTCGCCGCTGTAGTTGGACGAGAGGCCCTCGTATTCGCCGGCCTTGTTGATGACGGCGTGCAGCTTGGTCTGCATGCCGGGCATGGCGTAGATCATGCCGGCGAGCGCCGGAACGTAGAACGAGTTCATCACCGACGAGGCAGTGATCTTGAAGTTGATCGGCACGTCGACCGGCGCCGCCATCTCATTGACCGTGGCAATACCGTATTCCGGATAGAAGAACAGCCATTTCCAGTCGAGCGCGACGACTTCGACCGTGATTGGCTTCATCTCTTCGGTCACCGGGCGCGCCGCATCGATCCGATCGAGCGGTCGATAGGGGTCGAGCTTATGGGTGCTGACCCAGGTGATCGCGCCGAGCGCGATGATGATCGCGAGCGGAGCCGACCAGATGATGACTTCGAGGCCGGTGGAATGGTGCCATTCCGGATCATACTTGGCGGCCGTGTTCGACTGGCGATAGCGCCAGGCAAAGAACAGCGTCAGGAAAAGGACGGGAACGATGATCAACAGCATCAGGACCGTCGAAATAACGATCAGATCCCGCTGCTGCGCGGCGATATCACCGGAAGGCGACATGACCACCATGTTGCATCCCGAGAGGACGGAGAGCAACAGGACGGCAATCGTCGATCGTCCGGCTAAACTGTATGGCTTCGGCATTGCGGCCTCAACTTGCGTTTTGTCTAGTCGGCATTACTCGGGCATGATCGGGCATGGAAGTGAGGTCCATCGTCGCAGCGCAACATTTTGCCGCAGTGCAGTGACGACCGTATCGCTCTATGCGCGTTTGTACGGGCGCAAAGGCATATTGTCGGTTCGATGCCGGCTGTTCCAGCGAACGTTAGGCACGAACTCGAATGAGGCATGTGCGCAGGTACGTGCACGGCATTCTTGATATCAGACGCCAATTGGTCAACACTCTAACGACAAGACGTTCGATCGTCGGAGAAATTCATGGTTTCGGTCGCTAACCCAACATCGTCTGGTCTCGAGCGGGATGCACGTCGCATTCACGAGGACGACAAGCCTCTGTCCCCGGGCAGCATCGCCATCGGCGTGGTCATTGGACGAACCTCGGAATTCTTCGACTTCTTCGTCTACGGCCTCGGCTCGATCCTCGTTTTTCCGAAGCTGATTTTCCCGTTCGCGCCCAATGCGGTCACCGCGACGCTCATGTCCTTCGCGCTGTTCCCGCTCGCTTTCCTCGCCCGCCCGGTCGGCTCCTTCGTCTTCATGTGGGTCGACCGCAACTACGGGCGCGGCACGAAGCTGACGATCGCGCTCGTCATTCTCGGTGGCTCGACGGCGTCAATCGCCTTCCTGCCCGGCTATGACACAATCGGATATTGGGCGGTGGCGCTATTGGCGCTGTTCCGGCTGGGCCAGGGCTTTGCGCTCGGCGGCGCCTGGGACGGCCTCGCATCGCTGCTGAACCTCAATGCGCCGCAGAATCACCGCGGCTGGTACGCGATGATCCCGCAGCTCGGCGCGCCGATCGGCTTTGCGCTTGCGAGCATCCTCTTCGGTTATTTCGTCAGCAACCTTTCGCAGGAAGATTTCCTCGCCTGGGGCTGGCGCTATCCGTTCTTCGTCGCCTTTGCGATCAACGTCGTGGCGCTTTTCGCGCGCCTGCGCATCGTCGCCAGCAAGGAATTCGGCGCCGCCATGGAAGCCAAGGAGCTTGAGGCGCGGCCGATCTTCGAGATGCTGAGCAAGCACAGCATCGACGTCGTGCTCGGCGCCTTCGTGCCGCTCGCAAGCTTCGCAATGTTCCACCTCGTCACCATTTTCCCCTTGAGCTGGGTGACGCTCAATGGCGGCCAGTCGGCGGCTGAATTCCTGTGGGTGCAGGTCGCTGGTGCCGTCGTCGGCGCCATCGGCATCGTGCTTTCGGGCGTAATTGCCGACCGGGTCGGCCGCCGCAACCAGCTGATGATCGGTGCGATCCTGATCGCGATCTTCAGCTTCTCGGCCCCCTTCCTGCTCGATGCCGGCGGCAAGGGCCAGGACGCTTACATCCTGATCGGCTTCGCCATCCTTGGCCTTTCCTTCGGCCAGTCCTCGGGCGCCGTCTCCTCGCGCTTCACCCAGTATTATCGCTACACGGGTGCCGCTCTGACGTCGGACCTCGCCTGGCTCGTCGGCGCCGCTTTCGCGCCGCTCGTGGCACTCGGGCTTGCCAGCAGCTTTGGCATCATCTTCATCGGCGGCTACCTGATTTCGGGTGCGATCTGCACGATCGCGGCGCTGAGCCTCAGCCGCGCGCTCGACCAGCAGTAAGATCCAGAGGCAGCGGGGCGCAGTTACAGGCGTCCCGCTTGTTCGTCCTTTCCTCGCGTGACCTTGATTGCGAGGAACGGAAACGCGACCGGATTGACCGGTCCTGCAGCCGTCAAAGGCGGACTTCGACCTCAAACCCCTGTGTCTTGCCGCGCGCCGGCGAAGCGATGAGCAATTGGCCCTGCATCTGCGCGACCAGCCGCTCAACGATGGCAAGCCCGAGCCCGGAACCGGAGGCCTCGGTCGGCCCGCGGACGAAGCGCTTGGTCAGGTTGGCGCGGACGTCCTCGGCGACAACAGCGCTTTCGTTCGTGACGCGGATACCCATTCGGTCGACATGGAGATCGACCCGGCTGCCCGGCGGACTGTGGATCAGGGCGTTTTCGAGAAGATTGCGCAAGACGATCGCAAAGGCGTCCACGCGGATCGGCCGTTCAAGTACGGTGCCCTTGGCGACCTGAACGTTCAGGCGGTTGGCGCCGAGCGCGGATCGCTCCAGATCCTGCATCACGACCATCAACACCGGCAGCAGATCGTGCTGCTCGTCCGAAATGGCAATCTCCGCTTCGGCGCGCGACATCTGCAGCAACTTCTCGGCAAGCCGGCTCAGATGCACGAGCGCACGTTCAATCTGGGCGGTTCGCGGTTGGTATGCCGGCGGCACCTCGCGCGCCAGCCGTTGGGTCTGCGCGAGCGCACCGGCAATCGGGGTCCGCAGCTCATGGGCGCTGTTCGAGGTGAATTCCCTCTCCGCCTCTAGGCCCGCCTTCAGCCGCGCCAGAAGCAGGTTCACGGAACGCGCGATCGCCCGCAGTTCGCGCGGCAGCGTCGCTTCGTCGATCGGCGCCAGATTACCGCTGTCCTTGGTCAGGATATCGTCGCGCAGCTGCGACACGGGCGACAGCGTGCTGCGAACGACGAAGACGATCGCAAGGATACTGCCCGGTATCAGCACGAGCAGCGGCAAAAGCAGCGCCGTTCCGCCTTCCATGAGCGCTTCTGTGCGATGTTCGATCGCATCGGCAACTTGCACATAGAGTGATCCGTCAGTCGTTCCGGCCGTATAGATCCGATGGGTGGGGGTCTGCGAGAAGCCGGTCGCAAGGGGAACCGCGAAGGGCTCCGGCGCGCCGTCGTCAAAGAGAACGCGGCCGTCGCGGTCGCGCACCTGGTAGGTAAGGAATTGCGAATTGAGCGCGGGCGCCGTAACCGACGCCTGGGCCAAGCCGCTGGGCGCGTCCCTCGTCGTCTCGTTAGCCACGATCTGCAACAATCGTTCGGCGGTTTCCTGCACGCCGCTGTCGAAGATTTCGGTGAACTCGTCCTGCATCACATAGACGCCAAGCCCGAGCGCGACAAACCAAAAGAGGGCGACCACGCTGGTGAGCGCAATGGCCAGTCTGCGGGTCATGCTCTTCTTGTCGGACATGCGATCACCTGAGGCAGTAGCCGAGGCCGCGCACGGTCTCGATCCGGTCAGGCCCGATCTTCTTGCGCAGGCGGCTGATATAGACCTCGACCGTATTGCTTTCGATCTCGGCACCGAAGGCGTAAAGCGCATCGTGCAACTGCGCCTTCGACACGAGGGCGCCGGGATGCGCGGCCAGCTTGTCCAAAACGGCCCATTCCCGAGCGCTCAGGCTCTGGCTGTCGCCATTAACGGCGATCTTGCGGTGAACCTGGTCGATCTCGATGCCGGGCAGCTTGACCGTCGGCGTCGCGTTGCCCGTATAGCGCCTGGAAACGGCCAGCATGCGGGCCGTCAGTTCATTGAGATCGAAGGGCTTGACCAGATAGTCGTCCGCCCCGCTGTTGAGCCCCTCGATCCGGTCGGATATCTGGTCGTGCGCCGTCAGAATGATTACGGGCGTGCCGTCGCCGCGCGCGCGGAGAGAGCGCAGGAGCGTCAGCCCTTCGCCATCGGGCAATCGCAGATCGAGCAGGATCAGTCCGTAGGTTACCGTATCGGTCGCCGCCACCGCATCGAGGATGCGCTTGAACCAATCGACCGCGTGGCCGGCGGCGGCGACATGGTCGCGCAGCGCCTCCCCCAGAACCTGATCGTCTTCGACTAGTAGGACTCTCAAGATATCACCGGACACTTGTTCGTCCTTGCCTAGGGTCGATCGGGGATGGCCGTCAAGTCCTTGAGCGCCCAAGCGGCGAAATGCGGTGAGGCTGCCCGTCTCGGCCGCCGCATACAGGGCGCAAGAATGGGAGGATTTCAGGAGGCGACGGGATCGCGAAAGGCCCCGCGCCTCTTCTTGTAGCTGATCACCGCCGTCGCGATCCCGACCAGAGCCATCGCGCCGCCAAGAACGGCCAGCACGCCAACATTCCGGCCTGATGGCTCGTAGGTCGCGAGCTTGTACATCTCCGTCGCAAGCACCGCGATCATGGCCGCCGAGACGGTCGAGTAATCCTTGCCGACGACACGTCTGATGTTGAACGCCATTCCTTCCGTGGATTTGCTGAAGTTTGAAAGGCGCAGCGCCCAGCGCGGCACGTCACGGCAATAGGCCTGATAGGCTTCGCCGAAGGTGCGAAGCAGAAAAGCCTCCTCCGCATAGACGATGCATTGGTACATGAAGGCAAAGAGCCCGATGCCGATCACGATGAGCAGCGGGTTGCCGTGCAGCAGGAAAACGCCGCAGTAGAGCAGCATGTTGCCGACATAGAGCGGGTTCCGACAAACGCCGAACATGCCCTCGGTTACCAGGTCCTTGGCGTAGACCTTCTTTCTCAGGCCGCCACGCTGGATATACTTATAGCCGACGACCGTCGCGCGAAGCGCGAGGCCGGCCAGAATGACAAGGATCGCGACCGCATCCTTGGCCAGCGTCAGCAGCGGGTTGTCCAACACCAATGCCGGCGGCGGCATCAGCAGGAACAACACCACGATGATCGCGGGAAAAAGCTGGTTGCGGAAGCGGAAGAGAAAATTGCCGATCGCGATCATGGTCGGTCCGGCCTACTTGATCGCGACAATGCCGCAGAAATTATACCAGCGGAAAAAGACCTCGACGCTGCGGAAACCCACTTCCTTCAGTAGCTGGAAATTTTCCTCCAGGCGGTACGGAATGAGGACGTTTTCAAGCGCCTCGCGCTTCCTGGCGATCTCGATCTCGGAATAGCCGTTGCGGCGCTTGTAGTCGTAGTAGTGCTCGATGAACAAGCGGTTGAACGTCGAGTCCTCGCTGGTCAGCTTCTCGACGAGCAGCAGAGCGCCGCGCTCGTTGAGGCCGTCATAGATCGAGCGCATGACGCGCTCGCGGTAGAGGGGGCGCACGAACTGCAGGGTCAGAAGCATCAGGACGACGCTGGCATTGTGGATTTCGATGCCGTGGTGCAGGTCGCCGCCCCTCAGATCAATCGCCCGGTTGGAATTTGCCTGGACGATCTTTTCCTTCGCCTTCTCGATCATGTCGGGAGCGTTGTCGATGCCGACGAAGCGCACGGCGGGATCAACCATGGCGTCGAGCCCGAGCAGCGTCGTCGCGGTCGAGCAACCGATGTCGTAGAGGTTGGTATCGGCTTCGGCAAAGTCGCTGGCGAGTTCGCAAACCATCCGCTGGATTTCGCCGTAGTAGGGAACCGATCGGCTGACCATGTCGTCGAAGACGGCGGCCACGGTTGCATTGAAGGCGAAGTCGCCGACATTCTGGTCCGGTGCGGCGAAAACCTCGTCCCGGCGGTGGCTGTTGTCGTGCACGTGTAGATGCGGGGCCTTGCCAACCATTCGCACTTTCCTTTCTTTTCCGGAGCACGCCAAACGAGAGGGCAATCGCCTCTGTCCCCGGAGCGATCGATGCACCACACAAGCCACCCTAACCTGACACGAACCTGAAAGGTTTGGCCGCAGTGGGTTCGGCAGATCGGGGGTGCCGGGCGGGGATCACGGCGTGATCACGCGATTTTGCCGGCAGGTGCGCGCGCTTTTGTCGATAATCGGCGGCGCGAAACCGGAGCAACGACCATGCGGCCGAGACTAAGGTGTACAGCGTTGATCGCCAGCCTCGTCATGTCGACGGCCGCTATGGCGTGGGCCGCGGAGCTGCCACGCTCCGGTGAGCCGACATTCGACCGGGTGATCGAGCTGGTGAATGCGAACTTCTATGACGGCAAGGCGCTTGACCGTTTCAATACCGCCGCCCAGGCGGAGATCACGGATCCCGTGGCGGCGCTTTCCAGGACGAGCCCGGCTTCACGCGTCGATGCGGCGGTCACGTCCGTCCTTGCAAGTCTTGGGGTTTCCCATACCGGACGTTTCAAAGCCGACACGATCGACTATTTCGAGCTCGCCGACATTTTCCGCTTCGCCATCCGTGACGATATGCGGCGTCTCTTTCCGCCGGATGGCGCCGCGCGCTATCCCGGCATCGGCATGGTGACGACACTCGATAACGGGCAGCGCTTCGTCAGCGATGTTTATGACGGGTCGGCTGCAAAGAAGGCGGGCCTCCTCGTCGGCGACGAGATCCTTTCGGTCGACGGGCAGGCTTATCATGAGATCGGATCCTTCGAAGACAAGGTCGGCCGCACGGTCGAGCTTCGGCTCCGCCGCCATCGCGATGCGGAGCCAATGTCGCTGCAGGTTCCGGTCGAGAGCTTGCGACCACTTCCGATGTTCGAGCGCGCGATCGAAGAGAGCATCGCACTGGTCGAGACCGGCGGCTGGAAGATCGGCTATGTGCGCCTCTGGACCCTTTCAACGCGAAACGGGCTCAATCTCGTCGCCGAGGCGCTTTCGAGCGGCCGCTTGAAGGCTGCTGAAGGCCTCGTCGTCGACCTTCGCGGCCGCTGGGGCGGCGGGCCGGCAGACGCAGCCGAGTTTCTGGTCGGCGGTACGCCAACGTTCCGGTTGGTTCCGCGCCGGGGCGAAGCCACGCTTGCCAATTTCCGCTGGCAAAAGCCTGTGGTCGCGCTGATCGACAACGGAACCCGCAGCGGTCTCGAACTTTTCGCCTATACGTTGCGGCAACACGGGATCCCGCTCGTCGGCGAGCGGACCGTCGGCGCTCTGCTTGCCGGCCGTGCTTATGTGCTACCGGACGACAGCCTCTTGGAAGTGGCAGTGTCGGATGCGGTCATCGGCGACGGGCTAAGGCTTGAGGGGGTGGGCATCGCGCCAGATCTGCAGGTGGCCTTTCCGCTTGCCTATGCGGCCGGCAAGGATCCGTAACGGGAAGCCGCGATCGCTGAGATGGTTCGCGTGCTCCAAGCCACGCCGGAGCCAGAAACCTTGCCGGCGCAAGAACCGGCCGCAACCCGGTGACGCTTGGAGGCTTGCAGAACTATGTGTCAGCCGATGCCGCCGCCTGCGACGATCTCCCCTCCGAGTCTCACAACTTCGCGCACGAACTGGTCCAGGTCCTCCCCGCGTCCGGTGATTGTTGATTGCCACGCGCTGCCAATGCTCGCCGTGTACCGTCGTGTCGGAGATGACGGCGTTCGTTCTGGTGCCGGGTGGTAACGGAAGCAGACGATGTTGATCGGCGTCACGAGTTCGAGCTGCGGCTCTGCCTCGACGAGGCCGCTCAGATAATGGCTTGAGCGACATTTTGGTCGACGAGGCGGCCAAACTTCTCGATGCCGTGCTCCGTCAACGACATCCAGATTTACAGGGCACGAGAACCACGCACTGTCGACTCCAAATACTCTGGCGTAACAGCGAAGGCGCCCCGGTGCGCTGCCGCATCGCGAACGCAGCCCTTCTCGAAGGGTGCCGTGCGGTCTACCTCATAACCCACGCGAGCTTCGTCAACCTGATCGTACCCGTTCGCAGATATAGTCAGCAATTGCGGGAACCGTTCCAGTGAAATCGATTTCGCTATAAAACGCGCCAATGTCAATTTCCGGGGTCTCGGTCTCTATAGGCTCCTCGACTACCACAGTGCCGCCAGCTTCCTTAATCGCCTTCAGTCCTAGCCTTCCATCCTTCAACAGCCCCGTAAGGGTTACACCAATCACCCGTCTCCCGGCGCTATGACTGAGTGACGTAAACAGTGCATCTATTGTGTATCCTCGATAATATCCGTCGGCGATGAGGTGTGTCCGAGGTCCAGACACGACGGTCAGAAGCTTGCCCGGCGGTCCGACGAAGCAAGCCCCGGGATCGAGCAGAGCTCCCTCGATTGGCACAACAACACGCAAATGGGCCACCTGCCTCAAAGTCTCTGGCAGATAGCTATCGGGGAATGGCGAGCGGTGAAGAACCACAAGGACGGCGGCCGGCAGGTTTTCCGGCAGTCGCCCAACGAGATCCATAACGCCTTCTACCCCCCCAGCAGGCGCACCAATTGCCACAATGTCAGGTCTCATGGTTCAAACTGATACCAGCGTCAGAACATATTAGGCTTATCTTACTTTACCGCTCTGCGCGACATCGTTTCAACACATGTGAAGGGTCTGTTGCAATGCGACGTGTGCGGCTTTGCCACGCACGAATACGCGAACGCGTCGTCTAGCGATCAGAGGTATAGCACGGAGGCGGAGTTAGCGGCCTTCTGTTGGGACCACTTATCGACCGCATTTGTCGCCGGATCCCGCTGCGAATCAGTTCTGGTGCTAACCTGCTATACCGAAGGCGCGCTAGATTGTTGTCAACGAAGCAGGGGCGGCCGGACAGTTCCTCGCGCATTCACCGGCCGCGCTGTGCGACCAAGGCAATCGGACCGGCGATTTTGGCGCTAACTACAAACAACCAGAGCTTCTACCCCTGCCGGCATATTTTTTGGCTTCGGAAGAAGTCAGTCAGCACGCCGAAAGAGCGATTGCGAAGTATTTAAGGAACCCGTAACATAACTTGATGAGTTGAGAGGAGCGAAAGTGCAGGAATCGGAGTGGTCGACCTCACCAACGCGCGCATAACCATCATTGTTTCTGCACTCGGCGCCGGGGGTACCGAGCACGTCGTCAGTCTCGTTGCCAGCCACTGGGCCCGCCTCGGCTGCACCGTCACGGTGATTACGCTCGAAGCGCCGACCTCCGAACCCTATTACAGGCTCGATCCGCGCGTCACCATCGAGCGGCTCGACGTGCCGGTTCAGAAGGCTGGCAAGCTGCGGGCCGCCTGGCTGGTGGCAAGGCGGCTCTACCGACTGCGCTCCACGATCAGCCGCACCCGTCCCGACTTCGTCCTGAGCTTCCTGACGCGCACGAACGTGTTGACGCTGCTCGCAACACGAGGCCTCAGGCTTCCGGTGATCGTGTCCGAGCGCAACAACCCGGCGGTGCAGCCCTTCGGCCCCTTCTGGAAATGGCTGCAGCTTCGTCTCTACCCGCGCGCCTTTGCGCTGGTGACGATGACCAAGGGCGCGCTGGACTATTTCCCGCCGAATGTTCGCCGCTCCAGCCGGGTGATCGCCAATGCGATCAATCTGCCCGACGGCTGGCAAAAGAAGCGCGGCAACAATGTGCTCACCGCCGTCGGGCGCCTGACTGAGCAAAAGGGCTTCGATCTGCTGCTCGAAGCCTTCGCAAAGGTGGCCAGCGACCACCCCGAATGGAAGCTCGTCATCTGGGGCGAAGGCGAGGCGAGAAAAGCGCTGGAAGCCCAGCGCAACGCGCTCGGATTGGCCGACCGGGTGGAAATGCCCGGCGTCACCGCAAAACCCGGTCTCTGGGTCGAAACCGCCGACCTCTTCGTCCTGTCATCCCGCTACGAAGGCTGGGGCATCGCCCTGCTTGAAGCGATGGCCGCAGGCCTCCCCGTCGTCTCCTTCGCCTGCGAATGGGGCCCGACCGACATGATTGCCAACGGCGACGACGGCATTCTCGTCGAAAACGGCGACATCAACGCCCTGGCCGAAGCCCTCTCCAACCTGATGGGCGACGAGACCCTGCGCGCCCGTCTCGCGGCCAACGCCGAAGCCAATGTCAGACGCTACGACGCCGAACATATCCTCTCCCAATGGGACGCCGTGGCGTTGGCGGCGCGCGAGCGCACGGCCCCCGACAAGACCGAAATCCTGCGCCGTGCTCCACTTCGACTAGACGCTTGATGTTCGCTTGCACGAAGCGCTGTGTTGGAGTTCGTGCGGGGTCCGGATGCGAGACCCACATCGCTAACGCGTAGGCTTGTGTATGTTGAGAGCAAGCGGGTCGGTCGATCTGTGGAGGGCCTGTCGCTCAGTCAGAGCCGTCGGCTTCTGTAACGGACCATCTGCCAAATCCCCGATAAAGCGTATCTTATCGCCGGTTTCATGCTTTGGAACGGAATCGCCGCCTAACGACCACCTTGACTCGCGCAACCCACGATATAATCTTATTTTAGGAAGTTCCGATGTTGCGGGGCCGCACATGTTTACATCGGTCACCTTATTCGCAATCCACGGTATAAATCCGGCCCCCTGGAAGGATAAGCTATTTCCCGTGTTCGAACTGCGGCAGACTGTGGAATGCTTAAATGCGACGGATGTCAAGGAGGGGCCAAAGTCGATCAACTCATTCATCATTGCGACCTGCAGCGACGTACTTGACGTCACCGTCCAATGCCCTGGTGTTCACCTGCTGGACTGCCTCGGTCCACTATCGAAACGTTCGATCGGCAGATAATGTCGGGATTTCCGGTTCTGACGGCCGCAATGCGATAATGGAAGCAGTGGAAGAAACGCTTCGGTGGCAGGCGTGGACCCAAAAGGGTCTGCTTTCACAGGAAGGGAAACAAAGGTGTCTGCTCAGGCCCTCAATCTGGTCCCTGACTTCACGCCAGTCGCCAGCCCTCGATCCAGCAGTATGTCGGAGGCTTTCGTCAAAACACTGAAACGCGACCATATGCATCTCGCTTTGCGTTCGCCGACAAGTGCTCCGGAACTCGGTAGACGTATCGAGGTTTACAGCGGGATCCATCCCCGCTTGGCGCCGAAAGTGGCATCACCCAGGCACATTAACCCGTTTTAATACCTGACTCGTCAGGAGAAATGGTGCACTCCCTAACGCTGGCGCTTTTTCAGAGACGCTCAATGGGAGTAGTATATGCAAGTAAATATCTACACGATTTTAGTGAGTTGCATGAAAAAGAATTATACAATTGGATGTTAGCGTGATGATTTCTAGAAAAACTTCGGCGATTTTATGTGGGGTACTTGCATCCTATTGGCTGCTGAGCCCAATCTACGCTGTTTGGCATTTCGATGAGTATGCCTCCACCGCCCCCCTCCTTGTGCGATACGTTCTCGTCCCTGCCGCATTATCGCTGATCGTCCTTTGTGTGGGACTCCTCGCTCCCCCAAGGGTGGCGACCGGCGTGGGTATCTACGGCTTGAGCATCCTGATGGGACTTTTTCTCTTCGAGGCGCTGCTCACCGTGCGCTCCGTACCGGTTCGTCTATCGATGCTCGGGCAGCTGTCACAGCAGCAAAGCGAGGCGATGGCGCAACGCGAAGACATGGTCCGAGGATTCACGCTCGCACAGCTCAATAAGCTATCCGGCGCAACCAAATTACGCGAAGCCGTTCTGTCAGGGTTCCCGAAGACGCAAGTCGTGCTTTGCTCTGGACCGGATAGTGTTGTTAGTTACCGCGCCGATCGCTACGGCTTCAACAATCCGGATGCTCTGTATGAGACAACGCGTTTAGAATCTATGTTGCTAGGAGATTCTTTCGTTGAGGGCTTTTGTTTGCCGCCGGAAGAAAACATGGTGTCGCAGCTGCGCCGAGAAGGCATTCATGCCATCGGCATGGGAATTCGCGGTAACGGACCGCTGACAGAGCTGGCGACGCTGGGGCGGTTTGGCCCGATGTTCAAACCCCGCCACGTCTTTATGGTTTTTTTTGAGGGCAATGACTGGGAAAACCTCCAAGCCGAACTTGAGCGGCCCTGGCTGCGTCCGGCTCTCGCCGAAAGCGCCGATTATGGAACGCCTTCAACCGCAAACGAGATGATGCAGCGCGCAAAGTCGATGATGGACGATCTCAATAGCCGACCAGTAACAGCCGCCGACCTTTTTACAAAAACCGAGATCCTTCGGAATTTTATCGCACTGCAGCAAACTTTCACCCGGCTCGGGCTAATCTTTCCGAAAGCGACGCCTGCTATTCCCGAGTTCGGCGAAGTCCTCCGCAGAGCAAAAACCATGGCGATCGGGTGGAGGGGATCATTCACATTGGTCTATGTGCCACAGCTCGACCGATTTATCGGACCTCTGCCAGCGGCGCATGCTTATGAACCGCTGCGAACTCGGGTTCTGGGAAGCGCTTCCGAGGCAGGGGTAGACGTAATCGATCTAACCTCAGCACTCGAGAAAGAACTCCAACCAGAAACCTTTTATGGCCCGGACGGACACTTCAACAGCCGGGGGGCTGCATTCGCGGCCACTATTTTGGCCGCCCATTTGCGGGGCCTCGCGGTTGTGCCTTCGGTAGCCAACTTTAGACCTTAGCGGTGCCGGTTTTCAGCTTTCATGGCGGCCAGACAAACCCAGGCTGGCGACGCCGCGCGGAGTTGCCCCATAACCGGGCATGCTCAGGTTTGAGATTGCGAGCTGATGGACTCGCGCGGCGATTGATTTCTTAACGCCGCTCCATGCCGATGCCGCGCAGCAAGGACGCGGCGTCCCTTGCGATGAAGCAGGATTCTTAGCACCTATGGAAGGGTTGAGTTTCGGCGACTGAGCCGTCCGTGCGCGCAGCTTTTCGCTACAAGCGCGCACCGCGGCCATGGTCAGCGGAATTTCTCTAGAATGTGAATGCTCACAACCATTCCGGAGGGACCGACCATGATCGTTTCAAACACTATACCCGCTGATGCCGTACTGGTAGCTATGGATATCGCCAAGGCCCGCAATGACGTATTCATCGAGCGCCTGGCGACAAGCGCCGTCGTCGGCTGCAGGTCCTCGACATGCGCGCGGAACAAGATCGGCTGATCAAGAATCTCCAATGTTATGGTCTACCAGTCATTTGCGGCTTCGAAGCAACTATCACCGACCCATTGCATGGCGACTGGCTGAAGCGAGCTTTGGGGTGCGGCTGGTATCATTATTGCTGACGAGCGCGACGCTGGCCGACGCCGGAAACCCCAATTTCCTTGCACCAATTAATAACCTACTGGTCCTTAAGTACGGCGGCATGATTGCGGCCGCCGACGTTCGATCCCTGTTCGGCTGCAAGAACCAAGCACACCGGTAAAGTTGTCCGAGCGCATATACCAGGCCCAAAGGGTGGGAGGACGTTGCCCATGGGATAGCCGAGCACGTTTTCTGCTACCGACGCGTAGATCTCCTCAAGCGGCTTTGGCGTTCTGGGAAGCGGGGCAGAAAAGCTCCCCCGCACCATGTCGGGCATGTTGCGCCATGCCGGTCGTTCCCGGACCTGTCTGAGATAGTCGATCGCATCGCCGACGATCCGATGCGACAGAGCCCGCTCCCGCTCCGTCGTTCTCTTCTGCTATGGTCGCGTGCCGGCGATAATCGTTGCCGTCGAGCGCAGTTCCACCTTTCCCGCCCGGATCGCCTGGCCTGCCAGGTCGAGAACCTCGCTGCGGATGCGGTTGCGCTTCTGATCATCCGCATGTGCCAGTCCGGCGACGACGGGTGCGGCGATCTCGGTCATGAAGGCCCAGTAGTCCTCCGGGGTCTCGTGGACCATCGTGGTGGTGATCTCTTCCTCGTGGATGTCGTGCAATCCCGCATCCTCGAAAACGGCCTTCATCAGGCCTGCAGACGCGCAGCGAAACAGGCCGGGCGCGCCGACCGGAGGCTTCGGCATGTCGACGTGCCGGGCGATCGTCGCCATGATCGTCGTTGCCCAGGCGTTCTTTTCCGGTGCACCCCACACCGCAGCGCATACACGCGACTGGGGCTTTGCGACCCTCGTCAACTGTTGGGCTGCCGCTGCAACGTCGGGAAAAAACATGAAACCGAACCGGCAGAGGACGGCGTCGAATGTTGCTTCCGGAAACGGCAAGGCGCCAGCGTCGCAGGCCCTCGTTTCGAAATTTGTAAGACCGCGATGCCTGGCGTTCTCCGTCGCCACCTGCAACATGCGCTCTGAAAGGTCGGTGACAGTCACGCGGCCCTTCGGTATCGACGCCGCCACCGTCAGGCCTGGTTCTCCAGTTCCCGCAGCGACGTCAAGCACCCGGTCGCCGTCCTTGATGGTCGCCTGCCGGATCATTGCCTCGCCGAAGGGAGCGAGCCATCCGAGCACCAGTGCGTCCCACTTCTTCCAGCCGGCGGAGAAGCGGTCCCAGGTCTCTCTTTGCTGATCGCGGATTTGATCGAGATGCGCCGACATGCAGGCTCCTCCCTCGGTGCCGTGTTCCGACCTCGCTCACGAAACTATGAACCCTCTGCGGAGGGTTGCAATTCAACTTTCCGCCGCAATTCGGGCAGTGTGCCGCATTGTCACGGATTTGACGATCCGCGCTGTGACCGCGGTTACATGTGGGCGCAGACAATCCGCGCTAGGGAGAGAGGGTAAGGCAGGCTATATTCTACTCGAGGAGACCGGGAAGGAGAGATTCGCACCGATGTCGAACCGGACGAACGGCAAAAATAGCGGCCGGATAGAACCCAGCGACGAACAATCCCTCGGTGATCAATTGCGGATGATGCATCGGGCCTTCATGGCCTCGCCACTGCGCAACAAGATCATCTGGTTGAGCATAAGCATCATCGTCGTCATCGTTGTGACAGCCTTTGGTCAGATTATCCTCAACCGATGGTACAAGCCGTTCTACGACACGCTCGAGCGACGCGACCTTCCGGCCTTTCTCCATCAGCTCGTCGTCTTCGCCCAGATCGCCGGCGTGCTCCTCGTTCTCAATGTTTTGCAAACCTGGCTCGGCCAGGTCATCAAGCTGCGGCTGCGCGAAGGCCTGACCCAGGACCTGATCACCGAATGGATGCGCCCGACGCGCGCGTTCCGGCTGGCGAATGCCGGCGCCATCGGCATCAACCCGGACCAGCGCATCCATGAGGACGCGCGCCACCTGACCGATCTCTCGGCCGGACTTTCGATCGGCCTCTTCCAATCCGGCATTCTGCTGGTGAGCTTTATCGGCGTGCTGTGGTCACTGTCCGACGGTTTCGTCTTCCATGTCGCGAGCTATTCCTTCGACATTCCCGGCTACATGGTCTGGGCCGCGATCCTCTATGCGGGCACCGCCTCCTGGCTGAGCTGGCTCGTCGGCCGGCCTCTGGTGGCGCTCAATGGCGAACACTATGCCCGGGAGGCGGCGCTGCGCTTCTCGCTGATGCGCGTCAACGAACATATCGAGGCCGTGTCGCTTTCATCAGGCGAGGCCAATGAGAAAAAGCGGCTGCAGCGCGACCTCGCCTCGGTGCTAGAGATCAGCTACGGCCTGCTGCGTGCGGTTACGCGGCTCACCTGGGTGACCGGCGGCTATGGCTGGATCACCGTCGTCGCACCGATCGTCATTGCTGCACCGGTCTATTTCGCCGGCGATCTGAGCTTCGGTGGGTTGATGATGGCCGTCGGCGCCTTCAATCAGGTGCATGCGTCGCTGCGTTGGTTCGTCGACAATATCGGCGCGATCGCCGACTGGCGCGCCACATTGCTGCGCGTCGCCGCCTTCCGCTCGGCGCTCTTGATGACCGACGAACGGCATGAGGGCGACAAGCGCATCGACTTCAGGACCTCCGATACGCCGCAGATGAGCTTCGACAACATTGAGATCGTCTCGCCGACCGGCTGCATCCAGCTTCGCGAAGCGAGCGTCACCATCGATCCGGGCGAACGCGTGCTCGTCACCGGCGCGCCGGAAGTGGAAAAGGCGCCGTTCTTCCGCGCGATCGCCGGGCTCTGGCCCTGGGGGCACGGCCGCATTGCGCTGCCGGTCGACGACGGCCTCGCCTTTGTGCCGAAGTCTCCCTATTTCCCGCCGGGCACGCTTGGAGAAGTCCTCGCCTATCCGAGCCCGCCCGATACCTACAGCAAGGGCGAACTCGCCGCCGTTCTCTCCAAGGTCGGCCTTGGCCGCCTGAGCGGCCGGCTCGACCAGGATGCGCGAAAGCAGATGAACCTCAGCGAGGCCGAGCAGCGCCTACTCGCCATCGCTAGGCTCAGCCTGCACAAGCCGCGCTGGCTGATCATCGACGAAGCGCTCGATACCCTTGAGGACGACGCCTACCAGCGCGTGCTGAAGTTCATGGACGACGAGCTTCAAGGTGTTGCGATCGTCAACATCGGACGCACCGAACGCGGCAGCGACTTCTTTACCCGCGTGCTCCACCTCGACAAGAACCCGACCGGCAACACGCTCAGGCGTCTCCAGCCGCGCAGCCTGCAGCCGGCCGATCCGCAACTGGTGGACTGAGAACGTGAACGTGCCCTTCCGTTAAACGACGGGGTGCGACTGCCGCCATAGTCATTTGATTGCAAAGAAAAACCGCGCGTTCAGTGGAATGCGCGGTTTTGTCTATCCTAGAGTGGGCTCGCTTAACGCGAGCGCAGCTTCATGTGGCGGTTCACGTCCTTGTATAGCAGGTAGCGGAACTTGCCCGGACCGCCAGCATAGCAGGCCTGCGGGCAGAAAGCGCGCAGCCACATGTAATCGCCGGCCTCGACCTCGACCCAGTCCTGATTGAGCCGGTAGACGGCCTTGCCTTCGAGCACATAAAGGCCGTGTTCCATCACGTGCGTCTCGGCAAAGGGAATGATCGCGCCGGGCTCGAAGGTTACGATCGTCATGTGCATGTCGTGGCGCAGGTCCGTCGGGTCGACGAAGCGGGTCGTTGCCCACTTGCCTTCCGTGCCCGGCATCGGCGACGGGGTGATTTCGGCCTCGTTGGTGAAGAAGGCCTCCGGCGCGGGCAGGCCATCGACATACTCGTAAGCCTTGCGCACCCAGTGGAAGCGAACGATCGCTTCACTTCCGTTGCGAACGGTCCAGTTGCTCGCCGGCGGAATGAAGGCGAAGCCGCCCGGCTGCATCTTATGCGCCTTACCGTCGAGCGTGATGGTCAATTCGCCCTCGACGACGAAGATCGCGCCCTCGGCGCCTTCGTCGAGTTCCGGCCGGTCGCTGCCGCCGCCCGGAGCGATTTCCATGATATATTGTGAAAATGTTTCAGCAAAACCGGAGAGCGGCCGGGAAAGTATCCACAGCCGGGTCTTGTCCCAGAACGGCAAATAGCTGGTGACGATGTCCATCATCGTCCCCTTCGGAATCACTGCATAGGCTTCGGTGAAGACCGCGCGATCCGAAAGGAGTTGGGTTTGGGGCGGGTTGCCGCCATGCGGCGCATAGTAACTACGGTTGGTCATATCTTCCTTCAGTCTGCTTGCAGGCACCGCCTCCTCTAAAGTGCGGTGCAATGGGTCGCGCGCGCCGCATCAAAGCAATGCGGTGCGAAGATCGCGGGGCTGGTCTTTCTCCTCGTCCAGGTCCAGCTCCGCTTCGACGTGGTTCAGGTGCTCGGCCATTTCCTTGATCGCGCTCGCGACGTCGCGTGACGCGATGTACTCGACCACGGCCAGATGTTCGTCCGGTCCGCAATTGTGCAGGTGGTTCGACCGGTACATTGCGGTGATCAGGGATGTCCGGGACACGAGGTCGCGCAGGATACCGAAGAGGAAGGCAGACCCCGAAAGCTCCGCGAGCAACAGGTGGAAACCACCGGAAAGCCGAACGATATCAGAGAGATTGCCGGATCGGCCGGCAATGCGCTCCTCTTCGATATGGGCGCGCAACCGGACGAGATCCTTGGGATTGGCGCGCTCGCAAAGCCGCTCGACGACCCGCTGTTCGATCGCCCTGCGGGCAACGAAGACATCGCGTGCCTCGTCTACCGAAGGCTCGGAGACGAAGGCGCCCCGGTTCGGCATGATCGTCACCAGGCCATCGCGCTCGAGCGCTGTCAGTGCCTGGCGGATGCGAGCCCTGCTGACGGAGAATATTTCGGCAAGTTGTTCTTCTTTCAATCGCGTTCCCGGCCGTAGCCGACGCTCTGCGATCGCAAGCCAGATCTTCTCGCAAATGATCGCCGTCGGAGCACCGGCGACTTCGTCCGCGTTATACATGAAATCTCCCTTAGCCGTTCGCTTACTCTCGCCGTGCGGCGCTCAAAGTCAATTCCATCCGCTGCAGTTAGATATTGACTACAAAATTGTAGACAATATTGTGTACCGCAACTTGATGTGCAATGGCAACCGCTTAAACACGACCGTGCGACCGGCAAATAGACCGGGCCGCGGCGCCAATTGAGAGCTCCGATGGACTTCGATTTCACAGAACTGCCGGCCCAGGACCGTTACCGCCTGCTGACGAACTTCATCGGTCCGCGACCGATCGCGCTGGTCTCGACGCTCTCGCCGAGCGGACAGGACAATGCCGCGCCGATGAGCTTTTTCAATGTCTTCTCGCACGACCCGCCGATCGTCATTCTCGGTATCCAGACCCGCCCGAACGGGGAAGAGAAGGACACGGTCGCCAATATCCGGCGCACCAACGAGTTCGTCGTCAACATGGTGGACATGGCGATCGCCGACCAGATGCTGGTCTGCGGCCTGTCCTTCGAGCCGGATGTCGACGAAGTGGCAATCGCCGGACTGACGGCGGCTGACGGCCTCAAAGTCAGCGCCCGCCGTATCGTCGAGTCACCCTGCTCGATGGAATGCCGCGTTGAGCGGCTGATCGAATATGACCGCCGCGTCATCGTTCTCGGCGAGGTCGTGCATATGCACGTGCGTAAGGATTGCCTCGACGAGGAAGGCCGCTACGTCGACCCGTCCCAATACCAGCCGATCGCACGGCTGCACGCCAACAACTACATCACATCGGATCGTCAGTTCGTCATGCCGACGCCCGACATTACCGCCTATGCCCCCCCTGCAAACGCCATGCGGAAGACGAGCTGATCCATGCGTATCCTGCTGATCAATCCGAACTCCACCCGCTCGATGACCGAACAGGCGCATCGCAGCGCCGAGCGCGTCGCTGCATCCGACACCCAGCTCGAATCAATCAACCCGACATCGAGCCCAGCCAGCATCGAAGGCCATGCCGACGAAGCGATGGCTGTGCCAGCGATGCTTGCGGAAATCCGCAAAGGCGAAGCGCGCGGCATCGATGCCTATGTAATCGCCTGCTTCGACGATCCCGGACTTGGCGCTGCACGCGAGATCGCTCGCGGTCCGGTCATCGGCATCTGTCAGGCGGCCGTACAGGTGGCGATGAACATTGCGACCCGCTTTACGATCATCACCACCCTGTCCCGCTCCGTGCCGATCATCGAGGACCTCGCCGAGGCCTACGGTGCCGGCCATCGCTGCCGAAAGGTGCGATCGGTCGACATGCCCGTGCTGGCGCTGGAGGAGGATCTGGTCCACACCGAGGAGATGCTGGTTCAGGAGATCCTGAAAGCACGCCAGGAGGATGGCGCCGAAGCGATCATTCTCGGCTGTGCCGGTATGTCTGAGCTCTGCGACCGCCTGAAGGCGCGTACCGGCATGCCTGTGATCGACGGCGTCACGGCAGCCGTGAAGCTTGCCGAGGCGCTCGTCGGGGGCGGTTATGCCACCTCGAAGGTAGGTGCGTACGACTATCCGCGCGCCAAGGAAGCGCCGGCCTGCCGGCTGGTCGACGCCAGCTGAGCGCATCCGAATATGTCACCGGGCGCACATGGCGCCCGGGACATTTTGTTTCCGGCGCCGCGCTATCAGCGCGTCAGGGCGTCAAGCTGCTCCTCGAGCGTCGCCACCTTCCGCTCAAGCGCTTCCAGTCGTTCTTCGAGAGCCGATAGGGCCGAACCGCTTGGCGCCGACGACACGGCCGCCCTTTCGGCAGGCTGCTCGACTTCACCACACAAGAGATGCGCGAAGCGGTCTTCGCGCTGGCCGGCGCCCCGGTTCAGTTGAACGATGAGCGGCGGCCGGCGGCCCATCATCAGATCCAGATTGTCCTTCAGCTCCTCGATCGACGAGAACCGCGCCATGCGCTCGCTGCGCGCCCAAAGCTCGTAGGCGGTCTGCGGGCCGCGCAGAAGAAGCAGGCCGAGCACGACGATCTGCGGCGACGTCAGCGAGAAGCGGTTGGCTGCGAGGTGCTCGTAGCGCTCGACCCGCGAGGCAAATGCTTGCCGGACCAACCCTTTCTGCCCCAGAGACGAGAGAGCGCGGTGGATCTCGACCTGCTCGAGCGCCATGACGGGATCGCGCGCCGTTTTCTGGTTGGCAGCCGAATGCGCCGAATTGAGCGTCAGCGGATAGACGTCGGGCGTCGTTTCCTTCTTCTCGATCAGGCATCCGAGAACGCGGGCTTCAACGGCATTGAGGACGGGGAAATCGGTGTCGGAGGTCGTGTTCATAAGCCAACTCTTCAAATCAACGCATTTCGATCCCGGCCGGATGTCCCGAGCGGGAAGCGGTCCGACCATAGGCCCCTACCCTAACGTGAGTGTTGGAGCCCGGGAATGTTCATCGGTCTATTTCGTTGAATTCCGGTTAGCAGCCTAGCACTTGCCCCACGACAGCGATGCGAAAGGGGCATGCGAACTGCTTGGCGCAAATACTGAAAATCGCCGGCGGCAAAAAAAGAGGCTCCGCGACTGGTACGACACGGAGCCCAAGTCTTCAGGGAAAGAGGTGGGCGTTACGCTGCGTTGATCGCCTTCACAGTTTCTTCGATGCGATGGCAGGCGGCACGCGAGCCGTCAGCGAAGCTGCGCATCTCCGGCCGCTCGCTCTTGCAGCGCTGGTCTGCAAACGGGCAACGCGGATGGAAGGTACAGCCGGACGGCGGGTTCAGCGGGCTCGGCACTTCGCTCGCCGCAATGCTGCGCCCGCGCTTTGGATGGGTAATATCCGGGATCGTCTCCAGCAGCAGCTGGGTATAGGGATGCCTCGGATTGGCAAAGAGCGTCTCGGTGTCGGCCTCCTCGACGATGCGTCCGAGATACATCACGGCGATCCGGTCCGACATGTGGCGAACCACGCTCATGTCGTGGCTGATGAACAGATAGGTCAGCCCCATCTCGTCCTGCAGCTTGCGCATGAGGTTGAGGATCTGCGCCTGGACCGACACGTCGAGCGCCGAGGTCGGCTCGTCGCAGACGAGGAACTCCGGCTCGCCGGCAAGCGCGCGGGCAATCGAGATACGCTGGCGCTGGCCTCCGGAAAACTCGTGCGGGAACTTAGCACCGTCCGAGGGCGCAAGGCCGACGATCGTCAGCAGTTCGCCGACCCGGTCCATGACCTCGGCTTCGGAGTTGCGCAGCTTCAACTCGCGCAGCGGTTCGGCGATGATGTTGCGCACCCGCCAGCGCGGATTGAGGCTTGCATAGGGATCCTGGAAGATCATTTGGGCCGAGAGCGGCTCGCCGTTCTTGCTCGGTGCAAACCGCACCTCGCCTTCGCTGGCGCGATAAAGACCTGTGACCAGCCGCGCCACCGTCGACTTGCCGCAGCCAGATTCGCCAACGAGGCTCAGACAGCCGCCCATGGGCACGCTGAAGCTGATATCGTCCACGGCGCGCACGAACTGCCGCGGTTTGCGCTCGATGACCCGGTTCAGCCAGGGTGCCGAAACGTCGAAATTGCAGGTCAGGTCGTTGACCGTCAGGGCATCACTCATAGCACTCCTCCTGCATTGAGCCAGCATGCGGCGACGCCGGTCCCGACCGGCGCCGGTTCGGGCCTATCCTTGCGGCAACGCGGCCCGGCATCCGGGCAGCGCGGGTTGAAGGCGCAGCCGGCGGGGATCGCGTTCAGCCGCGGCATGGAACCGTCGATCTGGTTCAGCCGCTCGACGCGGCGGCCAAGCGCCGGGATCGAGCCCATCAGGCCCCGCGTATAGGGATGACGGGCGTTTTTCAGCACCTCGGCGACAGGGCCGATTTCGACGAGCCGCCCGGCATACATGACCGCGACGCGATCGGCCGTCTCGGCAATCACGCCCATGTCGTGGGTGACGAGCATGACCGCCGTTCCGTGATCATCGCAAAGACGGCGAAGCAGCGAGGTGATCTGCGCCTGGATCGAGACGTCGAGCGCCGTCGTCGGTTCGTCGGCGATGATCAGCTTCGGTTCCGCAGCAAGTGCCAGGGCGATGACGACGCGCTGGCGCATGCCACCCGAGAACTGATGCGGGTAGTGGTCATAGCGTGCCTCGGGCGCCGGAATGCCAACTTCCTTCAGGAGCTGGATCGCCCGCGCCTTGGCATCGGCCTTGGAAAGCTTCAGGTGAAGGCGGATGGTTTCAACTAGCTGCGCCCCGACGGTGAAGAGCGGGTTCAGCGAGGTCAACGGGTCCTGGAAGATCGCCCCGATCTGCCGGCCGCGCACCTGCTGCATCTGCTTGTCGTCGAGCTGGTCGATGCGGCGGCCGCCGACCCAGACCTCGCCGCCGGAAATGCGGCCAGGCGGCTCCAGAAGACCCTGGACGGCAAGACCGGTCATCGACTTCCCGGCGCCGGATTCACCAACGACGCCAAGAATTTCGCCGGGGCGAATGCTGAGCGAAACGTCGGATAGCGCCTGCACCGTTCCATGGCGGCCAGGGAATTCGACGCAGAGACCGCGCACGTCGAGCACGGCCGATGAGGTATGTTCAGTCATCGCTGCACCTCCAATGGGTAGCTCGGCGGGAAGATCTCGCTGACAGGCGGGTGACCGAAGCTCCGCTCCGGATACTTGGCAATCAGGCCATCGAACTGGACCTGTGCCTGCGCGCGTGCCGCGTTCATGTCGAAGCCTGCCACCTCGCCATATCGCATCGACAGACGGCCATCGACGAAGACCGCCTTGGTGACGCGTCCGGAACCACCGACGACGAGCGTCGTGATCGGATCGATCGCAGGCGCCATGTGATGGTCCATAAGATCGAACACGGCAATATCGGCACGGGCGCCCGCTTCCAGGCGACCGAGATCCGAGCGACCGAGGGCCTTGGCGCCGCCAAGTGTCGCAGCATCAAAGAGATCGGCGCAGCTGACGGCTGACGGGTCGCCTTCGACGACGCGGGCAGCGATCAGGCCGACGAGTAGGTTCATCAGCATGTCCGGCGGCGTCGTATCGGTGCCCATGGCAATATTGACGCCGCGGGCCTTGACCGAGCGGAACGAGTTGAGCGTGCTGCCGCCGCGGGCCGAAACCAGCGGGCAGTGCACGATACTCACGCCGTTTTCGGCATAGAGACGCAGATCGTTGTCGGTCGCCTGGGTCGCATGCGGCGCAATCAGCCGGTCGCTCAAGAAACCGAAGCTCGCCAGCCATTCCGGCGCCGTCTTGCCATGCAGGCGGCGGACGGTGTCGACCTCCATCGTGCCCTGCGCAGCATGAAGCCGGATCGGGCAATTGAGGTCGCGCGCCGCATCGGCGGTGCGCACCAGCAGTTTCTCGGTGCAGGTTTCCACCCGGTCGGGAGCCAGCAGGCCCTTCACCAAGCCACCATGGCGACCTTCATGGTCACGGATGAAGCCAATCGCGTCGTCAAGGCCCTTCAGACCCCTTGCCTCGTCGAAGATCGCTTCGAGCTGACCCGGCGCCGTCACCATCATGCCGCCGGCGCGATAGGCCGGGCTCAGATAAACGCGAAGACCCAGGTCACCTGCGGCGTCGGATGCGGCGGCGAATTCAGCAACGGTCTCGCCCCATTCGCGATAGAAAAGCGAGGCGATCGGCGCTGCGGTGGTGATGCCATTCAAGAGAAGCTGCGCGAAGGCGAAGCGCTTCTGGAACGCCAGCTCCTCCTGCGTGTACATCTCATAGGGGCCGCGCTCGATGTAGCTCAGCGGCCAGACGCGACCCTTGGCCCAACCAGGCTGATGGTCGATCGCTAAGATCGTCGTGTCGAGATCGGACAGCGCATCGAGGTCGATGAGCCCGGGGCTGATCATGGCCGCGCCGAGATCGATGCGGCGTGCCACCTCTCCTTCGAAACGTGGGCCGACATAGAGCAGCGTGCCGCCCTCGATGACGACTTCGCCGTTCGGGATCAGCCGGTGCGAACCGTCGCGGTGCCCGAGCACCCATTGCGCTGTCAGAAGCGTGCGTCCTTCGGCGCGCTCACCGAGCGTCAAATCCTTGATGTTGGTCATGGGATCGCCACCTCCGCAACGCCGTTGCGGGCGACGACGCGGCCACGCTTGACGACCAGCGGCCGCGGCGCGACGTCGACGACGGCATGCGCCAGCGTCTCGCCGGTGAGCAGGGTGAGATCGGCATCGCAGCCAACGTCGAGGCCATATCCCTTGATATCCATGACGTCGGCGCCGCCCTTGGAGCAGACGTAAAGCGCATGTTCGAGATCGACGTCGCGGCGCAGGCCGTTCTTCATGCCGAGGATGCGGGCACGATCCATCATGTCGGGTTGGCCCCACGGACCCCAGGTGTCGCGGATACCGTCGCAGCCGGCAGCAACCTTCACGCCGGCATCCTTCAGACGCAGGATCGAAGGCACGGTCGAAGACGGAGAGCCTGTCGTGACGATACGGATATCGAGTTCGGCGATCTGTTCGATGAGACCGCCGACGCGCAGATAATCCGGTGCGCCGAGCGCAAAGGCGTGGCTGATTGCGACCTTGCCCTGCATGCCGATCGCGCGGATGCGCTCGAACATCATCTCCATGCTGAAGGCGCCGAGTTCGCCCTGCTCATGCAGGTGAATGTCGATCGGCTTTCCATGTTTTTCGGCAAGGCCGAAGATCGCGTCGAGATGGCCCTTCGGGTCGCGATCGATGCCACAGGGGTCAATGCCGCCAAGGACTTCCGCGCCATTGCTCAGAGCCTTGTCGAGCAACTCGACAGTGCCGGGCCGCGTGACGAGGCCCGACTGCGGGAATGCGACGACCTCGATATCGATGACATCTTTCAGCACCTGGCGGGTCTCGATGATGCCTTCCATCAGCCGAAGGCCGTGGGTGGTGTCGATGTCGACATGGCTGCGGATGTGGCTTGCGCCATTGGCAGCGAGCATGATCGCCTGGCGCATGGACTGACGGTGCGGGTCGATGCCGATTTCCAGCCGCTTTTCGCGTTCGAAATCGATGCGTTCGCGCAGCGTTGCGGTCTTGGCGTTGACGTGCCAGGGCATGCCCCAGACCGACTTGTCGAGATGGGTATGCGCCTCGATCAGACCGGAGATCACGATATGACCGTTGCCGTCTTCCACGGCCACGCCATCGGCGGCGAGGCCCTTGCCGAAGGCGGCGATCTTGCCGTCGCGCACCAGGATGTCGGTCGCTTCGCCGGCATTGGGCCTGACGTTACGGATCAGGAGATTGGACATCATTCACCTCAATTTCGGATTGAGCGCATCGCGCAGCCAGTCACCGAGAAGGTTGACCGAAACCACGAGAAGGCAAAGCTGGACGACGGGGAAGAGCACCACCCACCATACGCCCGAAAACAGGAACTGGTTGCCGAGACGGATCAGCGTTCCAAGGCTCGGCTGGCTCGGCGGCATGCCGATACCCAGGAACGAAAGCGTCGCTTCGGTCAGGATCGCCATGCCGAAGTTCAGGGTCGCGGCAACCATGATCGGCGTCAGCGTGTTCGGCAGGATGTGCTTCAGCATGATGCGCCGCGCTGGCGTTTTCAGAAGACGCGCCGCCTGAACGTATTCCTTGCCGCGCTCGACGATCGTCTGGGCCCGCACGGTACGGGCATATTGCACCCAGGCGCTGAGCGTGATCGCCAGCACCAGGACGGCGGCAGAGCCGACGTCCCGCAGTTCCGGCGGCAGCATCTGGCGCGCGACGGCACTGACGAGAATGGCGATCAGGATCGTCGGGATCGACAGAAGCACGTCGCCGATGCGCATCAGGAAGTTGTCGATGAAGCGGCCGAAATAGCCGGCAACGAGGCCGAGGCTAAGGCCGACGGCGAGCGAAAGCACAACCGAGGCGACGCCGATCAGGATCGAGATGCGCGAGCCATAGAGAATGGCCGAGAGCATGTCGCGCCCTTGCGTGTCGGTGCCGAGCACGTAAGGCCATTGGCCGTCGGCCTCCCAGATCGGCGGCAGCTCGGAGTTCCAGAGCTCGAGCTGAGCCGGATCGAAGGGGTTCTGCGGCGCAATCAAAGGTGCTGCAAAGGCGGTCGCGATCAGGAACGTAAGGATGATCGCGCCGATGATTGCCGAAGGCTTGTGGGTGAAGGACCACCAGAGATCGCTCTGGCGCCAGCGGGCAAGCCGCGAAGGCTTGCGCGCCGGTGTGGTTTGCTGGACGTGATCTGTCATGGCAACGACCTCAGCGGGTTGCATCGCGCAACCGCGGATCGATGACCGCATAGGCGATATCGACGAGCGTATTGAGCGTGACGAAGATGAAGGAGACGATGCAGAGATAGCCCGCCATGACCGGCATATCGAGGAAGGTGACCGCCTGGATGAAGAGCATGCCCATGCCCGGCCACTGGAACACCGTTTCGGTGATCAGCGCGAAGGCGATCAGCGAGCCGAAGTTCATCGCCGTCATGGTGACAACCGGCATCAGACAGTTCCTGAGCGCATGTCGGAAATAGATCCGCCACCGCGGCACGCCACGGGCGCGTGCGAACTTGATGAAGTCCGAGCGCAGCACTTCCATCATTTCTGCGCGCACCAGACGCATGACCAGAGTGATCTGGTAGAGCGCGAGTGCGAGCGACGGCAGAAGCAGCGATGCGCGGCCCGACGACGTCAACAGGCCGGTGCTCCACCAGCCGAGCTGCACCACATCGCCGCGCCCGAAAGCAGGTACGAGGCCGAGCGTTACGGCGAAGACGAGGATCAGAAGGATACCGACGACGAAGCTCGGCAAGGAGACGCCGATGATACTGACGAACTGCAACCCCTCGGAATACCATCGCCCTCGGTGGATAGCGGTCAGGACACCAAGCGGAAGACCGATCAGGAGCGACAGGACGGTTGCGACCAGCGCCAGTTCCATCGTTGCCGGGAAGCGCTCGGCAATGAGCTTCATCACGTCCTGGCCGTTGCGGTAGCTGATGCCGAAATCGCCCTGGGCGGCATTGCCGACGAAGCGGCCGAACTGGGTGAGGAACGAATCGTTGAGCCCGAGCTTTTCGCGCAGCTCGATACGGTCGGCCTGCGACATCTGCTCGTTGGCCATCAACTCGACCGGGTCGCCAGCGAAGCGGAAGATCAGGAAGGCGAGCAGCGCGACGGCGAGCATGACCAGAACGGCATTGGCCAGCCGCTTGATGAGAAAGACAATCATTGGGTTTCTCGCTGAATGAGGAGCCCCGGCAAAGCACGCTCTGCCGGGGCAAGAAAACTCAATCGCCGATACGGGTCAGCCAGTGACGCGGCTTGTTGTCGGCCCGAATGGTCACATCCGTGACGTTCTTCGACATTGCCCAGGCCATCGGCTGCTGGTGCAACGGGATCATGATGACCTCATCCTTGGCGAACTTCAGCGCCTCGGTTTCGATCGCCAGACGCTTGTCGTGATCCATCTCGAGCGCGGCCTTCTTCACCATCGCGTCGAGTTCCGGATAGGACCAGCCGCCATAGTTGGCGACGCCGGCCGCGCCTTCGCGGGTCGAGAGAACCTGAACCAGGATCGAGTAGGCATCGAGCGTCGGCTCGTTGGCCCAGCCGATCATGTAGGCGTCGGACTTGCCGCCGGCGCGCTTCGGCGCCTGCACGGCGCGCGGACCGATGTCGAGGGTCGGCTTCAGACCGACGCGCGACAGCATAGAGACCAGTGCGCTGCAGACGTCTTCCTCGTTGACGCTTTCGTCGTTCATGCAGACGAGCGTGAACTCCTTGCCGACGGCGCCTGCCTCTTCGAGCAGCTTCTTGGAGAGTTCCGGATCATAGGCGGTCGGCACGTCGAGTTCGGCGCTGTAGCCCGGGATTTCCGGAGCAACCATGGTGCCGGCGACATGCGACTTGCCGCGCATCACGCGCTTGAAGATCAGTTGGCGGTCGATGGCATGGTCAATCGCCTGGCGCACCTTGATGTTGTTGAAGAAGTTTTGGCGACCGTCGGCGAAGGTCTCGTGACGGTTGAAGACCATGTGAACGGTGCGCAGGTCAGTGCGCTCGATGACCTTGATGTCCGGCGAGCTCTTTAGGCGCTCAAGATCCTGCACCGGCGCACCATCGGTCAGATCGATTTCGCCCGAAAGCAGCGCTGCAACGCGGGTTGCGGCCGAGGTAATCGGCATGAATTCGATGCGGTCGAGATTGTGCTTCGGCGTATCCCACCAGCCGTCGTTCTTGATGAGAACGGTCTTGCTGTCGGGCACGCGCGATTCGACCTTGAACGGGCCGGTGCCGTTGGTGTTGTAGGTGGCGAAGCCTTCGACCTTGGCGCCGACATCGGTCGGCAGCTCGGACTTGTTGTCGACCAGCCAGTCCTTGTCGAACATGAAGATGTTGGTCATGTCGTTGAGGAAGAGCGGGTTCGGCGAATTGACTTCGATGTCGACCGTGTAATCGTCGACCTTGGTGGTCGAGACATAGGCCGGAATGTTGCCGCGCAGCGGCGAGGTCGGATGGCTGACGCGGGCCATGGAGGCGACGACGTCGTCAGCGTTGAACTCGGCGCCGTTTTGGAACTTTACGCCCTTGCGCAGATGGAAGCGCCAGACCTTGTCCTTGACCATCTCCCAGCTCGTGGCGAGCGCCGGCTCGACCTTGAACTCCGGCGTATAGCGGGTCAGGCCTTCGTACACGTGGTTGAGGAAGGCCAGGTTCGAGGTGCTGCCATAGGAATAGGGGTCGAGCGAGAAGATATCCCGCGGGCTACCCCAACGCAGCGTTTCGGCGGAGGCCGAGGATGCGAGAAAGGCAAATGCCAACCCCGCGAGGAGATGCTTTCTCAGTTTCATGTCGTTCCCTCTGTTTTCTCATCAGTCGCCATATGCAGGCGCCCTCACCCACTCGTGAGCAAGTTGCCCTAGATTTGAAGCTGTCGGCGACAATGTCAACTATTTTGTCGACAATTTTGTATGCATGATTGTTTAAAGTCGCATACGGCGGTGAAAACGACGGCCCACCAGCGGACGAGGGCAAGGGAAAAATAAGGGGGAAGCGGCAACCATGGAGCGAATCGAAACCGGAGAAGCGCCCTTGCAAACCGGCGGCGGGCATTCTGGCATGCCTGCGTGCAAACAGGATTCGTTAGGAAACACCCGTATTGAGGAGTGTTTCCGCATGCGAACGTGGCGGAGACCGAGCCGCCAACGACCTGCGAGCCTTCCCGTGGGATGGTGCGCGCGCCGGTGGCGGCGTTTGCGATCGCAGCCCCCGCTGACATCGGCTGCAGATTTTGACACGTCCGCATGACCAGCTCGCCCGCGTGGCATGCGCAAATCTCCGGAATTGACCGAAGGTGGCACATGGCGAGCCACGGGCGTCTCCACCGGTGCGGCAATGCGCTCAGCCAGCATCCCTGCTTCCCACGCTCCAAAAAACCGTGGGCAAGTTGAAGTCCATGGCTAGGCTCGGCGCTGCAGCTCTCCTAGATTGGCCGCTCGAAAATGTGAGGAGAAATGCGCGTGAAAGTCTATCTCGCTGGCCCGGAAGTGTTTCTGCCCAATGCGGCGGAGATTCAGAAATTGAAGGCAGAGTTGGCGCGTGCAGCCGGGTTCACACCGCTCGTGCCCGGCGATCTTGAGATTCCGCCGGCTCCGACCAAGCATCAGCGCGGCCTTGCGATCTACGCCGTCGACGAAGGCATGATGCTTGCCGCCGACATGATCATCGCCAACCTGACACCGTTTCGCGGCATCAGCGCCGATGTCGGCACGGTCTTCGAACTCGGCTTCATGTGCGGTCACAGCAAGCACGTCTATGCCTATACGAACACCTCCCGCAGCTACTACGAGCGCATCTTGCACGACCACTACGGCGGCAAGGCCGGCTTGCGCCTCGACGGCCGCATGGCCGGTCCGGACGGGCTCAGCATCGAAGACTTCGATATGGCCGACAACCTGATGCTCGATGGCGGCGTTCTGCGAAGGGAAGGCAGGCTCGTCCAGCGCGAAGTGCCTGAGGCCGATCGCCTGACCGACCTGCAAGCCTTCAAGGAATGCCTTGCAATTGCCGCAAAGCGGCATTTGGCATAACGACCGATTGGGCCGCGGCTTTGTGACGGCGATCAGTCGCTGGCGCAGGGCCAGCCCGCCGGCGTGCTCATGCCGGCGGGAAGCTTGGTCGAGCTGTCACCGCAAGTCATGTCGACCTGCTCCTGTTCAAGTCCGGTTGCCTCGGACAGGTCGACGCCCTCGATACGTGTCAGGAACATGAACGCCCCCTGGAAATCGATCGGGCCGGAAAAACTCGTGCTGGTCAGGTCCGCGCGCGAAAGGTTGGCATGGGTAAACCGGGTTCCGGTGAGCTCCGCCTTGTCGAAATTCGCCCGGCCGAGTTCGGCCTTCTCAAAGCTTGCCCCCGTCAGGCGGGCACCGCTGAAATTGGCCCGCTGCAGCTCGGAATTGACGAACGATGCCTTCTCGGCGGAGACGCCTGCGAAATTGCACCGATAGGCTTCGATTTTGGAGAAGTTCGCGCCATTCGCGGTAGCCCCCGCAATCGAGGATCGAACCAGAGTTGCCTTTTCCAGATTGGCTTCTGTCAGGTTCGCACCGCGCAGATCCGTCAAGGTGAAGTCGGTGTTGACGAGATTGGCACCCTGAAGGTCGCTGCCGCCGAGCATAAGCGCTTTCTTGTTGCAGTCGGTCCAATCGGCTCCAGGCGATGCGGAATCCTTGCAACTGGCGGCATGCGCCATCGACGGCGCTGCGAACGCCACTAGGCCTATAGCCGCCGCCGGAACGACCAGTGCCTTCATGACGTCGGCCACGATCCTCGATGCCTTTGCGCTAGCCGGGCGCAGCGTACCCCGCTCCTGGCCGAGATTGATTTTGAGGATGTTCATGGCGCCGCTCCAGGACCCGAGGGTCGAATCGATTGCATATCAGGTGCTTCGCGCGCCTTTCCGCCGACTGGCATCGCCGGTCATGCGCGCGTGTTCGTTAAACGTATGACGTTGCTCGCCTTTATGCAAATGACAGAAATGAAAACGGTCCGTTTCAGATCGATACGGCCAGCAGCCAGTCACGCAACGCCGCGCTTGGTCCATGGTCGCCGATCGCTGACGGCGACAGCAGATGATAGGCCGTACCGTCTTCGATAAATCCGCATGGCGCGGCCAGGATGCCATTGTCGATATCGTCGCGGACGAGTTGCCAAGGCCCGATCGCCACGCCGATCCCGGCGATGGCCGCCTGAAGGCTGATATAGAAATGCTCGAAGACTTGGCCGCGCTGTTCGGGTGCGGCGCGGTCTGCCGTCGTCCCCCAGGTCTCCCACGCATTTGGCCGCGTTCGCGTATGCAAGGGGATCGCGTCCTTGCGCAATTGAGGCAAAGAGCCGGCCTCAGCCTCGTTAAAAAACAGGGCGATTTTGTCCGTTCGGCAGACCGGACCTATTCGCTCCGGAAAGAGCGGCACGGCATGCGTGCCGCCCGCTCGAGGAAAATCATCGCGTCGGATCGCCAGATCGATGCCACGGCCCAAGGACACCGGCCCACCTCCGGCAACGAGATGGATAGACACCTCCGGATGCCGCGCCTGGAAATCAGGAAGGCGCGGTATCAGCCAGCGCATCAGAAGGGTCGGCTCGCAGGACACCACCAGCGCCGGCGTTCGCGCCACGTCCCTGATCTCCCGGACGGCACTCTCCACCAGACCGAAACCTTCGCGCACGGCCGCCGCCAGCTTTCGCCCGGCTTCTGTCAGGAAGACACGCCGGCTGCGGCGTTCGAACAGCGCCACGCCGAGTTCATCTTCGATAAGCCGGACCGCGCGACTGATCGCGCCGTGCGTCAGATGGAGCGCGTCCGCGGCGCGACTGAAGCTCTCGAGTCTGGCCGCCGCCTCGAAACAGCGCAGCGCCGCCAGCGGCGGAAGCCGCGTCGCCGACATCTGTGAGTGCAGCTCACCAAAATGGTCAGAACTCATCGTTAGTCGCTTCTCATCGATCAAGTTATTTAGACATTAATGAAAGAGACGAACGGGAAAGACAATGACTGAACTGTTAGCTGTAGTAACCATTACAATCTTTGCCGTCATCAGTCCGGGACCGGATTTCGCGATGGTGACACGCAACAGCCTGCTTTTGTCGCGACGGGCCGGCGTCCTGACGGCGCTCGGTATCGTCGCCGGCGTCTGGGTCCATGTCGCCTACACTCTGCTCGGCGTCGGCCTCTTGATCCGCCAGTCGCTATTTCTCTTCACAGTCCTGAAGTTCGTCGGCGCCGCCTATCTGATCTGGCTTGGCATCAGGATGCTACGCACCAAGCCAGCCGAAACGACGGGCTTGGCCGCACATCCCGCCCTCTCCGACATCGGTGCGCTGCGTGTGGGGTTTCTCACGAACGCGCTCAACCCCAAAACGACGATCTTTGTCGTCAGCCTGTTCATGCAAGTCGTCGGGCCGACCACGGCTCTGCCCGTCCAGATGGGTTACGGCGCGTTTATCTCTGCCGCACATCTGATCTGGTTCGCAATCGTTGCCCTGTTCTTTTCCTCCGGCACGGTAAGGCTTCGTCTTATCGCGCTTCGCCATTGGATCGATCGCACCTTCGGCGCCCTGCTCGTCGGCTTCGGCGCGTTGCTGGCAACGGCAAGCGTGACACGCTAGGCGACGCTTGGTCGCGGGCGCGCCGCTGCATTCCCACTGTTAACACTTGCCCTCAATCTGATAACCATGCAATATCCATACAATTAGCATGAGGTAATCGCGATGGCGGACGTGCGCTTGGGAATTTCGTGGCAACCGGTAATCCGTAAATCGGATGGACCGCTTTATCTCGCGATCGCCGACGCCATCGCTGCCGATATCAGCGAAGGGCGCCTGTCCGAGGGGATGCGTCTGCCGCCGCAGCGCACGCTTGCCGAGGCGCTGGGGATCGACTTCACCACCGTCAGTCGCGCCTATAACGAAGCCCGGCATCGCGGCCTCGTCGAGGGCCGGGTCGGCCAGGGCACCTACGTGAAAACGCGACGCATCCGAACCGACCGTACGCCGGCAGGCGGCCTCATCGACATGAGCATGAACCTGCCGCCGTTGTTCGACGACCCGATGCTCGCCGCTCGGCTCTGGGACGACATGGCGGCGCTGCAGGCCGATCATGGGCTCGAACTCCTGATGCGATACCAGCCGCCGGGCGGCACCCTGCACAACCGTGCTGCAGGCGCCGCATGGCTGAAACCCAGGCTGGGCGAGGTTCCGGCTGAGCGCGTTCTGATTGCCGCTGGCGCGCAAGGGGCTCTGCTTGCCACGCTTGGCAGCCTGACCAAGGCCGGTGACATGATTTGCGCCGAGGCAATCACCTACCCCGGCCTGCGCGCGCTCGCAGCACATCTCGGCATCAGGCTGCACGGCCTCGCCATGGATC
Organism: Ensifer sp. SL37; assembly: GCF_026672675.1. Classification (NCBI taxonomy): domain Bacteria; kingdom Pseudomonadati; phylum Pseudomonadota; class Alphaproteobacteria; order Hyphomicrobiales; family Rhizobiaceae; genus Ensifer; species Ensifer sp. SL37. Next base: position 1,665,642 of record NZ_JAPPRN010000001.1, on the reverse strand, counting down.
GAGAGGGCCTCCTGCCCGAAGCATTCGAAGAACTCTGCGCGAAGGAAACGCCGAAAGCGCTCTATTGTAATCCGACGCTTCACAATCCCACGACAACGACACTTTCGCTCGAACGGCGCCAGGCGATCGTCACAATTGCCCGGCGGCACGACGTAGCGATCATCGAAGACGATGCCTATGGCGCCCTTCCCGTTTCGACGCCGCGCCCGTTGGCGGCACTGGCGCCTGACCTCGTCTACTATGTCGGCGGCCTTGCGAAATGCCTGTCGCCGGCCTTGCGCATCGCCTATCTTGTCGTGCCGGACAGCCGAAGCTCGGTCCGCGTCGAAGGCGCGATCCGCGCCACGGTCGGCATGGCGTCCCCTCTTGCGGCCGCTATCGCCACGCGCTGGATCGAGGACGGGACGGCTGACGCCGTGCTCGCAGCCATACGTAGAGAGACGGCGGCGCGACAGCGCATCGTCTCCGAGCTTCTTCCAGCCGGCGTCGCACAAACGCATCCGCACGCCTTTCACGCCTGGCTGCAGCTGCCGCCTCCTTGGACACGCGGCGAACTGAGCGCGCGATTGCAAGCGGCCGGCATCAGCGTCGTTGCAAGCGACGCCTTTGCGCTCGGCGCGCCACCGGAAGCCGTCCGCCTCGGCCTCGGCGCCGCTGCCGGCCACGCGGAGCTGCGACGCAGTCTTCTTGTCATCAACGACCTCATCGGCCAGCCCCCCGCCGCCTCAAGCTTCGTGGTGTAAATGGTCGGCGGGCGAAATTGTCGCAGACATGTATGCATACAATAAATTGACAATGTATGTTTTTCGGCGCCTAATCTTGGCGAGCCTGATGCGGCCCCAAGAAGAAGAAGCGGCCGCATATCCAGGCAATCTCGGCGCAAAACTCCAGCGCCAACCGGAACGCCTGAAAGGAACAAACATGTCTTCCGATAGTGATTGGCCGCCGATCCCGCCCATGCAGACTGGCTTGCGCGGCCGCTGCCCGCGCTGCGGGCAAGGGCACCTGTTCAACGGCTTCCTGAAGATGCGCAAGGAATGCGAAGTCTGCGGCCTGGATTACTCCTTTGCCGATCCGGCCGATGGCCCCGCTTTCTTCGTCATCTGCTTTGCCTGCGTACCGAGCGTTTTTCTTGGCGTCTGGCTGGAAGTTCAATACAGCGCACCGCTCTGGATACACCTACTGGTGACCGGGCCCTTCATGCTGCTGACCTGCATTCCGCCGCTTCGCCCCCTGAAGGGCTGGCTCGTCTCAAGTCAGTTCTTCTACAAGGCTGAGGAAGGCAAGGTCGTAAGGCGAAACGCCGAGCCGCCGGTGGCGACGACGCAGTAGATCCTGAGTGCCGGAGAATCCTAGACCCTCCAAATATATCGCTAGAAAATAATTGCGCCGCCTACTGTTCAAAGTTGACGGCGCTTTCACCGGAAGCCTCTCTTCCCAAAGGCCGGCTCTACCAAACGAGATTTGGAAGCGGATGAAGCCACCGATCTTGAGGCAGGTGTCGGTGCCCGGGATGTAGAAGTAGCCAGTGCCGAAGCGTCGCAAACGCGAACGTATTCCATGGCTCCGGCTCCGCTGCAACGATGGGATCGGCGGCCTGGGCGCCGGAAAATGCTGCGAGAGCAGCAGCGGAGCCGAGAGCGATCTAGGTCGCAGTCGGACGACCAGGTTCTCGGCTACGTCCGTCTGCAGCGTAACTTCTAACCCGATTAAACTCGGATGAAGGAGGCCCGCAACATCTCTCGACCTTGCGGGCTCTCTATGTGTGGTGCCAGTTGCGGCGGATCGCGTGAGCGGCTTAGTTTGCCGGTGTCGGCTCTCCAAGTGAGAGCATCAGCCGGTTTGCCCAATTGAAGAAGGCGGCACCATGGATGACGTCGGCGATCTCCAGTTCGTCGAGGCCTGCTGCCGAAAGTCGGCCGATGTGCTCCTCCCCAAAGGTTGGCGGGTTCGCCGTCAACGCCACAGAAGCGGCGACGATTGCATTCCAGCGTTCGCCGAGATCGGTTTCGACGCCCTCGTCGAGGAGCTTCTGCACATCCTCTGTGCGCTTTGAGTGATGCGAAGCGAAGCGCGAATGTACGGAGGCGCAGAAGATGCAGCCGTTATATCTAGACGCGGCGGTCGCCGCCAGTTCGCGCTCGGCGCGCGGCAGGCCCGAGCGGGTGTTGTAGAAGATGTCCTTGTCAGTTTTCGTGCGCGCTTCAAGCACTTCCGGATCGCGCACGAGCAGGCGGAAGTAGGGCGACTTTGCCCGCCCAGCCTCGACCAGGCCTTTGAGGTGACGCTCCGTCAGCTCTTCCTCAGGCAAGGGATGCAGCCACGGTGTCCAGCCGATCTCGGCCTGCGTGAAGGTAACAGGCGGATTTTCAACGATCGGGATGATGGCATGCTCGGTCATTCGCATGTCCTCTTGAGTTCTTAAGCCGCAGCGCGCTTCGTGGCGGTCGACAGCAAGCCAAGACCGGTGATGACGCGGATTTGAAACGCAACGAAGGAAACCAACTGCGACAGGGTCACGACACCATTTGTCGTCCAGCCAGCGTCGAGCAAGGCTTGCAACGCCTGCGGGCTGGCATCACGCAAATGGAAGACGAGCAGGTGGGCGTGCTCCAGCGCGGCGGACAGCTTACGGCCGAGCACCTCGCGGCTTGACCGTGATACTTGATAGAGTGGGCCGGCTTCATTCTCTCCATTGAGCGGCCCGTCCGGATAGTTGCCGTATGGCCCTGTTGCTCGTCCTGCCCCGATCTCGGCCTTGATAACCTCGATCAACCAGCGATCGGTGTCGCTATCCTCGAAAGGACTGCTGTAAAATTCAAAAATGTCCGGCTGACGGTGCAGGCCGGCAACGAAACTTGCGATCGCATGCCGCTCCGCCGCCGACACGTCTCCGAAATCCGCGGGCTGAAAGAGTGCAAGATAGCTTTTCTGCGCCTGTTCGCGGGTTTCCGGCCGTTGGGCGCGAATGCGGTCGAGCGCCGACCCGGCGGTGATGCCGGCCAGCAGATCGATGATATCCGGTGACGTGGTGGTCATGACGTCGTCTCCTTTGAAAAATGGAACCAGCTGTTCGTTTCAACCGACGGCGCCGAAACGCCGGGCATGGAATTTCTCCTGCGGCGACCAGCCGAGCGCCGGAGCGACCTTGGTGGCGATGAGCTCGATGGAGCGCAGAATCAATGGGTGCGGCGGATCAACGGAATGAACCTGGAACACCAGATCGGTGACACGCTCCAGCGTCTCATCTGCGCTGAGACTGGCGATGACGTCGTCAACGGAGCCGACATGTACGTCGAAGGCCGCAATCAGATCGGCAAGCGAATTGCCGGGAACTGTATGACCGCTAGCGATCAGTCGTTCCGCACCCCGTCTCAACCCAACCTCGGCAAGCCGCAACGCTTCGGCGCGGCTGTCGGCAACGAACAGGCTGCGAGAACCGAGGATACGCGGCGCGCGGCCGGAAGGAAGCGCATGCAGATAGGCGTCGATGATCGGGTTTTGCAACTCCGCCAACGAAGCGTGCGGATTGTCTTCTGGCCGCGGTTGGGTGCGTGACAACATCAGGCCGTCGCCGGCCCGCCCTGCCCGCTCGCCACCCGCCACCGAAAAGGTTGCCTGCCAGATACGGCCGAGCAGTTGCGGCGCTGACGGGTAGAGGCGATCTCCGCCTGGAAGGCCACGACCTGCCCAAGCGTCGAGAACCGTTTGGAGATGCCTGCCGAAGATCGCGCCGCGATCGGCGCTTTCCAAGCCAAAGGCCGTGAAGGAGGACGGCGTGCCGCCGGTCCCGAACCCGACCTCCAGTCGCCCGCCGGAGAGCAGATCGAAAACGGCGGCGTCCTCGGCCACCCGGATCGGATTTTCGAGCGGCAGCGTAATGACACCGGTTCCAAGACGGATGCGCGTCGTCTCCGCGGCGACATGGGCAAGGAAAACCAGGGGCGCCGGAAGGCCGCCTTCGTCCGCGTGGAAATGGTGCTGCGCGACCCAGGCCGTGTCGAAGCCGAAACGCTCGGCGGTGACGATCTGCTCCTTTGCGTAATGGTAGCGGGTGCCCGCCGGAACGTCGTCGAGCAGTCGGGTAAAAAAACCGAGGCGTTTGCGTGGCGTCGTCTCAATCATGGTCGGTCCTGTCTGTAGTCCGCTGCTTCAGGCCGCAGCCCGGCGGTTGCGTCCGGGAATGGCATTGATCAGCTCACGGGTGTAATCGCTGCGAGGGTTTTCGAAGACGTCGGAAACGGTTCCGCCGTCGACCAGCCGCCCATCCTTCAGAACCGAAACGGTGTCCGAGATCTGACGCACCACGGCGAGGTCGTGGGAAACGAAGAGGTAGGTGAGCCCGAGGTCGCCCTGCAGTTCGTCCAAGAGTTCGAGAATGCGGGCCTGCACGCTGACGTCGAGTGCGGAAACCGCTTCGTCGAGCACAACCAGTTGCGGATCGAGCACGAGCGCCCGGGCGATGGCAGCACGCTGGCGCTGGCCGCCGGAAAGCGCATGGGGCCGCCGTGCAAATGCGTCCTCGGGCAAACCGACGCGGCCAAGGATCGCCCTAGCCTTCTCCTCGCGATCAGAACGCAGGAGCCCCGGGTAATTTGTCAGCGGCTCGGTCACGATCTGCAGCACGCTTTGACGCGGGTCCAGCGAGCCGTAGGGATTCTGGTAAACGAGCTGGACCTTGCGGCGGAACTGCCGAAGCCCCTCTCCGGTCAGGCCCGAGACATTGGTGCCGTCGATCTCAATCCGCCCCGCCGTCGGCCTGTCAAAGCCGACGATGTTGCGGATCGTCGTCGTCTTCCCAGAACCGGATTCCCCGACGATCGCATGGGTCGTTCCGCGCCGGACGCGGAAGCTCAGGTCGTCGACGGCGCGTAGCGGGGATCCGCCGTCCTTGCGAACGAATTCGCGGACAAGGCCCTCGACGAGGACGATATCGTCCGGAGCCTCCGCAACGGGTGGTCGAACCGTTGCCAACCTCGGGGGGGCGGTAAAGGATGGCGCGTCCGAAAGCAGTTGTTTCGTGTAGGGACTGCGTGGTGCGGCCAGAACAGCGCCCGTTGCGCCCTGCTCCTGAATCCGGCCGCCCTGTAGGACGACGATCCGATCGGCCCGGTCGGCGGCAACACCGAGATCGTGGGTCACCAGAAGCACGGCCGTACCATACTCGGTTCGCAACTCGTCGATGAGATCAAGAATGCGCTTCTGGACTGTGACGTCGAGCGCGCTCGTCGGCTCGTCGGCGATGATCAGCTGCGGCTTCAGCGCAATCGCAATCGCAATCAAGACCCTTTGGCGCATGCCGCCCGACAGTTCATGCGGATACTGCCGCGTCCGAAGTGCCGGCTCGCTCAAGCCGACGCGGGCCAGAAGAGAGAGCACCCGGGCCTCGATCTCGTCGGATCGCAGCGCGCCGTGGATACGGAACATCTCGCCGAGTTGCGAGCCGATCGTCTTGACCGGATTGAGCGAACTTCCCGGATCCTGAGGCACGAGGCTGATCCTAGCGCCGCGCACCGTGTCCAGTTGCCGATCCGTCCAGCGGGCAATGTCGGTTCCGTTCAGCTTGATGGTTCCGCGTTCCACTCGGCCATTCGCAGCGAGCAGACCGATGATCGACTGTGCGGTCGTCGTCTTGCCGGAACCGGATTCACCGACAAGGGCCACAACCTCACCTGGATTGATGCGAAACGAAACGTCATGAACGGCGCGGCGTTCGCCGCTGCTGTCAGCGTAGGCAATGCAAAGATCCTCGACCTCGAGAACGGGGGGAAAAGGTCCAGGTATGACGGTCATGCTGCGGCCCTCCCGAAAGATTGGCTGACGCGATTGGCAGCCAGCACGACGAGGACAACCACGATGCCGGGCGCGGTGGTCAGCCACCAGGCGGTCGAAATGTAATTGCGCCCCTCGGCGATCAGCAGCCCCCATTCCGGGGTCGGCGGCGGCGCGCCGTAGCCGAGAAATCCGAGCGTCGAAATCTGCAGTACGGCCGATCCGAATTGCAGCGCGGCAAAGGCGACGACCGAGGTTAAGGAATTCGGCAGAATATGGCGCCACAGAACCGAGGCAAAGGTCCCGCCACTGCCGAAGGCCGCCTCGACATAATCGCTGCGACGCACGCGCACGACTTCCGCCCGCGCCAGCCGGGCAAAGCCTGCGACCGAGGTGACCCCAACAGCGATTGCCGCGTTCACAGTTCCAAAGCCGAGCAGGATAATGATGCTGAGCGAAAGCAGCAGCGGAGGGATCGACAGGAGCACGTCGACAACGCGCATGATCGCATCGTCGAAGCGACGCCGCACCGAACCTGCGACGACGCCGAGACCGGTGCCAACCGCAAGTCCCAGCCCAACGGCGACAAAAGCACCGGTCAGGGAATGGACGGCCCCGTAGACGATGCGCGCATAGAGATCGCGCCCGAGCGCATCGGTTCCGAGCAGATGATCAGCGCTCGGCCGCTGCAACTGCGCGCCACCGACGCCCTCAAGCGGGTTGTAGCCTGTGAAGAACGAGGGGGCGACCGCCCAGAGGAAAACAGAACCGAGGATAAGCCAGGAAAGGGCCAGTCCTACGGGTACACGGCGCAGCCGCGATGCCGCGCCAGAACGCAGTTCGCTCTTTGCTCTTGGCGCCGCAACGGCGTCATCGTGAAGCGTATCGAAGGTCGTCATGCAACGGCTCCCGTTTTGGTCCTAAGGCGTGGGTCGAGCACCGGATAGAGCAGGTCCACAGCGAGATTGATGATCACGAAGGCCAGCGCAGACAGAACGACGATCGCCTGAAGCACGGCTGCGTCCTGGCTGCCCACGGCGCGTTCGGTCAGTCCGCCAATGCCGTTCAGCCCGAAGACGGTCTCCGTCACCACTGCCCCGGCAATCAGTTCGCCGAACAACACGCCGGCAATCGTCAGCGTCGGAAGCAGCGCGTTCTTCGCGACGTGCCGCCAGAGAACCCAAAGGCGAGTGGCGCCCTTTGCCCGCGCCACGGCGACGAAGGGGCGCGTCAACACCTCGTCGATATTGCGAACGAGCACCTGCGCCAGTGGCGCGGAAATCGGCACGGCAAGTGTCGCGACCGGCAGGATCAATTCCTGCCAGGGACCAGGGTTGATGACGGGCACGAGTTTCAGGCGGAAGGAGAAGATCTGGATGAGCATGATGCCGAGCCAGAAGGTCGGGATAGAAATGAAAAGCGACGGAACCGACTGCAGCGCGCCACGCAGCCACGCAAACGGCGCGAGACTGGAGAGGAAAGCGATGACGGTCGCCAGGATCGCAGCTAGCAGGAAGCCGAGCCCCGCGAGCTTCAGCGTTGCCGGCAGATGCGCAGCAAGCAGACTTGAAACCGGAACACCGGCTTGAACCGAGTAGCCGAAGTTGCCGGCCAGGAACTTGCCGATAGTCCGCGCGTATTGCACCGGCACGGAGCTATCGATCGCATAAGAGGCGCGGATTTCGGCGACCTGTTCGGCGGTCAGGCCGAGATCGGGGTTCTGGAACTTAATGAGGATCGCATCGCCGGGCATTGCCTGCAGCAGCACGAAAGAGATCGTGAATGCGGCCCAAAGCACAAACAGAGCCTGAGCAACACGATTGAACAAATAGGCTGACATGATCCGTTCCTCGCAGGCGGATTTCAGAGACGACGGCCACCGACGTTGCGGTGGCCGTCGAACCGATCAATGTTCAGCAAGCCAGGTGCTGTAGAAGCTTGGACGCCCGACGGCCTCGAATGCCACGCCCTGGACGTAGGGCGCACCTGCATAGGCCTGCGGCTCCTCGAAGATCGGGATCGCATAGGCTTGATCGACGACGTAATCCTGAACCTCGCCGGCAATCGCGAGGCGCTTCTGGCGATCCGGCTCGGACGCGAGCGCATCGAGCAGACCATTCAGCTTGGTATCGACGAAGCTCTGGACCTTGTCGCTAAGCCCGCCCTTCTGGCGCAGCACATCGCGGTTCTTCGGATAGTACTGGCTCTTGATCACATCGGGATCGGCACGGCCGACCATGGCAGGCGACACCGGCGTCTTCAGCGGATCGAGATCATCCACCGTCTTGCTGCCGCTATCGCCGGCAAGAACGCTCAGCTTGACGCCCACCTTTCCCCACTGCTGCGCGACCAGTTGCAGCGTTTCCTTGTTCTGCGGCTGCGGCAGCGATTCATAAGCCGTCAGCACCAGTTCCTTGCCGTCCTTCTGGCGCAGACCGTTGGCGGCGACCGACCAGCCCGCTTCATCGAGCAGGGCCTTGGCCTTCGCCGGATCAAAAGCGAGCTTGGCCGAGATATCCTTGTAGCCGAGGGCCGACGACGCGATGATCGAGGTTGCCTGCGGATAATTGGCAGAAAACAATGTGGTGACGATTTCCTTGGTGTCGGTCGCATGCAGCAGCGCCTGACGCACCCTGATGTCGGACACCAACGGGTTGTCTGGGCGGAAGACGACACTGTTGTTCACCCCGCGGGTGGAAGGCGCGTAGATCTGATAGTCCTGCGCCTCGACTTGGCCCTCGTCATAGGCCTGGACCTGGCGGATGAAATCCGCCTGCCCTGCGAGCAGTGCACCAATGCGCACGCTGTCTTCACCGGTGATGATGTACTTGATGCCGTCGAGATAGGCGCGGCCCTGGTGTTCGAGTTTGGCCGGGCCCCAATTGTATTCGTCGCGCGCCTTCAGGTTCAGTTCCTTGCCGATCGTCTCGCTCTCAACGACAAACGGTCCGGAGCCGATGATTTTCGTGGCGTCGCCGAGTTCTTCGAAGGGCAGTGCCAGCGTGCTTGCCGCGACCAGGCCCGAACCGATCACGGACGTTCCCTGAAGGAACCCCGGCGACGGCTTCTTGAAGTAGAATTTGACCGTCAGCGGATCGACGACTTCGCTGCGCTCGTAGTTGTTGATGACCTCGGAGACCGGCTGCTTCAAGGCTTTGTTGCCGAGGCCGAAGACGTCATAGTTCTTGGCAACCGCAGCCGCGTCGAGCGGCGAACCATCGGAGAACGTCACGCCGGGACGGATCTTGAACGTATATTCGGTCGCATTCGCGTTGACCGTCCAGGACTCGGCGATCCAGGGCTCGATCTCCAGCGTCTTCGGGTTCTGATAGGTCAGCTTGTCGGTGATCTGGTTGAGGATGCCACCGTTCGGATAAAAGCCGCCGGCCGGCGGGTAGAGGTTCGTATGGGCCTGCTGCTCAAGATAGATCAGCGTACCGCCCTTGACCGGATCTGCCGCTTGCGCCTGCGCGTCGCTCAGAGCCAGGCCAGTGGTCGCAAGTGTGGCGAGCGTCAGTGCCAAGCGTTTCAGTTTCGTCGTCATGAGAGCCTTCCTTCAGAAATCTGGAGGCTATGGTACGACTGCGGCCGCCATAATCAATTAAATCTAGTAAATTAATATGCTATATGTTTTACCCGAACCGAAAGAAGCATCTAGCGCGACGTCGCCGGGGAGATAATTGTCCCTTCCCGCATTTTTCCCACCAATTTTGAAGGGCCGGGATCGACGGAAGTGTGGAAAGAAGCCCGCTGGTAACCACCGCCACATACGCGACATGGACACGTGCTTGATTGCGCGCGGCATTGACACCATTGTCGTCATCCGTTGAAAAATCTTGGCAATTTCTCTGAACCTCCCAAGGATCGTAAGCATCATGGAAAGCAATAAAGTCCTCGTCGTCGGCGGTGCCGGCTACATCGGCTCGCATACGTGCCTCGAACTCGCCAACAAGGGTTTCGAGCCTGTCGTTTACGACAACCTTTCGAACGGCCACGAAGAATTCGTCAAATGGGGCGTGCTGGAAAAGGGTGATATCCGCGACCGAAAGCGGCTCGACGAAGTCCTTGCCCGTCACAAGCCACGCGCCATCCTGCATTTTGCCGCGATGATCGAGGTGGGTGAATCGGTGAAAGACCCGGTTTCCTTCTACGACAACAATGTCATCGGCACGCTGACCTTGCTTTCGGCTGCCCTTGCCGCGGGCGTCGAAGCGTTCGTCTTCTCTTCGACCTGCGCCACCTATGGCCTGCCGGAGAGCGTGCCGATCGACGAACAGCACCGCCAGGCGCCGATCAACCCTTACGGCCGGACCAAATGGGTGTGCGAACAGGCACTGAAGGACTACGGGCAGTACAAGGGCCTGCGCTCGGTGATCCTGCGCTACTTCAACGCCGCTGGCGCCGATCCGGAAGGCCGCATCGGCGAGTGGCACGAGCCGGAGACGCATGCCATCCCGCTCGCCATCGACGCGGCCCTCGGCCGACGCCAGAGTTTCAAGATCTTCGGCACGGACTACGACACCCGCGACGGCACCTGCGTGCGCGACTACATCCACGTGCTTGATCTTGCCGACGCCCATGTGCGCGCGGTCGAACACCTGCTTTCGGGCGGCGACAGCGTCGAGCTCAACCTCGGAACAGGCACCGGCACGACCGTCAAGGAACTCTTGACGGCGATTTCCGAGGTTTCGGGACGCGAATTCCAGGTCGATCTCGTCGACCGCCGCGAAGGGGATTCGACCACCCTGGTCGCCAACAACGACAAGGCGCGCGACATTCTCGGCTGGGTTCCGAAATACGGTCTCACCGACATCACGCGCACGGCCTGGAACTGGCATTCCCGTCGTAATCAGGGCGCCTGAGATACAGACCACGTCTGGCGCGGCGGTGATCGCCGCGCCAGACGGCTCCGATTTGTCAGGCCGTGTGCTGCACCGGCCTTGAGAAAAAGCCCGAGCGCAGCCGTGTGGCCAGCGGCTTCTCGATCAGAAGATAGGCGAAAACGCCGAGCGCGGTCCCCGCAATGACCGCCAGCAGCGCCGATGTGAGCAGCCCTATACCCATCATTCCACAAGCCTTGACCACGACCGAAATCGCAAAGGTGTGCCAGAGGTAGATCGAGTAGGATGCGTCGCCGAGCATCATCGGCAGCCTGCTGGGGCGGAACCAGCCCTGCGCTTCGAGCGCCAGCGTTCCCAAGACGAGCATGACGGCCAAAGGCCCGAGGATGAATTCGTCGAAAGGCAGGCGAAGCACGGCGACCGCCGCAAATCCTGAAAACGCGCCGGCGACAAGCACAAGGCCGGACATTGCGCCCGGCACCCTGCCTCTCATCCACAACTCGGCGACGATCATGCCTGCCACAAATTCAAGAATAATCGGCCGCGTATAGGTGACGAAGAGCGCGTTGTCGCTGTCGACGGCAAAGCCGATGGCAACCAGCGCCGAGAAACAGCCAGCGATCGCCGGCAGCCGCCTCGACCGCGGCAACAGCAGTGTCAAGGCGAAGACCGCATAGAAGAACATCTCGTAGTTCAGCGTCCACCCCTGCACCAGCGCTGGCCAGATTTCGCCGCTGCTTGGCGATCGCATGGGAATGAACAGCAGCGAGGAAAGCACATGCGCGTTGCTCAAGACCAGATTGGGAAACAGGCCAACAAGGCCGCCGATGACCATGACCGCGGTTGCGAGCCAGTAGATCGGCGCGATCCTCTGTATGCGATCACGGAGGAAGGCGAGCGGTGACACCGGCCGCCGTTCGCTGATCACCCACATGATGAAGCCGCTGATGACAAAGAAGACATCGACGCCGGCAGCACCAATTGCGAAGTGGTGCCCGGTGCGCTCGGCGGCATGAAAGACGACGACCCCGAGCGCTGCGACGGCCCGCAGATACTGAATGCCGTAGATCGTCGTCGTCGGGGCGCTGATCATTGATACCTCAGTCGTAGCGGGATCTCCGATACGGCCGGCGCCGGACGATCTTCGACGCTCTGGTGCGTGCGCGCTTCCGGTAAAGTCAGCTTTCCGGCGGCGAAATAGAGCAGGAACGAGCCGATGTGATAGGGGTTCATGATGTCGATTTCGACGAAGGACCGCACCAGCAGAAGCAGCGCTATGCCGAAGAGCACGGAAGATTGCGTGTCATGATCCTGCGTCAACAACCGCTTGGTATGCCCGAGCACGGTTATCAGAAGGATGCCGGACAGAAGCACGAGCCCGATCGCGCCGGTCTCCACCATCGCTTCGATAAAGGTGTTGTGGAAGTGGAAGCCGGAGCGCGTGGCAATATAGAACTCTTCCCACAGGCGTTCGGGCTCCGAGAAGCCCTGGACCCAATAGGCCTGATAGCCGACACCGACCAGCGGTGAGGACATGGCCGCCTCGATGCCCTGCTGCCACAGATAGGTCCGTCCGGTTAGGGTGGAATCCTTGCCGAAAAGTCCGAGGACAAGATCGACGCCCCCACCATAGATGGCCGCAACGGCGACCATGACGCCACAGACGGCGGCGGCGAGGAAGAGCCCCTTGCGGTGTGCCGGCGACAATAGTCCGACCAACCGCATGCCCAGCCACAGCCCGAGGATGACCACTGTGGTCAACACCGACGTCGCCGATTGCGAGGCAAAAAGTGAATAGGCCGACAGCAACGCGACCAGGCTGGATGCCGCGAACCACAGGCCGCGTTCGCCAAGCGCGATCGGCGCGACAAAGGCGAAATAGATGCCGAGCGAGGCGTAGAAGCCCAGTTGGTTCTTCGAGGCGAAAGCGCCGACGAAGCTGTAAGTGCCGTCGAGAGGATCGAGGTGGTAGACGCCGAAGAGCAGTGAGTAGACGAGAACGACGCCGGTTCCGGCAATCGCGCCGCGCACCAGGGTCCTGATGTCGACAACCCGCATGGCAATCAGGGCGCAGATCACGTGGGAGAGATACTGTATCCCCGTTCGCGCCGTCATTCCGGGGGCCGCCGACCAAAAGACCGACAGGCAGGCGAAGATCGCAAATCCTAAGATCCAGAGGCGGATTCCGTAGTTGCCGAGCACACGACGGTAATCGACCAGCACCAGCGGCAGCCACAGGCCATAGTAGAGTAGGATCGACGCCTGTCCGAAGCGCGAGGAATAGGCGAAGACGAAGAGCGATAGCGCGATCGCAACAGTGCCATAGACACCATTGCGATCGGAAGAAATCAGGCTCGCCTTCGAAATTTTCACAGCGGTTCCTACTGCGTTGCCAGGTTGGCTTCGACCTTGATCACGTCACCGGGCAATACACGCGTATTTTGGTCGGCGGAGATCTCCGTCGGCTTTCCGTCGCGCTCGCGCATGATCGAATAGGCGATCGTCGCCTCCGCCGTATTGTCTTTCGACTGTGCGGCTTCGGCTGATTGCAGCAGCGCTTCGGCCATCAGGTCGCGGCTGGTGCCGAGCTTGATCGAAAGCGTGTCGAGTTCGGCCTCGGTGTTCTGCAGGTCCTGCGCCAGCTGAGCGTCCCAATCGTTGCGAAGATTGGTTTCGTCCTGGCCCGCCTTGCTGACGTCCTGTTTCGCCTTCAAAGAAGCTGTGTCGATGTCGAGAAGAGCGGCCTGCAATTCGGCAACGCGCTGCTCCAGGGACAGCTTGCGCTGGCTGAGCGCCAGGCCCTTTTCGGCAAGGCTCTCGACCTTCTCGCGGTCTTCAACGACGAGCTCGAGCTGGCGGTTCTGGGTTTCCGTCTTCTTTGCCAGCGACTGGATTTCGCTTTCGAGCAGGGACTTCAGATCGGCGAGCGACTTCAGTTGCAGCTTCTGCTTCCTGTCACGCGAGGCCATCAGCGCCGTCTCGTTTGCGAGAAGCTTGTCGATACCGGGAACGCCCTGAAGGTCCTTCGGCAGTTCGATGCCATCCTTTTCGGCGATCTCAGCCTGAAGGCGGGCGCGACGGATCAGCAGCCGGTTGCGCTCGGACGTCTGGACGCTCGAATCGCCATGCGCATTTATGTAGTCTCGCGCAAAGCGCTGGCCGCTTTCCGAACGGCGCAATCCGCCGCCAAGGCTTACGGCCTTCAGCACCGTCAGATTGGGGGCAAAAGGATATTCGCCGGGCTTCTGGACCTCGCCCGCCAGATAAACCGGGCGGTACTGCGCGAGTTCGACGGAGGCGGAAGGCCGATCGCGCAGACCGAAGAGCGTCTGCATCTTCTCGCCGATCGCTTCACCAACTTCGGTCGTCGTCTTGCCCGCCGCCGGCAGGTCGCCGATGAAGGGCAAGGAGAGCGCACCCGAAGGACCAACGGTGTACTCGCCGCTGACGACCGACCAGTCGCGGACAGCCCCCTCCGCGGTCTGCCATTCGGCCACGCGAATTCTCAGCCTATCCATAGTGCCGAGCTGATACTCATCGGCCCAAGCCGGAAAAGCACAAGTGAGCGCCGCGGCGATGAGAACCGCCCGGCGCAGGAAACGGGGTAGCGTGCGCGGCATGCGCGACTTTCCCGACAGATGATGTTCTCTCATTTGGGCTTCCCGAATGAAGGCGCCTTCCCGCGACCGGTCGCGCGGGCTTTCCAGGCGCTGTTGCGTCAGTAGCTGCCGCGCGAAAGGCAAACGGCGGGTATGGTTCTGACAACGATGGAGAAGTCCTTCAGCAGCGACCAGTTCTGGACGTACTGGGTATCGAACGCGATGCGGGTTGCGTAGGATACGTCGTTGCGCCCGCTGATTTGCCAAAGGCCGGTAAGACCGGGTCGGGATTGCAGGTAGTAGACGGCGGCGCTGTCGTAGAGCTCCAGTTCGTCCTCCACCACCGGGCGCGGGCCAACCATGCTCATTTCACCGCGCACGATGTTGACGAGCTGCGGCAGTTCATCAAGGCTTAGTTTGCGCAGGACACTGCCGACGACCGTGACACGCGGGTCGTCCTGCAGTTTGCGCGTCGCGCGCCATTCCTCGTAGGCGGCCGGATTGGCCTTGAGGTAGTCCTGCAGGATCCGGTCCCCATCAGGGCGCATGGTGCGGAACTTAAGGCAACGGAACGACTTGCCGTTATGGCCGATGCGGCGGTGGCCGTAGAAGATGCTGCCGCCGTCGGAAAACTTGACCAGCGCCATGAGCATCAGGAACAGCGGGCTTAAGACAACCAGGGCGAGGGAAGCGGCAAGCACGTCGAAGCCACGCTTCGAAACGCCACCCACGGGTGGGATTGCCGCAAACTCTGCGGCACTGAAAAACGGCGAATTGGCCGATCTGGTCGCAGACTTCATAGAGGTGACTCCATTTACGTTTGGCGATTTGTCGGTCTCCCCAGGGGGGCCTACAGCCCACACTGGGGCGCGCTCATCGTGAATAATGAACGTCCGGTAAGGATTTGCTTTTTGAAGGCGAAATAAAGGCGAGTATCCGAGCAGGGGCCAAAATGCGTATATCACCACTTTCGAATATGAAATATTTCTCGTGACAGGCGCTGTTATATTATTGCGAGAAACAGTATCACCTCGCACGTATTCCTGTATTGTTTCTGGCGAGCCAAATTACATTTCCGGAGAAGTGGCGATATCTTCGCAGGCCGATGTTTTCTTTGAGCTTCGGGAGCGTGATTTCCCCTGCTCCAAAATTATCGGTCCTCCGTATTTCCCAAATTTTGCTGCATCGCACCAAGTCTTCGCGGCGCACACAAAGACTCGCAACATCATTCAAACTTGTAATAAAAGTTGATCAGCACGTGCGTGTGGCGGCAACCATTGGGCGACGTGGAGACCCTCTCCCGACGGGAGGTGGAAAATCAGCTGCCGAGCGCAGGCTCGCGTCACAATGGCGCTCGAGGTTGATCAACTGATTTTTGATTCGATCGACGCTGCTCGAAACGCGACATAAAGATTTGCCTGTTTCTATGTACCAAAGCGGCGGCTATTGCCGGTTGCAGCCGATGTCCGTCGCCAATATATTAACATTTGCAGAGGAAAGGCCGATTTTGCGATGACGTCTGCAGCGATAGAACCGATTGCGAGCTAGTACCATGTACGCACCACGCGTCTTCGTGAGTATGATCGGCGCCCTGACGGTTTTTGCTGTCGTCACCTATTTCCTCAATGGCTCTCTCACATCCACGCTCATCCAGACGGCGATCTGTGCGGTCCTCATTCAGATCGGCTATTTCCTCGCGGTCGTTTTCCTAATCTGGAG
This sequence comes from Ensifer sp. SL37, assembly GCF_026672675.1. Lineage (NCBI taxonomy): Bacteria > Pseudomonadati > Pseudomonadota > Alphaproteobacteria > Hyphomicrobiales > Rhizobiaceae > Ensifer > Ensifer sp. SL37. The sequence goes on along the minus strand of NZ_JAPPRN010000001.1, from coordinate 1,649,711 downwards.
AAAGGCGCGTGAGCGCGGAAAAAAAGCGGCTGAAGTGCTGCAATCGGCCAATGACGACAAGCCGGGCAGCAATAGCCACCGCCTGGACCGGCCCGGTCACTTCAATCGTTGACCGCACGGCCGGACAAGCCTGCCTCGCCATTCTTCAAAAAAATCGCCTTTGACGCGGTTGCGACATGATCGCCCTGCATGGTGCGGCCCGTTACGGCAAGATTCCATGCCGGGCTGCATGATCTAGCCGGTCGCCAATGACCCGGCTGCGTCATGTAGCGATCGAGAACTGGTGCAGTCCACTTGGCCCCTAGGCGCCGCGCTGCCCGCGAGACACGATACTGGAGGCCCCCATGACCACAGTCGCCCGGACAGATGTCTGCGTCATCATTGCTGCGAAGAATGCCGAGGCGACCATCGCCCGCGCGGTCGCGTCGGCGCTGGCCGAACAGGAAACCGCCGAAGTGATCGTGGTGGATGACGGCTCCACCGATCAGACCGTCGCCGCGGCGCGATCTGCCGACGATCACAGCGGACGGCTGACGATCGCACGCTTTGAAAGCAATCGCGGTCCTTCAGCAGCGCGCAACCATGCGATTGCCATCAGCCGCGCCCCGGTCCTGGCGATCCTCGACGCCGACGATTTCTTTCTACCGGGCAGGCTCGGCAGGCTCCTCGCAGTAGAGGAGTGGGATTTCATCGCCGACAATATCGCCTTCATGGGCGAGGCCGCAGTGACTGGTGCGGCTCCAAGGGTCGATGACTTCCCGCCACGGCCGCGCCTTCTCGGCCTCATTGATTTCGTCGAGGGCAATATTTCGCAGCCGGGCGTGAAACGTGGCGAGATCGGCTTCCTGAAGCCGCTGATGCGCCGCCGCTTCCTCGATAAGCATGGCATCCGCTATCAGGAGGCGCTTCGTCTGGGGGAGGATTATGACCTCTATCTTCGCGCACTGGCCAAAGGTGCACGCTACAAGGTCATTCAAAGCTGTGGCTATGCGGCGATCGTGCGCGGCAATTCGTTGAGCGGCAGCCACCGGACCGAGGATCTAAAGCGCCTCTACGAGGCCGACCGCGTCATACTCGCGGCAAACGACCTCGACGGTGAGGCAGCGGCTGCCGTGCGACGGCATGAGCGTCACGTGCGTGGCCGCTACCAGCACCGCCACTTCCTCGACCTCAAGAAAGAGCGCGGTGCTATGGCTGCGATCGGTTACCTCATGCGGCGCCCGGGCGCCGCGCCGGCCGTCACCGCCGGTATTTTCGCCGACAAGACGGAGCGCTTCAGGCCGCGCCAGGATGCGGCACCGGCGGGCGGAGGCGCGGCAGTGCGCTACCTTCTGCCCATCGGCGCGGAGCACGCGCGCTAGCACCACGCGTTGCGGCGTCGGCGCCACGTCGAACCATCGCGAGCGGAATACGCTCCGGCATCTCGTCCGGAGCGTCGTTTGTCACGTCCTAGAAGTAGGCGCGCCGTACGGCGGCCAACGCATCCTGGAAGCGTTCCTTGCGTTCGGCGAGCCGGCTGTCGCTGCTCAATTGCGGCTCTGCGCGAGTGGCCTGCCAAAGTGCAAGCGTCGACGGCGCCGCAAGCACCTGCTTGGCCGCGCTGCGCAAGAACGTCTGACGCGGTTCTCTGGCCGCGACGATCACCTCGCCGTCGGCGGATCGCAGGTTCGCAGCCTCCGGCACGGTCTGCGCCTCGAAGCCCATGCCCCAGAAACGTGCGCCCTTGATCATGGCTTCGGTGCGGCTGGAGACCGGAACATGGCGGGGACGGTATTCGACGCCGACGGTTTTTGCCCAGTCGTTCCACTTGAAGCTGTTGATGCTGTCCGACGTCGTCACCGCCACCCAGGGAACGCGGAATGCATCGGCAAGAATCGCCCCATGCATCGATTCGGCGACAATGAACTCCGATTGCGCGATCTCGCGGATCACGCTCTTGGCCTCGCCGCGCGGGTCGATGTAGTGCATGCCGACGGTGCCGCAGGTGACGGGCCACATACCGGCGATCGCACTTTCCCAATGGGGAATGAAACTGCGCTTGTATAGCTTAGGCAGGTTCCGGAATTCCGGCATGTCGGCGACCATGACCGCGGGATCGACAATACCGCGCTCCGGCGCAAGGCCGATCTTCTCGGCTGTCAACGGCCCGCGCACGCAGCGAAGGTCCCATTCGGCGGCATCCCGCATGTCCGGCAAGCTGCCGTAGCCGAAACCGCTGCCGATAACGAGCTTGCGGACGCCATCAGGCAGAAGCGCGCGGTTGAGCACCGTGCCGACGCCGACGAGGAGGATGTCGTCATGGACATCGCGAAAACCCGGCAGTAGGAAATCCCAAAGCCAGAGGTTGAGGTCGTCGCCGAAATTGCCGTGCTGAGATTCCCAGTAATAGGGCTTCATGGGCGGTCCCTTCTTTCAAATGCGAGATAGGTTCGATGCCGCGCGTTGCGGGCTTGTTCTTCCTCCAAAAGGAGTTTCTGTCCGGATCAGCGTGAACGGGAAAACTTGCCGACGGCAAGCTCGAATGCGCTTTGCAACAGCTTGGGATCGCGCAGGACCCAACGTGCCAGCAGTCGAAACTGCGGCGACTTCCGCCGCTTCAGCCGGCGCGCCTGGCTCCAGAGCGCCTGACGACGGGCCGTGTGCTGGTAGGACTGGATCGACGCGACGGCCGATGGCTTGCGCGAAAGCCGGTGCTCAAGCGTCTCAAGGGCAACAAAGGTGTTGAACTGCTGCTGCAGGAATTGCGGCGAGTCGTTGTCGATCGAGTGGAAGATGTTGATGCCCTCCCCGCGCACGGCACCGGCTGCATCGCAAAGCACGACACGATTTGCCGCCAGAATGCAGTCGCAGAAGAACAGCACGTCCTCGGCCGCGAGACGCAGCTCGGCATCAAAGCGCACCGTCTCGAAAAGCCGGCGACCAACCACCATGCAAGACAGGTGCAGGAAGCTCCAGTTCCGCAGCATGACATTGGAAAGATCGGGAATTTCGACGACAAGCGGGCTTTCCTGCAAGCGCACGACCGTATCGCTTGCCTCGAGATCGGCGATGCCGAAATGGTAGTAGAAGGCCTCGCCGCCTGTTATCGACGCCCAGTAGCAGTCGGCACCAAAGCGGCTCATGCTGTCGACGGCATTCTGGAGATGATCGGTGGTCCAGATGTCGTCGGAATCGAGGAACGCGGCGAACGCGGCGTCGGCCGGAACGTTGTCGAGCCCGGTGTTGCGCGCGCCGCCTGGACCCTTGTTGTCCTGCCGGATCACCGTCACGCGCGCCCGCTCGCCATCGGCAAGCGGCCTCAACTCCTCGTCGATCGAGTAGGGAGATTGATCGTCTATCACCAGGACATGGAAGTCTTGATAGCTTTGGGCAAAGACGGACGCGAGAGCGCGCCGAAGAATACCCGACTCCTTCTGGTAGTAGGGAATAATAACAGTCAGCTTCGCCATCTTTTCGCCCCTGCGGTTTCTCTAAAAGAGTATTTCGTGGTCTCCTCCCACCGGGTCGCGACCTCAAATCTAGCGCTTGCCCTTTGTCGGAAATCCTTCAAAGGCATCACGGGATGCTCACATGCCTTCAAACGTAAATGCCAAGTCTGTGACTCGGAACGTCGGCTGGAGCGTCCTTTCAAAGACAGGCACATTCGGGCTGAAGTTTGTCACCGTGCCGATTCTTGCCCGTATCCTGACGCCCGAGGAGTTCGGAACGGTCGCCGTCGCGCTCACCGTCGTGCAGTTTCTGGCGATGATCGGCGGCGCCGGTCTTGCCTCCGCTCTGATCATCCAGCGCGACGAGGACATGGAACTCATCCACTCCGCTTTCTGGGCCAATCTGGTGGTTTCGCTGATGATGGCGGTTGGGCTTTTCGTCTTTGCCGGACCGCTGGCGAGCCTGCTGGGTGCGCCGGAGGCAAGCCATCTGCTCCAGATCATGAGCCTGCTCATCCCGTTGCAGCTTGCCGGCGATGTTGCCTATTCACTGCTTGCCCGGCGGATGAATTTCAGCAAGGACGCGGTCTGGACCATGCTCTCCGAAATCCTCGGCGCGCTCATCGCGGTCGGGGCGGCGCTTCTCGGCTTTGGGGTGTGGTCGCTGCTTGCGCAGCTTTTCGTTTCTGCATTCATCCGTTTGGCCGGTCTCTACGCCGTCTCCGGCTATGTCCCGCGTTTCGTGTTCTCGGCACGGCGCGTACTTTCGCTCTGCCGCTTCAGCTTTGGCATGATGGGCTCCGAGATCGCCAACTTCGTCACCTTCCAATCGCCGATGGTCGTCATCAGCCGTTATCTCGGCCTTTCGGATGCCGGCGCCTATTCGGCGGCGAACCGCTTTTCCAGCATTCCGAACCAGATCGTCCTTTCAGCAGTCATGGGCGTTCTCTTCCCCGCCTTCAGCCATATGGGCGAGGATCGCCAGCGGCGCTCGCAAGCGCTGATGCTCAGCACGCAGGTCACCACCGTGCTGCTCGCGCCGATGATGTTCGGCCTCTGGGCGCTTGCCGAGCCGGCGATGCTCGTGCTCTTCGGACAGCAATGGGCCTCAGCCTGGCCGGTGCTCGGCCTGCTCGCCCTGTCGAAGGGCCTGCTGACACCCTGCAGCACCTACATTCCCTATCTCAAGGGTATCGGCCAGGGCACGACCCTCTTCTGGTGGGCGGTGATCCGGGCAATCGCCACCACTGCCGCCGTCGCCTATGCCGCGATCGGCGGATCGCTCGTCGAAGCGATGATCGCCCTCTGCCTCGTGAACCTAGCGACGCTTGTCGGCTATTCCTGGGTTGTCTTTCGCGCCGACCAGCTGCCCTTCCTGCGCGGGTTCCTGATTTCGGTGAGGCCGCTGGTCTCGGCTTGCATCATGGCTGTCGTCGTAAGGCTGCTGCTGGACCACTACGGCACGCTTCTTCCAAGCGCGGTGCTCCAGGTTCTTGTTGGCGCCGCGATCGGTGCCCTGATCTATCTGGTGCTGGTACTCGTTACCGAACGGTCGCTGCTGGCAAAGCTCACCGATATGGTTCGTTCCCGTGGTGCTTCGAGCTCTGTACCAGCCGCCGCCGAGTAATGGCTGGAATAGCGCTAAAGACTGCCCCACCCTTGCCGCATTTCGGCGAGGAATGAGATCCGCGGCATTGTCTCAACTGAAAAACAGAAGAAAAAGCGCACAACTTTTCGGCGTTACATATGCACTTTAACAAGCAGAAGCATCAGAAAATCAGCGGCCGTTAATATTCCGCAACTGACGCCCACGTCTTGGTTTTTTCCCAGTCCAAGTGCGGGGATAGGCCTATTTTCCTAGTATTGCCGCAAATTCCAATGCTGCACCGCAGCAAACCAAGGCCGATTCGTTTGCTGCGGCGCCATATTTTGATCCGTGCCCGAGCCTAATCTTCTGGGTGCGGGCTCTGGTCTGCTCTGTTGAAACGGCCGCTTCTAAACGCGCTGCCAGATGGGGGTGACGGATATCGTTGATGTGAACGCGAATATCTCCTCGCGGATCAATCTGATGCGCATCGTGCTGATCTCAGGCATTGTCTTTGTGCATGTGCCTTATGATCCGGCGACCAGTCCGTATGTCGGCACCTATGGCGGCATCGACTGGTTGCGCATTTTCCTGGGCGACAGCCTCTTCCGTGTCGGCGTCCCCTGCCTCAGCGCGATTTCCGGTTATCTCCTATTCCGTCGCGGTCTCGAAAATTTCGACTATGGCCGGACGCTGAAGACCAAGGCTCGCACGGTACTTTTGCCATTCCTGTTGTGGAACCTGGCGTTTCTCGCGCTGGTTTTCGTCGCGCAGAGCAAGGACATCAGTTCGGGCTATTTGCCGGAGGTCATCGGAGCCAGCCCCAGAGAGTGGCTGAGCTTTGCCTTCGCGCTCGAGGATCTGCCGATCAATCTACCGCTCTATTTTCTGCGCGATCTCCTGCTTTGTATCGTTCTTTCGCCAGCGCTCGCCTGGCTGATCAAGCGCTATCCGGCACAGACGCTCGCCGTCCTCTTCGCCTATGCGGTGCTGCCCGTTCCGAACGGCATCTTTTTGAAGAAGTCGATCCTTTTCGGGTTTAGCGCCGGCATCTACATGAGCCTGCATCGCATCGATGTCCGCAGCTTCGATCGCTTTTCCTGGCCGATTACCATCGCGTTCCTGAGCGCAGCCGTGCTCCTGTCCATCCTGCTCTATCAGTTTGGCCCGAATTTTCCGGTGTGGCTCGAAATGCTGCGCAGTCTGATTGCGATTTCCGGCATCGTCGGTTCCTGGGCGGTTTCGGCACTTCTCGTGCGAACCAACATCGGCGCTCAGCTTTCGCGCGGCAGCGGTCTCAGCTTCTGGATCTTCTGCACGCACTTTCCGCTACTCGTGCTCTTCTGGATGATCTGGAACCGCTCGGACATCGGCTACTACCCGGCGTTTTACTGCGCGGTTCCGCTCATCACGATCGCCTTCCTCGCCGGCGCCTACGCTCTTTCCGCGCGCTGGCTGCCAGCCCTCACCGCTATTCTCACCGGCAGCCGGACCGGCTCCGCCCGCGACATGCGTGCGCGGACAGGGGCTGTTCGCGCCGGTCCCTCCCCCCAGCAAAGGACCTGACCATGAGATCGAAACGACCTCACCGCCTCGCCCTGCTCACCCTTGTCGCCGTCGGCGTTGCCGGTCCGGCCCTGGCCGAAGAGACCACGACGGGTGCGTCTTTCATCGACAACTTCGATACACTCGACACCGCCGTCTGGTACGTCTCGGACGGCTGGAACAATGGCGCGCATCAGAACTGCACCTGGTCGAAGAAACAGGCGAAGGTCGTCAACGGCATCGCCGAACTGACGTTTGCTGAAGGAAAACTCGGCGAGCGCAATTACGCCTGCGGCGAAATCCAGACCCGCAAGCGCTTCAGCTATGGCACCTACGAGGCGCGGATCAAGACGGCCGACGGCTCGGGGCTCAACTCCGCCTTCTTCACCTATATCGGGCCGGCCGACAAGAAGCCGCATGACGAGATCGATTTCGAAGTGCTCGGCAAGAACCCGGCAAAGGTCCAGATCAATCAATACGTCTCCGCCAAGGGCGGCAACGAGAAGCTGGTCGACGTGCCGGGCGGCGCCAACCAGGGCTTCAACGACTACGCTTTCGTCTGGGAGAAGGAGCGTATTCGCTATTACGTAAATGGCGAACTGGTCCACGAGGTCACCGACCCAGCGAAGATCCCGCCCAATCCGCAAAAGATTTTCTTCAGCCTTTGGGGAACCGATACCCTGACGGATTGGATGGGCGCCTTTGCCTACAAGGGTCCCTCGATGATGCAGGTCGACCGGGTCGCTTTCACCGCGCCGGGAGACGAGTGCCAGTTCCCCGAGTCGATTGCCTGCAAAATAAACTAGCCGACGATCGGGAGCCGCGCCGGTGGGCGTGGCTCTCGCCGCTGCAAGGCGCAAAATTTGAACCATGTCCGGCGCAGCCGGACAGAAAACTGGATGTTCATGCTGCAGATACTTTACTTCGCCCAGGATCTTGCCGACCCCGCCGTTCGCCGACGCGTGCTGATGTTGCTTACCGGCGGCGCAAAGGTGACGCTCGCCGGGTTCAGGCGCGACGCAAACCCGCTGGCGGCGATCGAGGGCATCGTACCTGTCGAGCTCGGCAACACCCATGATGGCCGGTTCGTCCAGCGCGTCGGTGCGATCGCGAAGAGCTGTCTCTCGCTGAAGCAGGCGCTGCGCGGCGTCGAACGTCCAGACCTGATCATAGCCCGCAACCTCGACATGCTGGCCATCGCCAGGAAGGCCGTCAGCCTCTTCGGCGGCGACGTCCCAATCGTCTACGAATGCCTCGACATTCACCGCCTACTCCTTTCCCCCGGCATCGCTGGCAAGGCGTTGCGAACAAGCGAGCGCCTGCTCGGCCGTGACGCGCGCCTTTTGATCACCAGTTCTCCCGCCTTCGTCGAGAACTATTTCCGCCCGTTATCGGGTATCTCGGCACCGACCATGATGCTTGAGAACAAAGTGCTCGAGCTCGACGAAACCGATGCGCGACCATCGGTGACCGCTGCCGCCGCACCGACACATGGCCCATGGCGGATTGGCTGGTTCGGTGCTCTTCGCTGCCGCAAATCACTTGCGCTGCTGGCGGCCTTCTCGCGCCGCATGGAGGGTCGCTTCGAGATCGTGCTGCGCGGCCGGCCGGCCTATCGCGAGTTCGACGACTTCGACGGCTTCATCCGCAACGAACCTTTCATGACGTTCCACGGCCCCTATCGCAGCCCGGAAGAGCTTGGCGCGATCTACTCTGACGTGCACTTCACCTGGGCGATCGACTTCTTCGAGGAAGGTCAGAACTCCAAATGGCTGCTCCCGAACCGGCTCTATGAAGGCTGCCGCTTCGGGCGGGTGCCGATTGCGCTTCGCGGCACCGAGACCGCACGGTTTCTGGCCATACGTGGCCTTGGCGTGCTTATCGAAGAAGCTGATGCCGACGCGCTTGCCGCACTCATGGGGTCGATGACCTCCGAGATTTACGACGCCACATCCCGGCGGATCGCGGCCTGCGCGCCGGAAACCTGGATCTTCAATCGCAGCGATTGCGAGGGCCTCGTGCGCCGTCTGTCGGCCGTCACGTCCGCCGCTCCGCCGCGCATCGCGCTGGACTTCCCGCAAGCACATCAAAACACCTCAACGCCCCAAAACGAAGGTGGATTGTCATGAGCATACGTGTCCTCATCGTCATTCCCTGCCTCAACGAGGCGGAACATCTGCAGGGCCTCGCCGAAGCCTTGCTGCCCGCGGCAAGGCGCCTCAACGGCGCCATCCTGATCGCCGACGGCGGCAGCACCGACGGCACCCGTGAGATCGCGGCACGCCTCGCCGAGGCGGATCCCGCCGTGCTGGTGCTCGACAATCCGAAACGTATCCAGAGTGCTGCGATCAATCTCGCCGTCGCACGCCATGGCACCGATTTCGATTATATGATCCGCATCGACGCGCACGGCACCTATCCGGATGACTATTGCGAGCGCCTCGTCGAGGAGGCTCTTCTGACCGGCGCGGACTCCGTCGTCGTCGCCATGCAGACGGTTGGCTTCACGCCCTTCCAGAAGGCCACGGCCTACGCCCAGAATTCCAAGCTCGGCAATGGCGGCGCCAAGCACCGTCTCGGCGCGGCGAGCCACTGGGCCGATCACGGTCACCATGCACTGATGCGCATTTCCGCCTTCCAGGCGATCGGCGGGTATGACGAGATCTTCAGCCACAACGAAGACGCGGAGTTCGACTATCGCTTCCGCCAGGCGGGCTATCGCATCTGGATGACCGACCGGACCAGCATGGTCTACTACCCCCGCGCCAAGGTCGGGCCGCTCTTCCGCCAGTACTTCGCCTATGGGCGCGGACGCGCGCGCAATGTGTTGAAGCACCGCGCCTGGCCGAGCCTCAGGCAGTTGCTGCCGCTTGCCGTCGCTCCGGTCGCTGTCGGCGCGCTGCTCGCGGTCGTCAGCTGGCTTGCGGTCGTTCCGGTCGTGCTCTGGGCTGTGGCCTGCATCGGCTACGGCATGTGGATGGCGCTCGGCCAGAAGAACCCCTACGGCCCGCTCGCGGCCATCTCGGCAATGGTCATGCATTTTGCCTGGTCGGCCGGCTTCTGGCGGGAATTGCTCACCACGCGCAACCGGAGGGTGGCACCATGACCAACACCGTCGCCCGGACACAGATCGACATAGCGGTGTGCACGTTTCGCCGGCCGGAGCTTGCAGAAACCCTGCATTCTCTCGCGCTCATCACCGTGCCTGCCGATGTGGCGATCCGCATTATCGTCGCCGACAATGACGTGACGCCGAGTGCGCAGGCGCTCGTCAACCAGATGCGCCCGACCATGCCTTGCGAGATCCTCTACGTGCATTGCCCGGCGTCGAACATTTCCATCGCCCGCAACGCCTGTCTCGACAACAGCACCGGGCACTATCTCGCCTTCGTCGACGACGACGAGACGGTGTCGAGGACCTGGCTCGTGCAATTGCTCGATACCGCGCTAACGACCGGCGCCGATGTCGTGCTCGGCCCGGTTCGTGCCGAATACACGCTGTCTGCCCCGAACTGGATGCGCCGCGGCGATTTTCATTCAACCCGGCCGGTCTGGGTCGATGGCGAGATCCGCACGGGCTACACCTGCAATGTTCTGATCGATCTCACTCGCCCGGTCGTCTTCAACAGGCGGTTCAATCTGGCGCTCGGGCAGACAGGCGGTGAGGATACGGAGTTCTTCCGCCACATGCATGCGGATGGTGGGCGTCTGGCCTATGCGCCCGATGCGCTGGTCTTCGAACCGGTACCGGAGAAACGCGCGCGACTTGCCTGGCTTGCAAAGCGTCGTTTCCGTTCCGGCCAAACCCATGGCCGGCTCTTGAGTGAACCGGGCCAAGCCGGCAGCCGAGTTGCCGAAATCGTCCGCGCGACGGCGAAATCAGGCTATTGCGCCATCGCAAGTCTTATGCTGCTCGGATCGCCGGTCGCTCGCTCGCGCTACGCGCTTCGCGCAATCATGCATGCGGGCGTCGTCAGCGGCCTCATTGGTGTGCGCGAACTCCAGCAATACGGAGCGGCGACCGCTTGATGACGCAACGCGCCCCCGACGTCAGCTTCGTCATCGCGGCCTATAATGCTGCCGACACGATCCGACGCTCCATCGACAGTGCGCTTGCGCAGACGGGCGTCGACGTCGAGGTGATCGTCGTCGACGATTGCTCAAAGGACGAGACCTGTGCGGTCGTCGAAGAACTCGCTGATCCGCGCGTGCGGCTGCTGCGACTTGCCGAGAACCGCGGGCCCGGCGGCGCGCGCAATGCCGGTCTCGAAGCGGCCCGTGGCGACTGGATCGCCATTCTTGACGCGGACGACACGGTTAGCCCTCAGCGGCTGTCGCGCATGATCGGCCTTGCTTCCTCGACCGAAGCTTCGATTGTGGTCGACAACATCGACGTCCTCAATCTCGATGGGCGGCTGGAGCGCATGTTTCCCGAAGCCGAGCTTGAGCGCCGTCGGACGCTGACGCTTGCGGCCTTCATCGGTTCCAACGTGCTTTTCCGCTCCACCTTCAATTTCGGCTACATGAAGCCGATCTTTGAGCGCCGGTTTCTGAACGAACATCGCTTGCGCTTCGAGGAAACGATCCGCATCGGCGAGGACTACATCCTGCTCGCCTCGGCGCTTGCCCATGGCGGCCGATGCGTCATCGATCCCTCGGCCGGCTATTGCTATCACATCCGCGAGGGCTCGATTTCGCGCGTGCTCGAACTGCGCCACATCGACGCGATGATGACGGCCGACCGGGAATTCCTTGCCAGGCACACGCTCGATGCCGAGGCGCTGGCTATGCAGCGCCGGCGCGACAAAAGCCTCGTCGAGGCGCACGCCTTCCTTCGCCTTGTCGAACACCTGAAATCCAGATCGTTGGCCGGAGCCACCCAGGTGGCTCTGACCAACCCCAGAGCGCTTCGGCACCTCAGAATGCCGATCGCCGTGCGATTGCGCCGGCTCTTTGCGCCAGTCGCACGCATGAAGCCTGCCACCTCGACGGTGGCGGCCGAACGACCCACCTCGGGCGAAAGCCCACACGTAAGTAAAGGATAAGACCATGGACCGTATCAGGACCGTCAGGAAAGCTGTGATCCCGGTCGCCGGCAATGGAACGCGGTTTCTTCCCGCGACGAAGGCGATACCGAAGGAGATGTTGACGATCGTCGATCGTCCGGTCGTGCAATATGCGGTCGATGAAGCCCGTGAAGCGGGCATCGAGCACATCGTTTTTGTGACCAGCCGCAACAAGCAGGCGATCGAAGACCACTTCGACGACACGCCTGAACTCATCTCGTCGCTGACCCGCTCCGGTAAGAACGCCCAGATTTCCGAACTGGAGCAGATGCTGCCGCGCGCCGGTTCCGTCAGCTTTACCCGCCAGCAAGCGCCGCTCGGCCTCGGCCATGCCGTCTGGTGCGCCCGCGATCTCATCGGCGACGAGCCCTTTGCACTGCTCCTGCCGGACATGCTCTGCCACGGCGGACGCGGCTGCATGGCCGGTCTTGTCGACCTCTACCGTCAGACCGGCGGCAACGTTGTCGGCGTCGAGCAATGCGCTCCGGAAGATGCCTCGAAATATGGCATCGTCGGCAAGGGTGCGGCCGTCCCCTATGGCTTCGAAGTCACCCAAATGGTCGAAAAACCGCTTATGGGCGAAGCCCCGTCCAATTTTTATCTGAATGGTCGTTACATCCTGCAGCCGCAGATCTTCGACATACTCGCCCATCAGCCGCGCGGCGCCGGAAACGAGATCCAGCTAACCGACGGCATGCTGAAACTCTCGCAAAATCAAGCGTTTCACGCTCATCCCTATGATGGGCGCACGTTCGACTGCGGCTCCAAGGAAGGCTTCATCGCGGCCAATGTCGCCTTCGCGCTGGCGCGTTCCGATCTCGGCGACGCGGTCTATGCCTCGGTCAAGGACATGGTCCTGTCTCACGAAGGCCGCATCCGCGCCGCATAACTGGCTTCGGCGCCTCTTTTGAAAAGAAGAGGCGCCAGCCTTCGGACCAAAGGGAAACGGACAGAGCGACCCAATGAATCAAAGAAGTCTCCCCTTCAACAGTGTCGTACCGCGCAACGTGGAGGAGCCCGACGGCTTCATCGACCTCGATCGTCTGTTTTCGGTCGTCTTGCGTCGCGCCAGAATGGTCGGCCTGTTTGTGGCGCTCTTCATCGCGCTCGGTGTCGCCTACCTGGTCTTCGCAACACCGCTCTACACATCGGCAACGCAGGTCCTACTCGACGAGAACCTGTCGAAATTTGCCGAAGAACAGGCGCCGCCGCAAAACAGCGCCCTGCTCGACACCCAGATTGCCAGCGCCGTGGAAATCCTGAAATCCGGCGAACTCGCCCTGCGTGTCGTCGACAAGATGAACCTTGCCGACAACGATACCGTCCTCAATCCGCCGCGCTCGCCGTTCGACGTCGTCAAGGACGGGCTGAAGTCCGTTACGGGCATCTTCTCGAGCGGGCCGGAGATTTCCGAGGATATGGCCCGCAACGGCCGGAGGCAAAAGGCGGCGGCACTGCTCCAGCAGGGACTGGCCGTCGAACGCGTGACGCGAAGCTCCGTCGTCTCGCTTGCCTATCGTTCCAGCGATCCGCAGCTTGCCGCCGGCATCGTTCGCACCTATGCCGACGCCTATCTCAACGATCAGCTCAACGCCAATTTCGAGGCGACCGAACGGGCCTCGGTCTGGCTGCAGGAACGTCTTGCAGACCTTCGGCAGCGCACGCAGACCGCGTCTCTCGAGGTCGAAAAATACCGCAGCGAAAACGGCCTGACGCTTGCGCGCGGCGAACTCATGTCGGAACAGCAGCTGGCCGATCTCAACAGCCAGCTGATCATTGCCCAGGCCGATAGCGCAAGCGCTTCGGCGCGCTACAAGCAATTCCAGGCGATCGTCGACCAGGGACCGGAGACGGCCGTCAAGAACGCCACGATTTCCGCCAAGGAAGGCGACAACTCGGTCATCCGCGATCTGCGTACGCGCTACCTTGCGGTCAGCAAGCGCGAACAGGACGTGAGCCAGAGCTTCGGCGCCGACCATCCGCAGGCCGTGTCGCTGCGCAAGGAGAAAACCGATGTCGGCCGCCAGATCTTCCAGGAACTGCAGCAGCTGACGGCAAGCTACCGCAACGAATACGAGGTGGCGCGCTCACGCGAAGCGTCACTGCGCGAAAACATAGAAGGCACCACCGGGCGCAACGCAAATGCAAATGTCTCGCTCGTGCACCTGCGCGAACTGGAGCAGCGGGCAGCCGCGCTGAAGACGCTCTATGAAACCTATCTGAACCGCTACGAGCAGGCCTCGCAGCAGCGCTCCTTCCCGATCGCCAAGGCGCGGGTGATTTCCACCGCCGGCGTCCCGGCCTCGCCGTCGAGCCCGAAGAAGACGATGGTGCTGGCCCTTTCGGCGGTACTCGGCCTGATGGCGGGCGGCGCGTTTGCGGCCTTCCAGGAGTTCCGCGAGCGGACGTTCCGGCTCGAAGGCGACGTGCGCGCCATCCTCGGGCACCGGTCGTTCGGCTACATTCCATTGGTCGGCCCGCGTCACCCTGGAACGACGGATCTCGTTCGCGCCAAGCTGATGAAGAACAAGATGCCGCCACCGGTAACGCAAGGGGCTCCGTCTTTCGAGCGCCTCAGCCGCATCGTGCTCGACGCTCCGCGCTCGTCCTTCACAGAGACCTTCCGCAACGCCAAGCTTGCCTGCGACCGGATGCTGACCGGCAACGGCTCGCGCGTCATCGGTATCGCCTCGGCGGTGCCCGACGAAGGCAAGTCGATCATTGCCGCGAATTTTGCGGCCCTCCTTGCCGCAAGCGGCAAGAAGACCCTTCTGATCGATGCTGACATCCGCAAGCCGGGTTTGAGCAAGATGATCAATCCGCCGCCGAAGGTGGGCCTTGTGGAAGCATTGACCGGGCAGGCATCCTGGCCGGCGGGGATCAAGATCGACCAGCAGACGAAGCTTGCGATCCTGCCGGTCGGCGGTGAAGCAGTGGACGGAAACGGCCCGTATGACAGCCATGAGCTGCTTGCGTCGCCGGCCATGGCCGAGCTCATCGACAATGCACGCAAGTCCTTCGACTATGTCGTCGTCGATCTCGCGGCACTCGCCCCTGTCGTCGATGCCAAAGCCTTCGCGCCGCTTGCGGACGGCTTCCTCTTCGTCGCCGAATGGGGCCGGACGCCGTCGCGCCTGGTGCGCGACCTCTTGCATTCGGAGCCGCAGATCAATGCCAAGATCCTCGGCGTGATCCTCAACAAGACCGACATGCAGGAACTGGCAAAGTACAGCGACTTTGGCGGTGCCGAGCATTATCGCCACCGCTATGAGAAGTACTACATCGAAAGCGCCGGCACGCGCCGCAAGACCGAGGCCGCCTGACAGGGCGGCCTCGTTTCGACTTGTCGCTCAGTCCCTCCAGAAGAGCGGTGTCAGGATGACCAGGACCGTCAGGATTTCCAGACGGCCGAGCAGCATCATGAGCGACAGTAGATAGAGCGCCGGGTCGGTCAGCGTCGAGAAGTTGCCGGCCGGCCCGATGATCGGGCCGAGCCCGGCGCCAACGTTTGAAAGCGCCGTTGCGACCGCCGACACCGCCGTGACGAGATCATAGCCCATCGCCCCCATCGCCAGGCTGCCGAAAGCCCAGATGAACATGTAGGCTGTAAAGAACAAGAACACGGTGCGCTGCACGTCTATGTCGACAAGGGTCTTGCCGTAGCGCACCGTGTGGACGGCGTCGGGGTAAATCAGCTTGAAGATACCGGCGCGGATCGAATTGAAGATGATAATGAAGCGGTAGGCCTTCATTCCGCCCGCCGTCGAGCCGGAGCACCCGCCCATGAAAGTGGCGGCAAAGGCAAGTGCGACGATGAACTCACCCCAGAGCATGTAATCGTCGCTGGCAAAACCGGTCGTCGACAGGATGGACGAGACGGTGAAGAAGCCGTGCGCCAAAGCCTCGTGCGCCGAGACCCCATTGACGATCCGCTGGTAGAGGCTTGCGGCCAGCGCAAGTGCCGTCAGATAGGACAGAAAGACGATGATCTGCGGATCCTTTAGCGTATCGAGCCGGCCACGAACGATAAAGAGGATGAGCACCGAAAACGGCAGGCTGCTCAACGTCATGAAAAAGGTTGCAACCCAGAGGATCGCCAAGTTGTCGAAAGAGCCGAACGAGGCATCGTGGGTGGAGAAGCCACCAGTCGCGACCGTTGACATCGCATGGTTGATCGCGTCGAAGCGGCTCATGCCGAGATAGGAATAGATGATCGTGCACGTCACCGTCATCACGACATAGATCAGGATGAAGGCGCGCGTGAAGGTGACGATGCGGGCGAAGGGCTTTTCGGTGGTGTCTGAGGACTCCATCTTGAAGAAGGACATGCCGCCGACCCGAAGATACGGCATGACGAAGAGCCCGAGCGCCACGATCCCGATACCGCCGAGCCAGTGCAGAACCGATCGCCAGAGAAGGATACCCGGAGGCGCATGGTCGAGGCCGCTGATGACGGTCGACCCCGTCGTGGTGATGCCGGAGACCGATTCGAAGAAGGCCTCGGCGAAATCGAGCTTCAGCGACGACAGCCAGAAGGGCACGGCGCCAACGAGAGACACGACAATCCAGAGAAGATTGACGACCAGAAAGCCCATCTTGCGGCTGAACAGCGGCGAGCCGCCCTGCGTGGCGGCGATCGCCAGAAGCGACAGACCACCAGTCGCAAAGGCCGAACCGGCAAACACTCTCCAGTTGGGATGGCCATAGAACAGATCGATTGCGGCCGGCAGCAGCATCGCGAGCGACAGATAGAACGCGGCCTTCGCGGCGATGTTGATCGCGGTCTGGTAAAGGGGTGCATGCAACGGTTTATCGCCTCAGCGCTTTGTCCAGGACCGAATCAGCCCTCTGGATTCGCGGCCATTCAACCTCAAAGGCGAGCGATTCGCACCGGCTCGGGGAAGAGAACCGTCTCGTGACCGACAGTCAGTCCGGTATTTTCGCCGATTTTTCCCAAGGGCGCGGCAATCATGTCTGGGCGTTTCCGGCAAATACAGCGCAGAAGGCGCGAAACGCATGCTGCAATGCGGCATTTCGTCCATTCCAATGTAACTCACGAAAAGATCACGCCTTTTAGCCACGGCAAGTCATCACCTTGACTTATTTCCACGTGTAAAGCCTGCTTCATCCATTCCACATGCAACCTTGAGCACAACCGATGACCCCCGCCCGTTTCACTCAATGCCTTCTCGTTCTTCGTTGGACGCCGATCAATCTGGCAAGCGCCCTCCATTGCAACCTGGCATGGATCGAGGCGATGAAGACCGGGGACGAAAAGGTGCCGGAGGAACTGGCGACCTGGCTGGAAACGCTGGCGCGAACCCACGAGGAACTCGGCATTCCCGTCACCTACCGCGGCAAGGGGCTTGAGCCTGCGGCGAGCCGCGCAACGCGGCGCTGATCCCGCGGAACGATGTTCTGTGCAACTCGCACCCGAAAGCGCCCTGCATCAATCGCCCTTGGCCGGTTCGATCGCAAGCGCGCCGGCCGGGCTCAGAGCTCCGCAGCGCCATAGCCGGTAGTTCTGCTGGGTGTCCCAGTCGTAGTAGTAGGCGGCATCCAGGCGTTTTTCTTCGGAAAGCTGCTCGAACACCGTCCGCATGGCCGTCATCGCCCCTTCGCGTTCGCGATCATCGACGGGGCAGCTACGCGCCGTGTTGGCAATCCCCCATTCCGTCACCCAGCAGGGCCGCCCCCGGTCGGCAGGCGCGCAGAAATCGAGAAGTTTGGTGACGATCGAGGTGATTGCAACCTTATCCTTGCGCGCCGGATAGATGTGAATGCCATAGGCATCGACGAGCGCGTCCATGCCCCGCGCCTTCAAAAGGGCGATCACCTCGCCCGGGTCCAGCCGCTCCATCCCCTGGCGGTCCGCTTCCTTGGCTCCCATGTCGGAGAGCCCGGCGGAGACGATGATCGCCTTGCTGTTGGCGCTCGCTCTTACGGCGTCGCGGGTGATCTTCAGCGCCTCGACATAGTTGTCGAGCCCCTTCCCGAACGCCTGGGGATCTGTGAGTTCGCCGAGATGTCGCGGCGTCGCTTGGCCCGGCCTCTCGTAGACGGCGAGGTCGCCGTTATAGCCGGCGAGGTTGATCTCGTTTCCGGGTTCTACCGCTTCCAGACGGATGCCAAGGGCATCGATGCGCTGAAGTGCTGACGCCAGGCCGACACGGTAACGATCGAGGTCCAGATCGGACAACCGGTTGATATCCCAGATGCGCCCGAAGCCGGTGCGCGGGCGAACGCTGTCCGGATAATAGCTTTTGTTCGACAGCTGGATTTCGAGCAGGATCCGCAGACCCAGCCGGTTGGCAATCTCCAGCGCGTCGATGCTTTTGTCGACAGGGCGCGACAGCGATAGCCGCACATGCGTGGCGCCGCTGTCGGCGATTTCGCGAAGGATGCGTTCCTGATCCGCGCGCTCCAGCCAAGCAAGATTGAGCCGATTGACGCCGTAGCGCGCAGCCGCAGCCTCGCCCGCGAACGCCGGAGCGCCACGCGAAAGCGCCGCCCAGGAGACCAGGGCGGCAAGGAGTAGCGCCAACGGCGCTGCACGGGTCAGGGGCAGATTAAATGCCAACCTGTTTAAGCGCACTTTGGAAGTTCGCCTCGCATGCCGAATAGCGTTCGGTAACCGCTTGCGTATCGATCTTCGACAGGAAGTTGGCGAGATGCGCCTTCTTGTCCGTCTCACGGTTCCAGACGCCCGCCTCGATATAGGGGAAGCCGATGAATTCGAGCATCTCGCGCATGCGGTCGTCGACGGCGATCATCAGCGAGGGCGTGCCCGCCTGCATGCCGATGACGCAGCCATGGAAGCGCCTGCCGATGCAGAGGTCCCGGGTCGATGACCAGGCGCGCCACTGGTTGGTGTCGAAGAACACCATCAGTTCGTTCTGCCGCTGCCATTTTTCCTGATGCTTGTATTCGGTCTTGCCGGTGATGCGGCCGCTGGAGCGGTCATAGACCGGCGCGTTGTCATCCACGGGAAGGGTGAGGTTATAGGCGACGACTTCGTCCTGGATGACGTAGCTGGCCACGCTCTCCGGCTTCAAGAGCGCGTGGGCATCGACGATGGTGTCGGCGACGCTACCGAGATAGCCGCCGAGCGCGAGCTTCTGTGCCGAGGCAAGGTCTGCGTTGGCAAGCGACGTCAAGGAGTGGCGCATCTCGTTGGGAGCGAAGAAGAGCGAGGGGCAGCCGGTCGGCTTGACGAACTTCATGCCCTCCGCGCGCAGGAACTCCGCGGTGAAATAACCGCGGGTCAGGAAGAAGCTTTCCTTCTGCTTCAAGACCTCGAGGAACCGCAACGTGCCGGCCGGCAGGTTTTCCTTCAGACCTTCACGCTTCTGGATGCCGATGCCCATCACCAGAACCGGCATCTTCAGCTTCTCGAACACATCCGCTTCGAGATCGGCCGAATACCCCGGACGCAGCAGGTTCGCCGAAGCGAACACGCACATGTCGAATTCCTTGTTCAGGGCATCGTAGACGTCATTGGCCCCGCGGCTGTTGACCAGATGCCAGAACGGCACATAGGTCACGTCATGACCGCGCAAGGCGTAAGCTGCGCCCTCGCCGATCAGGTAGTTACCGGTGTTGGCGATCTTCTTGACCTGGTCGACCAGATCCTTCTTGCTTCGGATATCGTCGAAGTAGGGTTTGTGATGAACCGTCGCACCGGAAACGCGCGCCACGGTACGCTGGAGGTAGGAAGGGATTCCGGTGAGCAGGATACGCATCGATACACCTGGTTTGTGGACTGGCCCACAGAGTTGAGGAAGAGGGAGGGCGGCACGAGGAAGCGGATCTGCAAACCTCACCGTGCCGCCCGAACATCATGAATTGAGCGCCTCGGATCGAACGCGTCCGAGGCATCACGGTTTAGAGGCCGATGCCGATCTCGCGCAGCACCGTACGGAAATTGCGTTCGCGATCGGAGTAGCGGTCGACTAGTTCAGACGCGTTCAGCCCGGCCAGATGGCTGGCAACGAACTCCGCCCGGTTTTCCGCCTTTTCGAGTTCCTGGACGTCGACCGACGGGAGGCCGGTAAAGCCGAGCATTTCGCGCATGCGGTCGTCGACGGCCACCATCAGGCTCGGCACGCCTGCCTGCATGGCGATGATCGAGCCATGGAAACGACGGCCGAAATTGAAGTCCATGTGCGAGGCCCAGGCGCGCCACATGTTGGTATCGAAGAAGGTGCGCACATCGAAGGGGACCTTCTGGCGCTCAGCGCCCGGAAAAGCCAGTTCGCCGAGCATCTTGCCCGAGCAGGAATCGAAGACCCTGCCATCGGCATCCGGCTCGACCTTCATGTCGAAGTGCAGGAATTCGTCCTGGATGATGTATTGGGGCTTGGCGCCTTCCGGGTTGAGCGCGATCGCATCGACGATACAATCGTGATTGGCGCCGAGATAGCCCGAGAAGATGGTCTTTGCCTGACCAATCTTGACGTCGGGCAGCTTCTTCATTGACGCGCGCATGTTGTTCGGCGCGAAATAGACCGAGGGGCAGCCGGTTGGCCGGACGTACTTGAATCCCTGGTCCTTCAGGTAGCCGGCGGTTTCGTAGCCGCGGGTCAGGAAATAGTGCTCACGGTCCTTGAGAACATCGAGCAGGCGCTTCGTCCCCTCCGGCAGGCCTGTTTCCAGGTCCTTGCGGTTCTGGTGGCCTATGCCGAGCATGACAATCGGCATCTTCAGCTTGCTCAAGACATCAGCCTCGGCATCGGCGGAGAGGCCCTTGCGCAACAGGTTCGCGCAGGTGAACACGCAGATGTCGAAGTTGTTGTTGAACTCGTCGAAACCGGTGCCGTTCTTATGGCAATTATAGAGGTGCCAGAACGGGATTTGCTTGGCATGGGGAGCAATGGCGCGCAAAGCCCCTTCACCGATCAGATAGTTACCGGTGTTGCTGATGTTGCGAAGCTCCTGAAGAAACTCGTCCTTGGATTCGGGCTGTTTCTGCCGTTCCGAATAGGAAACCGACAGGCCATTGGCGCCGTTTGCGAGGCGCGTGTAATGACCAGGAATACCCGTCAGGAGGATTCTTGGACGCATGCGTAAGTCCCTTCTCTTTGAAAAGTCGTACGGGTCGATCAGCCTGCAGCTGCGACGCCGGTATTGGATGTGTCTCGCGCCCGGATGACCTTGGCACGCGAAAGCGATGAATTGTTCACGGCGCCGTCGCACCAGCCGAGGAACTCCGAGAAGGAGTTCGCCCAGCCGCGACGCGCCGCTGTTCTCAGGCAACCTTCCATGATCGGCGCCAGCAGGTTGCGATCGCGCGAAACCTCGGCGATCGCCTTGACCATGTCGCGCACCACCTGGGGATCGGACGAGGCATCGATTAGGATGCCGTCCTCGCGATCGACGATCAGTTCGTCGACGGCGCCAACCGCGGTTGCGATCGGCACGCAGCCGAGCTGTTGGGCTTCGGCGATCATCAGCGGGGCACCTTCCCAGCGCGAAGGCATGATCAGGACATCGGCCCAGCCGAGCGCCTTGATCAGGTCGCGGCTGGCAAAGACCGGTGGGCGCACGTCGACGCCCAGTTCCTTGAGCCGGTCCGTCCAGGAGAACGAGGCATCCGCCAGGATCTCGCCACCGATCGCCCGCGCATCGAACGATACGTGTGCGGCCCGCAGTTCGGCGATCGTCGCGGCCAGGCGGTCGATGCCCTTCTGCTGGTCGAGACGGCCCATGTAGAGCAGCCGCAGCCGGTCGTCCTTGCGCTCGATCCGCCGCACCTGCAGCACGTCTGCAAGCACCTTGGGCGGCACGGAGAAACTTGCGCCGTTGGGAACGGCAAAGATCTTTTCGAGCGGCACGCCGAAGCTGTGCAGGTAGAACTTCAGTTGTTCCGAGCAGGTGAGGAAGGCGTCGTAGCAATGCTCGTGGGCGATGGCTGCAAAGGGCTGGCCGGCCGGGCGCTTGAACGGCGTGTTGTCGACGACGTGCAGATAGCAAGCCGTGCGTGTCCCTTCCGAGCGCAGCCGTGCGATCAGCGGATGCATCGCCATCACGTGGTTGTTGATGACGAGATCGAAGCCTGAGAGCTGACCTTTAAGCGCACCCCAATCGACTTCATGATGGTCGGCAATGAAATCCTGGCCGAGGAACGAGCCGGAGCCGCCCCAGGCCGGGATGCCCTGATCCCAGAAGTGAACATAGTCGAAGCTCGAATCGAACTCATCGATCACGTCCATCCGGCTGGTGCCGAGCACGAACAGATGCGTCTCGTAGCCCGCGGCCTTAAGTTCACGCGAGGCGGCGTAGATGACCTTCTCGGCGCCACCAAACGACGCGTTCGGCACGAGAAGTGCTGCAGTCTTTTTACCGGCTTCGCTGTGCCCGAGCGGCAGCACCGGCGAGCCGCCGATTTCCGTTCGCAAGGCCTTGTGCAGGTCGGAATAGGGCATGAGCCGCGCGGGGCGCCAGGTCCAGCGACGGCCGGCCGTGCGGCGAAGCGGACTGGTGGCGATCGCGTTGACGCAGTTGATCATCACCTGTTGCGGCGTGATCAGCGTGCGGCGCGGCAGGGCGCGCGGGAACGGGAAGCGCACATTGAGAACCGCCGAGGTCGGCCATACCTGCTGCGTGCCGATAGAAGCAAACCAGTCGAGCGCATTGTTGCGGATGACGTCGCGCAAGAGCGCCGTCGAAATGAAGATGAGATCCGGTTGGCCGAGATGCTGGGCGCCGGCGTCGAGGAAGGTCGGCTCGATCTTGCGCTGCGTCGCGTCGTTGCCGAGATGAACGAAAACGACGTTGGCTTTCTCACTCAGGCGCTCCAGGTGGCAAAGCACGTTGGGCAGCATGCGCGAGCGCAAAAGCAGATCGATCGTCGCACCGCTGCCGGCCATGACGAAGGGCGGAAAATGCACGTTGTCGGGCTCGCCGGTGCTGGCCCAGAAGGCTGGGATGATGTCGTCGAGGCGCAGCCGCTTCGGTTGCTTCGTCGGATCTGTGAAGAACGAGATCGCCGCGTCTTCGGTGCGCGCGAAGAGATAACGCGGGCACTCCTCATGCTCGAAATCGACGAGCATCGGCCGCTGGAACAGCGCCTTGTGGCGCTTTCTGAGGAAGCTCACGGATGTCGCGCGGTCGCGGTTGGCTTCCTTGAAACGGCTTTCGGCGCGCAGGCGGTATTCGAACGTCGTGTCATGGCAGGGCGTTCCGACAAAGCCGTGCTCGACGCAGGAAAGCCAGAACTCCCAATCCTCAAAACCGTTCTGTCGGTCGTCGTTGAACCGAACGCCTTCCTGGAAGACCTCGATCGAGATCATCGAGCCGGTGTCACAGATGTTGTCCGTGATGCAGTGGACGAGCCGCGAATACTGGTTGCCGTAGTGAGCCCGCCAGCTCACCGAGAAGGTGTCAATGTTGGTATAGACCCAGCCGGCGCCGCTTTCGTGCAGGCGCCGATAGAGGGTCTCGATCGTTCCCGGCAGGACTCGGTTGTCGGCGTCAAGGAAATAGACGGCCTTCGCCTCGGGCAGATTTTCGAGCACGTAGTTGATGGCGCGGTTGCGCGCGCCGCCGGGGCCGGCGTTTCGCCCGAAGACCACATGGATATCAGGGTGGGCCCCGGAATAGAGCAACAGTTGATCGAAGGTTTCCTGCCGCGGGTCGCCGTCGACCGAAACGACGATGGCAATACGGCAGCCCTCGAGGTCCGATGCAAGCGCGGATTCGAGCGCTTCGAGCGCCAGCGCCGCATGGCCATAGAGCGGCATGGCGATCGCAACGAGGTCCCTTGGATCGCTATTGCTGGACATGAGACGCACCACTCGACTGCTTGACCATCCGGAAGCCCGACACCTTGAGCCAGGAGAAATCGACCGAGTCGGTTACGGCGCGGCTGAGGATCATCAGATCCATGGGCTGGCGCACCGGCTCGTCGAGCTGGAAGTTGATGTTGATCGGCTGCTCATTGGTGACCTCGCGCCAGCCGCTGAAGAAGGCGGACGGCTTGACCACCCCCTTGCGAGCCAGTTCCGCCACTTCGGAGCGCGCGTTCGAGCCCGCTGGCGCGAGCAGGAAGCTGACGGCCGCCGGGGCGCCCTTGGGATGATCGACCACTGCGCTTGCGGAGAAGGATATGGTGCCGGGCTCGACAGCGCGACCGACGGCGCCGGCCGATACCCCATTTGCGAGCGGATGGCAGACGACGGCGTGTTCGTGTTCGAGAAAGCGCACGGTCTGGAATTCCGGGACAACCGGCGTCACCGATACGTCGACGATCTGGCTGAGCAGATCGACCGACAGACGATAGTCCTCGATGAAGTGGCCGTCGAGCAGCGCGGTCGGCGCGATCATGTTGGGCATGCGCGTCGGCTTGACGCCGGGCAGGCCAGTATAGACGCGGAACGCTAGTGGGCGCAGATCAAGGTCGGCGTGGCGGGTCTCGGACCGAGCCGTGTAGTGTTCACTGGCGATGGGATAGCCGAGCGAAAGCCCGATCGTTTCACTACCGGTCGTCGAAACGCGCAGCCGCAGGGTCTTCGCGCCACCCCCGCAGGTGCGCGGCAGGGCAAAGAAGTTCCAGCTCGGAACGAGCTGCGAGAATGGAACGGCCCACTCTGCAACCCCCTCGCCGCTCTCGACATAGCTCAAGACAACGACCAGTTCGCCGCCGTCCCGCGGGACCGAGTTGAAGTGAAGCCCGATGCCGGCGACGCCATGGCTGGAGACCGGCAGGAGCTGTTCGACAAAGGCATTGGCAATCAGATGGCCGATGCCCTCGTCCTTGGGATCGACATAGGGGTCGTGCGCAAAGACTTCGGCGACCGGTTCCCAGTTGCGTGCCTGGAACGCATCTTCGAGCGCGCGGTAGTTTTCAAGCAGCGTTTCACGCTCGCGGCGAAGCAGCGCAAGCTCGGATGTGATTGCCGACGAGAACCGGGCAAGCCGCCCGACACCACCATCGACCAGCGCCTGAATGAGCCCAGCGCTTTCGCTGACGGCCTCGGCGCTCAAGCGCTTGATCGGGATATCCGGGACGGTGCCAAGTGCTCGCAGCGAGACGATGCCGTCGGCCAGATCCGCCTCGCCCTCGCTAGAAAAGGCGAGCCCGATCAATGGAAACACGTTTTCCAGGGTCGCATCAGGCCGATCGCCTGCCGGAAGAAAATGAACCAGGTGCTCGATGCCACTGCCCTGGACACTCGCCCTATCGTGATCCGAGGCCAACACCAGCTTTCTCTTCGCCTGCGAATACCTCACGCCAGAAGACACCAACCCTTGCACGCGCCACCCTCAATTCAACCGAATTCTCTCTGTAGTTGAATCCCCCAATCCGAAATAAACCGGCGAATTCAACGACCTAGAGAAAGCATATCAAGGTTATTTGCACTGCACAATAAGTTATATTTGCGTTTTTCGTGAAATAATAGTTCGGCTTTTGAAGTATTATGCAGATGAGACCCGTAATATTTGAGTGGATCCGGGGGTTCCCATTGCCTTATCCAGCAATGTCATCTGTCGCGCAATGCAATCGCCCAGACGGAACCTTTGCTCGACGGTGCGGCGGGCGGCTGCACGCAAGTCGGAATACTTCTCCGGTTGCTGCAAAGCGCCAGAGATCGCCTCCGCGAGCGCATCCGTATCGAAGAACGGCACGAGCAGGCCGTTGCGGCCGGAGCTCAACACCTCCTGCATCGGCGCGGTGTCCGATCCAATGACGAGAGCGCCGCAGGCCATGGCCTCCAAGACCGACCAGGAAAGCACGAAAGGATAGGTCAGATAGATATGGGCGGTTGAAATCTGGAACAGCTGCTTGAGGACACCATGCGGCACCACGCCTGGAAACAGGAACCGGTCGGCCGGGATATTCAGGGATTGAAGCAGATAGTCCTTCCACGAGCCGCCACCGGGCGGTGGGGCGCCGTAACTGACGCCGTCGCCACCGACGAAAACGAAAAGCGCATCGGGATGGCGCTTCGCGACCTTTGCGGCCGCCTCCAACGCCTGCGGGAAGCCGCGATAGGGCTCGAGATCGCGGGCGACGAAAGTAACGATCGGCGGATCACCCGCCTTTAGCACCCGTCCGTCCGGAAGCTTCAACGATGCCGACGGATCGGGACGGAAGACGCGAGTGTCGACGCCCTCGTGGCAGACGGCGATACGGGCGCGATGCTCCGCCGGATAAAGGCTCCGTTGCCATTGGGTCGGGCTGAAGCCGCCATCGATCGCATCAAGCGTCAGGAGTTGCGACATGTTGCGCAGCCGCAGTCGCTTACGCGTATCCTGGTCGGGCTTGTCGTCGGGGGCAAAGCCGATATCGGCCCCTTCGGCGCGGTAGAAAAACTCGCAATAGCCGAGTGCCGGGACATTCGGCAACACATCCTTGACGAAGGTCATACCGCCCCAGCCGATGTGCCCGACGATAACGTCGGGCACCTGCCCCTGGCGGGCCATGGCATCGAAGGTTTCGGCGACCCGGTGACCGATCCGGACATGATGGTCAGGCACACCAAGGTGCCTTCCCATCTGCGAATTGGCCTGCGGGCCGGGTTCTGCTCTGTGGCGAACGACACGCGTTGCCGGAATCCGCTGATCCACGGTTTCCGTCACGAGTGTCACTTCATTTCCGGTCTGCGCCAAATGAGACGCGAGAGCGGCGAACTGGCAGAAGCCGCGCCGGTGTACAAATGCTACGTGCATATTCCCTGCCTATAGCCGTTGAAAGGACAGCCTGTGCGCGGGCATCTCAGATGCCGTAGCGCGTTGCATTCCCCCAAACCAGCTCGAGCCGGTGCAGTGTTTGAAATGCGGTTTCGAGATTGCGCCGGTCCTGCTCGCCGTGGCTCAGGACACGTTCATAGGCGCCAGCCGCCTTGCGTAAGGAATCGCACAATTGCTTGCCCTTCTCCGAAAGCTTGATGCGGGCCGAGCGCCGATCGCGCTGGGAGGCGGCCCTGTCGATATACTCTCCGTCGCCCAACTGCTTCAGGTAGTAGGAAACGTTGGAGCCGACATAGTGGCCACGGTCCAAAAGCTCCGCCACCGACACTTCCGCATCGCCGATCGCCAGAAGGACCATCGCCTGTGCCGGGCCGATATCGTCGACGCCAAGCTTCGTCAGCTCGGCACGCAACAGGCCGGTAAAGCGCCGGCTGGCCCGCTCCATCATCCGTGCCAACTCGAAATATGTGACCACGGACGCTTCGCTCTCCTGGTCAATATTGTCATGTTCAGGGGCACTTCCAGCTGCGTCATCCCCGGGGCGGATGGCAACAGCGCCGCCAAAATCTGCGAACGGATAGAGAATCCTTTGATTCATCCCTCTCTCCAACTGAGCATTACTACAATATTCAAAAATTACTTCAAATTTTGAAGCAATTTTTCGCCCCCTTTACTCCCCCCGAATACGACTATCTTGAGCATTCCACCATTATTGTGTCACACTTATCACGGCAACACTGTGATTTAAGTGATAACAAACAAAATAGCTTCCTCAAGACCCCAACGAACTTATCCAGAAAATCGCCACGCGTGACAGCAAACGAGGCAATATGATTAGCAAGAACCAAATTGGGCCAAAGAAGGCGCAAAATGGAGCAAACGATCCGCGGCTGCTTATTTTGAAGGCGCGCCGCGTGTTCGTTTTGGCACTTATTTATGCAGCCCTGCTGAGTGCTTGCATCGGCATATTGCAGCTCTCGACACCACTCTACATGATGCAAGTTCATGACCGCGTTTTGAACAGCCAGAGCATGGACACGCTGACCATGCTGACGATTCTCGTCATCGGCGCACTCGTGATCTACGGCGTGCTCGAATACATCAGGGCTTTGACGTTCCAGGCGATGGGTAGTGCGGTCGTGCGCTGGCTGAACCTGCCGGTGCTGACCGCCGCCGTTCAGGCGGCCGCCGATCAAGGGCTGACCCGGGCGACCCAGTCGCTACGGGACCTGGCGGAATTGAGAAGCTTCCTCACAACCTCTGCCGTCAGCGCCCCACTCGATGCCGCCTGGTCGCCGATCTTTCTCGGGGTGCTCTTTGCGCTGCACCCAATGTTCGGCCTTCTTGGCGCCATTTCCATTGCCCTGCTCGTATGCTGTGGATTGCTGACTGATTTGCTGACTCGCCGGCTGATGAAAGAGGCCAATCAAGCCAATATCGAGGCCGTTTCGAAAATTGGTTCAAGCTTGCGCCATGCAGAGGCGATCGAGGCGATGGGCATGCTGCCGGCACTTGCCCGCCGCTGGCGCACCGCACAGCTGCACGCGCTCGACGCGTTGGAAACCAGCGGAAGCCGCAGCAAGGCGATGGCATCGATCACCCGTTCGCTGCGCTTCATGATCCAGGCGGCCGCACTGGCAACAGGCTCTATCCTCGTGATGAAACAAGAGATTTCCCCCGGCGCGATGATGGCGACGACCATCCTCGTCGGACGCCTGCTCGCCCCGTTTGATTCGATGATCGAGAACTGGCGTCAGTGGGTGCTCGCCATCGCAAGCTGGCGCCGGATAGAGACTGCGCTGAACCAGGATCTGGCCGTACGCCAGACCATGCCGCAGCCGCGCACGCAGGGCGATCTTGTTGTGGATAAGCTCGTTTACGCGGCGCCCGGCCTCGATGTGCCGATCATCAAGGGCGTTTCCTTCTCGCTCTCGCCCGGCGAAGTTCTCGGCATCGTCGGCCCCTCGGCGGCGGGCAAATCGACACTGGCCCGGCTCCTCGTCGGAATTCAAAAGCCGACCACCGGCGGCGTCTTCCTCGACGGCAACAATGTCTATCTGTGGGAGCGCGCTTCCTTTGGCCAGATGACCGGTTACCTGCCGCAGTCGGTTTCGCTGCTCGAAGGAACCATCCGCGACAACATCTCGCGCATGGAGGAAGGCGAACCCCAAAAAGTGCTCGAGGCGGCTCGGCTTGCTGACGTGCACGACATGATCGGGCGCCTGCCGCTCGGCTACGACACTCCGGTCGGCGATGGCCACCTGACGCTTTCGGGCGGCCAGCGCCAGCGCATCGCTCTTGCCCGCTGCCTTTACGACCATCCTCGCCTGATCGTTCTCGACGAGCCGAACGCCAATCTCGACGCCATCGGCGAGCGCGCATTGATCCGCGCGATCGAGCGGGCGCGCAACGACGGTGCGATCGTCATCATGATCGCCCACCGGCCGACGATCATGCAGGCCGCCGACAAGCTGCTCGTTCTTGAAAACGGGCGCATCACCCAGTTCGGCCCGCGCACCGACGTGGTCGCATCCATGACACCCGGCGAGCCGAGACGGGAAGGCGTATCCGCATGACGAACAAACAGAACCTGCCAGCCTCTCGCGACGCACGCACACTCGTGGCCAAGGACGACCGCGCGAACTTGCCCGCGATCCCCGAGCGGCCCCACCCTCTGCACGGGCTGGATGCGGACGCAGAAGGAAGCGCCACCGCGCCGCTGCGCGGCGTGGTCCTTGCGGGCCTGACGACGATCCTCGTCGCCTTCGGCGGCTTCTTCGGCTGGGCGTTTTCGACGGAACTCAGCAGCGCGTCGGTCGCAAGCGGCACGATCGTGGTCGATTCGAAGCGCAAGACCGTCAGCCACTTCGAAGGCGGCATCCTCGACCGCCTCCTCGTCCAGGAAGGCGATCGCGTCACGCTCGGCCAGCCGCTGGTCAAGCTTGCCGACACCCGCGCCCGGTCCGACCTTGAGGCACTGCAAAGCCGGCGCCTTGGTCTGATCGCAAAGCTTGCCCGCCTCAGGGCGGAGCAGACGGAGGCCGCGCAGATAGACTTCCCCGACGAGCTGATGGGCACCGCGGAAACCGCTGCCGACGACGCGGTGAAGGCGGAGACAAACTTCTTCGACCGCCGGCGCGAAGCAAAGGCTGGCCGGCTCGAGGTTCAGGGCAAGACCATCGAAGAGTACTCGGAAAGGGCCAAGTCGCTTGCCGAGCAGATCAGAGCGACCGACCGCCAGATCGAACTGATCACGGAGCAGCGCACCGCGATCGCGACGCTGGTTGCCAAGGAATTTGCCCAGCGCTCCAAGCTGATCGAGATCGATGCCAAGCTCAGCGAACTTGCCGCTTCGCGCGGTGAGCTTGCCGGCAACAAGGCCCAGGCCGAAAAGGCGGAAGCCGGAGCGGAACTCGGGCTGACCGGTATCGAGAACGAATTCCAGTCGGAGATCGCTGGCGAAATCACGACGGCCCGCCTCGAACTTGCAGATGTGGGACAGCGCCTCGTCTCGGCCAAGGACGTCTTGAGCCGCCTCGAAATCCGCTCGCCGCAGACCGGTATCGTCACCAACATTCAGTTGCGCACACCCGGCAGCGCGGTCTCTGCCGGCCAGCCATTGCTCGACATCGTGCCTGAGGACGAACCGCTTCTGGTCGAGATGCATGTCGGCACCCGAGACATCGATAGCATCGGCATCGGCTCAAAGACGCAAATCCGGCTGACCGCCTACAACCAGCGCTCGCACCTGCCGCTCGATGGCGAAATCAGCTACGTCGCAGCCGACCAATCAGTCGATGAAAAGTCGAACGTCTCCTACTACGTGGCGCGCGCCCGCATTGCGCCGGCCTCGCTCACCGCCAACCCGGACATCCGCCTCTATCCCGGTATGCCGGCGGAAGTGCTGATCGTGCACAAGCCGCGCTCGGCGATCGATTACATGGTTTCGCCGATTGCAGAGAGCCTCAATCGAGCCTTCCGGGAAGACTGATCCAGAAGGCTCCAACACCGCCTGCGCCGGCGAAATTCAATTTCGCCGGCAATTTGTTTCTAATTTTGAATTTATTTCTAAGTAATAACAAATCTATGACCCCTTAGATATCAGGGATAATCATCAAACTGATACAAGATATACATCGTAGGTAGCAGATAATAATACAGTGCAGCCGATTTTATTTATTTTTTGCTGTTGCCATATGTTTTTTTGCAGTGCAATGTCGCCGCGCTCGCCACCGGTTTGAGACCGAGGATGAGCGCAAGCACAACCAAAATGACGTACGCAACAACTAAGAGGAGTAGCATATGGCCACGTTGGAAGGCGGCGCGTATGATGACGCCCTTTTTGGCTCACGCTTCGACGACTTCATCCACGCTCGCGCGGGTGATGACTTCGTGAACGGAGGCAATGGCGACGACACCATTTTCGGCGACGAAGGTGATGACATGCTGTTCGGCGGTAACGGCAGCGATACCCTGTTCGGCGGCTGGGGTGACGACGTTATCCATGGCGACAACGGGAACGACGTTCTGTTCGGCGGCCAGGGTGATGACCTGCTTTATGGCGACAACGGGAACGACATTCTCATTGGCGGCGGCGGCAGCGACCTGCTGATGGGCGGCCGAGGCAGCGACATCCTGTTCGGTGGTGCCGACAACGACATCATCAACGGCGGCCAGGGCGACGACGTCATGACCGGCGGGGAAGGCAGCGACGTGTTCGTGTTTGACGGCGGTGGCGGCAACGACGTCATCCTCGACTTCACGCCCGGCGAAGACCTTCTGCAGATTTCGAAGGACATCAACGGCCTCGACATTTCGTCGCCTGAAGATCTGGCATCGCGCGTCACCCAGGTTGGTGGCAACGTGGTCATCGACTTCGGCCATGGCGATACGCTGACGCTCGTCAATGCGGACGCCGACGACATCCAGGCGAACCCGAACCACTACTTCACGATCCATTGAGATTGACTGGCGCGCCCCACTTCCTCCCGTGGGGCGCCCTCCCTTTCGTCCTTCAGGAGTAGCGCGTGACGGCAGACGACCGTATCAGAAGCTTCGGCCTCGACTTCACAAGCGCCGCAGCTTTCAGGCTCGGCTTCGACGTTGCTGTGCTGATCTGGGACGCACCTTCCGAACTCTCGGCAAAGACAAAATACGCCCTTTCTGCGTCGCGTTCCCTCGTACCTCTCGTCAGCATGGCGCTTCCGCGCGCCCAAGGGGGCCAACGGATCTTCTGGGCGATGCGCCCCGGAAACGACCGCGAACTCGGCGAAATCGCGGCGGACGGCGAGATCTTGCAGACGGTGGTTCTGGAACCGACCGCCAAGCTCCCTTTCCTCGATCTGGCGGCCCAACTTTCCGATCTTCAGCCCGAAGGTCGTCTCAAGTTTCTCAACAATCTGCTGACGGTCTGGCGAAGCGCGTTTCGCCTGTCTCGTGACGAATTCTTTATTGGCCTCGTCGATGACGTGATCCACGCCCTGAACCTTGGGCAGCGCCCCGCAACCATCGCCTGTCGGCTCGCGCATGGACGCTATCTGGCAGAGACGACCGTCAATGCCGAGCTCGGCGAGATCAACGCCATCTATGCGCTCGGCGCCGAGGCAATTTTGCCGCTGCCGCAGCAATTCGCCATAACCGGCCGAACCGAGCGCGGCCAGCGCCGCTGCCATTTCGTTCTTGAATCGCCGCGCGCGCCCCAGGCGCTCTCACTCATCATCATGGGAAAGCGCGGTATCGCCGTGCGCGAGCTTTCGCCGCGCGGTTCCCGATATCCCAACCTCCAGCAATGGTGGCCCGAGCACGGCGCAGCGCCGGGCTTGCGCGAGTTCGTCGTGCGGTCCTTGAGCGAGGTTCCGGAAAGCGGGACGGCCCTTGCGATCGACCTGCAGCTTCGCTCCGCCCTGCCGGCAAAGCAGGCGGGCAAGTCCGCACTGCATCCGGGTGCTGAGATCGACCTCGCCCTTGCCATGTCGGAAGGCCTGCTCATAGGCGGCTGGACGCGGGACGCGAACGGCGTCCTTGCCGGCATCGACTATCTCCAGGAAGACGGCACGGCCTTGCCGCTCGATGGCAACTGGTATGAATTTCCGGGCTGGGCCCGCGGCACGGAGGAAGGCTCCAAGACCGACGTGACCGGTTTTGTAAGCTGGCTGCCGATGCGCGATCCACTTGGTCCCCTTCTTCAGCCGCGCTTCCAGTTGCGGCTGGCGTCCGGCGGAGTCAAGCCGCTGGTGCCAAAACCGCAACCCTTCGATCCAGCAACGCAACGCAACCGCATCCTGCGTGCCGTTCCGCCCCAGCACGCCAACGATCAGGCATTCCGCACGATCCTTGCGCCGGCGCTGAGAGACGTGGAGCAGCGACTGGGCAAGACGATCAGGGTCGACCAGACCAAGGACTTCGGCCCGATGATGGCCGCGCCTCTCGTCTCGATCGTCGTTCCCCTCTACCGCGTGCTCGACTTCCTGCGCTTCCAGCTGTCGGGACTTGCGACCGACCCTTTCGTCGCGGCCAACGCCGAGATCATCTACGTGCTCGATTCTCCCGAGATCCACGACGAGACGGAGCACCTGCTCGGTGGCTTCCATCTGCTTCATGGGCTTTCGATGAAGCTCGTGGTGATGAACCGCAACGGCGGCTATGCCCGCGCCTGCAATGCCGGCGCACGCTTTGCCCGCGGTTCTGTCATTGTCATGCTCAACTCGGACGTCGTGCCCTGTGGGGCCGGCTGGCTGGAAAAGCTTGCGCTGCCGGTGCTGAAGGAAAAGTCGATCGGCGCGATCGGCCCGAAACTGCTGTTCGAGGACGGCTCCCTGCAGCATGCGGGCCTCTATTTTGCCCGCAACAAGCAGGACATCTGGCTCAATCACCATTTCTACAAGGGCATGCCGGGCGCCTATGCGCCGGCGCAAGAAATGCGGAGCGTCCCGGGTGTCACCGGCGCCTGCCAGGTGATGCGCAAGGAGGTGTGGGACCTCGTCGGCGGCTATGCCGAGGACTTCGTCATTGGCGACTACGAGGACAGCGATCTCTGCCTCAAGATCCGCCAAGCCGGCTTCGACATCGTCTATGAGCCGGCAGCCTGTCTCTATCATCTGGAGCGGCGCTCGATCAGCCGCAGCCAGGATTACACGCGCGGCGTCGCCAGCCAGTACAATGCATGGCTGCATACCGAGCGCTGGAACCAAGACATCACGACACTGATGCCAACCTACCTCGGCGCCGAAGAGGCGGCAGCGCCGAGCACCCGTAAGCCTGCCGCCAGGAGCGCCGCATGAACCAGCCCGCACTTCGCCACGCAGACAACCTGCAGCCGGCCTGGCAACAGAACGAAGACCGTATCGAAGGCATGCTTCAGACGGTTCTCACTAATCGTTTCTTGCCGCAGCCGGACCAAAACAGCGTCTTCGTCGGAGATGGCAACTACCGGGCTGTCGGCGCGGAGTTTCTCGGCCACTTCATCCGCATGGGCGGATTACTGCCAAAAAGCAGCGTGCTCGACATCGGCAGCGGCATCGGCCGCATGGCCGTTCCGCTGACGCAGTATCTCGATAGCGATCACGGGCGCTACGTCGGTATCGACCCGGTGGAAGGCGGCGTCACCTGGTGCCGTCAATCCGTCACGCCGGTCTATCCGAATTTCACCTTTCAGCATGTCGACATCGCCCACGAACTCTACAACCCGTCAGGCAGGATCAACGGCAAGGCGCTGAAGCTACCTTACCCTGATCGCCAGTTCGACTTCGCCATCATGACGTCGATCGTCACCCATCTGCCGCCGGACGAAGTGCTCGTCTATTTCAGCGAGATCAACCGGATGCTGAAGCCCGGCGGACGGCTCTTCGTTACCGCCTTCGTGGTCGATAGCATCGCCGCGAAGGATGAACACGGACGGCGGGATCCCCGTCTTGCCTTCGTACGCAGCGGCGACGGCCCCTGCTGGTTCGTGCCCGGCCTGCCGCCGCTTGCCGCCGTCGGTTTCGACGACGGCTTCCTCGACCGGGCGCTGGAGCGGGCAGGCTTCACGACGGTCCTGAAATCGCTCGGTCACTGGCGGGGCCAAAGTGCCGGTCACTACCAGGATGTTTTCGTCGCCGAACGCCGGAGTGTGAGCGGATGAAGAAGCGCATTCTGGTCGCCGCGCACAACCATCCAGCACTTCACCCCGGCGGCACGGAGATTTTCGCGCACGACCTCTTCCGTGCCTATCAGCGGGCCGGTCACGAGGCGCTCTTCCTCGGCGCCACCAACCAGACGCACCGCCAGGTGCGGCCCGGCACAAGCTTTCAGGCGATCGGCCCCGAAGGCGACGAGGTGCTTTTGTGGTCCGGCCATTTCGATCGCTTCTTCATGAGCCAGATCGACCTCTATGGCGTCGTGCCCGACCTTACCGAGCTTTTGCGCGATTTCCGGCCGGATGTGGTTCACATCCACCATCTGCTGCTGCTCGGCGCGGAGTTTCCGCACATCGTCCGCCGCACCCTGCCCGACTGCCGGATCGTGATGACGTTGCACGACTACTATCCGCTTTGCCATCACGACGGGCTGATGGTGCGCACTAGCGGCAAGGAGCTTTGTCACAAGTCGAGCCCCGACCGTTGCCATAGCTGCTTCAAGGACATTCCGCTCGATCGTTTCGTGTTGCGCGAGCAGCATCTGAAAGCGTTGCTCAGAACTGTCGATCGCTTCATCTCGCCGAGCCATTTTCTGAGGCAACGCTTTATCGACTGGGGTCTTAACGGCGACCAAATCGACGTGATTGCCAATGGCCTGCCGCCACGAGACGCGCCGTCGCGCAAGGGCCAGCCGGAGAACGATCGGCCGGTCTTCGGCTATTTCGGCAATCTCAATCCGTGGAAAGGCACGTCCGTGCTTCTCGAGGCTGCGCGGCAGCTGATCGACGAGGGCTTGCGTTTTGAGCTGCGGGTGCACGGGGGCGCCCCCTTCCAGGCCGACAGTTTCAAGGACGAGATCGCCCGGCTCTTCAAGAAGACGGCGCCTTCCGTCCAGCAGCGCGGCGCCTACAGGCGCGAGGACATCGGCGACCTTATTGCCGCAGTCGATTGCACCATCGTGCCTTCGATCTGGTGGGAGAACGCACCGCTCGTCATCGGCGAGGCCCAGTCCCAGCGCAAACCGGTGATCGCCAGCAATATCGGCGGGATGGCCGAAATGGTGCAGGACGGCGTCAACGGCATCACCGTCTCGCCGAACGATCCGCGTGCGCTGGCTGCCGCCATGCGCCGCATGGCGGAAAGCCCTGACCTTCGGCGCCGCCTTTCGGCCAATGCCCGCAAGCCCAACGATATCGATACCACTGCCCGGCGTTATCTCACGCTCATCGACGCGATCGAGCCCCGAGAAACCGTCGCCGCCTAAAGGGAAGACCATGTCTGTAGCAGCCGACAAACCGGACGTCGCACCGGAGCAGAACAATGCAAAGCCGCTGAAGGGCCGCGTGGACGCGATCGACCAGGGCCGCGTCTTCGGCTGGGCCTTTGACCCGGAAACCCCGGAAAAGCGGCTTGCCATTCGCGTGCTTCTCGACGGCAAGGTGATCGCCGAGGCGCTCGCCGACCGCAACCGGCCCGATCTCAAGCGCAACGGCATTGGCGACGGCAACCACGCGTTTGAAATCGCGTTGCCTGAGATGGCGAGCGCGCGCAGCGGTGAACTCGTCGTGCTTGCGGCGACCGGCAAAGGCGGCGAACTGCCGCTTCGTGTTCCCAAGCCCGACGAACAGGCGGCTGAGGCGCTGATTGCAGCGCCACTTGCAAAAGTGCTCGACAAGCTCGACGTGCTGATGGCAGCGCAACGGCAATTGCAGGTCTCGCAGCGTTCCGCCCTGCGGTCGAAAGTTGACGACGGCGATGAAGCCGAAAGCCCCGGACTTGCAGCAATCAGCGACGATGTCGCGAACCTCCGCGGAGAAATCACCCAGCGCCTGACCGATCTCGACGTTCATCTGATGCGGCTCGACGGTGTAATCGCGGGTATGGAAAAGAGCCTCAACGCACTGAAGCAGCGCTCGAACGGCGATTTGAAGCCGGCGTTTCTGCTTCTCTTTGTCCTTGCAGGCTTTGCGGCAGGCGCGATCCTTTCCGTCTTCCTTCGGACCTGAGGCACATCTCATGCCCAGTACGGAACTCAGCCTGTCCGCAAGCCCTGCACCGCTTGGCCGCATTGCGCGCAGTGGACGGATCATCGCCTGCCCGATCGACGAAACACTGCTGCTGGTTATCGGCACCGGTGGCCCGATGGCAGATCAGTCGCCGGTCGAGATCAATGAAGATGCGTCGACACACGTCATGGCATCGGTCGTCGGCTGGCGGCTGGCGACACCCCAGTCTTCCGCCACGCATGGCTTTGCCGCGCTGTTGCCGGTCGAAGGTTCTGAGCGGCTGCCGACTACGCTCCGCTTCGGCAAGGCGGGTAACGGCAAGCGCTATATGGTTGCGCCACGCACTGTTTCGATCGGTGAAGTCACGGCGATGCTGAAGGATTTTGCCGGTCCGCAGTTTGTCCATGTCCTCGGCCGGCTGGTCGACGTGCTGATCAAGCCACCGCATGCCGATCAACGGCTCGCGGCCATTACGACCCTGCTTAAAACGGGAGCGGCGAGCGACGGATATATCGAACTGCTCGGCGAGGGGCATGATGGAACCATCGCCCTGAAAGGATGGGCGCACGACCTGCCCGCCGGCGTCTGCCGGGCGATCGTCAAGAGCGAGGATACCTTCCTTGCCGATTGCAACGTCGCCATTTTCCAGCGCAACGACGCGCCTGACGGCTCGGCCGGCTTTGTCGGCCTCCTGTCCGCAAACGATCTGCCCCGAGCGCGCGACATCAAGGGCATATTCTATCGCGGCCGCGGCGCCTGGCGTTATGTCGGGCTCCACGAACGCCGGGTCGTGACCGGTCCGCTCGAGACACCCGGCCATATCCGCGCGATGCTGCTCCAGAGCCAGAGCTCGCCCCAGGTCATGCTTCGCCTGCGCGATGCCGCCAGCGGATACGATGGCACCGAGACGATCTCAAGCCTTCCGGTTCCTGTCCGCCTTGGCGTGGATGCGCTCTACCAGGGTGAGGATGGTGCCTTCTTGATTTCGGGCTGGCTCTTAGACGCGGAAGGCCATGTTGAAACCGTGCGACTTTGCCGACAGGGCGGCGGGGCACGGCTAGACGCAGGCTGGACCCGAACCGAGCGGTCCGACGTCGAAGAGGCCTTCGTCGATCGCCCGGAATTCAAGAGCGCGATTTCCGGTCACCGCCGATCGCATGGCTTTATTAGTCGCGTCGAGGTGCTTAATGGCGAGGCGGAGGGACCAGTTCACATCGAACTCACCCTCAGGGACGCCCGCCGCGCCTACATGCCACTTTTCCCGGTCCGGCTGCCCGCACGCACCGCCGCCCTACGGCTGCTTGGCTCGATCGATCCGACAAGCTGGGCCCTGCCCGATATTATCGACCGGCAGATCGTCCCTTTCCTGACGGCGGCGCGCAGCACCGCACCGACCATCGAGACCGTTGTCGACATGGGCCCCTTCGACCAGGCCGAGGGTACCGCCATCCTTCTTGTCGCCGGAGAAACCGAAACGGATTTCGCACCGCTTTTGGGGCTGCTCGCGCTTGATCCGCAAACGCGCCGGGCCCCGATCGCGCTCGTGCTGCAGACCGAGCGGTTCCGACGACACGCGGTCCACATCCGTCAACTCTCGGAATTCTATCGCTTGCCGCTGCGGCTCGTCTCCGTCGAAGGCGCCGGCGATGCATGCGACCTGGCGCAAGCGGCCGCCGAAAGGATGAGCAGCGACGCCGTCGTTCTGCTTTCCGCGTCGCTGACACCAGCCAATACCGGGTGGTATCAGGCACTTGTTGCCGCTTACGAGGCAAACACGGGAAGCATCATTTCGCCGACCCTTGCCTACGAGGATCACTCTATCCGCTGGGCCGGCAGCACGTCGCTCGATCGCCCCGACCATCTTCAATCGAGCCGCTACGCCGGCTATCCCGTCGGCGCCGTCAATCGCCTCAAGCTGACGCGGGTCGCAGCCGCATCGCTCGATTGCTGCATCCTGCCGCGCGAAGCGCTGATGGAGGACGCGGGCGCGTCGCCGACTTATCTCGGCGCAGCACTGAAGGGCCATGATCTCGCCCTTCGCCTCAGCGGCAAGGGCTATGAGGCTTACTGGCTTCCTTCCCTGCAGATGGTGGGATCGGACGAGGTGCCCGGAGCGGGCTCTGCCGCCACCGCGCGGTTCGTGGAGCGTGTCGACCGGACGCTCTTCCGCGCCCGATGGATGCCCGCCTCCGAAACCGCCCAAACATTCTTCGAGGAGACTGACGCATGAGCGAAAAACTCCGCGTACTGGTGGTCTCCCATGGCCACCCGACCCATTCGCTTGGCGGGGCCGAAATTGCTTCGCATGGTCTTCATAAGGCGTTGAACGGCCTGTCGGGTGTGGAATCGATCTACCTCGCCCGCGTCGGCAATCCGGTTCCGCGCCATGGCGCTTCCGCGCTGATGAGCCTGCGTCTCGCCATGGACGAAGTGCTCTACCACGCCGATGACTTCGATCATTTCTTCCTCTCCAACGGCGATACGGAGGCGATCCGCCGCGACCTCTTGCGCTTCGTCGGTGACATCAAGCCTGATGTCATTCACTTCCATCATATCCTCGGCTTCGGCCTGGAAGCGCTCTACGCGGTGCGTGATGCCCTGCCCAAGGCACGCATCGTCGTGACGTTCCATGAGTATCTGCCGATCTGCCACAATCACGGTCAAATGGTGAAACGCCCCTCGGGCCAGCTTTGCAACGGCGCCTCACCGATCGGTTGCCACACGTGCTTCCCCGAAATCCCGGTGTCGCGCTTCGTTCGCCGCGAACAGTTCGTGCGCGGCATGCTCAATCTCGCCGATGCCTTCATCGCGCCGAGCGCCTTTCTCGCCAACCGCTATGTCGAATGGGGGCTCGAAGCTGCAAAGATCTTCGTGATCGAAAACGGCATCGTCATGGGCGACAAGGCGCCAACCCGCGAATTGCCGTCGCCGACGGCCCGACGCAACCGCTTTGCCTATTTCGGGCAGATGACACCATTCAAGGGCGTTCACGTGCTGATCGACGCGGTATCGCGCGTGCCCGACGACATCTGGGGCGACGATTCGTCGCTGATGATCTTCGGCGGCAACCTCGAGCGTCAGCCGAAGGACTACCAGGAGAAGGTGGCGAAACTGATCGAGGACGCCGGTCGTCGCGTCCGCTTCTATGGCGCGTACCAGAACCAGGACATGCCGCGGCTGATGCGCTCGGTCGACTGGGTGGTAATGCCCTCTGTTTGGTGGGAAAACTCCCCCGTCGTTATACAGGAAGCGTTGCATCACGGCCGGCCGATCCTCTGCTCCGACATCGGCGGCATGGCCGAAAAGGTTCGCGACCGGCTGGATGGCTATCACTTCCGGGCCGGCAGCGCCCAGGATCTGGCCGACCGCCTGATCGACGTTTTGGGCGCGCCACGGGCATGGGACAATCTGCGGGCAACGCTTAGGCGGCCGACGAGCCACGTCGATTGCGCGCGCGAGCATGTGGCGCTCTATCGCAAGATGCTCAAGGGCGAGCAACCGGCTGCGCCGAGTGCCGCAGTGGCCTGAGATAGGCCCGGGGCCCAGATTGCTCAGCCAGATCGCGAAGAACGACCAAGAGCGGCCTGGGCTTCGGCTACGTTCGAAGCCTCGGCGCCCGACCCTTTGTCGTTGCCCCACCAATGATGAAAGTGATGCACCGGCCCCCGCCCCTGTCCGATGGTCAGACGATCGGCAGCGACCAACGCGTCATGCAAGTAGGCCTTGGCAGCGACGACCGCATCCTCGATCGGCCTACCCTTGGCAAGCCCTGCGGCGATTGCCGCCGAGAGCGTGCACCCGGTACCATGATCATTCCTGGTTTCGATCCGCGGCCGCGAAAGGTGGAGGACGTCCGCCCCACTAAAGAGAACGTCGATCGCGTCCTTGCCCTTGGCATGCCCGCCCTTCATCAGTACCGACCGCGCACCGAGTTTCAGAAGCGTCTCGGCCTGGCGCGCAATCTCGGCCTCGGTTTCGGCGATTGCGCGTCCGGTCAACAGCGCCGCCTCGGGCAGGTTCGGCGTCAGCACGAGCGCCAGCGGCAACAACTCCTCCTTGAGCGTCGCGATCGCGTCGGGACGCATCAGGTGACCGCCGGAGGTCGCCACCATCACCGGGTCGATGACGGCCAGCCGGTCGTAGCGCTTCAGACCGGCCGCAATCACCCCGATCGTCTCGCGCCGCGAGACCATGCCGATCTTCACCGCACCGACGGCAAGATCGGAAAATACGGCATCGATCTGTGCCGTAACGACAGTCGGGGAGATATCTTCCACCGCAGAAACGCCACGGGTATTCTGCGCCGTGACCGCGGTGATCACGCTGGCGCCATAAACACCGAGCGCCGAAAACGTCTTCAGGTCCGCCTGAACACCTGCCCCCCCGCCTGAATCCGAACCTGCGATGGTAACGGCGATCGCAGTCATCGCACCACCCGAATGAGGTTTGAGCCTTCTATAACTGATTCAAAAACAGGCAGCAGCAACGCGATCTCCCGCAAACGGACGGAGACCCGAACAATGGGCGCGGAGACGGCTGGTGAGCAGAAGGGCCCGCGCCGTTCCTACGCCGGTATGATCCGGATCAGGTCGACAAAATGGCTCGCAAACCCCTGAGAATCAAGGCTTTTCTGC
The DNA here is from genome assembly GCF_026672675.1 of Ensifer sp. SL37. Lineage (NCBI taxonomy): Bacteria > Pseudomonadati > Pseudomonadota > Alphaproteobacteria > Hyphomicrobiales > Rhizobiaceae > Ensifer > Ensifer sp. SL37. The sequence goes on along the minus strand of NZ_JAPPRN010000001.1, from coordinate 1,608,639 downwards.
CCTCTGCTACACTATTGCTACATCGGTTGCTACACTCGCTTCCAAGCATAACAAAAGTTCAAATCAAATGAAATTCTAGTAACGCCGACCGCAACCGGCTTTATTGTTGACTCCATTTGGCTTTTGCTATAGCAAGTGAGGTATTATCCATTATGCCTATTAAATCAAGAATGAAAGCAAAGACAAAAATCCGACATACAGTTATCAGAGACGGCATTTATTATTTTCGTATTGCAGTCCCCAAGCATCTTTGGGAAAAGTACCGAGACCCCAAGACCGGCAAGAAGCGCACCCAAATTTGGGAAACGCTCAATACAAGCGATCCCGACGAAGCGCTTCTGAAAGTCGGTCCCCTCTTGCAAAAATGGCGTCGTCACTTCGCAACGGAAACCGTTCCGGGCGACGATATTTCCTATCCTGCACTTCAGCAGACTTCGGAAGGTTTCGCGGCACCATTCGCTTATCAATGGAGCGGGAACTTCCTGACGGCTTCCGTCCAAGACGCTATCAGCATGTACAGCGAGCGCTATGAAGCGGCGGCTTCGCTGAACAACAATCCGAATACCCGACAGGTCGCGGCGTTGGTTGGCGCTGTCGAGCCGCCCGCGCTTACCTTCATGCAAGCCTTCGCAGAATTCAAACGGGTGTCCCCTGAGAAAGTGAAGGGCAAAACCCCATTGGACACTAAGCGGTTTTGGCGGCGCTATGAGCAATACGTTGAAGACTTCATTGCCGACATGGGTGACCGGGATGTTCTCAAACTCACCCGGAGTGACGTTAAGGAATACCGGCGAAAGCTGAAGCAACGCGTCATCGATAACGAATACAAGAGTGACAACGCGAACAAAAAACTTGGTTGGCTTCGGAACATCCTTCAGGTGGTCTTTGACGAAATGTACGAAGGCAAGGAAAACCCCTTCGATAACATAAAGATCACTGGCTTTGACGACGATGCTGTACGACCGCCGTTCACTCTCGGCGAAATTCTGACGATCCGAACGGCGCTCGAAAAGTCTGGTATGCGTGCGGAAGCCAAGGCAATCATTCGTATCGGCGAATGCACTGGCGCGAATGCCCGCGAACTTGCCCTGATGCAAGCTTGCGACATCCACTTAGACGCGCCGGTTCCGTATATCTCCATTCGCCCCAACGGTCTTCGTCACAAGGTCAAGGGCGGTGGTAAGCGTCATAGAGACGTGCCGCTCGTTGGCGATGCCTTCGACGCTATGCGCCAATTTCCGCAAGGCTTCACGGTCTATCATACGGAAGACGGTCCGGATCAAATCAACAGCGCAATGTCGGACTTTTTCAAAAAGACGATACCCGGAAAAGGCTTCGGCAGTTACCGCCATACCGTTCAAGATTGGCTCAGAAATAGCGGCTGTAACGACACGATGAAGGACTCCATTGTTGGTCACAAAACCAAGGGTCATTCCATGTATTACGGTGCAGGGTACGAACTCGAAAATAAAAAGGAAGCAATCGAAAATGCGCTAGAATACGGGCGGCGCAAGATCGCGGAATTCGTCCAACACAACCAGAAACAACAACACGATATGACTGAAGCGAAGGCGGCTTAAACCCCGCCCACTATTTGGAATGAACGACGTCGTATCCCATCAAGCGGATACGTAATTTGCAGAAATTCACATACGAAAAGCTTGCTAGTGATCATGAGCTAAGGGCGGAATTCTTCGCCTTCATAGATAGCCAAAGGAAGCTTGCAATCAAAGAAGGTTTTCTTGAAGCAGCGAAGGCTCACGCACAAACTGCCAAGCGAATTCGGGAAGAGTTGGAACTATTCGACTAAGAAAAAACAGGGAACGAGAAATGACAACCACGACCCATTTCGACAACGACGATAATGAACCCATTGACCCCGAAGTTCAGAAGGCTTGGGATGAATGGAACGCCAAACAAGAACGCTCCCATTTCTGGCTGAGTGTGTGGGTTCCGCTCGCCATGTACACCATTCCGGCGCTGATCATTGCCGGGATTACCTTTGCATTGGGCAGCGTTACGACGCTCGCCGTATTCGGCAAACTGGTGCTTGCCTTGATCGTTGCCTTCTGGCTGCTCGACATGGGCGCGAAGATCGTGCTGAAACTATTCGGAATGATCAAGGATCAGCCGTTGAACGTCGGCAACGTGATCGTACTTGGCTTGATCGGTTTCGCGCTCGCCGCCTATATCTGGTGACAGGAATTCACATGCAAATCGCCTGAAAAGCCGGTCAATTAGATCGGCTTTTCCTTTACCTGTAAAACTTGAAATAGAATGAAGTTTTTCGAAGATCAGAATTCATTTTCAAAGCAACTTATAGTTTTCTAATAAGCATTGACAGGCGTTTAAACTGCCGTTATTCGTCTCATCATTAAATACAAATCCCTACATCTTTGGAGATATTTTAATGCTGACTGAAAGCAAAATTCGCCGCGAACTTTCCAAGCTCGGTTACCGCCTGAACAAGACTCCTTCCCGCTCATGGATGCGCGCAGAATACGGCGTCGGCTATCAGGTGATTAACGGCAACAACGTCGTCATGGGCGCTTCTCAGCGGGAATACGAAGCAACCCTCGCTGAAGTTCAGGAATGGTTGGAACAGCGCAAGGCGGCTTAAATAGAAGACAGAAGTAGGAGCACGATTTTAGAAATGTACGAAGATTTTGATGCCGAAAAGTTTGTTTCTAGACTGACCAATGGGGAAGTGAACGAGATACGAAACAATCACATCAGCCTATTCCAAGAGCGTGTGCAAAGCATAGGCGATTACAAAAAGTATGCGTGGGGAGAGGAAGCCGAACGTGAGTTGGTGACCGAAATTCTGGCTTACGCAAACCCGCACGGTTTGAATTTTTGCAGATCGAAGAAGCGCCGCGACATGGTTCATAACTGCGGCGGTTACCGACTGGTGTTGGAAGACGATTGCCGATCAATAATCATCGACGGCGCATGCTACGAATTGAGCCTTGAAGAAGTGGTCGAATGGCTACGCCCAAACCGCGTTCAACCCGTCCTTGAACGATACGTCAAATAGCGGGCACCCAATCGAGGTGCCCTTTTCGTTCATGCCTCTAACGTGGCGACCAACTGCTTATCGACAACACATGACCTTGCCCCCAAGTTTTATCCAGTTTTGAGTTTGCTCCAGCGGTTTTGGGTTGCTGTATTGGGGGCGGTAGCGGCGGGTTGCGGTGCGGAGCCATTCCGGCTGCGCAGCACCGCATCACGTCGCGGGTTGATTGTCTGAGCGAACTCGGCAGGTGTCATCCAGCCGAGTCCAGAGTGTGGTCGATGATCGTTGTAATCGCTGCGCCAGTTTGAAAGCGCCGATCGAGCATGGGCCAGTGACGAGAAGAGCGTCTCATTCAAGAGCTCGTCGCGCAGCCGCCCATTGAAGCTTTCGATGAAGGCGTTCTGGATCGGCTTGCCCGGCGCGATGTAGTGCCAATCCGCCTTGCTCCGATCCGTCCATTGCAGGATCGCGTTACTGGTGAACTCACTGCCATTGTCGCTGACGATCATCTTCGGCTTGCCTCGTCCCTCGATGATCCGATCCAGCTCACGGGCGACCCGCAGGCCGGAGAGCGACGTGTCGGCGACGAGAGCCAGGCATTCCCTGGTGCAATCGTCGACGACCGTCAGAATCCGGAACCTGCGGCCATCGGTGAGTTGATCCGACACGAAGTCCAGTGACCAGCGATCATTGGCGGCAAGCGGGATCAGCATCGGTGCTCGTGTGCCTATCGCTCGTTTCCGACCGCCGCGCTTGCGCACCGTCAGCTTCTCTTCCCGATAGAGCCGGAAGAGCCGCTTGTGGTTCACAAGGTGACCCTCACGCCTGAGCAGCACATGAAGGCGTCGATATCCAAAGCGGCGGCGTTCATGCGCCAGCGCCTTCATCCGCTCGCGAAGGTCATGGTCATCGCTGCGCCTGGTTTCGTAACGGATCATCATCCGGCAAAAGCCGATGGCTTTACACGCCCGCCGTTCGCTCATCTGGTGGTGATCCATCAGATGAGCGACAGCTTTCCGCCTTGCTGCGGGCGTCACCACTTCTTTCCCAAAAGGTCTTTCAAGGCCGCATTGTCGAGCATCGCATCTGCCAGGAGCCGTTTCAGCTTCGTGTTCTCGTCTTCCAGCGTCTTCAGCCGCTTGTGCGCGGCGGCAATCAAGGTGAGATTCAGCGTCAATCAGGATGAGACTCGGCGGCGGGGGTGTGACGAAGGGAGGGCGTAGCCCGACCGGAGTTACACTCCCGCCGCGGCGCAATTTTTAGGCGTCTCATGATCGCGGTCGGCCCGCTACGGTGGCGGTTTTCTGGAATGGAGAACCACCTTTGTGCCGGGTCGCCATGTAACCGATCATCAGATGAGATTATTCATGAAGTATCGACAAACGCATTCTGTTGAGGTCGCCGCCGCGAAGGCGTCGATCAGCCGGGCGACGGCGTTCCGTGTGGAGAAAGAGCAACGGCTTCCGTCGCAAAACAAGCCGCCGCGCGGTCGGCGTCGCCCCGATCCGCTTGCGCATATCTTTGATGCGGAGGTCGTTCCGCTCCTCAAAGCCGCTCCCGGCATTCGTGCGGTCGCCGTTTATGACGAGATGCTGCGGCGTCATCCGGAACTGCCCGAAAGCATTCGCCGCACACTTGAGCGGCGCATTCGGTCATGGCGGGCCGTTCACGGTGAGGCACAGGAGGTGATCTTTCGCCAGACGCACGAACCCGGCCGGTTGGGGCTGTCGGATTTTACCGACATGGGCAGCCTCAGCGTGACGATCGCCGGCCAGCCGCTCGACCATCTGCTTTATCACTTCCGGCTGGTTTGGTCGGGCTTCGAACACGCCCATGTCATCCTTGGCGGCGAAAGCTTCGTCGCCTTGGCGGAGGGCCTGCAGAACGCCCTGTGGTCGGTCGGCGGTTCGCCGCTCTATCACCGCAGCGACAGCCTGTCGGCCGCCTTCCGCAACCTCGATGCCGATGCCCAGGTCGATCTCACCAACCGCTATGAGGACCTGTGCGCTCATTACCGGATGACGCCAACCCGTAACAACAAGGGCATCGCCCACGAGAACGGTTCGATCGAAAGTTCCCACGGCCATCTCAAGAACGCCGTCCGCGATGCACTCCTGATGCGCGGCACCCGAGACTTCAACGATCTCCGCTCCTACCGCGCCTTCATCGACGAGATCGTCAGCCGCCGCAATGCCGCGCATGGCAAGCGCATCGATGCCGAGCGCCCGCATCTGCAGGCACTTCCCGCTCGCCGCACCACCGACTTCGAGGAGGTGGTCGTCACCGTGTCGCGCACCGGCGGCTTCGCCTTGCGCAAGGTCTTCTACACCGTCCCCTCCCGTTTGATCGGCCACCGGCTGCGTGTGCGTTTGTTCGACGATCGCCTCGACGTCTTCATCGGCGGCACGCATCTGCTGACGTTGCCGCGAGGTCGCGCCCATGCGAGCGGCAAGCACGATCAGGTCGTCAACTATCACCACGTCATTCATTCCCTGCGCAAAAAGCCGATGGCGCTTCTCAACCTGGTCTATCGCGACAAGCTCTTCCCTCGGCCGGAATACCGAAGGGCTTTCGACACTCTCATCGAGCAACTGCCTGACCGGCAGGCTTGCAAGGTCACCGTCGAACTGCTGGCCCTGGCTCATGATCGTGGTTGCGAGCGTGAACTGGCCGAGGAGCTTGCCAGAACGCTCGACGCCCGCAAACTGCCCGACCTGATGGCCTTGAGAGCCATCTTCGGCCCGGACCCGGACCAGTTGCCGACCGTTCATGTGCAGCTCGCATCGCTCAATAGCTATGAAGCCCTGATGGGGCCTGCTTATGCGGGAGAGGCCGCATGAAAAATGTCCACAACACCATCGACGAAGCCCGCCTCGGCATCATGCTCAATGACCTGAGGCTGCCGACGATCAAAACGCTGTGGCCGCAATTTGCCGAACAGGCCGATCGTGAAGGGTGGCCTGCGGCGCGTTTCCTTTCGGCCATCGCCGAGCATGAACTGGCTGAACGGGCGCATCGCAGGATCGAACGTCACCTCGCCGAGGCGCATCTGCCGCCCGGAAAGACGCTCGAGAGCTTCGCCTTCGACGCCGTGCCCATGGTCTCCAAGGCCCAGGTTATGGCCATTGCCGCCGGCGATAGCTGGCTCGCCAAGGGTGCCAATATCCTGTTGTTCGGCCCGCCCGGCGGCGGAAAGAGCCATCTCGCCGCCGCCATCGGCCTCGCGCTGATCGAGAACGGTTGGCGAGTGCTGTTCACGCGCACGACCGACCTCGTTCAGAAGCTGCAGGTCGCACGGCGTGAGCTCCAGCTCGAATCCGCCATCGCCAAGCTCGATAAGTTCGATCTGCTCATCCTCGACGATCTGGCCTACGTCACCAAGGACCAGGCCGAAACCAGCGTGCTCTTCGAACTCATCTCCGCAAGATATGAGCGGCGTTCCATCATGATCACCGCCAATCAGCCCTTCGGGGAATGGAACCGCGTCTTTCCGGACCCGGCCATGACGCTTGCGGCGGTGGACCGACTTGTTCATCACGCAACGATCTTCGAAATGAACGTCGAAAGCTATCGGCGACGTTCCGCCATGGAAGCCAAACGCCAGCGCGGCAGACCTGCCGCCTTCGCGACAATTAAAAGTGCTTCCCAGATTGTCGCGGAGCGGCAATCAGAACACGACGAGACTCTTGCCAGCGACAATCAGCATGATACTTTCATCCCGACCGCGACATAAGAGTCTCATCCAGATTGTCGCCGCCGTCTCATCCTGATCGCCGCGCTATACGCTTGGCTTCGGATACGGAGCTATGGTCGGAAATGGGTGACGAGGCCGATCAGGCGGCGCGATGGTCAGGGGTCGTCGTTTCGGCGACACCGTCGGTGAATTTGACGCCGGCGATGACCTTTGGCAACTGATTTTCGCCCTTCAGCCGGCGCCAGGTTTTGGCGGCGCTCATGACGAGCTTGAAGACCATGAGCCGTGCTGTGTTGTGGGACAGGCCTCCCTTGGTTCGCACCGTGCGGTGCCTGACGGTGGCGAAGACGCTTTCGATCGGGTTCGAGGTGCGCAGATGGTCCCAGTGTTCGGCCGGGAAGTCGAAGACGGTCAGCAATGCCTCGTGGTCCTTCGTCAGGCAGTTGACGGCCTTGGGATATTTGGCCTTGTATTTGTCGACGAAGACGGCGATCGCCGCCTCGGCGGTTGCCCGATCCGGGGCATCGCGGACCTCCCTGAGATCGGCCTTCATGTTCGGCTGCACCGACTTCGGCACCTTGTTGAGGATGTTGAGGAGCTTGTGTTGCCAGCACCGTTGATGGCGGGTCGAAGGGAATATCTCCTCCAGCGCCTTCCAGAAGCCGAGCGCGCCGTCGCCCACGGCAATTTCTGGCGCAATCGAAAGCCCGCGGGCCTTCAGCCCGACGAGCAGCTCGCGCCAGCTCTGGGTGCTTTCGCGCACGCCGACTTGAAAGCCGACAAGTTCCTTCTTGCCTTCCGGCGTCGCGCCGATGACGACCAGCATGCAAGCGGCATCGTCCTCCATGCGTGCCTGAAGATAGACCCCGTCGGCCCAGATGTAGACGTAGCGGCGGGCTGACAGGTCGCGGCGTTGCCAGCGATCATAGTCGGCCTGCCACTCCTCCTTCAGCCGGCCAATCACCGAGGGGGACAGGTTCGGTGCGTCCTTGCCGAGTAAGGCGGCAAGCGCCTCCTGGAAATCGCCGGTCGAGATGCCGCGCAGGTAAAGGACCGGCAGCAGAGCGTCGAGGCTCTTCGTGCGTCGTGCCCACTTCGGCAGGATCGCCGACGTGAAGGTGATGCGATCCTCGCCGCAAGTCTCCAAAGCCCGGTCGCGCAGCTTGACGCGGCGCACCGCAACCGGACCGATCCCCGTCTGGATCGTTCTTTCAGGCCCATGGCCGTGCCGCACCACCCGGTCCCGCCCATCGCTCAGGCGTTCGCTGGCCATGGCCGCAAGAAACGCCTCGGCTTCCGCCTCCACGGCCTGTGCCAGAAGCCGGCGCGCGCCTTCGCGTAGAACCGATGTCAGGGGATCATCGAGCGTCTCGGGATGCGGAAAGGAAACAACAGTGCTATCTGTCTTCATGGCGTATCGCTCTTTCATGAGGTTCTGGCAGGCTTGTCACCCGCCTCGATACGCCGCCCTCATCAAACCGTCATCACCCAGTTTCCGTCATAGCTCTCGGATACGTCCATGCCGCCGAATTTGGCCTTCCATTTATAGATGCTGGCATCGCTGACGCCGTGCTTGCGGCAAAGCTCCGAGACGGGCGTGCCAGCCTCGTGCTCCTTCAAAATGACGATGATCTGTTCGTCTGTGAAACGGTTGCGCTTCATTCCCTGGTCCTCTCAATGGGCCAGAGCTTACTTCAAAATGGATTATTTCAACGGGGCAAGGTCACCCCGTATCGGTATCCGTGATTTTGTAGACGAATGAGTGAACCTTTCCGATGTCGGCAGAGGTGAACGGCTCACCCCGATAGAACCAAGTCATTTACCGGCGAATAGGTCGAATTCCGCCTTACGGCGCTTGGTGAGGCCCGCAAGCGGCTTCAGTACGCCGCCGACGCGCGCCTTGTTCCATTGGCTCCATGCTCGCTCGATATCGGCTAGCGGCGCTTTGGCGTTGATCCTCTTGAGCAAGGTGGACGAACCTAGCGCACCAATACCGAGATTATAGGCGAACGACACAAGCGCGCCGAACTGGTCGTCGGTCAGCTTGACCGTTACCAGCTTCGCCACACCCTTCTCAAAATCGGCAAGATCGATCTTCAGCAGTCGTTCGGCTTCAGCTTCGCTAATGGTCTTGCGGCTCTTCACATCGTCACGGGTGACGGTCTTGGTATGCCCATATCCGATAGTCGGGATATTGGCGGGACAGAGGTAGGCGCGAAGCTCGCAGCCTTCGGAGATTTTGATAAGTGAGATTGCTTTGGGGGATGTACGATTTGTCATCCCGTATTTAGCTGAAGGCAACAAAAAACCCGCCTAAGCGGGTGCTTTTGTTAGTTCTCGTGGCACTTTCTAGCTTCGATCAGTTCCGCAATCGCGGCGGCGGATTCTCGGATACGATTTAAGTTATCTTGCATATAAGGATTTGCCGTTCGGACAACGACAGGTCTTCAAACTCATTCTCGCTTCTAATCGGAAAATCAATCACGTTGGTCATTTCTTCTTTCTCTTGTTTGTTGTCGTTCTTGTCGTTGAAGCCGAAGCCGATAGCCTCCCATGTGTCGCCGATGACAGCTTCACTATACCGTGTTTGAAGGAAGACAGAGTTTCCATAAGCTTGTTTACTGATTGCCACGTCCGGGCGCTTGCAGTGCGTCCAAATTGACGCTTGGGACATCAGTCCGCCGCTTGCTTCTGCCGCTTGATATGTCGAAGGGAAAACGCCCCAAGGCGTGCTAAACATACCAACGTGTCTGGCGTGAGCTTCGCCAACGCCACAGGACGCCAACGCATCATTCGAGCGGTTGAAGTGATAGTCCCCACTATCCAGATAGCGCTGCTCAAGGGCGGCAAGTTCGTCCGAATTGCCGTATTCCAGCACAGTGAATTCGAAGGCTTCTTCGTCACTGGCGTCATACGCAGCTTGGAGCGGCTTATTGCTGTGATAGCCATTGCGAAGCGCTGTGAAATGTTGAGCCTTACGCTTGCGCAGATTGCATGTTCTGCCGACATATGCGGTGTTGCTCGATACTTCCCGGATTTCATAAATGCCGCTAACGGGCGCAATTTTCATTTTCATATAAATTCCTCTTAAAAGACAAAAACAGAAAGGGTCTAAGCGACCGGTGCAAAGCGCTTAGACCCTTTCTTCAAACTTTCTGTTTTGGAGAGGAAATGCTGACCTTGAAACCGATAATGACCCGTTGACGGGACCATTGCACCGGTTCCATTCAACACAAGTATTTAGTATCCGAAGTCAGAAAATTGGGCTGATTGCGTGCACAAATTATGCGTTTTTACGGGCATTCACGCGAATATCTTGCGTTCTTCAATTCGGGACAGAATTCGTTTTCAAAACAAGTTTTCCGATAAATATCTCTATTAAAACAGGAGATATACAACCATGATTGATTTCGTAATGCTGTCCGCTGATCCGGACCAAACAGCACTTGAATTCGTTCGCGCATACATTTCGTATGATTGCCGTTCGGCACGCTATTCGCCCGAAGTGAAGAGCTATTCGCCCGACAAGATTGCGTCGTTCGAACGCAAGGCAATTGGGATGAAAGACCCCGACACGGGCGAAAGCTTCCGCGTCGTGCCGCTCTTCGTCTCAGAGAAGATCAAAGAGAGTGACGACCCGATGGGAGTATTGAAGCGTCACATTCGCGCTTGGTTCAGCCACCCGTTGCGGCACGTCATCGCGAAAGAGATTGAACGGCTAGACGCCTGACCGCCACGCCCCGCCATCGTGCGGCGTTTTCTTTTGGATGGCGCTCGGCGGCTTCTTGCTCGTCTGGTTGTACCGTCCTAGCGTGCCATCTCTGGTTATTGGGCAATGGGAAATTGGGGCGCATGAAGAAAGACAGCATTTGGAAGCGAATGAACTGGCTGCTGGTGGCTGGCGTTCTGACGGTCGCCTATGGCATTGCCATCGAACTAACCTTGGGATGGGACCGCACGCGGACGTTTTTCACTGACGACACCGACTTAAATGAAATCGGCGATTTCCTTGCGGGCGTCTTCGCCCCTGTCGCCCTGCTTTGGCTGGTCGCGGCGGTCTTCACCCAACGGCAGGAATTGAATGAGACCCGCGACCAGTTTGAAGAGAATCAAAAAGTGGTCGATGCACAGCTAAAAACGATCAACGCGCAAAATGCTCTGCTTTCGCTTCAGCATGAACAAGCGGTGGCGAACGCCAAGCAGCAATATAAACTGAGCTTGTTTGAACGCCGGTTCGCAATCTATTCAAAATTCATGCAATTTGAACGCAGGTTTAAAGGGTTTGGTTTTGATAATCTAGCGCCCCATATGATACGGGACGTAGCGCGGGAAGCCGCTTTCGTGTTCGACAGGTCGATTGCAGATTGGATGAACTCGATAGCTCAAAAGACCGATGATTACTTGGATTTTCGAAATTCGCACCCCGCAACAATCGATACGCTTTTGCCACCTGATGAGCTCAATCCCAATCATGAGTTAGAGGCGAAGTACCGCGTGTACACAGATTGGATCCATGAGCAGTTCACACCAGCCGTCACAGTTGGCAAGTTTTGGGACTTCCTTTATGTAAGTGATCAGCCCCATATCGAAGGCTAGACGACCAACGCTTTGCTACATTCGCGTTACAGCGATTGCTACATTCCACCTTGCGAAAACCCAGAAAATAAGGTATTTCAATGGCTTCGCTAACCCGGATCAGGTTCAAGGGTCTGGCTCACCGCCATCTCAGCACAGTCAATGTGCGCCCCCCGGCAGGGGGATGCTAGGGGAGCGAGGGCCGGGGTGTCAACCGTTGGAACCCTGTCACAGGCAAGCCAGTTCGAGGGTGAGCGTCCGGCGAAGGCATTTTCGCTTGGTTGAGAGGCCGAGATTATAGGTCGCGTTTCATCTCGTCTGCCATAACGCGTTCGACCACATCCGGATCGCATTGTTCATCGACGAGAAACTGGCGGATTCCACCATCCCATGTCCGTATGTCGGCGAGGAGATTTTGGAGCTCGTCCACGCCGTTCTCGGTCAGGCCCTTTGTGCCGTGTTCGCTGCCGTCGCGGACATAAAGCAATTCGCCTTCGCTGATATTATCCGAGTTGGCGGTCACCTCTTCGATCAACTCGAGGTTCTCGCCGATCATCTCAGCGACCTCTTTGAGGGTATAGATGATCCTTGAGCGCGCCATCACGCAGCCTCGTACCGGTCGTTTGCCGGAGTCCACTGCCACGGGAGCAGTTCCTCAAGTCGATCCTTCGGATGGCTCTGGATCCTGGTCAGGACGTCTGCCAGATAGGTCTCTGGATTGTGGCCATGGAGTTTAGCTGTTTCGATGATGGTCAGGATATTGGCGATGCGCTCGCCGCCCTTGTCTGACCCAGCAAAGAGCCAATTTTTTCTTCCAATTCCGAGTGGCCTCATAGCGCGCTCAGCTATGTTGTTATCGATTTCGACACGGCCATCGTCAATGTAGACGCTCAAAGCTGCCCATCGCGAGAGAGCGTATCGCATCGCTTCGGCAAGCTTCTGTTTCTGCGGCAGCGTCGAAAGCGTCGTTTCAATCCAAGCCTTGAGGTCCGCCAGAATGGGTCTGGCGTGTTGCTGGCGCAGTGTTCGCCTCTCGTCGGAAGACATGCCGCGGATACGATCCTCGATATCGTAGAGTGCACCGATGCGCGACAGAGCCTCGTCGGCGATCGGAGATGGCTTGAGCTTGATCACATCATGGAACTTGCGGCGCACATGCGCCATGCAGGCGGCTTCGATGATCTGGTTGCCGTAAAGCTTGCTATAGCCAGCATAGCCATCCGCATGCATTACGCCGCTGAAGTGAGCGAGGTGTTCAGCCGGATGCACGCCCTTTCGGTCGGGGCTATAGTAATAGGCGATCGCTCCGGGCGTGGGATCCTGGTAGCCGCTGCCGTCGAAGACATAGACCCAGACCCTGCCGGTCTTCGTCTTTCCTCGTCCTGGGTCGAGAACATCGACCGGCGTATCGTCCGTGTGTATTCGGTCGACCGCGGCGATATGGGCTCTGATCAGCAAGATGAGGGGCGAGAGCAGAACGGACACACGGCCAACCCAGTCCGCCATGACAGACCGGGAGATGTCGATCCCCAGCCGGTCGTACATCTCGGACAAACGGTAGAGTGGGATATGATCGTCAAACTTGGCGACCATGATGTGTGCGAGCAGTCCTGGTCCAGGTTTGCCTCGCTCGATCGGCAAGCTCGGCATCTCACCCGATACCGTTGTATCGCAGTCCTTACAGACCATGCGCTTCTCGATATGCCGGACGATCTTCACAGAAGCCGGCACATGCTCCATCACCTGCACCACCTTGTCGGCCGCCTTCAGGAAGGACTTGCCACCACACGTCGGGCAACTGCAGGGCGCTGTGTACACCCGCTCTTCGGTTGGAAGACCATCCGGCAGAGGCCTGCGTTTCGGCTTGTCGGGGGTATCATCCAGATCTGGCAGCAGGCCTTTTCCGGAACGAGCATCAGCCTCTGCGCGAGAGGCTTCGATCTCCTCGAGCATCAGTTCGAATTGCTCAATCTTCCGATCGATCTTTTCCGAGGATGCGCCGTGCTGCCGATGTCGGAGCAGTTCCAGCTGCGCGCGCAGAAGACCGATGATCGAGTCGCGTTTGATGACTTCGGCTTCTTGTGCGCTGAGTTTCGCCGCCTGTTCAGCGACGAGCGCGCGCAATGCCAATAGCTCGTCCTGACTGTCCAGCGGCGGTGCTTTCATGCCCAAAAACATAGCCGATTTGCAGCGAAAGCACTAGCGTTTTGCCCCGGATGTGCCTGTAAAATATAGCTTTTAACCCGTGCGGCCAGGGGCGGAAGTCCACGCTGGTCGGCGCCAGTCAATCCCTTCGACAAGCATCGACAACTGGGCCTGCGTAAGATGCGCAACACCATCTTTCGCCGTGGGCCAGGGAAAGTATCCGCGCTCGAGAATCTTGTAGAATAGGCAGAACCCTTGGCCATCCCACCATAGAAGCTTGATCCGGTCGGCGCGCTTTCCACGGAAGCCGAAGATTGCGCCGGATCCTGGCGCCTCCTTGAGGACCGTCTCAACGAGCGTGGAGAGTCCATCAATGCCACGCCGCATGTCGGTCACTCCGCAGGCCAGATAAACCCGCACATTTCCCGAAGGCCCGATCATGCTGCCTCCACACAAGCGACAAGCGACGATAGCACTTCGAGATCCATATCCGCTGCAATTCTCAGTAGACGGCCATTCCTCAAGACGATTTCAACGTCCTTGCATCTCGACCGAGCACCGATCCTCTTGGAACCGTCACTCACGCTCTCCGACGCTCCGATAAGCGAAACCGGGATGAACGATGGGGTCTGTGGAGGTTTCAATTCGGATGGCGAGAACTTCTTTCGCCAGGCGTATATTTGTTGCGGAAGAACGTCGTGCCGGCGCGCTACATCCGAAACGCTGCCATCCGCGCTGAACGCTTCTTGCAAGATCGAAAGCTTCAGTTCCGTGGACCATCGACGTTGTCGCTCGGCACCCGTCAGGATCTCAACCTTGGCCATTCATACCCTGTTACGTCACAAATGAATCATCTGTGACGTAACTTGCGCCAATTCCCCGCCGGACCAAAATCCGCTCACCGGACGCTCACGTTCGAGGCGCAATGCTCACTGTTGAAGAAGCTTCCTAAAATGAAGGCCCCTATGGGCTTTGGAGCACATGGGGCCTTCCGTCTGAGCGTTCGACTTCACAGACGAACGTATTGATGACACAGGCTGTGGAAATTCATAGTGCCCTCACGCGATTGTGCACGATAACCACGGTGAGGGGATCCGGAACCGAGATCGTCTTGATGCCGCTGACAGAGGAACGATAGCCGCCGCTCGGGGGATTCAGGAAATCCCGGATCACTGGACGGTGATCACCATCCGGGCGACAACTACCGACTTCGCAAAAAGTGCCGCTCCGGCCTTTGAACAATGCGATCCGGATGTGGTCGACCGCGTTATGGCAGACGAGATGAAACGCGACCTATAATATCGGCCTCTCGACCAAGCGAAAGTGCCTTCGCCGGACGCTCACCATAGAAAGGCGATCACAGATCATAGCGGCGAGGACAATGTGGGAGCAGAGCACTGGTTACCCTTCATTGGGTCCCAGGCGGCAACAACGACGGGCTGCACGCTCTGCGGCGATCATCGCGTGCGCGCTGGCAAGGTCGTCGGGAAGCTGATCGGCCGCCTCGGTCATGCCAAGAGGAAATCATCTTCGCTCCGCGATGCCAGCGGATTTGCTCATCCTGCCGACGTTGGACGCCAGGCCGCGAAAGCAGCCGCCGGTGCGCATTAGCTTTCGAGCATGATGCGGCGACAACAACGTTCTAATAAGAGCCCGCCAAACAAAGCGACTAGCCCCACGCCGACCAAGTAGCCGCGGTCAAGCAAGCGATCCGGGTAGGTTTCAAAGTACGCGGTTCTCATCCATTCCACAGTTTGCGTGATCGGATTCCAGGACAATGGAAGGGCAATCGCATCCGGAAGGTACGCAGAAACGAAGAGTGTTCCGGACGATATATACGCTAGAATCATCAACAGGGCGTACAACGTAACCGCGAAATTGAAGAAAACGGCTACCACGCCCACTAAGATCCCCACCCCTACAGCCAAGAGTATGGTCGACAGATACGCTAATAATGCCTGAATAGGATCTGCTGGCCAGGGATCATCCCCAAGCAGCAGCAGAATCGAAACCATAAATGCAAGTGTCAAAAATCCGGCCAACACTTCGAGATAAGCCCTAGCCATCAGTATGTCCAAGACATGAACAACAGGAAAAGCCAACATTGGCTTATTCAGGACTACAGATAAAGACATAAACCGCGATACATACATAAAAAGAAGTGTGGGGATCAGCCCGGTCGCAAAGAACACGTTCAGGCTTTCTCCGAAAGGGGCCTGCCGTCCCGCAATATGATAGATTGCGAGGAGGATCACCATATGGCCCAATGGCCAGAGAGCGACAATCAGAAACCCGAGCCCGTGGTCAAAAAATCGGGTCCGCATGTCCCTGAGTACGACGGCATGCATTACGTTAAACTTCTCCCGCAACGCATAGCCTACGGATGTTGGGTCACCATTATTCGCCATAGCAGACATCTTTTAGAGCATTATGCTCATTCAAACGGTGCACTAATCCCGATCACATCCATTTAAGCACCGTACGTGAGCTTTCGGGGGTAGATAGGCTTCTTAACCTCTTGGGTCAACGCGTCAACCGCACCCGCCGGGTTGCATTCCGGATTATGGTGGCAGCCAACGATAAATCTCCCGGACTACAATAGCAAACAATCGCGGCCATGTTGCATTCTCCTCAAAACGAGCCCGGTGAAGCCGCTCTATGATCATATCAATCCCCTTCGCCCGCGCACTGGTGCTAGGGTAGTACTGCTCGATCGTTCGATAGAAATCACTTCGAAACGCTTGCGAAAATGGCTCAGTTGACGTTTCCGGCGCGTTCGTAACAGCGGATGAATAGGGATTCAACAACGGCAGAATCCCCACCGAAGCAACGTGCCGCGCAAATTCGACATCTTCAGCTTGATGATGAAATAGCATCGGGTTCAGCGGATGCTTTTCAATAACGTGTTTTTTTACCGCAAAGAACCCGCCATTCAAGTACGGTGTCTGCCAAAACTCTTTATCATTCTGGGTATCATAAACTCGACCCAGTATAAGCTCACGTAAATCGTCGATTGCGCACAAGGCAGGATAGTGTTTCCCGCTTGAATAAAACTGCTTCGTTGTAACGTACTCAAAGTCATATCCGTAGGTCGAAAACCCGGAAAGGAACCCTCTATTAAGGATATAGCGGTCGTGCGCAAAGAGAATGTTTTGACCTGTAGCGACCTCAACTACGTCGTTCTTTTTTTTTGCGATTGCAGCGTACTGGCCATAATCACGATCTAGAAACTGCACATCGTAAGAATCTAGAAGGGGCGTCCGCGGCCCAACTACTACTATTTGCGAATGTTTATCCTCTCGCCTTATGCTTTGACAAAAGGCCCTCACGTCTTCCTGACGATCTCCCCGTGTTAGCATTGAGAAAGTCCACGATTCGTCCCGCTGTTCTGCAAGATTCACTCGTAATACTTCAAATGCTAGCAGCCAATGACCACCCGCGCTCTCTTCTTCGAATAGCAATTGGACACTGTATCCGAACTTTCGAAACAGAAAACTTTTGAGAGCGGGTACCGTAATAAAGAAGTTCCGACGAATCGCGAGGACCAGTATACCCCTCTGGCATACAAGCCTCAGGAGACTGTCGACATGAAGTTTCCAGCCTTGGGCCGCTATGGGCTGCTCAATGGACCAAACCACGTCATGCAGTCCATGATGTACTGCTGCTGGCCGGTAAGCGGGAAGAGCCCGCAGGTCGGCAGAGTGCCAACCTCTAGGCCCCCCCCGGCCATCCCAAAACTGAGATCCCAGTCGTTCACTCAACTGCTGCAGGAAGGGACCCTGTAAAGCTTCAGAAAAACGAGGCATGGCGCACGCACAGTTGCACTTAAATATTTTCAAGACTCTTCAAGAAGGTACTTGTCTCCAGCTACACTGGGCACCTTGACAACAGTCACCACCGCATCAGTTAGCGCCCGAAATGAAGACGGGACACCAGGAGGGATGTCAATTATACTCCCCTCACTCCATTCGCGATCAAACATGAAGACGCGCCCGGAGACAATAACAGTAATCTCGCGTGCAATCTTGTGAAAGTGCTTAGGGTCTTCGTCACCAGCTTTATATCTTTTCACACCGACTTCAAAAACGTCGGTCTTCAGTAGGCTAGGATCGAAGTTGCCAATGAACCAACCGTTGGTCATTTGATCTAAGTTTTGATGGCTCATAACATATCACTCGTGCGACGCAAATTGCTGCAATTGTCTGTCAGATTTTATCGGGCTATAGTCTTTGGCCTCGATTTCATGAACGCCTATTACTTTTCCCGACAGGATTAGTTCATTGAAAGTTGGGCAAACGTAGAACGCATCATTCTGCCTCGCATCCTTCCGAATAAGGTTTTTCGCGGCAGTAACGAAGTCAGATCCCTCTCGAAAGTAATAGAATCCTGCGGTAGCTACATTACTGATCGGATTTTTTTCAGCAGCCTCGATCACATTTTTTTTCTCATCGAGGCGAACGAAAGAATAGCGAGGATGTACCGAACGGAAAACGATAGTGCCTGCGTCTAGGCCACGACGTTCGAACCCGTCAACTACACTTTCAAACGAGACGTGCAGAATCTCGTCGGCGTTCAAGATGAGAAGCGGTTCCATGTTGTCTATCAATCCCGCGGCCAAAAGAGCAGTGCAGGCGGCGCCCTGCGTCAGCCCTTCGACTACAACTACCTCCGCGCGATCATCCAAAAGCTTGACAACTTGATCAAGCCGATAACGACGGATATCCTGTTCCTGTATCGCTACGATGAACCTGTTGTACTTTACCGACTGGCATTGGCCCATGATCTTCTCAATCAGCGGCACTCCGTCTATCTCAGTGAGCGCCAATGGGTACGATTCAGAAGACTGAACCCGCGGCTCACCCGCCATAAGAAGCAAAATGTTCATACTTCAGTCCCCGCGGCTTCAATTTCAGATAGGGTCTTTCGAATGGCGCTATAGTTCACTTCGTGAACGTCGCGAACAACCATAACATGTGCGCCAGAAGCTCGCGCCGCCTTGATGCCATTCTCATTATCTTCAACTATTAGGCATTCACTTGGCTGCAACCCAAATCTTTCAATCGCCTTGTTGTAAATTTCTGGGCTAGGCTTTCCTTCTTTCACGTCTTCGTTGCTGAGCTGGAACTCGAGATAGCCCTCCAATGCCGCCCTCTTCATCATGAGGGCCACTGTATTTTTAATAGAATTTGATGCAACCGCAAGTCTAAAACCTTCGCTTTTCAGACGTGAAAGCGCGTATTCTTGCCGAAACGCAGGTTTGCACTTGGTGTGGATAGCCTCGTTTGTATACGCTTGCTTCATCTCGTTTATGAAATCATGGAGCGATACGGGGAGATGCCGAGTAGCACTTAGTATTTGAAGTTTTTTGCGCGTGGGCAAGCCATCAAAAACCGTGAGATGTTCATGAAGCGGAATGGTGTAACCAAACAGCTCAAGCGCACGGTTCAGAGTCTCGTAGTGCCAGTCGCGGGCATCTATTAAAACTCCATCCATATCGAAAATGACCGCTTTTATCATACTTCATTACCTTTCGAAGTTAACACGTCCCGAGCGAGTTCGGGCAAATCGGTGCAGATAACAAGGTTGGTCTGCTTGGACAGGCCACTTGCGGTAACCCACGCCAGAAATGTGCCGAGTTCTTCGTTTCGGTGATGCAAGTCGGGGGCAACTAGCGCCACGTGCTTTCCTTCGTCGAGGATCCTCTTGATGAGATCTGCGTCATACCATCTTCCCGGAAGAAACGCATCAACCCATACGCCAACGACGCCAGATGCCTCATACAACGGAGGATGGGGCTCGAATTCGCTAAGCCGCGTGAAACAATTAAGTCGCCGACGCTCACACTGGATCAAATCGGGGACCGAGTGATCAAACAGGAAGTAATTGTCGTAAGCGGCTGCCGCGAGTTCACGCTGAAGAAGATCGCTAAGGCCGTCGCTTTTGATATTCAACGCAAGAAGAGGAGAACCGTGCTCCTTAGCGATGGCAATCATATCTGAAAACAGCAGCTCGCCGCCCCGCGGCACATCGTGCGAGATCACAAGTGTAGGTTCGCCTTCCAGCAGAGCGTCCCGAACGTCCGTTTCCGTCCCGAAACCGAGAGTAAAAGAGCGCTCGAACGCGACACGCGTGTTTTTCTCAGAAGGCTGGTGCCAGTATCCACGGTGGCTAATTATTTGCATCGAGCAGCCCTTTCGTCGCTTTGCGCGACAATTCTAGCTTGAGGAAGGCCTCTAGATCGTCAGGCACGCCCAGGCCATACATTCCCTGGTTCAGTGTACCGATTGAGTAGACGCCAACTTCCCCGCCCTGCGAGATGAGTTCGTCGTAGACAGGCGCAACGTAAAACTCCCCGTTTACCCGGAAATCCTTCCGGATCATGCGATCAGCGGCTTGAACAAAGCTGCTCCCCCGCGAAAAGTTATAAATACCGACAGTGGCTTCGTCGGAAATAACTTCCTTCTCAACCACCTTCGCAACGCGTCCATTCTCATCGAATCCAACAAAGCTCCACTTCGGGTCGTGAGCCTTCATAGTCATGATGTAACCGTCATAACGCTCCGAGGCGCCCAAGTATCGGTTTATGTCGACATCGACGTACTGGTCACAATTTGCGATCATTAGCGGATCATTATTGTCGACAAGTTCGCGGGCCAAAAGGACGCTGCAGGCAGCTCCCTCTGTGACCTGGTCCACCGGAATCACACTGCATCCTGGCGCCCAAGTTGCCAAGCTTTCGCCCAATGCGTAATTCTCTAGATGCGCTTTTTGGCAAATAAAGATAAATCGGTGCGGCTTGGTCGGAGCCAGGTTCGCGATCACCACCCGTATCATCGGGACGCCATGTACTGGAATGAGAGGTTTGGGTAACGCAAAACCAGCTTGAGCGAACCGGCTACCGTGGCCGGCCATAGGTATTACAATATTGAGCATTCTTTCTTCCCTCGTTTTAGCAGCTTTTGACCACGATTCGTTGCCGGGCTCTAAATCGCAAATATCGCTACGTGAGGGAAGTTGTTTCTCTGATTGCGCTAACCGCAACCCTGGAGTGTCTGACCTTGCCCCGTTGAAATAATCCATTTTGAAGTAAGCTCTGGCCCATTGAGAGGACCAGGGAATGAAGCGCAACCGTTTCACAGACGAACAGATCATCGTCATTTTGAAGGAGCACGAGGCTGGCACGCCCGTCTCGGAGCTTTGCCGCAAGCACGGCGTCAGCGATGCCAGCATCTATAAATGGAAGGCCAAATTCGGCGGCATGGACGTATCCGAAGCCAAGCGGCTGAAGACGCTGGAAGACGAGAACACGAAGCTGAAACGGCTCCTGGCAGATGCGATGCTCGACAATGCGGCCTTGAAAGACCTTTTGGGAAAGAAGTGGTGACGCCCGCAGCAAGGCGGAAAGCTGTCGCTCATCTGATGGATCACCACCAGATGAGCGAACGGCGGGCGTGTAAAGCCATCGGCTTTTGCCGGATGATGATCCGTTACGAAACCAGGCGCAGCGATGACCATGACCTTCGCGAGCGGATGAAGGCGCTGGCGCATGAACGCCGCCGCTTTGGATATCGACGCCTTCATGTGCTGCTCAGGCGTGAGGGTCACCTTGTGAACCACAAGCGGCTCTTCCGGCTCTATCGGGAAGAGAAGCTGACGGTGCGCAAGCGCGGCGGTCGGAAACGAGCGATAGGCACACGAGCACCGATGCTGATCCCGCTTGCCGCCAATGATCGCTGGTCACTGGACTTCGTGTCGGATCAACTCACCGATGGCCGCAGGTTCCGGATTCTGACGGTCGTCGACGATTGCACCAGGGAATGCCTGGCTCTCGTCGCCGACACGTCGCTCTCCGGCCTGCGGGTCGCCCGTGAGCTGGATCGGATCATCGAGGGACGAGGCAAGCCGAAGATGATCGTCAGCGACAATGGCAGTGAGTTCACCAGTAACGCGATCCTGCAATGGACGGATCGGAGCAAGGCGGATTGGCACTACATCGCGCCGGGCAAGCCGATCCAGAACGCCTTCATCGAAAGCTTCAATGGGCGGCTGCGCGACGAGCTCTTGAATGAGACGCTCTTCTCGTCACTGGCCCATGCTCGATCGGCGCTTTCAAACTGGCGCAGCGATTACAACGATCATCGACCACACTCTGGACTCGGCTGGATGACACCTGCCGAGTTCGCTCAGACAATCAACCCGCGACGTGATGCGGTGCTGCGCAGCCGGAATGGCTCCGCACCGCAACCCGCCGCTACCGCCCCCAATACAGCAACCCAAAACCGCTGGAGCAAACTCAAAACTGGATAAAACTTGGGGGCAAGGTCATGTCGGACAATGGCGGTCAATTTGGCTCGCCATCGCGGAAAAGAGCCTTCGGCCATAGACTGAATGGAATTCGATTGTTGCGGCACACATCATCAACTCTCATCCAATCAAAGCTGAAATGGTGGGGCGTGTGGTATTTTGGAAAGAGGATCGGCAACCTCCGATCAGAAACATGAAAGAAATGGGCGCGCATCATCCGTTGGCTCATATTCAACAGATCCGGCGGCGCGTGCGCGTAGTGTGCGAGATCGATTGATCGCGTCCGAGCTAACGCTTGAGTGAACATATACTGTTCGGGAGTGAGTTTCGATAGCTCGTTGTCCCTGTACGAATTCGGCCGAAATCGTGACAAGAACCAATTAGCATCCTCGCGGCTCTGGAGTGGTATTTCCCAGAGCGAAAGGAGATCGTTCCGCAAGCCTGCATGAAAGTGGTCAGACGGATGGAATAGAAGCCAATGCCCTGGCAGGCGCGCTGACACTGCCGAGGGATGGCGAGAACTTAGGTTGTTGCAGAGCATAACTCGTTCGAATATCGCATCATCTGTCCTGACGACCGGCATATTAGGAAGGCACTCGAGGAACTCGCCGCCAAGAAGCTCCATATCAGATCGTATTTTCACTGCATACTTTCGCCCCGCGGCTTGCAATCCTCGCTTCGTAGAAACGATCTGCCGATTGATATTGTTTGGGATAAAGCCTGGCCGAACACCTTGCGGTCCCGGATCCTCAGATGTCACTAGTGTGTCATAGTCAAGTTTCTCCGTATCAGCGCCCTCCCAAGTTGATACGACAATTTCCGCGCGCGGCAGGTAATTCCGAACGGATCGACATAAGCTCTCTGTCATTGGACGCCCCGTTAGTGGACTTTCAAAATCACTCACGGGCCCTTGGACAATTACGCTCAGGTGCTCATCAATAGCCATTATGGTTTCCGCTCTCGGTCGAAGCCGCTATATATCCTTTGATGAAAAATGAGGCTTCAATCAACCCACCGAGCCAATACGAAATGCTCCGTAGATTTGTTCGTCGGCCCGATAAGGAACCGAACAAGCGTCTCGACGTCACCTATCATGCGCCCCAAAGCTCCTCCCTGCTCAGCTGCTGTTGCGGCTGGAAGACAGAACTACGGTCTGCCAAATTCAACTCGCCTCGCTCCGGATTAGAAAATTGATCAAGTTACTGCAGAAAGTCCACCATCGGAACAAAGTGATCGGCTTCATCGACCATCACCAGAACGATGTCCTATTCGGCTGGTTGGCCGACAAAAGAGATAGAAGACTTCGAATAGAGTTCGACCTATTCGTTAGAGATGAATATTTGGGCCATTTCGCCACGGGCTTTGCACGACCGGACCTGGCGAAGTTCCACATTGGAGACGGCTTCAATGGCTTTCGGGTGCCAGTATGCACCAAGAACCAAGCAGAGCTGGTGGACGAGCTCAAGATCATAGTCCGCGGGCGGACTCTGGTTCCGAGGTCTCAATCCGATGGTGTCTACAAGCTGGTTGACGTTGGTCCTTGTTCGACGGAGCAACTATTGACTGCTATGTCCAACGGAATTTCAAACTTATCCAATCGCCTAAGTCGATCAAATCGATTTGATCACATCCTCTCAAGATCGTCTGGACAGTTAGCAGAATTTCCCACGTCCGTGTTCACGCATCATCTAAGAGAAAAATACTCCGACATCGGAACAACGGATAGAACTGGTTTCTATAGATGGTATCTCGAGGAGTACATCGCCCGCAGGCCATCGAATTTTATGGCGGTACTCTCTCCAGAAGAGGAAAACGCACTTTTTTGCCCTGTTCCCAATGCGGAGGGTTTTCCAGTGCCCCTGTACGCCACAAGCGTGGCTCGCAACCAACCACATACGGTGCAAGTAAATAGCAAGCGACGCGTAGCCCTCGCGTATTGGTGGAACATAATCGAAAGAGGCCGTCTTCGCCTAGCGGAGTCATGTGCATTTAGGGACTACGATGCAATTCTGAAAGAGAGTGTCGAGCCCGAGCCGACGCAATTCCCGCTGAACTGCTATCTTCAATCCTTATGGACACGAAACCATCGCAATACTTGGAGAGATTTGTTTGACAAGAAGAACCAACGCAGAGCCGCCTATTTCTACGCTCTGCTGATAGCGACGCGCTCACCTTACCTCCTCAACTATATTCCCCCGTTTGACTTTGCTTCCGTCGTTAAGAATCCGGAATCCCACGATGCTCTACGACGGTGGGTCGAAATCGAGCGATCGCGCGAACAAAACGCGGTGGGGGACTGCACCCCCAACCACTTTTGCGATGCCGCTCTACCGCAGATCAAGAATGAGAATGCAATCCAAATGATTGCGCCCTTCTCGAGTGTCTCCGGCCTCGGCGAAACAGCGCGAAGGTTCGCAGGAGCATTAACGGGAGCCGGCGTCAAATGCAGGTTTGTCGCATATAATCAACGCAATGGAGCAACCTATTGCGACGTCGATTTCCCACTGGGCGATCTCAGCCCCAGTGCCATAAACATCATACAACTTAACCTGGATCAGGTCCCAGAATTCTTCATTGAAAACAAAGAGATCCTTCAGTCTGGCTACAACATCGTGGTTCCATTCTGGGAGTTAAACGCGCCAGCAAACTGCCACCACGCCGGTTTAGCTCTCGCGGACGAATTGTGGGTATCTAGCAGATACATCCAGGAAGCTTTTTCACCCTCGGGCACCTTGAATCACTACATTGGCCATCCAGCAAGACGGATTCTGATGAACCAAGTCAGCGGCCGTCTCGTCTCACATAGCTCCCCATTCAGATTCCTTTTAGTATTCGACGCTCTGTCGTGGATGTCCCGCAAAAACCCACTTGGGGTTGTCGAAGCATTCCAAAGTGCTTTCTCTACGGAAGATCCAGTGGAACTTGTCATAAAGACTCAGAACGCTTCCCTCCTTCGACCTGGAATGATGCGTGACTATTGGCTTGAACTTTTGCAACGAACCGAGTTCGACTCAAGAATACACTTGTATCAACATACACTTAGTGACGCCGAACAAAGATCACTTATCAGTGAGGCCGATTGCTTGGTCTCCTTGCATCGCTCGGAGGGCTTAGGAGTTGACCTGTTAGATTGCCTGTATAGCGGGATCCCGGTGATAGCCACGAACTACTCCGGGAATGTGGATTTCTGTAAACCCAACAACTCTTGGCTCGTCGACTACAGTCTTGTGAAAGTCGATGTCAGTCACTATCCCTATGTCCACGACGGTCATACTTGGGCGGAGCCTGATCAGCGTGACGCCATACACCAAATGCAAAGCGTTTTTCGAGATGCCGAAATGCGTGCAAAGAAGGCAACGAAAGCCACGCTTGACATTTCGGAGAGATATGCGCCCGAAGTCGTCGGCAAACGGATGGCTGGAAGGCTCGACCAAATATTTAACCGAATTGACGCACACATTTCGCTCTAGGTTTGCGCAGTACAGAGACATAAAAACGAAACGGAGGGGAATAATGGCGGATAAGGGCAAATTGACGTGGCGGGCGAGCCGAGAAGACCACGAATTGCTGAATTCGACGCGGCTTGAGCTTGCCGTTTCGGAGGAACAACTAAGTTTGGCACGGGTAGAAAACTCTAGGCTAAGGGAGGAGATTGAGGCCACTCAGCGGATGGTTGCATCGATCGAACTTCAAGCGGAAACTGAAAAGGCACGTTTAGAGAGGGAGTTTGCTGCGGCGATAAATAATCTTGAGCTAGGGCAAGGAGAACGAGCCCTGCTTCAAGAGGAGCTCGCACGGCTGAATGAGGAAATCTCCCGAACGGTCGAAGTGGGAAGCCTGGAGCTGGCGCGCAAGGACGCTGAAATAGAGAACTTGCAACTAACGATAGCCGAGCTGGAACAACGGAACTCAGAACTCGCACTCAGACTGGCAGCACCAAACGTCATTAACGGCTCCGTAGAGATATCCCCTCTGTTGGCTTCCATGCAAGAGTGGGCGTTGCGAATCGATTCGATCGGAGGAGCCGCTAAAATCCGGCCAGCTCACCGGATCGTGATACCTATCCATGGCCCCAAGGTAACTCATTTGGCGAATATGTTTAATCGCATATCGCCGAAGGAATGTCTGAGCGGAGAGATCCTTGTTACATTTGTCGCAACAACGAATGAAGAACGGGAAACAATAGCTAATTACATCAAAGTAACAGGCGCAACAATTCCGGTCGATTTCGAAATAATATCTGCAGTAGATCTATGTGAGCTCATGAACCTCCCCAAAATTGAGCGCCGCATCAGGGAAAATGTGTTGAACTCCAACATCAACACTAAGAAATTTCTGGGAATATACTGGTCACTCATTACCGGATGCGAAGATGTTGTCACGATGGACGCAGACGTGGCATTTCTTCGCTCCCCGAACAACCTATTTGAAAAATTGAAAGACAACTTTAGTCGTCGCGTCTTTTTCGCGGGATCACCAACTGGTGATTTAATGCGTGACATTACAAGCCTATCTACCGACTATTTCTCACCTTACGACGCCCACCGGCTCAAATCGATCATGCGGTACCCGGAACTCTATAGTTGGTTTTTCGATGCACCCTATTATCCCAGAGACTTAACGCTCGCCTTTCTAACGCACCTCGCCACCCTCCACCAGGGCCATGAAGGCGCGTTTCTCAAACTGAGTTGGCACACTTTTGACCACATTTTATTTATGTATTTCACCCTCTTGAGCGGCGACTTCAGGATGATTGATGTGCGAGACTCTATCGCAAGCTCCAACGCGACAGATAGCCTCAGCATCTCCGACATTCGGCGGATCAAGGACATTTATGATTACCAGCCCGTATGGGCAACTCTACAAGCTCTAATTGACAGCGAAGGCAGTCAGCAAGAAAGACTTGACTTTGTCTTGGCAATCCATACTGACCGCATCGCGTGACCGCTTTCGACGGAGATCGCGGCAACTTAGCTTGCCTCACGACAAATTTACAACAGGAGCAAGTGATGTTTCTGACGAACATAATGGACACAGCAGATAGCGGTGTGCGTGCGGGACCTTCCGAGCCCCAGTCCACGGTAAAGTCGCTGAATACCCACGAATACAACACGCAAAACTTGCTCACAAACCTCGCTGTTGACGCATTCGGGGAATATTACTCATCTAAAGAGAGTTCATTCCGGAAAATTACTTTAATCGCCGGGGAGACACTTGGCCCCTACTATCACAGTCGCGGCACCGAGTTCCTTACGATAGTTGAAGGCGCTGTCGATTTCTGTGGGCAAGAATTGCGTGCTGGCGAAACTGTCCGGATTGATACTGGTGAAATTGCCCAGCTGAAGGCCCTGACAGAAACCTCAATTTCGTCCCTCACGTTCCCCTTTCGCTCAGCCCTTACATACCATCCAATAGCCAAGCGTACTGTCGCAGGAGGTTATAGCCCAGCCAAGACTTCGGATGTAACCGTCAGCATCATTATTATTGCCAAGAACATTGACCGATACATTAGCCACTGCATTTCCTCGTGCATCAACCAAACTTATCAAGGACTGCAAGTTATTGTCGTCGACGATAATTCCACAGATGCTACCTTTGCCAAGGCGAGGCGAATGGCCTTGTTCGACAAGCGAATCGAGGTCTATTCTGAGAAACTCGGAGTGAATGGCGCGCGGAAATTTGGGCTTGCGAAAGCGACCGGTGATTTTTGTTTAATTGTGGACGGAGATGATTGGATCTCGATCGATACCGTTGAAAAATTGCTCGGTGTTGCAATCGAAAAATCGAGCGAGTGCGTCGTATTTGGATTTGATCACCACAATGATAAGACTCGGATCATTCGTGATCCCGTGTACCCGACTGATGTGCTACTCCATAGTCCGCCCGTATATTACGAAAAAAGCAATTTGGCCGCATTTCAGATTTCGCATCTGAACCACACGGTCTGGATGTATTTTTTTGCGAGGCGACTGTCCAAGTACGCAGAGCAAGCGCTACCTGACCTTCCGCTCTACGAGGATCTACCATTCTTCATAGCTTTACTGCAGCACGCTTCAAATCCGAGCATGTGCAACCTCGTGCTTTATCACTACCGACGAGAGCGCGCGGGCCAAGCGACGGAAAATTGGATCGAAGTTAAGTCGACCCAAAAGCGCGCTTGCCTTGAATTGGCTGTTAAACATACGCTCGGTCTCGTCGCGAGAGATTCGATATTCTTCCAATTGATACTGATGTATAAGATCAGGAGAATCGTACGCTACGAGCGAGACCTTTGCCTGCAGGCCGCAGATGCTGCTGCCGCTGAGGCTTGGACAGTCCAATGGCGCCGCCTCATGGAACTTCTTCCGCGCTCGCTGGCTGAAGAGATCGTGGACGACGCAAGCAGAATCGAGTTCGAAGCCGCATTGGCTTGAGCCTTTTTATCGAGAATTTCCATAGGTAATTGATTTGTTAGAGATTCCACATAGCGCCATTAGCGTAGTAATCCAAGGTCCTATAGACTGGAGCATGGATGATGTCTCTCTTGACGGTGTTACGCTCACGTTGACCCGCAAACTCAGAGAACTCCTCCCAGAGGCTGAGATTGTTCTATCCACTTGGACAGATGAACGCACGCATGGACTACTCTTTGATAAGCTTGTTCTCAACACGCCGCCCGCTGCTCAAGGCGATTGGCCTGGTTTTACACCGACCAACGTTAATCGGCAGATCATTAGTACGACAGCCGGTCTTAAAGCTGCCGACAGAGAGTTCGCCCTGAAAATTCGTACCGATATGGTGCTTCAGGGATTGCGCTTCCTAGAAGTTTTCAATCTGCATCGCACATCTTCGCGACTCTTCGAAGATGAAAGGGCCCTGTTTAAACTCCCGATTGTCGCGAACAACTTCTCGTCGCGCTGTACCCGATCAATCCTGTCACGCCTGCCAGATCACCCACTTCCGTTCCATCCTTCGGACCACCTTCAGTTTGGCCTCAGGACCGATTTGTTGCGACTATGGGATGTTCCGCTTCAAAGCGACGACGAGGCATTCTACTTCATTGATCGAAGCCATCCAAATCGCTGGAGGTTGGGAGAACTTTCGCGTCTTGCTCCGGAGCAATACATCTTCACTGAATGCCTGAGAAAACAGTTTGACGTTCAGTTGGCTCACTATGCTGACAATCGGGACGAAATAATAGAACTCAGCGACTACTACATGTCGAGCCACTTTGTTTTTATTCCAGATCTACACTTTCCAGTAAAATTTCCTAAGTATCATACCCCGCACCACTTCAGTTTTGAGTGGATGCGGCGCAGCAACATTTTGCAAGATGAAGCGACAAAGGAGACAACCGCTTCAAATGCCGTGCAAACTCCATTTGGTTTTTTAAGTTCTGTATGCAAGAAGTATATCATGGCTGCTAGGCGGTGCTTGCGCAGATAGTATCCCTCGTCCTCAAGGTGATGTTGGATACATGGAAACATATTCGGCAGCGATCAAGTGCTACCGCGCGACGTTTTCGTTGCTCGTATAACTGATCGGTTATCTCGTCCTGGGTAAACGGTGCATAGACCCCGTCTGGCGGTAGTAGGGCATTGGGTGGAGTGCACCCCCAGACTGAGACAAGGAAAATCGCGGACGCCGCCCCGTGTTTCAGCTATGCCGCCTTTTCCATCCGTCGTCCACCTGAATGTTTCTGTTCGTATTCCTCCGGCTGTTGGTTTCCGCGCGGAACTGAGCCGGTTAGGCGCATAATTTCCATTGAGAATTGAGCCATGTGAACCTTCCCCTCAACGCGGTGAGCGACGGGGGCAACGGAGTGATCCACATGGGACTTTTAAACATCATCCGTCGGATGGCACTGCGCGAGAAGCTGTCGGTTCGCGAGATCAGCCGACGAACCGGATTGTCGCGCAACACGATCGCGAAGTACTTGAGCGCTGGCACGATCGAACCGAAGTTCGCGATACCAGAGCGACCAAGCAAGCTCGATCCTTTTGCCGATAAACTGGCCGGCTGGCTGAAGACCGAGGCCGGGAAGTCGCGCAAGCAGCGTCGAACGTTGAAGCAGGTTCACGCCGATCTGGTGGCTCTTGGCTTTGCCGGCTCTTATGGCCGGGTGGCCGCTTTCGCCCGTGATTGGCGGGCTGATCGGCAGCGTGAGCAGCAGACGACGGGCCGCGGCATATTCGTTCCGCTGTCTTTCCGCCCAGGTGAGGCATTCCAGTTCGATTGGAGCGAGGACTATGCCGTCATAGGCGGAGAGCGCGTGAAGCTTCAGGTCGCGCACATCAAGCTGTCGCACAGCCGTGCTTTTCTGCTCAGAGCCTACTTACTGCAGACGCATGAGATGCTGTTCGATGCCCACTGGCACGGCTTCCGGGTGTTCGGCGGCGTGCCTGGTCGCGGCATCTATGACAACATGAAGACGGCGGTCGATCGCGTGGGACGGGGCAAGGAGCGGCAGGTCAACATCCGCTTCCTGGCGATGACGAACCACTACGTCTTCGAACCCGAGTTCTGCAATCCGGCGGCAGGCTGGGAGAAGGGTCAGGTCGAGAAGAACGTCCAGGATGCCCGTCCACGGCTGTGGCAACAGATGCCGGACTTCCCAGATTTGGCGGCATTGAATGCCTGGCTGGAACAGCATTGCCAGAACCTGTGGCGGGAGACATCGCACGGCACCTTGCCTGGCACGATCGCCGACATTTGGGTCGCAGAGCAGGCCGCGTTGATGGCGTTGCCTAGCGCTTTTGACGGCTTCGTCGAGCAAAGCAAACGCGTCTCACCGACATGCCTCATTACCTTCGAACGGAACCGCTACAGTGTGCCTGCATCCTTTGCGAACCGGCCCGTCAGCCTGCGGATTTACCCTGAGCGGCTGGTCGTTGCGGCCGAGGGCAATATCCTATGCGAACATGCGCGGGTCATTGAGCGCAGCCACGACAAACCGCCGCGAACGATTTACGACTGGCGGCATTACCTTGCGGTCATCCAGCGCAAGCCCGGTGCCTTGCGCAATTGGAGTTGCCCCCAAAAGACCGGACATGCTCAGGTTTGAGATTGCGAGCTGATGAACTCGCGCGGCGATTGATATCCTAAAGCACTGTGCGGGTGAAGATTGTTGTAGTGCTCGAACCAGAACGGCAGTTGCGCCATGACGGTTTCGGCGTCGGGGGTTGGATTCACCGAGACGTAATCGCGCTTGAAGGTTTTGACGAACGCCTCGGCCATGCCGTTCGACTGTGGGCTTCGCACCGGTGTCGTGCACGGTTCCATGCCGATCTCGCGCAGCAAGGATGCGGTGTCCCTGGCGATGAAGCAAGAGCCGTTGTCGGTGAGCCATTCGATGGGTTCGGACAGCATGTTGATGCGGTACGAAGCGGTTCTCGACAGCGGTGATCACGAGGTCCTGCACGTCTTCGCTCTTGATACCTTCGGTGGTGGCGACATGGGCGATTGCTTCACGGTCGCAGCAGTCGAGGGCGAAGGCGACACGGACCTTCTCCTTGTTGTCGCAGCCGATCTCGAAGCCGTCGGAGCACCATCTGATGTTCGAACGCTCGACGGCGACCCGGTACCGTCGTGAAGGCGATCATCGACCGCTCCGGTATGACGCACCAGCAGCAGATTGTGCAGCTTCATCACCCGGTAGACCCGCTTGGCATTGGGCCACGAACGCCCCAGTTTCCGGGCATTCCGACGCAGGATGGCATGGACACGCCGATAGCCGTAGGTGGGCGTATCGGCGATGACGGCCTTGATGTCCTCCACCAGCTCGCGATCAGGTAGAGGCGGGCGTCCTCTGGCTCTGGAAGGGGAACCTGCGGCACGCGCAGCGATATTCGAGCGGGCGACACCTAGAGTTTCGCAGACGGTCTTCATTCCAAAATCCCCCTCGGAAGAGAGAGCGAGCGCAACAGATGTTTTTTTGGGCCACCGGCGATTTCGAGGGCTTCCTTCAGGATTTCGCTCTCCATCGTCTTCTTGCCCAACAGGCGTTGCAACTCCTTCACCTGGGCCTGAAGCGCCCGGTATTCGGAAGCCGGAACGACCTCCTCTTCGGCGGCCGTCGCCGTCAGTGCCCCTTGGGACGCCAGCTTGCGCCAGGCGAACAACTGGTTCGGCTGGATGCCGTGCCGACGTGCGACGATGCTCACCGTCGCGTCCGCCTCATAGGTCTCATGGATGATCGCCAGCTTCTCTGCCGTGCTCCAGCGCCGCCGACGCTCCGGCCCGGAGAGAACTTCCATCTTAAAATTGCTGCTAGTCATATTACCAACATTACTCCTACCCACTTAGCTAAGTGGGGGAGCATGTCCGGGCCTTTCGGGGGCTAATTCACGGTGCCTTGCGCAATGGTGCGCCCTTCCTGGAATTGCCGTTGGCCTTTCGGCAATTCCAGGACCAGATGCTTCGCCGCCCTGGCGGTGACCGTGAGATGGTCGATATCCTCGCGCTTGTGCTTCATCACGACGAACAGGTCGTCGTCAGGGCTGTGGAACTGGCTCTGGATGCGGGCGTGGCGACCAAGACGCACGTGCTGAATCTTCTGCACCGGCTGATCGACGGCAAGACGACCGACGGCCCGGACATCGATACGCCACAGGCGCTGACCTTGCTGCGTGAACCCAAGGCCAATGTCGAACGCTACGACGGCTTGCGCGTCCGGATCGTAGGAGGTCGCCATGCGTCATGATCCTGCCAGCGCGGTCGTCGTCATCATGCTGCGCAGCCTGAAGATGTATGGCATGGCCCAGGCCGTCACGGACCTGATCGAGCAAGGGGCTCCGGCCTTCGACGCGGTACGTGCCGGTCCTGTCCCAGTTGCTGAAAGCCGAAATGGCCGAGCGCGAGGTTCGATCCATCGCCTATCACATGAAGGCTGCCCGCTTCCCGGCCTACAAGGACCTCTCCGGCTTCGACTTCGCCGCCAGCGAGATCAACGAAGCGACCGTGCGCCAGTTGCACCGATGCGAGTTCATGGACGGAGCGCAGAATATCGTGCTCGTCGGCGGGCCGGGCACAGGCAAAACACATGTCGCGACAGCACTCGGCATTCAGGCGATCGAGCATCATCGCCGAAAGGTCCGCTTCTTCTCGACCATCGAATTGGTCAACGCGCTCGAGCAGGAAAAGGCCAAGGGCAAGGCGGGCCAGATCGCAGAGACGTTGGTCAGGCTCGACGTGCTGATCCTGGACGAGTTGGGATACCTGCCGTTCAGCGCCTCCGGCGGCGCATTACTCTTCCACCTGCTGAGCAAGCTCTACGAGCGGACCAGCGTGGTGATCACCACCAACCTCAGCTTCAGCGAATGGGCCACGGTCTTCGGCGACGCCAAGATGACGACCGCTCTCCTCGATCGTCTGACCCATCGTTGTCACATCCTGGAAACCGGCAACGACAGCTTCCGCTTCAAAGCCAGCTCGGCCGCTGCGGCCCAGAAGAGAGGAGAAAAAGCCAATCCCTTGACCAAACCCTGATCAGAAAACCATACTCAGAGGTGGCTCACTTCTCGGTGGAAAAACCGGCTCAGTTCCGCGCGGAAACCAACAGGATCACCACCAGATGAGCGAACGGCGGGCGTGTAAAGCCATCGGCTTTTGCCGGATGATGATCCGTTACGAAACCAGGCGCAGCGATGACCATGACCTTCGCGAGCGGATGAAGGCGCTGGCGCATGAACGCCGCCGCTTTGGATATCGACGCCTTCATGTGCTGCTCAGGCGTGAGGGTCACCTTGTGAACCACAAGCGGCTCTTCCGGCTCTATCGGGAAGAGAAGCTGACGGTGCGCAAGCGCGGCGGTCGGAAACGAGCGATAGGCACACGAGCACCGATGCTGATCCCGCTTGCCGCCAATGATCGCTGGTCACTGGACTTCGTGTCGGATCAACTCACCGATGGCCGCAGGTTCCGGATTCTGACGGTCGTCGACGATTGCACCAGGGAATGCCTGGCTCTCGTCGCCGACACGTCGCTCTCCGGCCTGCGGGTCGCCCGTGAGCTGGATCGGATCATCGAGGGACGAGGCAAGCCGAAGATGATCGTCAGCGACAATGGCAGTGAGTTCACCAGCAACGCGATCCTGCAATGGACGGATCGGAGCAAGGTGGATTGGCACTACATCGCGCCGGGCAAGCCGATCCAGAACGCCTTCATCGAAAGCTTCAATGGGCGGCTGCGCGACGAGCTCTTGAATGAGACGCTCTTCTCGTCACTGGCCCATGCTCGATCGGCGCTTTCAAACTGGCGCAGCGATTACAACGATCATCGACCACACTCTGGACTCGGCTGGATGACACCTGCCGAGTTCGCTCAGACAATCAACCCGCGACGTGATGCGGTGCTGCGCAGCCGGAATGGCTCCGCACCGCAACCCGCCGCTACCGCCCCCAATACAGCAACCCAAAACCGCTGGAGCAAACTCAAAACTGGATAAAACTTGGGGGCAAGGTCATCGACCTTGACGAAATTGTCCGCTGCCACCCACGGGAACATTTCATGCCGATGTGTTGCCCTATCCGGAACGGTGCGGCTGGTCCCAACTTCCAAGACCCGCTTCGGTCTTTTGATCGAAACATTCTCCCAAAAAACGCGGCAAGGATCGACCTCCGGCGCGTAGTCATCGGGCACAAGCATAGGGCGCGATGGCGCCTTTTGGAACATTCTCAGCATTCTTGCCCTCCCTATACCAAATCGTCTTGTAGTTTGAGGTTTACAACAGGTCAATTTGGAGTTGTTTTCAAACCTGTACCAGCTAGATGTTCTGACCTTGTTCGGGGATGGACCCGACCCGCTTCGGCCGGCCGGTTGGCGCTGGCTCGAATGAAGAGTGGGTGTTATACCTATAGTGGCACTAAACGGGAGGTCGGGCGAGCGTGGACGAAATTAGTGACGATCAAAGATGGTGGCTGCAACAGGTTCGCGATGGGTATGCTATCCAGCTAGAGTACCCCGTCCTACCGAAGCTGCGCCGGCTACCTTACCGGCCAATCAACAAGATGATAGCAGGCATCATCAGCGGGCATGCAAATCGCTATGAAGCTCTGCTCTCCGATTTCCAGAAATTCAATGCGAACTTTGCGGAGATATCCGATGATCCTTCGAACGAGGGTAACAGCCCTACCTGGCGCAGTAATTGGATGCCAGCCCTAGACGCCATCTCCCTCTATGCTTTCGCGGCACAGAGAAACGCCGCCAATTTTATAGAGATTGGCTCCGGCACATCGACCACGTTCGTCCGCCAAGCTATCCAAGATCACAACCTCAGAACCAAGATTATCTCAATCGACCCTCATCCGCGTCGCGACATCGATATGATCGTGGACGTTGGCTTTCGCCGGCCGCTTGAAGACGCCGATCTGTCCATTTTCGACGAAGTGATGAACGGCGACATCGTGTTCTTCGATGGCAGTCATCGGAGCTTTCAGAACACGGATGTCACCGTCTTCTTCACAGAAATCGTTCCTCGCTTACTCGAGACGCCGAACGTTCTCGTCGGCGTCCACGACGTTTTTTTGCCTTACGACTACCCACAAGATTGGCTGAGAAGGC
Source organism: Ensifer sp. SL37 (assembly GCF_026672675.1). NCBI lineage: Bacteria > Pseudomonadati > Pseudomonadota > Alphaproteobacteria > Hyphomicrobiales > Rhizobiaceae > Ensifer > Ensifer sp. SL37. The sequence goes on along the minus strand of NZ_JAPPRN010000001.1, from coordinate 1,573,366 downwards.
ACTACAACGAGCAATATCGTACGCGTCCGAGGTGGGTCGCCTTGTAGGAATTGTCGGATTTGGCACTGACTGTCCTTATTGACGTCAATACGGACAGTGCGGAATGGAACGACTTGAGATTATCGATGGCGGCCGGCGGCGACGCTTCAGCAAAGAGATGAAGCTGCAGATTGTCGCGGAGAGCTATTCGGAACCTGGCTTGTGTGCGACGACGGCGCGGCGACATGGAATATCGCGTTCGCAGTTATATGAATGGCGCCGGCTCGCACGAGCGTGGCAACTGGATGTTGCGTCGCCTGTGGGCGGCTTTGTGCCGGCGCTGCTTGTCCCAGAGGTAGAGCCGGTAGCAGGGTCGTTGCCGAACGCCGGCCGGATGGAGGTTGTCAGCGCCAACGGTCGTCGTGTGATCGTGGACCGCGATGTCGACGTTGAAGCGCTGCTTCGGATCATGCGCGGACTGGAGGCGCTGCGGTGAATCCGTTTCCGATGGGAACAGGGGTCAAGGTCTGGCTTTCGACGGGCTATACGGACATGCGCTGTGGCTTTCCCTCTCTGGCGCTTCGGGTGCAGGAGGTTCTGCAGCATGATCCGTTGTCAGGGCATCTCTTCGTCTTCAGGGGCCGCAGATCGGATATTTTGAAGATCATCTGGCATGATGGTCTGGGCGCCTGCCTTTTTACCCGGCGGCTGGAGAAGGGCCGGTTTATCTGGCCGAATATGGAGGGCGGGGCGGTCGCGATCTCACCGGCGCAACTGTCCTATTTGTTGTCCGGGATCGACTGGCGCAATCCGCAGGAAACCTGGCGTCCGACACGGATCGGATAGCATTATTGCATTGAAAATATTGAATGAATCTGATCGAATGGCTTCATGACTTCGAAGCCTGTGGATCTTCCTGCGGACTTTGCGAGCGCCTATCTGGCGCTGCTTTCCGAGCGTGAGATGTTACAGGCTGAACGTGATGTCGTTGTCGCCGAGCGCGACACCGTCGTCGCTGAACGGGACATTGCGGTGGCGCAAGCCGCCAATGCGCAGGCCATGTTGTCGGACAGCGAGGCTTTGATCGCCAGTCTGGAACTGGCGATCGAGAAGCTGAAGCGCGAGCTGCGCGGTAAGGCGTTCCGAGCGCACGGCGCGCCTGATCGACCAGATGGAATTGCAGCTCGAAGAGCTGGTAATGGCGGCGTCGGAGGATGAAGCCGCAGCGCAAGCGGCTGCCGCCAAGACCGCGAGCGTGCGTTCGTTCACGCGCAAACGGCCGCTGAGAAAGCCGTGGCCGGAGGATATCGAACGCGAGCGCGTGGTGATCGATCCCCCGACCACCTGTGCCTGCTGCGGTGGCTCGCGCCTGTCGAAACTGGGCGAGGACGTCACCGAGACGCTCGAGGAGGTTCCGCGCCGGTTCAAGGTGATCGAAACCGTACGCGAGAAATTTAGCTGCCGGGACTGCGAGAAGATCAGCCAGGCGCCGGCACCCTTCCATGCCACGCCACGCGGCTTTATCGGTCCTCATCTGCTGGCGACGATCCTGTTCGATAAGTTCGGCATGCATAGCCCGCTCAACCGCCAGAGCACCCGGTTCAAATGCGAGGGCATCGAGCTTTCGACCTCGACGTTGGCCGACCAGGTCGGGTATGGAACGGCCGCGCTCCTGCCGATCTTTGATCTGATCGAAACGCATGTCTTCGCGGCCGAGCGGCTTTTTGGCGACGACACCACCATTCCCATCCAGGCCAAAGACAAATGCACGACCGGGCGAATATGGACGTACGTGTGCGATGACCGGCCCTACGGCGGCGCGGCAGCGCCGGCGGCCATATACTATGCGTCGAGCGACCGCCGCGGCGAGCATCCGCAGAAGCACCTGGCCGCGTATGGCGGCATTCTGCAGAGTGATTGTTACAATGGCTTCGAGCCGCTCAGTGTCGCCGAAAAGAAAGCGGTGCCGATCACCTTCGCCTTTTGTCATGCGCACGCGCGGCGCAAATTCTTTGAACTGGCCGACATCCAGAAAAATGCCCGCGACCGCAAGCGCAAGGGCAAGCCAATCTCGCCGATCGCATTGGAGGCCGTCCAACGGTACGACGCGCTGTTTGAGATCGAGCGCGACATCAATGGATTGAGCGCCGCAGAACGACTGGCCGCGCGGCAGGAAAAGAGCAAGCCGCTGTTCGATGACATGCACGCGTGGCTGAAACGGGAGCGCGCCTCGCTCAGCAAATCGTCCGAGGTGATCGAGCCGATCGATTACATGCTGAAGCGCTGGGATGGCTTTGCCCGTTTCCTCGACGATGGCCGGATTTGTCTCACGAACAATGCGGCCGAGCGCGCGCTGAGAGGAATTGCCCTCGGGCGTCGAAACTGGACCTTCGCCGGCTCCCAGCGTGGGGCCGATCGTGCCGCCATCATGCTCTCCGTCATCACGACTTGCCGTCTCAACGACGTCGACCCAAAGGCGTGGCTCGCCGATGTGTTTAGCCGCATCGCCGATCTTCCCGTCTCCCGCCTGCACGAACTGCTGCCGTGGCAATGGAAGACACACAAAGGGACGGCTATTGCGGCGGCCGCGTAAACAGCTCCCGGAACAATGCTTCCGAACGCGCCAAGCCTTCATCGGTCAGGATCAATGACTTCGACTTGTTGACTGGGTCGCCGATCAAGCCCTTCTTGTGAAGCCGATCCGTCGTTGCCCAGTCGAAGCCCTTCCAGGCACAGCGTTCGTTATGCAGCGTCAGCCATAGCAGCGCCAAAACCGCATCGTCGATCTTGTCCTCATCGATCTCCATGAACCCACGTTACCACGCGCGGCGCTCAAAATCCTGCGGCCCTGCTCGGATGGATACGCAATATCTCTTGCTGATGCTTATGCTATCCGAGAGAGTCACGCCCGCATTTCCTGCATACTTTTGCTGGAACGACGATCGACTATCTCAGATGTGCAGAAAGATTGGTGACCTGCCCGTTTTGAAAGAGGCGGACCAGCGGCCAGCGGGATTTTGGTTCACGTCAAACTGATCGCGATATCTCCGGCCCCCGAGCACATGGACCCTGAGGCGCGCCAACTGTCCGGCTCCAAATCGGAATTGTGTCCGGCTTCAGATTGGAATAGCCGTCCGGCATCATCGGAATACGCATTCAGCACGCGCGATCGCCGAGACATTGGCCACAGAGCTGCTCCGCTAATCGTCACCCCTCATTGCCCTCCGGCGGACCTGCCGCGCCTTTCCGGCAAAACCAAAGCTCGCCGAGGCGCTCGCTACTCGCTACTCGCTACGCCATCTCACGTCCCACCAACGCGTGCTGCCCGAGGGCCGCATAGCGCTCACCTCCAATCTCGAAGAACGAGCAATCCCGCCCGCCCGGGCCGGAGCTCACATGCTGCCGTTAGCATTCATTGGAATGAGCACAATGGGCTCTGATCGATCCGTAGAGAATGCCGGGTGGATTGAAGGGTCTCGGAATGCTCGCGTGCCATGGATAGCCTGAAGGCGTTCCTTCTCCTTTTCAAAGCGCTTTAATCGCGCGCCCTCTGTATCCGGCCCGCGCGACAACGACTCGTGATGGTAGAGGCAGGCGAACGGCGTCCAAACGACTCGATAGCCGGCGTAGCCGGCGCGTAGGCAATAATCGACGTCGTTGTAGGCAACAGCAAAGTTGACCTCATCCCATGCTCCGACGGTCGTCAGGCAATCTGAAGCGATCAACATGGCCGCACCTGTTACGCAGCTAAAGGAATTGCGCACGTGCAAGCGATTCATTGGCCCCCCAAAATTCCAATGCTTCTGCGAATACCAATGACCGGCCAACCCACCAAAGCCGACAATGACACCGGCGTGCTGTATAGTCTTGTTTGGATACAGCAACTTTGCCCCTACAATTCCGACATGGTCAAATTGCAAACATTCAACCATCTCTTTCAACCATTGCGCGTCCATAATTTCGATATCATTATTTAGTAGCAAGACATGACTACCTTTAGAATGTCGAAAACCCCGATTCACTGAGCGAGAAAAGTTGAAATCTTCGTTGATTATTTCGCTCGAAAAATTCGGAAATCTTTTCGTATAATCATTGTACAACTCTATAACACTTTCGTCGTCAGACCCATTATCAACAACGACGACTTTAAAATTTGGGTAATCTGTATCCTCGAAAACCCCATGCAACACTCGTGAGATCAATTCGAGCGAATTCTTACTTGGTATGACAATCGTGACCGCTGGCCAGTCGCCTTCCAACTCAATGAATCTAACTCTATGGAGCGAGCCTATCGCGGATTCCTGGACCTGTATTCTTTTGCCCTGACGTTCAAAGCTATCCGCAATGGCCCGGCGCGCATTCAGCGCGGCTTGCTCTGCAAACCGAGCTGAGTAGCTCCGCCCAGTATGGCGCCACCAATAGGCCGGGTAATTGATATGGCAGATCTCCTCACTTCGCAGTCCTTGCAAATAACGGAGAAGAAGGTCGTAGTCCTGAGATCCATCATACCCAGGTCTAAGCAAACCGAGCTCAGCAAGCCTGTCCCTTCGATAAAGGGAAAAGTGGTTAATGTAGTTCACGCCGGTCAGCAAGACAGGGTCATACGCCGGCTTCAACATCAGCCCCTTTGGACGAAGCTGATCATCCACTATAACCTCATCGGTAAAATGAAACACGGCTCTAGAATTCTTGATTATATGCCGCTTTATTGTCCTCAGAGCGTGCGGCGCAATTAGATCATCGTGATCAAGAAATGTAATCCATCCACCTGACGCAATGCGTAGCGCGGCATTGCTCGCGACGGCTATTCCTCCGTTTCGCACATTCGAGACGACGCGAACCCCCTTCGCCGTCTTGTTTTGCTCGAGCCATCCCCTAGTTTCATGAGATGTCGACCCATCGTCACTCAAAATGAGCTCGACACCTTCCACGTCTTGTGAAGAGAATGAACCCAGCAAGTCGTTCAAATAGCGCGCAGGCGTATTATAAACTGGAACAATAATGCTTAGCCAGCAACCAGCACCCAACGACTCGACAGGACTCTCGTCGTGTGCCGCAAACTCGTAGTGCGCGCGAATGTACGCGGCAGTATTATCTCGGCGGCGTCGAAACCAGGACCAATTGAGTTTAGGAAGCGTAAAGGCAGGCAGCTGCAATTTCCTAATTTCTTTGAGTTCGGGTATCATCTTGAGCATCGTTCGAGCATGAAACTCAGCGGCCTCTCTAGTAGGAAACGTAGATACCTGCAATTCGAACAGAACAGGATGGCTTGCTGGATCCAGCCGGAATTTACGGAGCAATCCAACCGCCCCCACATCTAAGACAACGACCATTCCGCGAGCGCTCTCAAAGGTGATTGCATCCGCCTCAAGCAACCCTCGTCCGCGGTTCACATACAATTTTAGATCCATAATGTCCGAAGGCGCAAAAACAGCGATTACAATGAACCGCTTCCTAACTAAGGAACAATAAACGTTGAAAGCGGCGTCATCACCAATTGCCTCCCATAACTCGAGACCATTCCTACTGGTGCCGCACCGCTTCAAATCACTATTTGGTTGGAATGATACCGTCATGTAAGGAAAATGCTTTCTGGTTAGGATCCTACGGTCGGAGCAAACCGTTCATTTCGTGGCGCAAGTGGGAAATCTCAAAAGTAACCCACCTGTGATCATGCGATCCTACGTCTTATGAGCGCAAGGCCAGAAAGGACTGCTCCCCAGGCCACTAGCGAGGATAAAAACGTCGCCACAATCCAAAAGAAGCGCTTTGGAAACTTGGGGGAATCTGGCCGATCGGGGGAGAGGAAAGAGTCTAGATAGAGCAGTTGCTGTCGACTAACGAACTTAATCTGCTCCATCGTCTTTACGCTTGCCGAGAACTGCTTTTCCGCCAAGTTTTGCTCCATTTGGCGCTGTGCAAACGTTACGGAAGCATCGGCAAGAGTTTGATCTTGCCCAACTGTGCTACCAGCTAGCTGTCCTTGAAGTTCCTTTATCTGGCGCTCTTTACTAACAATCTCGCGATGAAGAACGACAAGTTGTGGCGCATCCTTTGCAACAGACTGCGATTGAACCTCATATCTCTGCTGCAGTTCCAAACGCTCGCGTTCAATATTCCCGATCAAGGCGGTAAGGACGCTTGCCGTCCCTTCAATAGACAGCATTCCAGTTTTATTTCGAGCGGCCTGCAGGTTTTCCCTTGCGATGCGCAGTTGCACAGCCGCCCGGTCTTGGTTCTCTTGGGCTGTTTGTGTCACATCACGCCAAATGCGGGCATTCATGTTGTTGACAGCACTTTCCGCAGCGCGAACGACTTCGATGAGTATGCGTTGCGCGTCGTCGGCAGAAAACGCACGGACCTTGACCGTGATGATGCCACTGGCCGGACTGATTGCAGCCGAAACCATATCTTGCCAATATGACAGTAAGTCTTCTGCGCTCGCCTCATCTTCCAAACGCGATAGCACATCCGCACCCGGCGCAGCATAAATCGATCGAATATCGATGCTTTCGGACAGCGCGTCGATCATACCTTTGCTCGTGATGAATTCGGCGACGATCTGTGTATCTTGTACTATCTTCGCAGATGGTATACCGGTGGCTTTTCCTAATTGATCTTTACCCAAAGCTGGAGCAGAAGTGCGAACAGTGAACCTCGTTTCTGATTGAAACTGATCGGAGGCGATAAACCCGTAATAGAGCACTGCGAAAGCGTTGGGAGCAGCCAGAAAAAATATCGCTGAGATGATGACCGAAGCTCGGAAAATCTTCTCAGAAAGCTTGGGCCTGAGCCCTACCACTTTGAAGAGGTCACTCCTCCCAGAGGTTGAGAACCTCAGCCTCCTCGCGGTAGTTGCCAAACGCGAGCTGGCAGCGCGACTAAGCCCCAATGCGGTCTGAGAGGATTCGACATGTATGTCTGGCGGCCGATTAGACATATAAACCCCGTCTATTCCTGAAGCGTAGGCTAAGACAAATCATCTGTTAAGCCGATAGTATGCTTCAATCGCATGTTCGACCTGGTCAAAAACTATCAGACGCCCGTCCACCAACACCATGCCTTTGTCGCAATAGGCCTTGATCGTATCCATCCCATGCGAAATCATAATCAAATCAGCGTTCTTTCGTCGGTTTTCGAATGCGACCCGGCAACGCTCTTGGAATCGCGCATCTCCAACAGCCGTTATTTCATCCACCAAATAGCAATCGAACTCGATCGCCATCGACAACCCGAACGCTAACCGTGCCATCATGCCTGATGAGTAAGTTCTCACTGGTGCGTGGATGTAGTCCCCGAGCTCAGCAAAATCTTCTACAAACCTAGAAACTCGACGAACATCCTCACCATATGCACGCGCGACGAATCTAAGGTTGTCTAGACCTGTCATAGCCGAATGAAATCCCCCGGCGAATCCCAATGGCCAAGAGACACGGCAATCTTTCAAAATCTTCCCAGAATTTGGAAGCATGGTACCAGAGATCATTCGTAAAGTGGTCGATTTGCCTGCACCATTTACGCCAAGTAACCCGTACGAGTAACCTGACAGGAATTCCACATTTGCCCTATCAAGTATAATTTTCCTATGCTGTTGGGTAGTAAAGTGTTTTGAGACGTTGATAAACCGGATCATGACGCCTCTTACAACTGATGGTCTTGTACAGATGCCCAGGCAAGCGCCAACGTCGACCACAAAAGTCCTAGGCCAAGCAAAGTCATTAGCGGTGAGAATAGGCGTAGCGGATAAAGCGATTCATCCGGCAAGGTGGGCTTCACGAACACTACTACATACAGCGCTTTCCTAAGGGATTCCCCAAGGACCATGTCATAGGACTGTCGTGTTGCCTCGTACAATTTTTCTGCAACCATCCGATTTGTTTCGAGTTTCGAGTAACGTACTAACGCGTTAGCAAGGTTTCGATCCGACGAACCGGTTAGTCCGGACCTGAGTTGCTCAATCTGACCATCAAGACTATCACGCGCTAGTTTGAGCTGCTGGTATGCTGGCGATCCCTCTGCTGATGATTTGGCCGCTACAAACTGCCTTGTTTCTATCTCAAGTTTCTCGGCCAACAGCTTGGCCAAGAGTTTACCCGTCTCCTCGGCTTGGGCTTCCGGACTCAGAATCCCCGACTCGTGCTGAAATTTACTGAGTTCCGCGAGCGCGCCTCCATAAGTCTTACCCGCATTCTCAACTTCGTCGCGAACGCTTCGCAATACATCGTTGCGAGCCCTCGTTGACATCTCATTTATTAGCGCTTCACTTTCCTCAACAATGGCCAACGCCAACTGCAAAGAATTCTCGGGCCGAAACGTTCGCACTTTAAGCGTCACGATACCGGAAGGACCATCGATGTAGACGGACACTTGCTTCTTCCAATAGTCTAGGAACCCCTCTTTGGGCCCATCAGTGTCAAACGATGCAATCGCATCAATTCCTTGAGGGGCAAACATTTTTCTATAGTCAATTTTTCTGCCAAGACGGTCCAGGAGTTCGGCAGAATGAATAAAACTCATTACTACGTAGGCATCCTGCGTTGCCGACCTCATACTTAGCAAGCTTGTTTCTGAGCTATCGCTTGCACTCTCATCAGCAAGCGATCTCACTGCAAATCGGGCTTCAGACGTAAACTGATCGGCCGCAATGAACGCATAATAGAGCGAACTAAGAAAGAACGGGATTAGAACGACCGCAACAAACGTTGCAAGTCGTATAGGAAACTTTGGACCTGTTTGTGGCCGCAGATCTTCTGCATCCGCGTCCATCTGGATCGAGACGCTTGGACCTTCCTTGTCTGGTTGGCTTGCTGGCATCCGTCGCCGCAGAGCCGCGGGGACCATGTATCGGGCAACTTTAGTCCGCCCCAGCCAAGTGTCGTTGCTCGTCAGTTCATCTGTGGTTTTCCGTCGCATGCCTATCGAGCCCGCTGCTGCGCCTTAGTGCGTGTTTACCCTTAGCGCTTGCCGAACATAGTGATCCAGGATCAAGTCATGCTCAATAAGCCCCTCGGCAACGGGAAGTTCCCGCAATTTGTTCGCCAACTCTTGAAGAGCCATGTGCCTCGGAGGTAATGGAAGCTGGTCGACGGGCCGTTCAAACAATTCAGCTAGAGCATGTTGATAGTGCGCCAAGTCGTTATCATGCCCAACTACCGTAAAACGAGAGAGAAGGTCGACAGCCGCCGCGATATCGGCACGCGCTGTGGATTGTTCAGGAGAGGTGCAAACAAGTTGACGCGTAAGAGGCGAAGAAAGAACATCGCGCACTTTTGTCGGCGCTTTCTTCAGTGCAGTCTTCAACGAAGACGTACTAGTTAGTGCAACTTCTGCGAAATGCTCGACCGCAGGCGCCAAGATAAGACGGTCGCGGTCGCCTAGAAACGGCACCGGGCTGGTCGACATTTTCTTCAATAGGAAAAGCCGACCCGCCATCTCGTAGAATGGATCAGTCAGTAGTGCTACCGCCCGGAACCCGCGATCGAGGAAGACTTCGTAATTCTTCATGAGCAAACGTCCGCTGATAAAGACGGATTCAAGTGCCTGAAGGTGAAAGGCTTGTAGGGTCGTTTCGTGACCAAAACGCTCCGCAGAAAACAACTCGAACTGGAAACCCTCGCTACAGTATCGATCCAAGCGAAGTGATGGGATCATATGAGTTTCGAGCCGAACAATCTTAAGGTTTTTGCGATTGTGTATCGCGACTCGTCGATAAATCAGCAGTCCCGTCTTGGCATCATGAATTGCCAGGGTTTCCATTTCGGCCAGTCCTGGAATCACCGTAGCATCCAACCTAAAACCAACCATTCCACTTCCATGTCGTCCCGAGCCGATAACCGCCTCACGCAGTTGGTCGCAGGCAACGCGTGCCACCGGTCCACCATGGTCCGAAACGAGAATTGACGGCTGTTCTGAAAATCCATCAGGAATGACATAGCCCTCAATGGAATCACCAGCATCAAATTCGATGTTGAACAGCACTTTCCTTCCGCCTTACTTTTCGGACAATCTATCGCAGCTGCCGACGCATAGCCAGTAGCGAGAAACATGGCCCGCCTGAATGATGGGGCTCATCCGATTGTATCAGTATCTCGTCATACCCGAACTTGTTCAAAAGCAACAAAATATCGTCGCGATGAAGCCAGAAATGCCGATCCTTCATACCGCCGCAGAACGAAGGATGAGAGTTGGCGTGGTTATAACTCCTCTCGTAGTACCGAACAGAGGCACCGTCGATCATCTTGATTTCGACCTTTCCGCTGAACGGCATACGTCGCACGTCATCAGCGGGCATCGCCACATCGTCAAAGTAGTGCGACCAGATGTAAATCGCGTTTGCTCTAGCCGCTATCTTTTTTAGGAAGCCTGCAGGATCAGCCATATGGTACAGAACGCCTGAAGCAACCGCTAAGTCATAAACCTCCCCCCCTCCGTCCAGCCAAGACTGAATGTCCCCAAGCAGAAAGCGCGCTCGATCGATGCCCAGAATCTCACGCGCGACAAGACATCTCAGGAAGCAAAGGCGGTTCGCTTCCACAGCGTCGACGCGCAGTGGACGCATAGCGTTCAACATATACGTGTGCATCCCCTCTAAGGGGCCGACCTCCAGAATCGTCTTGTCTTCGATGGAGCCAAACTGTTCAAGCGCCCAGGTGATGCGGGTATCCGCAAAGAGTGGGTGGATTCCGGCCCGGAGATTGAGATGTTCGGGAAACGCAGAGCTCCAACCAGGTAGCGCGTCTATTGCATTCTGGTGATCGGGACAGCGCAACTCGTACTGATCAAAAACCGTCTCACTAGCTAAGCTCACCGTTTTGCCGGCTTGCCGCAATTTCCCCAACCAATTTAACATGCACTATGCCTTTATTATCTTTCCCTAAAAGAATTGCAAGCATTCACTTGCGCAGTTTTCACGCTGGGAGGTTTCGCGCCGGAAGCGGCTTTAAACTCAACGCCTGCACGGAGAATGCCTCTTCTTATAGAGACTGACTACCGATTTCCAGTTCTGCAATCTTCAGCAAATACCTCCCATACGCTGTTTTTGCATAGAACCTTCCGAGGTCCCTTAAACGGTCCTGGGTGATCAAACCGTTTTGATAGGCTATCTCCTCGATGCAAGCTATATTCGTGCCTTGTCGATGCTGTATGGTGCGAACGAATTCACCTGCCTCAAGAAGGCTGTCGTGCGTACCGGTGTCCAGCCACGCATAACCCCGTGACATTCTTTCGACAAATAGCAGATCGTTTTCCATATACACGCGATTTAGATCCGTTATCTCGTATTCCCCCCTGGGCGACGGCCTGAGGCGTTTCGCATACTCTATGACATCATTGTCATAAAAATACAGGCCGGTGACAGCGTGGCGGGAGCGCGGAGCGGTTGGCTTCTCTTCCAGGCTCAAAGCGCGTCCCTGTCCGTCCAGTTCCACGACGCCATACCTTTCGGGATCGTCCACCTCATAGGCAAAGATCGTCGCCCCTTCCGACCGGGCGACAGCCTTTGCAAGAAGATCAGAAAGCCCTGCCCCGAAGAAGATGTTGTCTCCGAGGACAAGGGCAACTCTGTCGTCTCCAATGAAAGATTCACCGATTGTAAAGGCCTGCGCCAAACCTTGCGGTTCGGATTGGATCGCATAGGAGATAGTCAACCCCCAAGTGGAACCATCACCGAACAGCCGCCGATAGCCGTCAATGTACTCCGGAGAGGAGATAATCAGAATATCATATATCCTAGCCATCATCAGTACTGAGAGTGGATAATAGATCATAGGCTTGTCATACACCGGCAAAAGCTGCTTGTTGACGGCTAGTGTCGCAGGATGCAGCCGGGTGCCGGAGCCGCCTGCTAGAATAATGCCCTTCATTCGATGGAATCCCCTACGAAATTTGGTTAGCCTCGAGATCGTTACGTACGACCTCTAGCGCGGTTCGCCAATCGCGCGGCTTCACGCCATAATCGCGCTCCAGTTTCGTTGTTGAGAGGCTGGAGTTTTTCGGGCGCCGCGCCGGTGTTGGATATTGTTCTGTGGTGATTGGCTCCACAAGGGGAACTTTGGCACCAGCGAGCTGTTGTCGGGCAAACAGCTCGCGTGCAAACGTATACCAGGTTGCGTCACCTTCACCCACAAAATGATAGGTGCCTACAGGTGCCCTAACATCCTCAATCAAACGAATGACAACCTGGCGCGTGACCGCCGCGATGTCCGAGGCCGCCGTCGGGCGTCCTCTTTGGTCGGCGACGACTCTGATTAGTTCCTTCTCTTTGCCCAGTCGCAACATCGTCTTGACGAAGTTGTTCCCGTATGGGCTGAACACCCAAGCGGTTCGCAGGATGATATGACGAGGATTGCCCGTGCGCACTGCCTGTTCACCCGCTTCCTTGGATGCGCCGTAGACGCCGAGCGGGGCCACCGGGTCGTCCTCCGTGTAGGGTCCGCTTTTTGAACCGTCAAACACGTAGTCCGTTGACAAATGAACAAGCGGAATCTCAGCAAGCTTCGTCGCGGCAGCGAGTGCTGCGGGGGCGAGCGCGTTTATCTTCCACGCTGCTAAGACATCGCTTTCCGCCCTATCAACTGCCGTATAGGCACCGCAATTGACAACTGCGTCAAATGCGCCCTGCGATAGGTATGTGGCGATAGTATCACACTGCGACAGGTCGAATTCCTTGCGTGTCGGCGCAACGAGCTCGACGTCGCTAGGCCACCGGCAAGCGAGGAGCTCAGTTCCAACCTGACCGGTGCCCCCCGTAATCAGTATCCGCCTCATTTTCACGCGCCCAGTCCTCGCCTTCCGGCGGCATGGCTCCGATCAAGGATTTCTGACCACCAGCTCTGGTTTTTCAAATACCAGGTGACGGTCTTTTCAATACCGCTCTCGAAGCTCTCTACGGGTTTCCAGCCGATCTCATCGGCAATTTTGGTTGCATCGATCGCATACCGTTGATCATGCCCAGGTCGATCCGCGACATAGGTAATTTGGTCAGAATAGGATTTACCGTCCGCGCGCGGCTGCAGACGATCCAATATTTCACAGACCGTCTTCACGACATCGATGTTCCGGCGCTCTGAATTGCCGCCCACGTTATAAGTTTGACCGGGCGTGCCTTTTTCGAACACGCATTGCAACGCGCGAACATGATCTTCGACATACAACCAATCGCGAACGTTCGTCCCACTACCGTAGACCGGAAGCGGTTCGCCGACGAGAGCCTTAACGATCATGAGGGGAATGAGCTTTTCCGGAAAATGATAAGGCCCGTAGTTGTTCGAGCAGTTGGTGATCAGGACGGGCAGACCAAATGTGTGGCCCCAGGCGGAAACGAGATGGTCCGAGCTTGCCTTGGAAGCAGAATAGGGCGAACGAGGATCATAGGGTGTCGTTTCAGTGAAGTAGCCAGTGTCGCCAAGCGAACCGAAAACCTCATCCGTCGATATGTGGTGGAACCGGAAACGGGAGCGGCGTTCATCGTTGAGCTTACGCCAATAGTCAAGCGCGGCTGCAAGCATTGTATAGGTGCCGACCACATTAGTCTGGATGAAAGCACCCGGGCCGTCGATGGACCGGTCGACGTGAGATTCGGCAGCAAGATGCGTAATGATGTCCGGCTGGAAGTCTTCGATGGCGGCCACCACGGCACGTTCGTCACAAATGTCGCCTTGCTTGAAGCTATACCTCGGCGAAGCCGAAACGGGCGACAAGGAGGTAAGCGTACCCGCATAGGTCAGCTTATCGAACGTCAGAACCTCATATTTGGTATACTCGATGAGGTACCGAACGAGAGCCGATCCGATAAAACCGGCACCGCCGGTGACGAAAATGCGCATGTTCCGTCCTTCTGAAAGTTAGACTTCGACCATCTCGAGCGGGACACCGTCGTAATGGAAGGGGCTGTCAAAATCACGCAGCATCGGTTGACGCTCGTCCTTCCCGCTCAAGACTGGCTCCGTGTCCTCGGGGAGAGGCCACTCAATGCCGATCTGAGCGTCGCTCCAAAGGAGCCCTCCATCGTTCTCCGGCGAATAAAAACTGGAGACCTTATAGGTGACTTCCGTCGAAGGCTCCAGCGTCACGAAGCCGTGGGCAAATCCTGCCGGAACGTAGAGTTGCCGGCCATTTTCCGCCGAAAGCTCGGCGCCAACCCACTTCCCAAACGTGGGCGAGCCACGACGGATATCAACCGCAACATCGAAGATTCGACCGCGGATGCAGCGAACAAGTTTGACTTGCTCGAATGGTGCCGTCTGAAAATGTAACCCTCTCAATGTTCCCACGGGGACCGAGAGCGAATGGTTGTCCTGAACAAATCGGTCGTTGATTCCATACCTAGCGAAGATCCTCTCGTTGTATACTTCGGAGAACCATCCTCGGTCGTCACCAAAACGTTTTGGTTGGAGCAACAATATCTTAGACGTCATTCAGAAAGGTCCGTTTGTCCTACATTCGAAGTCGCATCGGGTCCAGACGGCTGGCCAACTATTTCCGAGGGTCTAAAGGCCTCAAATCCCGTATCCGCTACCGAGGCCATTTGCAAGACGGCCCTATGGGTAGCAATTGCGGCAACGCCGCGCTCTCCAACATCATCAATCAGCAGAAGGATGGTCTCACGCCAAAGTTTTGCGTCATAAGTTGCAAGCAATTCGCCATCGTCCGCGGCATCGCCGAAAACCACGCCCATCGAAAACACCCCCGCCGCTTGGTATCTGGCGACATCGATGCGCTTCGTCGGCGCGCGACTATCGTTCACATGCGAAGGTGCGAGCGGAACAAGCATAATATCGATACGTCGGGTGTTCGCGTCCGCCAGATACTCAGCCCAGGGCATTGGCTCCCGGATCCGCACCCGTTCCAGACCTTGCCAGATTGCCTTGGCACGGCGATCGGCAAACACTTCGAACCGGGCGCGTGGCCGTTCGCGCAGAACTTCCGCAATAATTGGCTGAAGAAACCGATGTTCCTCGAGATGAACCCCGGTCGCATGGTACCCAATCAAAACATCTCCGTTTGACTGACAATGCCAATTACCATCACTCCCGTCCGCCTTCCAAAGCGCCTTCGGCGGCGCTGGCGGCAAGACGATCGCCTCCACCCTCGCCAGTCGGGACGCAAGGTGCGGTGTCGAGGCCCAGACGATATCGAGATGCCGGTTCAGTCGGCGAAGCGGCCAGAGGGCGCGATACCAAAGAAACAGCCTGTAGAGGAAATCCGCGTCCTTGCCTGTAACAACAGCGGGGATGTCATCATCGAGAAACAGCCCCACGCCGGAGAGATGCTTTGCATTGCTCTCGATCCAGCGCAAGACCGAGGGAGACGCATAGCGGCAAAGGATGACGAAGGCCCCATCGGCGTTCAGTGCCGGTATATCTCGCCCACGGATATCGGCCACCTCATATGGCGGCATATCCGATGCGTCGAGGCGGGCTGCAAGGTAATAGTCGAAGGTCGGGTTCGGTATGCGGCCAAAAACGACGATCCGCTTCACCGGCCCCCGCGGGCCACCGCTGGCCCCCTGCCGAAGTCGCGGCTGCGGCAATCGCCGCTCGATCCAGCGGGCCAATCGCTCGCGCACGCTCGTCAAACGCTGGACCTCGGTGCCAGACTTCTCGGATAGGCTTCGAGAACAAATTCTTCGGCAATCAACGAGAGGTTCGGATTGTAATATGGATCGGCTTTCAAGGTGTCGCTCCAGCGCTCGTGCATGGCTCGTTCTTCGCCCGCGAAGCGCTGAAGCTTCTGTGGCGTGTCATCGGCTCCACGCGAAACGCTCTCTCTATGCAACATCGCCGCTGCCGGCGTCCAGACTATACGGAAACCCGCTTCCCGAACTTTCAGGCAATAGTCTACATCATTGAAGGCGACCGTCAGCTTTTCTTCGTCCATGCCCCCAAGACGGCGCCAGAGTTCCTTGCGCGTCAGCAGGCAGGCCGCTGTCACCGCCGACATGTCGCGACGTTGACCGAGAAGCCCCTTGTCGCCCTGCCTCTGCGGGTCAAGAAAGTGAAAACTGTGCCGGGCGACCGTACCGGCGCCAAGCGTCACCCCGCCGTGCTGAGTGAAGCCGTCCGGAAACAGCAACAAGTTGCCGACGGCTCCGACTGTCGGATCATCGAGTTCGCCCGCCAATTGTTCTAGCCAGTAGGGACCGATGGGCTCGACGTCGTTGTTCAAGAGAAGGATGAGATCGTTCTGTGCGGCATCGACCCCGATATTGCATGCCCGCGAGAAATTAAAAGCGCCTAGAAGCGGTATCCGGCGGATTAGCCCGGCCTGCTCGTACCGGCTAAACAGCGCCAGCGTGGCCGGTTCGACGCTTTCATTGTCGATGACGAGAACATCCAGGTCCGCTGGCGCCGTGTGTTCGAAGAGACCCTTCAGGCAAGCTTCGAGCAGATCGGCCCTGTCGCGCGTCGGTATGATAACGCTGACTGCCGGGCGTTCCCGCTTCGGTTGCGTAATCGTCGCGCACTCTGCGCGACGGCGACATGACGGCCCGGAATGAAGGAGTACCTCTGGCAGATGCAATATCCTTCCTGCCTGAGTTCGGCCGACGGCGAGAGCAATATTGGCGCCCGATGTGCGTTCCAGGCAAACGTCCCTGGGGATGTCGATCAGACGAAAGAGCGCCCCTTCGAGCGAAAGCCATCCGGAGACAGCAAGCGGCTCGTTCCAGGCCGGCTTGAAGAAGGGGTTCAGGCGCCTGCCGCGTCTATCAATATGGTCCTCGTCGGAATAGACGACAGCAACATCGGCTGACAAGGAAAAAGGTCGAGCCAGCCTCTCCAGGGCATTCGGCGCAAGCCGCATGCCCGCCGGTAGCCGCATCCAAAGGGGGTCGTCGAGAGCTTCACTGCTGTTCACCATCATCATCACGTCCGCTGCAGGCATCTCACGAAAATCGCGCCAGGTCTGCGCTGCAAGCGACATCCTGGTTTCGGCGGCGGCAGCGCTGTCCCTGCCATCTATCGAAACGAGGATATGTGGCCTTCGCGGCCAGTTGTGGGGATCGTCCCGGTTCGCGTGCAGCGCGGCCAGCGCCTGGGCCTCGATCCAGTCTTGATAGTCAGGAGCGGAAAGCGAATCGCATTGTCGCACGAAGCGAAACTCTGCCCCTTTCCTGTTGCCTGCGAGAAAGAGTGAAATGATCTGCAGGAGGATCAACGTCCGCCGCAAGGCGATGAGAACGGCGACCTCGATCAACGACATCCGTCGCATCGTAATCTGCGGCTCAATCCCTGCCTTGTTGTTTGCCGTTGCGTCATCGACGAGCAAGGTCATCGCCTGCAACTGCACTGGCATCCAGCCGTAGAAGCGCCCACGGCCTCGCCCGTCAATGAGGAACGAGCGGAACACCGTGTCGGGCGTCCGGCCTTGGCGCCTCAGCGCAAGCCGCGGCCGCCGCCCGAGGCGATGGTCGGGATCGCGCACCAGCAGTGTCACCGGGCGGTCAGCGTAATGCCCCGCACCATGCTTCATCGCAACGCTGAATTCATCCTGCGATGGCTCGACCATCTCATCCCATCCATCAACCGCCTGGAGCGGCTTCATAACTCTTTCGAGCCACTCACTTCGCAGAAAAGTCGATTGGAAACAACGAAATCGCCGGCCGAACCATTTCAAGTCAAGGCCTTTTGAAAGCGAGCCGCCGACAAAAGAACGCCTCAGTCGGCCGTCGACCCTTCAGCCACGCTCGTCGCACCCGCGACCTTTCGTAGCTTCACGGCCGGCACCTCGGCTTCAATCGTTTCCACCCGCCGATCGTAGTTCGGCGCAACCGTTCCCATCACGCGATCCCAGAACGAAAAGTAGTTCGCATAATTGTATTTGAACTCGGCGTGGTGCTGGTCGTGATAGGTCGTGCAAAGCATCGGCGAGGGATAGCGCGCGGTGCGCGAGGCGAAGTATTCGAATCCGGCATGGCCAAACGTGCCGTTGATCTGATCGAACAGGCGGTGGGCCAGAAGGATGATCGGCGGGAACGGCACGAGAAACGTGATGACGGCGTAGTAGCCTTGGCTCATAGCGGTATCGACCAGGCCGATCGAGTCGTTGCTCCAGACCGTCGGCGCGACACTGCGGTGATGCAGGAGATGGTACTTATAGAAGAGCTTGGTGTGCAGCAGCCGGTGGGCGAAATAGAACCAGGCGTCGAAGAGCACCATGCAGAGCACAAAGAGCGGGACGGCCGCCCACCACCTGAACTCCCAGGGCGAGAACAGTGTCCATCCCTTGTACTGGACGAAAAGGCCGATCGCGACCGACGTGCAGGTGACGAGGATCGAGGCCATGCTCTGGCGAATCTCGATGGCCTTGCGCTTCTCGCCGCGCCGTCCCTTTTGAATGCGGCGCTCGGGATTGCGGTCGTTGAGCCAGGTGATGCCGTAGCCGAGGATGAAGTACAGCGCCACCGTCGCTGCATAAATCGCTGCCAGCAAGCCGACAAAGGTGAGACTGTCCTGAAGAAGGGCGCTCAAATCGTGATCCGTCGCGGAAAGAAAAGTTGAATTGGCGCGTGGAATATACCAAGCCCCCTCTTCCGCGCAAGCCATCCGGCCTCTAGCCGCGCTCGAGTTCGGCCAGAAATGCGCGCAATTCCGCGCCGTCAATGCCGACGAGGTGTCTCTCTTGCGGGTAGCTGCCGGAGTGCACATCCGCGGCAAACTCCGAGAACGCGGCGATCCGTTCGCGCTGAAGCCTGTCATGTTCCGCAGCAAAGTTGCGATAGATCTTGGCATGGCGCGGCACGTGACCGCGATTGCTGCCGAGCACGTCGGCGGCAAACAGATATTGGGCGTCGCATCCTGACCCCGCTCCCATCGAAAGCATCAGCATCGAGGTTCTGGCACTGATCGCCCCAGCGACATTTCCCGGAACGACCTCGATTTCTGCCGCGAAGGCGCCGGCCTCCTCAAGCGCCTTGACCTGTCGCCAGATTTCTGGCGCACTTTGCGCGGTCTTGCCGACCGCGCGGAAACCGCCGGTCCAGGTGGCCTTGGAGGGAATGAGGCCAACATGGCCGCAGACGGGAATGCCCTCCTCGCGCATCCGCCGGACGGTGGAAAGCCCTGCCGCACAGTAGACCGCGTCACCGCCGGCCTTCAACGCCTCAAAGGCTGCACGCATGTATTCTTCCGCCGTGACGTAGTCGCCATATTCCAGGCCCGGAAAGGCAAAACAAGTCGGCGCCACCTCACGAAACTCCGGGCCCAGCAGCGCCGGCGGGACGGAGACGAGATCGATGCCGGCGGCTTCCGCCGCTTCGGCCTCATCCAGCGTTTCGACACGCAGCATCGTGAGTTGGCGCTTGCCCTTCATCGACAAGAGATCCGCAACGGTCGGACGGTGACTTTTCATGAGAAGGCTCCGGATGGAAACAGGACGAGATTTGCCGCTCACGCTAGGCGGCGAGGAGTGCTTTGAGCTTGGTATCGGGCGAGATGAGCGCCTGCGGTTCCGGCCGCTTTGCGGCTGCAATCAGCATTTCTGCAAGCCGAATGTCGCGCGCGACCGCATTGCCCGGTCCGATGCCGGAGGCCGCAAGCAGCCGACCGGTATTGTCGAGATGAAAAAGAATGAAGGCGTCGTCGGTAAGTTCGCGCCGCACGGTCGTTGCAGCACCCTCGGCAAGCCCCGCGATCTGCAGTGTCAGATCATACTGGTCGGACCAGAACCACGGCACGCTGGTGATCGCCTCGCCCCCGCCGAGCAGATTGCCGGCAACGAGCGTCCCCTGATCCTGCGCATTGCGCCACGCCTCAAGACGTATCCGACGATCACCATAGTGACAGAGCGGGAACGAGCAGCAATCACCAGCGGCGTAGATATCCGGGTCGCTGGTTTGAAGCGTTGCGTCGACCGCGATGCCGTTCTCGATCGAAAGGCCGGCGACGGCTGCAAGCTCCGTGTTCGGGACCGCGCCGATGCCAACGACGACGAGATCGGCCTCAATTGTCTCGCCGCCGGCGAGAACGACGCGCGCACGGCCTTCGTCCGCGTCGATACGTTCGATCTTCGCGTCGCATCGTATGTCGACGCCTTCTGCACGATGCCGCGCGGCAACAATTGCAGCGATCTCCTCGGGCACGCCGCGCGAAAGGATGCGCGGCAACCCTTCGATAAGCGATACGGCAGCACCGAGCCGGCGCGCCATAGCGGCGAGCTCCAGACCGATGAAGCCACCGCCGATGATCGCAAGCTTGCGACCGGGCGAAAGTGCGCGGCGGATCTCTTCAGAATCGGCATGGGTTCTAAGCGTGCGGATGCGGCGTGACACCTCATCTATACCGGCGATAGTTCGCGCCCGCGCACCGGTCGTCAACAACAGCCGGTCGTAGGCGATGCTGCTTCCGTCTGCGAGCGTCACCCGCTTTTCGGCGCGATCGATGGCCATGACCGGGATATCCGTCAGCACTTCGATCCCTGCTGCCGCGTAGCGCTCGGCATCAGCGACATATTTCGGCGCTACCTCTGCCTTGAGCCCTTCCTTCGAAAGAGGCGGCCGCTCATAGGGAAGATGCGGTTCCGCGCCGATCAGTGTGATCTTGCCGTCGTATTGCTTTTCCCTGAGGGCAAAGGCGGCCCTTGCCCCACATTCGCCGGCGCCCACGATGACGATAGAACCCATCTCAACCTCCCTGCCCGCCGCGGCGAGCCCAATCCTATCTAGAGCGGCTTCAGCAGAGCGCGATGAACACGCTTCCGGCCTCGACCTTCACCGGATAGGTCTTCAGGTTGACGCAAACGGGCGCGCCCTTGGCCTGGCCGGTCTTGTAGTTGAAGCGGCCGTTGTGCTTCGGACATTCGATGATGTCGTCCATCACGAGGCCTTCGGCGAGATGAATATGCTCGTGGGTGCAGAGCCCGTCGGTGGCAAAATACTCGTCGTCCGGGCTGCGATAGACAGCAAAGGTGCGTCCGTCGTAATCGAAACGGATAACATCTTCTTCGTCGATTTCGTCCGCTGCGCAGACTTCAACCCAGTTTCCGCTCATGATTTCCTCCCATTTCCTGGCATCGGTTGGTTATTCGGCTGCGTGCACGATCGCATCGCTGTGAAAGTCTTCCCGGTAGGGCTTTGCCGTCGCCGGCAGCTCGCGCTTCAGGAAGTAATCTTCGTTCCGCAACTGCCGCAGGAAGGCCGGGATCATTTCTCGGTAGCCGTCCAGCATCGACGGGTTCGGCTCCGGCAGATCATGCTTGATCATGGCGTGCAGCTTCGGCAGCGCGTGATAAGGCACCATCGGGAACATGTGGTGTTCCACATGGTAGTTCATGTTCCAATAGACGAAGCGGCTCACCGGGTTCATGTAGACTGTGCGGCTGTTCAGCCGATGGTCGGTCACGTTGTCGGCAAGACCGCCATGCTGCAGCAACCCAGTCAGCACATGGTGCCAGGCGCCATAGAGCCTCGGCAGACCGATCAGCATCAGCGGCAGGATCGAGCCGAGATAGACGCAGGCGGCAATGGTGGCCGCATAGATCGCAAACCATATGCGTGCGACCAGGATCGCCTTCGGCTGCTCCATTTTAGGGATGAAAGTCGCTTCCTCGGCGCTGATGATGCCGAAAGTGTTACGCACCATGTCGATCATCGCGTGCCAAACGTCGAGCACGCCGAAGAAATTGAGGACGAGGCGCAGCAGATCCGGCGGCCGCATGACCGCGATTTCGGGATCCCGGCCGACGATCACCGTATCCGTATGGTGGCGCGTGTGGCTCCAGCGCCAGGTGACCGGATTGCGCATGATCATGAAGCAAGCGATCTGGTAGACGGCATCGTTCATCCACATCGTCTTGAACGCCGTGCCATGGCCGCATTCATGCCAGCGGCTATCGGAGGCGGAACCGTAGAGAACGCCATAGGCAAGGAAGAACGGAACGGCCCACCACGTGCCCCAGAAGGTGATGCCGAGTGCACCGAACAGAACGAGACAACCGAGCCAGATCGCAGTGTCGCGGATGGCCGGCCCATCCTCGCGCTTCATCAGTTCCTTCATCTGCTTGCGCGGAATGTCGGTGTGATACCACTCTGCGGCCGAGAGACCGCTGGCGACCGCCGCCTGGGCATCCCGGCCAAGCAGGCTATAGTCTCGCTTCGTCGGCATCATCGTCATTTGCGCTCCTCCCCGCGGTCCGACCCGATCTGGCCGGCGACGTCTCATGTCGTGCAATGACGATAGGTTGACTTTTGCCAGGTCTCAATGCAGCAATGATATATTCTCTCAGATGATGTCATTAGCCGCATTTCATTCATGATGCAAACCTATCAGGAGCCGCGATGAGCAACCGTCCGACCATTGCCGACCTTGCGCGCACTGCCGGCGTCAGCGTCGCGACCGTCGATCGCGTTCTCAACGGGCGCCATCCTGTGCGTGAGGAAACCGCGCGCCGGGTCTATGAGGCGGCCAAGTCAATCGGCTATCACGCCGTGGGCCTGATCCGGCAGCGCGTCTTTGAGGACTTGCCGCAATACAGGCTTGGCTTTGTGCTGCAAAAGCCGGAGCAGGCCTTCTATCAAACAGTTGCGAAGGAAATCGAAACCGCGGCGCTGTCGCTCTCGCATGCCCGCGTCTTCGCCCAGATCGATTTCGTGGCAAACTCCACCCCATCGGCCATCACGGAAAAGCTCCGGGCCGCTGCGGCGCGGAACCAGGCCATTGCGCTTGTCGCTCCCGATTACCCGGCCGTGACCACCGCAATTGAGGAACTTAAGGAGCGCGGCATCCCGGTCTTCTCCCTGCTTTCGGATTTTGCCGCCGGCGTTCGCGAGGGCTACGTCGGCCTCAACAATCACAAGGTCGGCCGCACAGCCGCGTGGATGATCACCAAGGCGGCCAAACGTCCTGGCAAGGTGGCAGCTTTCGTCGGCAGCCGTCGCTTTCTCGGCCACGAGCTTCGGGAAATTGGCTTTCGTTCCTATTTCCGTGAGCATGCGCCGGATTTCGAAGTGCTGGATACAATGGTCAACCTCGACACCGCCGAGATCACCCACGAAGCGACGCTCAATCTGCTGCAGCGCCACCCTGACCTGATCGGCTTTTATGTCTGCGGCGGCGGGATGGAAGGGGCGATTTCGGCTATCCGCGAGGAAAGGCTGGAAGGCAAGCTGATCGTGGTGGTCAACGAGCTGACGCCGGAGTCCCGAGCAGCGCTCGGGGACGACGTCGTGACGCTCGCGGTATCAACGCCGACCGCGGCGCTCGCCCGAGAAACGATCAACCTGATGATCCAGGCGATCGACAAGGGCCCAACCGGCGCGCCGGGGCAAACCTTCCTTCCCTTCGATCTTTTCACACCCGAAAATATCTGAGAGGCGTAAAAGCCGCTATCAGCCGTCCCGTTTTTCGCGGGCGATCTCGCCAACAAGATAGTCAATTGCTGCCAGCGCATCCATTGGCTGCCATGTCTCGGGATGCCGGTAGACCGGGTAGAGGCTGTACACAGCGAAGGTGAGCTGGTCGAGTGTCGGGCGTGCCTTGGATCGCCGGAGCTGGACACCGGGCGATACGATGTTGAAGCGATCGTCGGTCAGCCCCCAACCTGCGTAAAACGGAGCTGCATAACAGCGAACAGGCAAGCCGCGCAGCAGCGCATCGAAGCCCATCTGACTTGAGACCGTCCAAACCTCGTCGACAACATCGAGGATGGCGGTGGCCGAAACCTTGTCGGCCATGAATATCACACCGGGAGCTTTGGCGGCTTGCTCGGTCAAATAGCCCTTCCGGTATCCCGCAATGACGTCAGGATGCGCGCGGACTAAACACTGAGCACCGCTTACAATTGCATCGTCCAGCATACGATGAAAGGATGCAGTCGAACCCAACGCCTTCTCAACGGAAACGTCCCCAAAGACCTGATCGACAAGCAGTATCCTCCGTCGGGCAGTTCGCTCGATAGCCGGACGACTGTGCGGCAAATTGTTGTATTTTGACAACTTGTTGCGCACTAAGGCTTCGCGGAGCGCAGACCCTACGTGAGCTCTCGCGGTATGGCTCGCCTCGGCAATCAATAGCTCTAGGCGGGACGGCCGCAACGCATCAGCAGGCAACGCCTTGTCGTCGATGATGATCGAAATCGGTATACTTCCATCCTTACCGAGCCCCACGGACCGCAAGAATCCATCCTCGAGGTGCCAGTGCGGCAGGCCCCTGAGCCGCGCGATGCGCATCGCGAACTTGGCCGGCAAGCGGCCACCCCATGAGACGATACCGTCGAGACCGGGCGAAAAGGTCGACAGAAGCGGCGCATCACCGAAATAGTGTCGCAGCCAGGGAAAGGCCTGATGGACGAAGTAGGTCGCCCCCAAACGAGCCCCCCATAGCGGATGCCAGGATCGCTCCATCGCCCCTCCAGGTGCGTTTCGAGCAGCTCATCCAATGCGTTGGCTGAGCTCTTTACGGTATGCCAATTCCACTTTAAACAATTCACCTCTCCCCCAGAAACGCAACTCCTATTTCGAATACTGCCGGAATGCAGTGCGGGATCTCCGTGCGAAGTAATAATGATGAGCAAGAATTAGTACGACAGCCGGATGCTAGAATAACATCATGCGCCGATAGGTCTCTTGCAGAGATGCAAGCTGATTGAACGTCATGGCTTTTCAAGGCACGCCCCCCATTGGCGATTTGTTCAAGTCGCCGTAAATGGAACGCATGTTCTATTTTTGAACAGAAACCCGCCCCACTGGAGGAGACATTCCCGTGACCGCCCTGCCCTTCGCCCTCAACCACATGACGACGCCGAACCTGCCGCTTGGCGCCTTTTTCGAACTCGCCAGATCGCTCGGCATGACATCTGTCGAAATCCGCAACGATCTCGCCGGCAACGCAATCCTCGACGGCACGCCCGCAATCGACGTCGCCGCCCTCGCCAGCCGTCACGACATCACGATCATCTCGATCAATGCTCTGCAGCGTTTCAACGAATGGAACCAGACCCGTCAGGCCGAAGCCGAAGAACTGATCGCCTATGCCCGCGACTGCGGCGCCAAGGCCCTTGTCCTCGTTCCCGTCAATGATGGCACGGGCCAGGCCGATAGCGAGCGGCAGGAAAACCTTCGCAAAGCTTTGACGGCACTGAAACCGATGCTCGAAACGGCCGGAATCATTGGCCTCGTCGAACCGCTCGGCTTCGAGATCTGCTCGCTGCGCTCGAAGACGGAAGCTGTTGACGCAATCAAGGCAGTCGACGGCGAAAAAACCTTCCGACTGGTGCACGACACGTTCCACCACCACCTCGCCGGCGAACCTGCAATCTATCCTGAGATGACCGGCCTCATCCATATTTCCGGAGTCGCGGATGAACGTATCGCGGTGGCGGATCTACGTGATTCGCACCGCGTTCTCGTCGATCGGAGCGACCTGCTCGACAATGTAGGACAGATTCGGCGCATGCGCGCGGCGGGTTATGAAGGGCCGCTTTCCTTTGAGCCATTCGCCGCCGAAGTCCACGGATTGGCGGATCCCGCCGCCGCGGTGGTGCAGAGCATGGATTACATCCGAAGCCATATCTAAGCGCCCCCAGGCGCGAGGCCGGCAAATCAGCAGCGGGCGCCGCATCAGGCCTTGACGGCGCCCGTATAAAATGGAATACATATTCCGTAATCGCAATTTACTGGTTCGTTTATTCCGTTTTATTCGAAAGCGCAGCGGGAGTGCCGCTTTTGAAATGAATGAGCGCAATCCGGCATTGCGTCCCCGGCAGGAGAAGGTGTCGCCGGGCACCATTGTGGAGGAGAAAGACAATGAAGAAACTCGTGCTCAGCACAGCGCTGGCGATGATGATGTCGACGGCAGCCCATGCCGAGACTATCGGCGTATCCATGGCCCTTTTCGACGACAACTTCCTGACGGTCTTGCGCAACGGCATGTCCGATTACGCCAAGACGCTCGATGGCGTCGAACTGCAGATCGAAGACGCGCAGAACGACGTCTCCAAGCAGCAGAGCCAGATCCAGAACTTCATCGCCGCCGGCGTGACCGCGATCATCGTCAACCCGGTCGATACGGATGCGACGGCTGCAATGTCGAAGATCGCTGCGGATGCCGGCATCCCGCTCGTCTACGTCAACCGCGAACCGGTCAATGTCGACACGCTGCCGGAAAAGCAGGCTTTCGTCGCGTCGAACGAACAGGAATCCGGCACGCTGCAGACGCAGGAAATCTGCAAGATGCTCGGCGGCAAGGGCAAGGCCGTCGTGATGATGGGCGAACTTTCCAACCAGGCGGCCCGCATGCGCACCAAGGACATCCACGACGTGCTTGCCACCGACCAGTGCAAGGGCATTGAGATCGTCGAGGAGCAGACCGCCAACTGGTCGCGCACGCAAGGCTCGGACCTCTTGACGAACTGGCTTTCGGCCGGTCTTGAGTTTGACGCGGTCATCTCCAACAACGACGAAATGGCGATCGGCGCGATCCAGGCGCTGAAGGCCGCAGGTCGTTCGATGGACAGCGTTGTCATCGGCGGCATCGACGCAACGCAGGACGCTCTGGCAGCCATGGCCGCCGGCGATCTCGACGTCACGGTGTTCCAGAACGCCGCCGGCCAGGGCAAGGGCTCGGTCGACGCCGCACTGAAGCTCGCAAAGGGCGAGCCGGTGGACAAGAAGGTCTACATTCCCTTCGAGCTCGTCACCAAGGACAACCTCGACAAGTACCAGGCGAAGAACTGATCGCCACAGTCGGGAGCGCGGGCAAACCCGCGCTCCCCCTTTCAAATGCAGGTCCGTCCGCAAATGCCTGCGTCCAATGGATGCCGCATGCGGTAAGATGGGCTGGTCACCCGCCAGCGACGAGGACTTTCCGCGACAGCCGGAAACGACGGGGAGGCAAGGAACATGACGCTCAGTCCGACAACGATGGCAGCCGTGCGCGCCAGCGGCGCGGTACCCAAAGCCGAATATCTTCTTTCTGCGGAAGGGATCCGCAAGGAATTCCCTGGTGTCGTCGCGCTCGACGATGTCGAGTTCAAGCTGAAGCGCGGCACGGTACATGCGCTGATGGGCGAAAACGGCGCCGGCAAATCGACGCTGATGAAGATCCTCGCCGGCATCTACACGCCCGACAAGGGCGACGTGAAGCTTAAAGGTGCCGAAATCCGGCTGAAGTCGCCGCTCGATGCGCTCGAAAACGGCATCGCCATGATCCATCAGGAGCTGAACCTGATGCCGTTCATGACGGTGGCGGAAAACATCTGGATCCGCCGGGAACCGAAGAACCGCTTTGGCTTCGTCGATCACGGCGAGATGAAGCGCATCACCGCCCGCCTGTTCGATCGCCTGAAAATCAAGATCGATCCTGAAATCGAGGTGCGTCACCTGTCGGTGGCCAACCGGCAGATGGTCGAGATCGCCAAGGCAGTCTCCTACGAATCCGACGTGCTCATCATGGACGAGCCGACGTCTGCGCTGACCGAGCGCGAGGTCGCCCACCTCTTCGAAATCATTCGGGACCTGCGCGAACAGGGCATCGGCATCGTCTACATCACCCACAAGATGAACGAGCTATTCGAGATCGCCGACGAGTTCTCGGTGTTTCGCGACGGCAAGTTCATCGGCACGCACGCGTCGAGCGACGTTACCCGCGACGACATCATCCGCATGATGGTTGGTCGCGAGATCACCCAGATGTTTCCGAAGGAGGAAGTGCCGATCGGCGACGTTGTCCTGTCGGTCAAGAACCTCGCGCTTGACGGCGTCTTCCGCGACGTCTCCTTCGACGTCCGCGCCGGCGAAATCCTCGGCATTGCCGGTCTCGTCGGCTCCGGGCGCTCGAACGTCGCCGAAACCCTCTTCGGCGTCACGCCTGCAAGCTCCGGCGCGATTTCGATCGACGGAAAGACCCTTTCGATCGACAGTCCGAACACGGCGATCCGCAACCGCATGGCGTTTCTGACCGAAGACCGCAAGGACACCGGCTGTCTCCTGATCCTCGATATTCTCGAAAACATGCAGATCGCCGTGCTTCAGGACCGCTTCGTCAAGGGCGGCTTCGTTACCGAAAAACAGGTCACTGCGGCCTGCGAAGAGATGAGCCGGAAGCTGCGTGTCAAGACGCCGAACCTGCAGGAGCGCATCGAGAACCTCTCGGGCGGCAACCAGCAGAAGGTGTTGATCGGCCGCTGGCTGCTCACAAATCCGCGCATCCTGATCCTCGACGAGCCGACACGCGGCATTGATGTCGGCGCCAAGGCGGAAATACACCGTCTCGTCACCGAACTCGCGCGCAACGGCGTCGCCGTCATCATGATCTCTTCGGAGATGCCCGAGGTCCTCGGTATGAGCGACCGCATCATGGTCATGCACGAGGGCCGCGTCACCGGCTTCCTCGACAGGGCTGAAGCAACCCAGATCAAGGTCATGGAGCTCGCCGCGAGCTGAGCGGGAAACGACCCCAAAGGGAGGACTGAAAATGGATACCAATGTCGCCGCACAGGGCGCGAGCGCACCGCTCTCAGGGACAAGGCGCCGCTTGCCGCCTGAATTCAACATCTTCCTGGTCTTGATCGGCATCGCGCTGGTCTATGAGATCCTCGGCTGGATTTTCGTCGGCCAGAGCTTCCTCATGAACCCGCAGCGCCTGACGATCATGATCCTGCAGGTTTCGGTGATCGGCATCATCGCCGTCGGCGTGACCCAGGTCATCATCACCGGCGGCATCGACCTGTCCTCTGGCTCCGTCGTCGGCATGACGGCGATGATCTCGGCAAGCGTCGCCCAGGCCTCCACCTGGCCGCGCGCGCTCTATCCATCCTTGACCGACATGCCGGCAATCGTTCCGATCGGGCTTGGCATCGGCATCGGGCTACTTGCCGGCTTTATCAACGGTCAGCTGATCGCTCGCACCAAAATCCCGCCCTTCATCGCCACACTCGGCATGATGGTTTCGGCACGCGGCATTTCCAAGTGGTACACCAAGGGCCAGCCGGTCTCGGGCCTCACCGATCAGTTCAACTTCATCGGAACCGGCATCTGGCCCGTCATCGTCTTCCTGGTCGTCGCGCTCATCTTCCACATCGCGCTGCGCTACACCCGCTACGGCAAGTTCACCTATGCGATCGGCGCCAATGTGCAGGCAGCCCGTGTCTCCGGCATCAATGTCGAGGCGCATTTGATCAAGGTTTATGCCATTGCCGGCATGCTGGCCGGGCTGGCTGGTGTCGTCACCGCCGCCCGTGCCCAGACCGCACAGGCCGGCATGGGCGTTATGTACGAACTGGACGCGATCGCCGCGACCGTTATCGGCGGAACCTCGCTGACGGGTGGCGTCGGCCGGGTCACCGGCACGGTCATCGGCACCATCATTCTTGGCGTCATGACCTCAGGCTTCACCTTCCTTCGGGTCGACGCCTACTACCAGGAAATCGTCAAGGGCCTGATCATCGTCGCGGCTGTCGTCATCGACGTCTATCGACAGAAGAACCGCAAGAAGGCCTGAGTCCTGAAAGCAATACTCTCCTCCCAGTGAAGCCAACTGGCCGGGATGACGAAAGTCATCCCGGCATTTTATTTTGTTCAGAAGGCTATATCGCCAGTCTCAAGCCGTTTTCCACATATGCTTGGCGCGCAGGGCTGCCCCGGCGCACGCGCTCTGGCAAGATCCTTGGCGATGCACTATAAGAGAGGCGTTCAAAACTATTGGGGACTTCCCATGTTGTCGCAGCGCAAGCTTGCGAGCCAGTTTCAGCCGCGTTTCGTTCTTCAGCTTTGGAACGCGATGCTGCGGGTACAGACCCGCGAGACAGCTTCCTTCTTCGGCCACCGCGGCCGCTAAGCAAGACCCCAAAAAACCTGAATTGCCCCAGCCCTGTGAACGTGTCGGCTGACCGCTCGCAGATGGCTTTCGCTTAACCGGCCCGCATTTGGCGGCGCCGGGTTGAGCCTATTCGTGCTTAGCCCGCTGGAAAGCGGATGGTCACCTTGAGGCCGCGGCCGTCAGCCCCCTCGCTGAGGCTGGTCGTCGCGCCGTAAAGCTCGGCAATTTCTTCGACGATCGGCAGCCCGAGCCCTGAGCCGGGCGCGTCACTGCCGCCACGCTCGAAACGCCTGAGCACCGTCTCGTGCAATTCCGGCCGAATGCCGGGTCCGTTATCCTCCACCTCCAGCGACACCGAAACCTCCCGCGCAAAGACACGGCTCGTCACTTCCGCACCGCGGCCGGCATAAAGCAGCGCGTTGCCGATCAGGTTCTTGAGGAGTTCACCGATGAGCAACGGCTCGGCGCGGATGAAAGCCTCACCCTCACCGTCAAAGCCGAGATCGATATCCGCGTCTCCAGCCGCCGGCACATGCTCTGCCGTTATCTCCCGCACCAGTTCGACCAAATCGATGCGCTCGAGCGAACCGGTTTCGTCCTTGCCGGCAGCGTCGATCTTCGCCATCAGCAGCAACTGCCCCAGAATGCGCTCGGCATTGGCGACCGCCTCGTCGGCCTTTTTCACAGCACTTCTCGTCTCCTCGATCGAGCCGGCGCGTTGCGCCAGGGCGAGTTGCGTGCGGATGATGGCGAGCGGCGTGCGCAGCTGGTGGCTGGCATTGCCGGTGAAATTGCGAAGCGCATCGAGCGCCGACTGCAAGCGCCCCATGAAGGAATTGACCGTATCGACGAGACCCTGGACTTCGTTCGGAACCCGCTCGCCGATCGGATGCAAATCGTCCGGACTGCGCTCCGAGATCGCGTCACCCAGCCTGTAGAGCGGGCGCAAGGAAAAGGTAACGGCGATCCAGACGATCACCGCCGCACCGGCAATCATCATGCCGAGGCGGAGCGCCGAGCGCACCAAGATCGTCTGCGCCAGATGTCGGCGCGCGATTGTCGTTTCGGCAACCGTGACCACGAAGGGCACGGAATTGATGCCGGTTGACGCGGAGCGGCGAAGGGCGGCAATGCGGATCGGTTCGCCGCGGAAGATCGAATCCGCAAATGTGGTCGATGCGCCGGGCTCCTCCGCCAGCGACGGCAGCGTCTGGTAGCCGGTGATGAACTGGCCGGGCGGGCCGTCGACCCGGTAGAACACCCGGTCCTGCGCGGCCGACGTCAGCATTTCCAGCGCGACATAGGGGATGTCGACTTCGAGCGACCCGTCTTCCGCCACGACCACGCGCTCGGCGATTGCCAGCGCCGAGCCGGCAAGCACCCGATCGGAAACGACGTTGGCGGTCGTCACGGCCTCCCGATAGGTATCCGTCAGCGCGATGACCCCGATCACTACCGTCGAGATCAACAGCCAGCCAAGCAGGCGCCGGCGGAGGGAATAGACCGTCGTACTCATTCCGGCCCGGCCGCTTTGTCGAGATAGTAGCCGATGCCGCGGGCGGTGCGCACGGTCAGCCCATGCGGTGCGAGCCGCTTGCGCAGCCGGCTGACATATTGCTCGATCGCGTTGGAGCTCAAGTCGTCGTCGAAGCCTGTCAGCGACTGCATAATCGCATCCTTGGCGACCACCTTGCCGGCACGCATGAACAGAAGCTCGAGAAGTCCGAGCTCGCGCGCCGGGATCTCGATCGGCGCGCCGCCGGACGAGAAGCTGCGGGTGTTGAGATCGAGCGACACATTGCCGTAACTGACGGTCGAGGCCCTGAGGCCCGCCTGACGGCGCAAGAGCACGCGCACGCGCGCTTCGAGCTCGCCGACGTCGAAAGGTTTGATCATGTAGTCGTCGGCGCCGAGGTCGAGCCCCTTGATCCGCTCTTCGGGCGCGCCCCTTGCCGTCAGGATCAAGACCGCGGCGCGGTTCTGGCGAGCACGCATCGCCCTCAGCACATCGAGGCCATCCATTTCCGGCAGATTGAGATCGAGAATGACAAGATCGAACGTTTCGGTGGCGGCCACCGCATGCGCCGACGCACCGTCACTGACGACGTCAACGGCATAGCCACTGCCACGCAAGATCGCCGACAGGCCCTCGGCCAGGTCCTGGTTGTCCTCAACAAGCAAGATACGCAATTATCATCACTCCCCCGACCACCTTATCCGCCGACGCCTTGCTTGTGAACGGTGCGACACTGAGGCATTGTGGATTCATGCGGTTCTTGATTTCTTTTCTTTTTTTTGCTCTTTGTCCCCAGCTGCTCCTTGCGGCCCCCATCATATTCCCAGCTCTTTCCGGCAAAGCGGACGTGCGCACGCTGGTCGTCTATTCATCGCTCGACGAGCCGCTCGCAAAGCCGATGATCATCGGTTTCCAGCGGGCCAATCCGGATGTTGCCGTGCGCTATGAGGACATGCTGACCGGAGAAATCTACGACCGCATCATCAAGGAGACCGACGCCGGAATGAAGACGGCGGACTTCGCCTTTTCTTCCGCCATGGACCTGCAAGTCAAGCTCAGCAACGACGGTTACGCCCAGCGCAGCGACCTGCCGATGAGCGACCGCTGGCCCGCCTGGGCCAACTGGCGCAACACGGCTTATGCGCTGACCTTCGAGCCTGCCGTCTTCGTCTATCACAAGCCGAGCTTCACCAAGGAGAAACCGCCGTCGACGCGCGCGGAATTCGTCGATTACCTGAAGCGCCAGGGCGCGGCCGTCTTCGGCAGGATCGGAACCTATGACATCGAGCGGTCCGGCGTCGGCTTCCTCTTCATATCGCGCGACCAGGAACAGTTCGGCGATATCTGGGATGTCATCCAGGCGATGGGGGCGGCCGGCGTCAAACTCTACTCGACGAGCGAAGCAATCCTCGAGCGTGTCGCCGACGGCCGCTTCGTGCTCGGCTACAACATCCTCGGATCCTATGCGGCGGACTGGGCGGCACGGCATCCGGATGTCGGCATCGTTCTGCCGAAGGATTATACCGTGGTGATGTCGCGCATCGGCCTCGTCCCGCAAGCTGCCGCCTCCCCCGACCTCGGCCGGCGCTACCTTGAATTCTTCATGTCGAAGGAAGGCCAGACGATTATGGCCCGGGAGTTGCAAATCCCGGCCGTCAGCCCAGAGGTCGCGGGTGAAAATACCGCCAACACCATGCAGGAGATGCTTGGCGGCCAGTTGCGCCCCGTCCCGGTAAGCCCGGGACTGATGGTCTATCTCGATCAGGTAAAGCGCTCACGGCTGATTGCCAAATGGAACGAGGTTCTGAGGCTCCATTGAAGACGACGGACCGGAAGCGCGGCGCTCCCGGTCCGATCGCAAATCCCGCCAGCTTCAGGCTTAAGCCTTGTTCCGCGTACGCCCGGACCGTAGGGCCTGCGCGGAAAGGTTCAGTTCGACGGCAGCAAGCACCAACGCCTTCAACGCCTCTTCGTCGATCGCCTCGCCCTCGTGGATATCGATGGCGCGCCGGACATTGCCGTCAAGGCTGGAATTGAAAAGACCTGCCGGATCGTCGAGTGCTGCCCCCTTGGCGAAAGTCATTTTCACAACCGCTTTATAGGTCTCGCCGGTACAGATGATGCCGGCATGCTCCCAGACCGGGACGCCTCGCCATTTCCATTCCTCGACGACGTCAGGATCCGCTTCCTTGATCAGCTTGCGTATCTTCGCAAGCGTCGCACCGCGCCAGTCGCCAAGTTCCGCGATCCTCGCGTCAATCTGCCCGGAGGCAGAAGCGGCGGCTTCTGCCGCATCGTCGTTTTTCGCCTTGGTCGTCGCTTTTGCCATCGTATTTACTCTCCCATCATCCTTGCCGGAGCTCGCCTTCAGGCGGGGCCGGTGCAAACCGTCTTCGCCTTTGTCGGCGTTGCTCCTCATACCTAGGCTCGGGCCGGCTGGCGGCAATATCCGAGCAACGATTCGTGGTACCGTCGCGAAATCCGGTCGGGACCTGGCTCAATTTGAACGCCGGGAACCGGCAACATCGCCTGTCAGCGCATGCGAGAACCTAAAATTCCGTAAACGATGAGGCAGGATTTTCGCATTCGGGGCTTGATGTCAGCTAAATGTCAGCTTTCTATGGTGCCTTAAGGTCACTGGCACCCGTGGAGGCGGGCCGCCGGTTGCGTACTGGGAGGAAGCCACCAATCCGGTCAAGCGATAAGGGTCGAAAGAGCCCGTCGCCGTCTTCCCGTTCGCACACAGCAACAACGTGCGCGGTGAAAACGCGCCTCACGGAGGACTGACCTTGAAACATATTTTCCTCGCAACGATTCTCGCCGGTGCGATGTCTCTCCCGGCTGTTGCCGCTGATTACACGATCATTGCACCTGCAAACCCGGGCGGCGGCTGGGACCAGACGGCGCGTTCGCTGCAGACGGTCATGCAGCAGGAAGGCATCTCCGGCAACGTTCAGGTTCAGAACGTGCCGGGCGCCGGCGGCACCATCGGTCTCGCCCAGTTCGCAAGCCAGCAGAAGGGCAACCCGAACGCCCTGATCGTCGGCGGCTACGTCATGGTCGGTGCAATCCTCACCAACAAGTCCCCGGTCACTCTTAAGGACGTCACGCCGATCGCGCGTCTCACCGGCGAATACGAAGCGGTCGTCGTTCCGGCCTCGTCCGACATCAAGACCATGGGCGACCTCGTCGAAGCCCTGAAGAAGGATCCGGGCGCCGTGTCCTGGGCTGGCGGCTCGGCCGGCGGTACCGACCACATCGCCGTTGGCCTGATCGCCAAGGCCGCCGGCGTCGACCCGACTAAGATCAACTACATCGCCTATTCCGGCGGCGGTGAAGCGCTTGCTGCTATCCTCGGCAGCCAGGTTACCGCAGGTATCTCGGGCTACGGCGAGTTCGAATCGCAGGTCAAGGCCGGCACGCTCCGCCTGCTCGCCGTCTCCAGCGCCGAGCGCATTGCCGGCGTCGATGCTCCAACGCTGAAAGAATCGGGCGTTGACGTCGTCGTCGAGAACTGGCGCATGGTCGCAGCCGCTCCTGGCCTCTCGGACGAGCAGAAGGCCGCCGTTTCGGCCGATATCGAGAAGCTCGCGAAGTCCGCTGGCTGGCAGGAAGTCCTGAAGACCAAGGGCTGGCAGGACAGCTATCTCGCCGGCGATGCGTTCAAAGCCCAGCTCGACAAGGACGTTGCGGCGACCGAGGGCGTTCTCAAGGACATTGGACTGGTGAAATGATCAAGGGGCATCACCCTTCAACTGCAACGCGTCGCCCGGATCGGGCGGCGCTTTTCATCGCGGTGGTTCTCGCCGCTATCGCTGGACTCATTTTCTGGGATGTGTCGCGCCTGACGGGCGCTGCCGGCTACTCCCAGGTCGGGCCGACGACGGTCCCCTATGCGATCGCCTGCTGTCTTTTCGGCCTTGCGATCTGGACCGCGATCGAAGCGTTTCGCGGCGATTTTCCAGAGCGTGAGCACCAGGAAGTCGCTCCGGTTATCTGGATCGTCGGTGGTCTTGCCGCCCAGATGCTGCTGTTGAACATTGCAGGCTTCTCGATCGCCACCGGCATTCTGTTCGCGTTGACCGCACGCGGTTTCGGCAAGCGCAAGCTTTGGTTCTCGCTCCCCGTCGGCATTGCGATCTGCTTTGTCGTGTGGGTGATCTTCGCCAAGCTGTTGCTCCTGTCGCTGCCCGCGGGGCCGCTTGAACGCCTGTTCTTCTAAGAGGGCCGACGACCATGGCTACTTTTGAATTCCTGATGCAGGGATTGCTGGTTGCTGCGCAGCCAATGAACCTGCTCTACGCGCTGATCGGCGTAACGCTCGGCACGGCGGTCGGCGTCCTGCCCGGCATCGGCCCGGCACTGACCGTGGCGCTCCTGCTGCCGGTCACCTACCGTCTCGATCCCGGCGGCTCGCTGATCATGTTTGCCGGCATCTATTACGGCGGCATGTATGGCGGCTCGACCACGTCGATCCTGCTCAACACGCCCGGTGAAAGCGCCTCGATCGTGACTGCGCTCGAAGGCAACAAGATGGCGAGGGCGGGTCGCGGCGGGCCCGCACTGGCAACGGCCGCGATCGGCTCCTTCGTCGCCGGCCTGATCGCCACGCTTGCTCTTGCCTTCATCGCGCCTTACATCGTCAAGCTGGCCCTGGTTTTCGGTCCGCGCGAATATTTCGCGCTGATGGTTCTCGCCTTTGTCACCGTTTCCTCCGCCTTCGGCGACAGCACCCTTCGCGGTCTGACATCGCTGTTTGTCGGCCTGGCGCTTTCAGTCATCGGCATCGACCAACTGACCGGCCAGGCACGTCTTTCCTTTGGCGTTCCCGAATTGCTTGACGGCATCGAAGTCACGACGCTCGCCGTTGCCATGTTCGCCATCGGCGAGACGCTCTACATCGCTGCACAGGGCGACAAGGGGCCCGACAAGGTCGAGGCCGTCCGTGGCTCTGTATGGATGAATGCGGCCGACTGGGCACGCTCCTGGAAGGCGTGGCTGCGCGGTACCCTCATCGGCTTCCCGATCGGCGCCATGCCGGCTGGCGGCGCTGAGATCGGCACCTTCCTGTCCTACGCCACCGAAAAGCGTCTGACGAAGCATCCGGAAGAATTCGGCAATGGCGCGATCGAAGGCGTCGCCGGTCCGGAAGCGGCCAACAACGCCTCGGTACCGCTGGCACGCTCGTGCCGCTCCTGACGCTTGGCCTGCCGACCACGGCAACCGCGGCGATCATGCTTGCCGGCTTCCAGCAGTATGGCCTCCAGCCCGGACCGCTGCTGTTTGCGACCAATCCGCAGCTCGTCTGGGGCCTGATCGCCAGCCTTCTGATCGCCAACTTCATGTTGCTGGTTCTGAACCTGCCGCTCATCGGTCTTTGGGTGAAGCTGCTGACAGTTCCGAAGCCTTGGCTCTATGCCGGCATCCTGCTGTTTGCCACGCTCGGCACGATCGGGGCCAACCCGTCGGTCTACGAGCTCGGCATGTTGCTCGCCTTCGGCCTGCTCGGTTACGCGATGCGCATCTTTGGATATCCGATCGCGCCTGTCGTCGTCGGCCTGATCCTGGGCCCGCTCGCCGAACAGCAGCTGCGCCGCGCGCTCGCGATCAGCCAGGGGGATTACTCGGTCCTGTTCACCTCGCCGATTGCCGCAGGCCTCCTGATCATCGCAGCTGCAGCGCTGATCGTACCGCTCATCCTTCGGGCCCGTGGCCGCGGCGAAGTCCTTTCGCAGCTCGCCGCCAACGAAGACTAAGCCCCAATAACAATCGGGTCCGGAAACCCTTTCGGACCCGATCGACATAGCGCCTCCTCCCAAGGCCTATCCGAAGGCCCGGCCGGTTTGAAAACCGACCGGGCCTGCTTCCTTTGCATGGCTGGCCTGTCCGATTGTGCATTGCAATAAGACTGGCCAGACCCCATCTTTTGCTCATCAAAGAGAAAACGAAAGCGAGCAAGAAGATGGCTACCACAACTTATCACAAGGGTTTCATCGGTCGTGCATTCGCAGTTCTCGGCGCTGCTAGCGCTGCCGCCGCCGCTGTCGAAGGTCACCGCCGCCCGAAGGCAAGCGACCTGCGTACGCTGGGCATCGATCCGGCGAACTTCCCGGACACGCGCCGCGGCTAACATATTCCAGCGCCCCGAGGGGCGCCTTATCCTCCCAAGGATAGAACGGCTCGGGGTCGAGAGACCACCGAGCCGTTGTATTTTCCGGCAGCCGGCATCTTCAGCCCCCGGCACTTCATAGACCCGGCTCAAGAGGGCAGACGGTCCGACGCCCACTCGTCCCAAGTTGAAGCAGCGTGCTTTCGTTGCATGGCTGGGGTGCTTCATTGTGCATTGCAAAAAGACCGACAAGACCTCATCTTTATTTCATCGAAGAGAAAACGAAAGCGAGCAAGAAGATGACTACCACAACCTATCACAAGGGTTTCATCGGTCGTGCATTCGCAGTTCTCGGCGCTGCTAGCGCTGCCGCCGCCGCTGTCGAAGGTCACCGCCGCCCGAAACCTGCACACGCTGGGCATTGATCCGGCGAACTTCCCCGACACGCGCCGCGGCTAACAAATTCCAGCGCCCACGAGGGCGCCTTATCCTTCCAAGGATGATGAAGAACGGCTCGGGGTCGAGAGACCACCGGGCCGTTGCCATTATGGAAAAGCGCGTCCCTCCTCGTCGGGGTTCGTCGAACGCCGTCAACGCGTTGGCGGCGTATGTAGGACATCAACGAGGCGTCGCGCGACGTCGCCTCACTTCTTCGCGCGATAGATCAATACCGGTATCGTGGAG
Source organism: Ensifer sp. SL37 (assembly GCF_026672675.1). NCBI lineage: Bacteria > Pseudomonadati > Pseudomonadota > Alphaproteobacteria > Hyphomicrobiales > Rhizobiaceae > Ensifer > Ensifer sp. SL37. The sequence goes on along the minus strand of NZ_JAPPRN010000001.1, from coordinate 1,535,331 downwards.
TGAGCCAGCACCTTGGCAGCTACGCTGCCGAGCATCAGGCTTCCGACGCCACTGCGACCATGGGACGCCATGATGATGAGATCGGCATCTTTGTATATCGCCTGGTCGCAGATTGCGCGGTAGACCTCGTGGCTGCGGACCTGCTCCGTCTGGCACTCCACGCCTTCCGCCGCAGCCTTGCGCGCTAAAGCCGCGAGCATTTCCGCGGCATGTTTGCTGGCCAGCGCCTCGTATTCGGTGCGCGTGCTCGACAACTGCTCGGGATCGACCGAATAGAGGTGGAATGGTTCGGTAACGGCAAGGATGTTCACTCGTGCGCTGACGTCCTTTGCAAAGGTTATGCCTGCATCGACAGCGATTGTTGCTAAGGGCGAGCCGTCGGTGGGTATAAGAATATTGCGAAACATGGGATCCTCCTCTTCCAAGCTCCAGAGGAAGCTTAGTGCGTGGAGAGGCCTATTCCTTTGATCCCGATCAACGTTCCGGATTTCAGCAGGGAGGCGAATACTTAGCGACCTTTGTCGAAGCGGAAAAAATGTCGCAGTCGCCGCCGCAGGATGACGGACCAAGGCACCTCGGCATTGATCGCCTGGTAGCCAGCTTGTGTCAGCGAGAATTCAACGCGACCGTCATCTACCTCTCTTCGCGTGATGTATTGCATGTTCAGGGCGCGAAAGACCGCCGGGTGCAGTTCCGGTGGCCAGTAGATTTCATCTCCCGGCACCCGATAGGCGCCCGCGTTATAGAGCTCCTCAAGCACGTTCCTTAAATCACTGGCCAGCATTGGATGTTTATCCCGTGCAGCGTGAGGTTTGGCAATGTGCGACACGACGACCTAAGGAGATAGGTCGTCGCTCCAGCACCATTCCTAAACATATGTTCGTCAATGGGCCCTGAAATAGATCTCGGTTACGCGAAACTGCCCATCGATGCGCTTGCATTGTACGATGACGTCAATAGCGATTTTCAAGAGTTCGCGAATGTCGGTGCGCTCCAGGTCTTGTCCGCCCTCTGATTCCTTCACAAGAAGCGTCAGCTGTTCAAACGCCAGTTTCGCGGAGTCAGCGTGCACCGTCGTGATCGAACCGGGATGCCCGGAGTTTACGTTGCGGATGTAGTAGAAGGCCGTCCCATCGCGCAGTTCCTGCAGTAGGATTCGATCGGGCCGCATGCGCAGACAGGATTCCAGGAGCTCCTTCACGCCGACTTTGGCGAGCCCCTGACCTCCCTTGGAATAGAACAAACAGGCGTGGTTCGGCTGATGGATCACGAGTTCCGGCGTGTCTTCGATAGAGATGACCCGCTCATCATACGGAATATGACGGATGAGTGCCTTGGAGAGCGTTGTCTTCCCCGACCCCGTCGCTCCTGAGATAACGATATTCTTCCGGGCCAGCACCGCCTGGCGAAGGAACTCGGCCCACGCGCCCGTCTGATGCAGATCGATGAGTTTCCGGTCCGTCGCACCGGCCATGTGACTGCCGGGCGCCATGTTAGTGAACAAGCCACCCTTCTCAAGGTCGTCGAGACTTAATGCGGCCGACGAGGGCTTTCGGATGGTGATACTGACCGTGTTCCGAGTGGTCGCAGGCGGGATGACGATCTGGATTCGCTCATTCCCCGGCAGTGTTGCCGACAGAATCGGCCGCGTTTCATCGATGGATTGATGGGAAAAACTGGCCACGACCCTGGCAATGCGCATTAGCTTTTCAAAGGATAGCTCCGGCAGATCATGGGTCCGCCATCCGCCGGAGCCTTCTGTCAGCACCTGCCCTGGCCTATTGACGATCACTTCGTAGAGCGAGGGGTCGTCAAGGTACGGCATGAACGGAGACAGCAGTTCACGAACGACCGTCGCATCAGGACCTTCGGTCATCGCCCGCACCTACTTCGTCACGCGCGTCGACCGCGGGCGGACATCTCCCAGCAACGCGCGGTCAAGGATTTTGTTTTTCGGCCCGATCACGCGCAACCCGTAAACACCGGAAAAATCGAGATCACGCGCGACGAAGATCGAGACAAGCTCGCCTTGGTTCTTATTGAGCGTTGGCGGAATGTTGATCGATTGCTCGACGGCGATGGCTGCCGCCTGCTGGCCTGCGTTTGTGGTGGTCTCAGCGTCGACGTCGCTGTTACGCAGGCGACTGTTCGCGTAGCTCGTGGCATCGCCGACGATGGACAGGAGAAGCGCACTCCCGAACCGCTCCCACCAGTGAGTGTCGACATAGCCATTCACGCCCGCCCGGCCGAGCGCATCCGTTGCCGGCGAAGCCAAGGTGACGATGACGCCGTTCGGGGTTTTCGCGCGGTTCCAGAGCACGAATAGGCGCTTCTGTCCTCGCTGGAGGCCGCCCCGATATTCGCCAACAACTTGCGTACCTTTCTCCATCAGGACAACCCGGCCATTGTCCGATAGAACATCTCGGTTGATTACGCAGCTGGTGAAGCCGGGTTGATCGGATGCCATGGCAGTTTCCAATACGCACGGAATTGACGATCCCATTGCAACTACGAAGTTCCGATTGCCGAGCGTGCCGGCGCGCGAGCCCTCAAGCCTGGTCGGCCGTAGCAGCCCGTTGAACCGCTGCTCGTCGGCGTTGGCCGAGTTCTGACCCATCATGCTTCCATCAAGCGGCACGAAATGGCTGTCCGCGGGCACCGCCGGATCCGCGGTCTCATGGTGCGACGTTGAGTTCTTCTGTCCACCGCTGAAGGCCATGACCGGCGCCCGGCGCGCCGAGTCGAGCAGCGGATCTTCGGCCTGCACCTCCTCTGCCGCGCGCGGGGTCGGCAGCTTCACTTCCGGCACGGCTTGGACCGGCTCCGTCTTTTCCTTGACCGGCTCGAAATTCGTCGTTTGCCGGATGACAACCCGCTCGGGTCTGGTTCGGTCCGTCGGAGTGTTCTCGCCGCTCATCGACCACAGGGCGAAAGCGATAAAGGTAACAACAGCCAGCGCAACCGCTCCGCGCTTCAAGCCAGGATTGCTGTCGATCCTTCCTCCGGGAACCGTTTCGGCGCGCTCCCCCGGTATCCGGTTTTCATCTTCCTCTTTCATGCCACCTCCTATTGCGCCGCGCCGGCTTCAGTCCGAACGACCCGCTCGACCGACGGCGAGGTCGTGTTGGTGTCCGGGTTGATACCGACGCGGTCATAGGCCTCGTTGAAGACGCAGAGCACGTCCCGTCCCCTCCGCAGGATGAACTTCCGACCAATCGCGTGGACCAGGACAAGATTGCCATCTACGGATTTCGGCACCAGGCTTTCACTACCGTCGGAGTTCTCGATGTAGATCGCGGGTATCTCCTGATTGGCGACGAAGGCAAATGTCGTGACCTTGCCATTGTCGTAGGCTGAGTGCGGCTCCAGCGCCTGGGAGCCTTGCGCCGAATAACGCCAATTCCGAGGACCGTGGGCCTCATGAATGGCCAGGACATTGTCGGCCTCCTTCGACTGAGCAGCGATCGCTCGCGCCGCCGCAGCTTGGCGGCGCCGCTCCGCTTCATCGGCCGGGTAGCGGTACTTGACGTAGAAGTAGGTGTTGTGACCCGCCTCCACTTTTCCGTCCCGCACCGTCAGTTCCATTTGGTAGCTTCGGGTCGAGCCGTCGCGCCGAGTGGAGACGACAGAGAGATTGGTGACGGGCTGATTTTCCCGCGGCTTGAGAAACAGGATGTTTCCTGCCGGCGCGACCTCCCAGGCTACACTGTTGCCGAGCGCAATATGGGCGATCTCCTCGTCGGCCGCCAACTCCACCTGCACCGAAGAACGCAATGAGCCGATGATGCGAGTGATGTTGTAGGGCTGGTAATCGACAAAGCGGACACGACTGTCCTGCGCCGCGCCGCGCGGAATTTCGAGTGCAAACACCGTGGAGGCGGACGCCGTAAGGAGGAGAGTAGCAATGAAAATGGTCCGCATCAGTTGATGGCCTCCGGATCGGCTCGATATTCGCTGACGGCAAAACCGAGAGGATTCACCAGCCGATCCGTCGACGACATCGGCGCGTTTGCATAGGAGAACGTCAGCGTCGCAACCCAATGGGTTGTCCGGACTTCTTCCCCGCGGGTGATGGTGCGCATGTAGCGGACGGAGACGACATGCGAATTTATCAGCGAGATCGAGGCGATGCTGATGCGTGCGGTGGCGCCGCGCCCATAGGTGTTCTGCGGCGACGCCGGATTGCTGCCGCGATAGAGGGCCGAAAACCGAGCCTGCTCCGGCTGCGTCGAGAGAAGCGCGACTGAGCGGAAGTTCTCCTCTGCCTCGCTCCAGACGTAGCCTTCGCGAGCGCGGACGTATTTCGCCGCGAAGTATTTCGTCACGGCCTCGTCATAGGTGCCGGGCGTCGACGTCAGCGCCGAGACGACATCAACGATACCTGTCGAATTGTCGACCCGCACGACAAACGGCTCGACCGATTTCAACGGCGTGAGGCCGGCAATGGCAAGGATTGAAGCGCCGGCGAGAATGCTTGCCGCGACGGCAATGGACCAGGCAACGCGTGAAGAGCGCTCGACCTGGAGCATGCGTTCCTGGTCGAAGCGCCGCGCCTTCTCAAAGTATGTCTTGAGTTCGTCGCCGGAGACCATCGCGTCAGCCCCCGCATGGACGATAGGAGGCGTCAACGTCGGACTGAGCAAAGGCGGAAGGTCCCCTGCCCTCTTCGACATAAGCGGTGGCGACGGACTGAGAGGTCGCCGGTCCCGCATAGGACTGTTTCCGTTTGACGTTGCTATTGTCTTCCCACTGCCACATCGAGCGATTGAGGGCGCGGCGCGAATAGCCATCGCAATTCGGGACCGGATAGGTCAGCGATGCGCAGCCGCTTAAGGCAGCCGCCATGCAGAGCAGCGGAAATGTTCTGATCATTCCTGAAGAGCCTTTTTCTTGTTCGTGCGAAAAGCGTCACAATCCCGAGCCCTTCGGGCTCAAGGTTCGACCAATGGCCCGGACACCGCGTCCGGCCGCACGGGCGGTATGGGACGCCGCCCAGGCGAGCGTGCTTTCGTGGGCGTCGCGTGCAGCGCCGTAGCCGTAGGTCAACGACGCGCCGCCGGCGGCAAGCGCCGAAGCGATGTTCGGAAGCTGATAGAAGACATAGAGGGCAGCGAGGCAGATGGCGCAGAGCGCGGTTGGACGCATCAGCACGTCGGTATATCCTTGAATTGCCGTGAAGGTCGTATCGATGCAGGTGATCAGCAGTGAGCCGACGGCGACGACGAGCACCTGGAGGATCACGAAGTTCGCAAGCTGTCCCAGCCACGCCTCGGTGAAGCGCCGCGTCGCCTGAAACATCGCCAGGGCCACGAAGATCGGACCGATGGCGAGCGCCAGCCGGGCATAGAGCGATACGATATAGCCAATCGCCGCGACGATGAAGCTCGCGCCAATGACCATCATGCCGCCGATGCCTGTCACGAAATCGACCGGCCAAGAGGAGCGGGCCCAGATCTCCTTGGCACACGCGTGCCCCTTATCGAGCAGGCTGTCGAAGGTTGAGGCACTTGGTGCTGCGCCGGTGTTCAACGCCTGCGAAATCTCACGCGGCAATCCCTCGAAGAAGATGTCGGTGACGTAGGTCTGGTATTCGTCGGCGTCCCTCACCAGCATCACGATGATGGCGAGCTTGATCGTCCGAAATGCGAAGTCGAGGATCGGTTCCTGGACCGAGCCGCGGAGCACGAGATAGCCGTAAAGCACGACATAGAGCGTGACCGCTGCCGTCAGGGGGCCCGAAATCCACTCTGAGATGTTCGAGGTCCCGTCGGAGACGAAGGTCTCCAGCGGAGCCTTGAACTGCTCGTCGACGAAGGCAAAGACCTGATACATGCCCTCAACCTCCAGGTGCCTTTCACATCCGCTTAAGACGGGCCTTGAAGTCTGCGGCCGCGGCGTTTTGGCAATTCGGGGTATTGCCTAATTCACCAGGGTTGTTGCGACACGTCGCGATGATTTCGGACAGCAGGGCCTCGTCGGCGATGAGTTCGTCGACAGTGTAGGTGCGCTCGGCTTGCTCGGAGCAGCTAACCAATAGGACAGCGAGAAGAACGACATGCCTCTTCATTGCAGTGCCGCCCCCATCGCGTCGAGGCGCCGGCGCCAGTCTTCCGCCTTGCGCTGCTCGTCAATTTGGGCCTGTGCCTGCTGGACCATTCGGAGGGCCTCCATGCGCAGTACATCGGTCTGGAGGAAAGCTGTTTCCGCCTGAAGTCGCGCCTGAAGGTCGGCTATGTCCTTGGCGTCAGCCGCCGTCGAAATCTTCTCGCGGAGTTGATCAATGCCATCGACGCGCTTGGCCGCGGCATCGTAGATATGCTGCGCTAGGCTCATCTGCCCGGCATTCTTGTTCTGAATGCGGGAAAGCTCCTGCGCGTAGAAGTCCTCTGCGCTGGTCCGATAGGTCGAATTACCCTCAAGGAATTTTGTGGCCGTATCGCCGAACACGCCCGTTCCGCTTCCCTTGAACAGTCCATCGATGACGTTAAAGTCCCCAGGCAGCGCCTTGCGGACGGCAGGATCGTTCAAGACGCCGGCAATATCCGCCATGTCGGTGATCTTGTTGAGCGAGCCGTAAAGCTGCTGCGCCTGCTCTATCTGCTGGTTGAGCGCATCAAGCTGGGCTTTCAGTTGGGCGATGCTCTCGAGGTGCTTGGCGATCGCGGTTCGGTCGATCACCGGGATCCCCTGCCCGGCTGCCGTGCCGGCGCAGAGAATGAGCGCCGCGGCTATTGCCGCGCCGTGAATTCGATAGGAAGCCATTAGCTCAATCTCCTTCTTTGCTGAAAAATCGGAAGCCAATCCGCGAGCCGGTCGCCGACTTCTGTGCGGATTGCATCGGCGAGTTCGACATTCGCGGTGCGGCCGGAGAGGATGGCAAGTTCGTCGTCGAAACCGCCGAGGTTCAGTTCGGCGACAACGCTATTGTGTCCTTGCTTCAATATGAATCGGCGGCTCTCGACGGAGAGCTCGCGTGCAATGAGTTCATACTCCCGCTCGGTGAGCTTGAAGCCGTCGACATAGTCGGCGTAGTTACTGCGGGAATTCGGTAGGAAGATCTGCGTCGGGCATTGCTCGATGATCGTATGAGCGATCGGCGATACGATCGCATCGCGCGGGCTCTGCGTAGCAAAGAGCATAAGTCCGTTCTGCTTGCGGATCGTCTTGAGCTTGTTCTGTGCGAGATCGCGAAACCCTTCATCCTGGAGCGCCTTCCAGAACTCATCGATAACGATGATGATGCGCCTGCCATCGATCAGTTGCTCGACGCGATGAAAGAGGTAGGCCATCAGCGGCGTGCGGATTTCCTCGTTGTCGAGGAAATCGGTCATGTCATAGCCGACGAATTTGCCGTCGAAGCCGATGTCCTCAATGATGTTATCGAACACCCAACCGAGCGCCCCCCCTCTCTCCCACCGCCGCAGTCGCGCGGCAATGCCTTCGGGATCGGCGTTGTTGAGGAAGGTCCTGAGCGCGCCGATCGTCCGGCGCTCCACCGGCAAGTCGGCAAGGCCGTCGATGGCGACGGCGATATCGCGGAGTTCGGTCACCGTCAGTTCCCGTGTTGCCGAGCCGACAAGCCTGCCGACCCAGCGCGTCAGAAACACCTTGTTGTCCGGCGTCGGTTCCAGTGCCTTCAGGGGAGCGCACCCGGTCGGGGCACCATTCTTCAGCGGCAGATAGGTGCCGCCGGCGGCGCGCACGTAGAGATCAGATCCCCTGTCCTTATCGAAAAACACAACATGCGGGTCATGTTTCTCCAGCTGCGACAGCATGAAGTTCAAAAGCACGGTCTTGCCGGCACCGGACGGTCCGCACACGAAAGTGTTGCCGAGATCGCCATAATGGAAATTGAAGTAGTACGGTGACCCCGACGCCGTCTTGAGAAGAGCGACGGCAGGTCCCCATTCATTGCCGTGCTTCCGACCGATCGGGTAGGAGTGGAATGGTGCGAGCGCCGCGAAGTTGCGCGACGTGATCGCGCCGGACCGGGCGCGATAGCGGAAGTTTCCTGGCAGTTGCGCCCACCAGGCCGCCTCGAGGCCGAGATCCTCGCGAGCGACGACGGCGGCTCCACTGGTCAGGCCGGCGCGCGCCTTGGAGAGATTGTCGGTCAGTTCCTTCACCGATGGGGCAAAGACGGAAAGCGTCAGGTGGTGCTCGCCTAGCACGAACCGATTGGACTCCAGATCGTCCATCGCCCCATCAAGTTCCTCGATCTGTGAGGCCGCCTTGTCCCCACTGCTAACCATCTGGTTTTGCTTGCGGCCCATGATCACGCGGGCGTCCGCCTTCGAGACGAAGGAGAAGGATTGCGTCAGGATCAGTTCGAAGGGACTAGTGAGCACACCGTCGAGCATGCCGGTCCGAGTTCTGGCCGGATATTCCTTAAAACTCAGCATGCCGGCAAAGCGGCTTTCGGCCTCGTGCCGGATCTCGACTGTCTCGCGGCCGACAATGACACGATCCGAGTAGATCGCCGAGGCGATACGCCCCTCCGTCAGCGGGACCGGCTCCCGACGGCCGCCGACGAACTGATGCAGCACTTCGCTCGGCTCCGAGAACAACAGGCCGTTACGTTCGTAGAGGCACAGCACGCGCGGTTCGAAGCGTTTCAACGCCGCTGTGACATCGATGACCTTGTCGCGGAGCTGCTTGAGGGCTTCCTCGTCGAGTTCGGCCCCGGCCTGACGTGCCCGACGCAAGCGCGCCAGCAGCCTTGCCGCCTTGTCGGACGGATCGCGGGCCGGAGACCACAGGATCGTCAGATAGAGGTCGTTGCGAAACAGGTCCTCCCCAACCATGCGCGCGCGATACTTATCATTGAGCGCCGCCGAGAAAGGTGTGGTGAACGTGCCTTCCGGATAGCTGTTGTCGCGACGGCGGATGAGATGTGTCCACAAGGCAAGCCGCTCGTCGGCGATGTTCCGATAGAGCGTGTTGAGGTCCCTATGGAGAGCATTCAGGTCGAGAACATCCGCGGTCTCGAAAGAGACGCCTTCGAGCGCGATCATTACCATCAGCGCCCGGGAATCGAGCGCGATCGTCGACACGTCGACATGGCGGACATAGGGGATGAAGGTCTCCGGACCGAGTTCGCGAGATCTAAGTGTGGTCAGGCTAGGCAAATCCGAGGTCCCTTTCATCGTATTTCCGGGCGAGCTTCAGGGGACTAAGCGTCGCTCCGCCCCAAAAGGCGCTGTTGCGCGACCGGCCGCGTGTGTCCACCCAAGCCAGCAAGATGCGGAACATGTTGTGGTCGTGCTTGACGAGCGCGCGGAAAATGAGGTGAAAGACGACGCCAACAGCCAAGTAGGCGATCGAGCCGGCGACGATGTAAAGAATGGTCGTCAGCATGATGTTCATGCCCATGGCTTCCATCGTCACGCCGGCGATCATCGCCGGCCGGGTGCAAGCGATGAACAGCGTGTCTTCCTCAAGGATTGGCCGAAAACTCGCCATGGCGTCAGCTTCCGACGATGGTGTTCACAAGTTCGGTAGCGCCGAAGATGCCGCCAATGCCGATGATCCAGAACCCTGCGCGCCTCAGATCCATGTAGCCGAACATCCAGGCTATGCAGATCACGATGATCGCGATGACGGCCAGAAGCTTGGCGATGTTGCCTGTAAGCATTTCGACGATGTTCTGCAGCACGGTTTCGATGCCGGCCGCCTGCGCGAAGGCAGGTTCGACCGTGGATGCCAAGATGGCCGTTGCCATTACGGCGGATGCGGCGATCGGGCGGATACGGGCGCTGAAAGTCATTCACTCTCCTCCATATGACTGTTCTGAAACACGAGGACGGAGGACCTCCGTCTCGATCTGAAAACGTCCCAGGACGGCACCGACGCCGTTTGATCGGCAAGGGCCTCGTCCTTGCGTGCATCGCCGATCGCCTCGACAAGAGGCGCTTCGTTGAGCTCCCTCTCCCGTCCATCATCTTCGATCATGAGCGTCGTGATGGTGCTGGCGAGCCGGCTTTCTTCCTGGCGGACCTGCTCATCGTACCTGACCATCGCGCCGACAGATGGATCGTTTCGTCCGTAGTAGGAGTGCAGCATCACCTGTTCGGCCCGGCTCGGGTCCGCGCCCGCTTTCACCGCCAGCCGGTAGTACCCATCGAGAAGGGTCGCCGTGGCCCGAAGGTTGCGGCATGGGTCGAAGGCATCTGAAATCGAAAGATTGAGCTTGCGGAGTTCTTCCATGCCGATGCCGCCGAGGCCGAGCTGTATGTCGTGCCGCTCGGCTGCCAATGACGTGGCGATTGCGATCGCCTTCACCTTGGTTGTGGGCTGCACCGAGAGTGTCGCGCCGCTGTTGACCCGGATGGCGAAGGGTTCGAACCGGCTTTCAAGGCTGACGATGGCGGCGAGCGTCTCGCTTGCAATTGTGGGTGCGCACGTTTGCGCCAAATCGAGGAAAGCAACAGGCATGCTCAGTACCACACTCGTTGCTTGCCAACCCCGTCGATGATCACGTCGATGTAATGGGGTTGGGGGCGGATGTTCGGTCGAGTCGTCACATAGCGCTGACACTGTGTACGGCCGTCTCTCCGCCGCCACGCTGCCGACGAGTTCATCCGATCATCGTTGGAGTAGCATTCAGCGTTCGAGACGGTCTGTGGCGTAGTCGAGATACAACTCGTTTCGAGCCCGTGGTCTCCATACCGCGTTGTCAGGCGATAACCGTCATTGCAGTAGTAGGGGTCGTATCGCGGCCGCGAGGTCTGAAACCCAACGCCGCTGCAGGTGGGAAAGGAGCGCCCTCTTGCAAGCGCACGCCAGAGCCTGTGGATTGGCGCCCGGCACTCCGCGTATTGCGTAGGACCGCTCGGATTGGAAAGGCACAGGATAACCTGGCACCCCCATTCAGCCGCTCGCGCTTTACTCTCGAAAACAAGACAGAATGGCGCTAGACTGGCTGCAGCGACAAATGCCCGTGCAAGAGACTTATTCATGACCACCACCTTCACTGAAGCGATTGTGCGCAATCCTAACAGCGGCGCAATTTCGCGACGCGTTTTACCATCATATATATGACAGTATAAAAAATGACAAGCGCACTCAATGCCCATTGGCAGAGCCAGCTGTTTTCGGCTTACGCTCTGCAGGAAGTTTTCGACAAACCGGTTGAGGGAGAGACGCCGCAATCGCGTTTGAAGCAGGTCGGAATGATGACGGTGCTCTATATGATGCATCAAAACCATGAAAAGCTAACGCTCTCGAATATAAGCCAAATTACCGGTTTGACGCGCAATGCTGTGGCGGAATCAATCGATCCTCTCATTGAGCGGGGCATATTGACCGAAACGATTGTGAAGAACTCGATGGGACGAGGAACTGCGAGGCAGTTTGAGTTCTGCCCGGACGTTTTCGATCGCCTGAGGTTAAGTCCCGAGCAGCAAAAACCTGGAACTTAGTGATTCTTTTACGACACTAACGACGGCATGCGACGGCGGCGTTGAACCGGCCGGCACGCTGACCACTCGGCGCAGCAACTTCGAGCGCCTTCGCGACCTTCCAAGAAGGCGTTAGTTTGGGGCCGAAAGTTCAACTCGGCATCCAGATCTGCTCTTCGCCGGTCGTCGGGCGAATGCCTGCATCGCGATTTTCACTTACAGGAAAGTTCCCAAGAGGTACTTTATTCACTTGGCCGTGCGCCGCAGCTCTTCCAGTAGCGGTCGCAGCTTGTGCTTGCGCCAGTGCTGTTCCATCTGCAGTCCTCAAAACCTCGACTTCAGATGCTTGGCAGCGATGCGCCTGAGCTTCAAATCAGCTTTAGCTTCGTCGCCAGAGCCGTCGCCTGCGGAAGCGAGTAGGCATTGAGCTTCCTGCGCGCATTATTCATGTGGAAGTTTACGTTCCAGTAGCTCATGTTCTCGATGTCGGCGATTACTCTCATGGATTTGCCCTCGGACGCCCACTTGAGCATAAGCGCCTGTCTGGTGGTCAAGGCAATGCTCGGTTTTGCTGTAGGCTCAATGTTCGTTTGCTCGATCCGCACATGAAGCTGGGCGACCGCCATGGCGGCCGCTACCGGATCGACATCCCCTTTCAGCGAGAGGGAAGGCTTGTGTGAGGCCATGGTCAGCATTGCTATACGCCTGAACGCAGTCGCGACTGGAATGGTGATCCCCGACCGAATACCGAAACCGGCGGCATCCAAATAAAACTGCCGAACGCGCCTCGATCTGACAGTCCTTGAATTTTCAGAAGACCAGGTGAACGCCTTCATTGTCGCCCTTGCAATCTGGATTACGGGATCGATCTCGTTGAAGCTGTTGGCGAAGTACCAGTCCTGCCATTCGGGATGATAATTCGAAACGGCGAATGTTCCGATTGGTTGAAGATTAAGGTAGGCGTAATACTCGAAGCCGAGTTCTTCCGCGAGCTCGGTGAGCGCTTCATTGAACATCTCCTTGGTGCGCGCCACGGTGGAAACATCAGTTAGCTTCTGGAACCAGCTCTTCACCTTCTCCTCCTTTTTTGCCCTCTCGTCTTACTGAAACAATACTCGGACCAGCGATATTCTGGACCTTTTGGGAAGCAGTCGGCGAGTTTGTGCTTGTCACAACTCGCCTTGAAGGTCCAAGCACCGTCGTCGCCAAACTCTGGCGGCCTACGCTGCCACCTACCTATCTACTCGCCGTGCGCCGGCAGAGGGCGCTTGGTGTTGTTTCTTCCGGTGTCGTCGCCCACAGCTTTAAGGGATCTTGATGCCGCCGCCAGCGTGCGGGCAATTTCTACGATCTCTTCACGGTTCGCGGTCGGGTCCTCTTTGTTCCAAGCAAGCCCCATGCCGATCGTAAAATCCAGCCCCTCCACTTCCCGAAGCCGGAACGACTGGTGGGGCAAATCTCTGGTCCATTCCGGCACGAAACCTACGCCCATCCCGGCCGCAACCAGCGAAACCAACGAGAGCGTGTCGTCGCAACTACAGGCAACCTGATCGAGAAGGCCAAATTTTCTGAACTGCTCGAAGAAGTACTTTTCCGTGTAAGATAGATTTGAGCGGGAAAAGGAGATGATCCGTTCCCGTTTCAGATCGCTCATTGTGACGGTCTCCGCCGTCTCAAGCCGGCTGCCAAGTGGCACCGCCAGAAGATATCGTTCGTTGGCGATGCTCTGCCAACGGAGCGATCCGATGTTTTCGACCGGCCGGATGAAGCCAAGGTTGATACGGCCCTTCTCCAGGTCGCGGATGATTGCATCGGTGGAACCACTGCTCACGTGGATCTGAATATCGCGAAATCGCTTGCCGAGCTTGTTCAGAAAAAGCGGCAAGACACCGAAGGTCGCGGGATATATGGTTCCGATGGTGATCCGATCGACATTCTTGCCCGCAACGGCCCGGACGATAGCGGAACTGTTTTCGATCTCCCGCAGAACATTGATGCACCGCTCGTAAAAAACTTCGCCGGCTTTTGTCAGTTGAACACGACGCGTAGAGCGGATGAGAAGCTGAACGCCGAGCTCCTTTTCCAGCGTTTGTATCTGCACGCTAAGGGCGGGCTGCGCCATGGAGAGCGTCGCCGCGGCGCGCCCGAAATGCAACTCCTCGGCCAGGGTTGCAAAACATCTCATTTGACGGAATTCCATTCGCCTGTCCTCTGCATCCACGCAAGCCAGTCTACAAGGACACATATCATCCATTAATCGCGGAGTTAGATCAATCTGTTATTTTTTAATAACACGAAACCCATAAATTGCTGCAGTAGACGGCGAATCGTCTTTATCCTATCGGTTGAGTATGAAAACGAGCCTGGAACATCTTCCCGAGAAGAAGCAGCGCGAGCTTGCGCGCGTCGTGGAGATCATTCACGAGGAGTTTGCCGATGCACTCGAGGGGGGCTCGGCCGACTTCAAGAAGCGCGGTCGGATCCTGAAAATCATCCTCTTCGGCTCCTACGCCCGCGGCACCTTTGTTGACGAACCGCATACGATGAAGGGCTATCGCTCCGATTACGATATCCTCGTCATTGTCAATTCGAAGAAGCTCGCAGAACCGCAATACTGGGATAAGGCTACCGACCGTCTGATGTGGGACAAGGGGGTCTCGACGCCGGTTGGGCTGATCGTCCATGGCGCCCGGGAGGTGAACAACTTCCTTGCGGACGGACAATATTTCTTCGTCGATATTCTGCGCGAGGGCATCGTGCTCTACGAACTCGACGACCGGCCGCTGGCCGAGCCGAAACGGCTCTCCCCAGCTGATGCGTTTCGATTTGCCAAGGAGTATTTCGATGACCGGATACCTCACGCGAGGGTCTTCTTAAAGACCGCAACGTTCTGCGTCAGGGAACACGACCTCAAAGAAGCGGCTTTTCTACTGCACCAAGCGATCGAACAATCGTACGCGGCGGTTCTCTTGGTCCTCACCAACTACAGCCCGCCGTCGCACAACCTCAAATTTCTCCGCGGTCTCGCCGAGGATCGCGACCAGCGGCTCGTCGAGGCTTGGCCGCGGGACCAGCATCGCTTTACCGCCTGGTACAACGTTCTCAACGAAGCCTATGTGAAAGCACGTTATTCGAAGCACTTCGAGATCACCGAGGAAGGGCTCGGCTGGCTTCTCGAGCGGACGGAGCATCTCCTCCGCCTCGTCGAGATGATCTGTCAGGAGCGGCTGGCGGAATTGGAATAGGGCTCAGCCCAGCTCCCACATACCTACAGCTCGGCACGGCATGCGTTGAAATGAGATCAGGGCGCGATCAACCTCGGGATCGTGCCGTCCGAAGGCGCCCTCGACCATGCCCGAGACGTCCCTGCCGTCGGCGCCCCATCTTTGTGCAGTGTCTATGTTGCCGCGCTTCAAGGCTTCGCCCAACGAGGTCCTGATAGTCGTCCTGTTTGCAGGATGCATCAATTAGCGATGCGCCTGGTGCACTGGTTCTCTCCTTTGATGCAGGCAATCTCCGCCGTCGAGCATTCGGCAATGCCATTAACGATAACGCAGTGCGAGCATTGATCGGTGAATTCCAGGCAATCCGGATTGGCCTTGATGAAGTCTTGCAGGCTGGCATTCTCGGTCTGCTGCGGCTCAGGAACAGCATCGGCAGCCGGCGTATCCGCCGCCTGAGCGGCGGTCATCCCCGCGATGGCAAGCGCCAGGCAAAGCGCGACACGAATGTTGAACTGCCTCATCCCCTGCTCCTTCTCAGCGTACATCCGGCGCGACGTGAAACGGCTCTCGGCCGAAACTGCGCACTGTGAGAGAGTGCCGTCACGGCGCCCGCCGTGCAAGCGACCGTCCGGCGCCCTCACCCCAGTTCGTTGCGGATCGCCCGCATGAACACCTTGGCGCCGATACCGATCAGGCCATCGGGAAAATCATAATCAGGATTGTGCAGCCGCGCGTGGTTTTCGCCAGCGCCGAGGAAGAACATCGCCGCTGGCGCCACGCGCCCGAAAAGCCCGAAATCCTCCGAACCCTTCATTGGCAGCACGCCCTCGCCGCGGTCACGGCTGACGCCCTCCTCGTCCATGGCCCGTCCAAGCGCCGTCACGGCGCGTTCCGCATTGCTGCACTGGTGGAACACGTCCTCGTAGCCGATCGTGACCTTCAGCCCGGCAGCACGGGCCTCTTTCGCAACCAGCGCCTCGGCACGGGCCACAAGATCGGCCATGCGCTCGTCGGTCAGTGTGCGCAGCGTCGCCCAGATCTCCGCATAGCCCGGGCTGATGCCGAAGGCCGCCTCGCCAAGCCGCGCATGTGTCACCGTGACCAGCGTGTAATCCTCGTTAAGCGGCCCGTTGTTGCCAAGCGCCGTCAGCCCGGAAAGCAACGCGGCCATCGCAAAGGTCGGCGCAATGCCGTCCTCCGGCGTCGAGGCATGCGCGGTCTTGCCGGAAAGCGAAATCCGCATGCCGCGCGAGGCGCAATTGACCGGTCCTGAGCGCAGCGCCGCATGGCCAAAGCGTAATCCCGGAAAATTGTGCAGCGAGAAGACCAGATCCGGCTTGATGTCAGCAAATTTCGGATCGGCAAGCACGGCCGCGGCACCCGCGCCGTTCTCCTCCGCCGGCTGGAACATCAGGATCGCGCGGCCTCTCGCCGGGCGCTCGCGTCCAAGCCCTTTGGCCAGCGCCATCAGGATCGTCATATGTCCGTCATGGCCGCAGAGATGCCCCTTGCCCTTGATCTTCGAGCGATGGCCGATCTCCGAGATCTCCTCGATCGGCAACCCGTCGAGCTCGGAACGCACCATCACCGTCGGCCCTGGCTCTCGGCCCTCATAGATCGCCGCCACTCCGTGCCCGCCAAGACCTGTAATCACCGCATCCGGTTTCGTCTCGGCCAGACCCTTTACGATCGTACCCGCCGTCTCCCACTCCTCGCCCGAGACTTCCGGCCGCCGGTGCAGCTCGCGCCGAAAAACGGTGAGCGCCTCAAGTTCACGGTCGATCAGAAACATTCACGCGCCTCCGCTTCTTTATCAGGATAGAAGCTCCAGTTTCCGGCTCCACTGCTCATGCCTCTGGACAACGCATGATCCTGGTGACCTGGCCCCTTCAAAAGTCTCCCAGCCACGACCTTAGACCATCTTCGCTATTGAAAGAGAAGCGCGAAAGACGTCGTTGGACACAGCTGCAGTGGATCGACTTCAGCCCGATCTCACACTTGCTTTGCCGGTCGCACTGGAACTTGTTCGCCCAGGTCGCAACCAAGAAACCGGTTGCTCGAAACTGCGCCCAAAGTACGCACGGCTCTCGGTCTTCAAGTGAGGCCTCCAACTTGTCGCGTTGAATGATCGGTTAGCGGCTTCAGACGCGACACGTCTTTCTTCAGACTGCACAGAGCTTGTCGCGCAAGCTGCGTCATATCCGGTTGAATGGCGTACCACACCCCAATTGCTGCAAACTCCAACTTCCCCTACATTGACCAAGTGGTAAAAAAGACGCGCGCCAAACGCGCAATCAATCAGAGGGGAACTTAATGCAAAGCGATTCCTTCAATTTTGCCATTTCCAGAAGAACCCTGATCAAAGCTGCTGGCGCTTCCGCCGTGGTGGCGGCGACGGGTCTGCCGGGCCGTCTGCTCGCTGCGGATCCGATAAAGGTGGCGGCCATCTACACCGTTCCGGTCGAGCAGCAGTGGGTCAGTCGTATCCACAAGGCAGCGAATGCAGCCAAGGAGCGCGGCGACATCGAATATGTCTATTCGGAAAACACCGCGAACAACGATTACGAGCGCGTCATGCGTGAGTATTGCGAGGCGGGTCACAAGTTGATCCTTGGCGAGGTCTTCGGCGTCGAGGATGCGGCCCGCACGGTTGCCAAAGACTACCCGGATGTCGCCTTTCTGATGGGCTCGAGCTTCAAGCCCGACGCCGCTATTCCGAACTTCTCAGTTTTCGACAACTATATCCAGGACGCATCCTATCTGTCCGGCCTTGTCGCCGGCGCAATGACGAAGTCCAAGAACATCGGCATGGTGGGAGGCTATCCGATCCCAGAGGTTAACCGGCTGATGAATGCATTCATGACCGGCGTGAAGGAAGTGGCCCCGGACACCAAATTCCAGGTCGCCTTCATCGGCTCATGGTTCGATCCGCCAAAGGCCAAAGAGACCGCTTTCGCCCAGATCGATGGGGGTGCGGACTTGCTATATGCTGAACGTTTTGGTGTGTCCGACGCCGCCAAGGAGAAGAAGGTCTTGGCCATCGGCAATGTCATCGATACCCAGGCGGACTATCCGGACACCGTTGTCGCATCCGCACTGTGGCATTTCGAACCGACGCTAGACAAGGCGATCAGCGAAGTGAAGGCCGGCGCGTTCAAGGCTGACGACTATGGCATCTATTCCTTCATGAAAAACGGCGGCTGTTCACTGGCGCCTTTCGGCACCTTTGAGAGCAAGGTTCCGGACGCCATCAAGGTCAAGGTCGCGGAAAAGGAAAAGATGATCAAGGACGGTTCGTTCGCCGTCGAGATCAACGACGCCGAGCCGAAGTCGACCTAGCCTTCCTTCCTCGCGTTCATGGGAGAAGTGGTCGGCTGTGGCGGACCAGGAATTACACTTCGCCAACAGCGACCATTCTCTCCTTGGACGGGAAAGGAAGTCCCCACAACTCCTCTTCCGGTCGCCGACGTGTCTAGCAAAACCGCCCTTCGTCTTTCCCGCATCAGCAAGCGCTTCGGCCCACTCAGGGCTAACGACGCCATTTCGTTTGAACTCAAGCAGGGCGAAGTCATAGCACTTCTCGGGGAGAACGGCGCCGGCAAGACGACTCTGATGAACATTCTGTTCGGCCACTACGTCGCCGACGAAGGAACCGTCGAGGCATTTGGCAAGCCGCTGCCGCCGGGAGATCCGCGCGCTGCCATAGATGCCGGCGTCGGCATGGTTCACCAGCACTTCACCCTCGCTGACAACATGACGGTGCAGGAAAACATTGCGCTTGGCACGCAGAGCATTTGGCGCCTGCGGCTCGACCGGGCCGCCGCGCGACGGCGCATCGAGCGATTGTCCGCCGATTTCGGCCTCGCCGTCGACCCCACAGCTACCGTCTCCAGCCTTTCAGTCGGCGAGCGACAGCGCGTCGAGATTCTAAAGGCTCTTTATCGCGAAGCCCGAATCCTAATCATGGACGAGCCGACGGCTGTCTTAACCCCCGCCGAGACTGAGGCACTGTTCCGGACGCTGAAGCTGCTCGTCGCCAAAGGCCTGTCGATCATCTTTATCTCTCATAAATTACACGAAGTGATGGCTGTGAGCGATCGTGTGCTGGTTCTGCGTTCCGGCCAGCTCGTCGGTGAGCGCGAAACAGGTTCGACCGATCGCAAAGAACTGGCAGCGCTCATGGTTGGAAAAGAGGTCAAGCCAGCCAACGTCAGTCCGCTGAAGCTCGGAGCACCGCTGCTCGCACTCGAACAGGTCTCCGCAACGGCCTACAACGGGGCGGGCCTCGACAAAGTATCGCTCACCCTTACAGCCGGTGAAATCACCGGAATTGCCGGCGTCGCCGGCAATGGTCAGGCTGTCCTTGCTGCCCTTATAGCCGGCATCCGGCGTCCCACCAGCGGCAGCATTTCCATCGCTGGACGGGACGTCGCCGACTGGTCGCCGCGCGCCGCGCTCGCACATGGCGTGGCCCGCATTCCGGAAGACCGCCACGCTATCGGCAGCATCGGCGACATGAGCGTGACGGAAAATGTCATCGCCGAACGCTACCGAAGCCCTCGGTTCAGCCGCATGGGCTTCCTGAATTGGAAAGCCGCCGGGCGTTTCGCAGAGAAACTCATTGCCGACTACGACGTCAAATGCCCTTCGCCCGAAGCACGCATACGCCTACTCTCAGGCGGCAACATGCAGAAGCTCATTCTCGGCCGGGCCCTTGATGCCGACCCCGCGGTCATCCTGGCAAGTCAGCCGACACGCGGCCTCGATGTCGGCGCCGTCGCCTATGTTCATCGCATGCTGCTCTTAGCGCGAGATCGGGGCGCCGCGATATTGCTCATTTCGGAAGATCTCGAAGAAGTCCTGGCATTGTCCGACCGCATCTTCGTAATGTTCAAGGGGCGCCTTTCCACACCCTCTGCAAGGGGCGAACGCAGCATTCGGGAACTGGGGGAACTGATGGCGGGCCACAGCGGGGAGCGCGGCGATCATGCGGCTTGAACCGAAACCCGCGCTGTCCCTGGCGATCACCTTGCTGTTTCCGCTGGCTGCCATAGGCACCACACTGGTGCTGACGTCGGTACTGGTTCTCGCCGCCGGCGCTTCCCCACTGTCCGTCTTCTATCTTGTGGCGAAGGGGGCGGCCGGCTCACAGTTCGCATTCCTAGAGACCTTGACCCGGGCGACGCCACTGATCTTCACGGGTTTGGCGATCGCCGTCGCCTTTCGGGCAAAGCTCTGGAACATCGGCGCAGAAGCCCAACTCTACATCGGTGGCGTCGTCACCGTGGCGCTGGGAACGGGCGCACTGCCCCTGCCTTCGGTTGTTCTAATCCCGGTAATTATGGTCGCCGTCATGGCCGCAGGCGCGTTGCTTCTGCTCGGCCCAGCCGTGCTGAAGACGCGTTTCGGCGTCGACGAGGTGGTCACAACGTTGCTGCTTAACTTCATCGTCCTGCTGTTCGTGTCGATGCTGCTCGAAGGTGTGCTCAAGGATCCGATGGGGCTCGGCTGGCCGCAATCGCAGAAGGTCATTGCCGAAGCACAACTGCCGCGCCTTATCCAGGGCAAGCGCCTGCACTATGGCTTCATCATCGCCCTTGCTTCGGCCGTCCTCATCTGGATCGTCATGAAAAAGACGGTTCTCGGTTACGAAATGCGCGCCGTCGGCATCAATCCCGAGGGCGCACGTTTTGTCGGAATTCTGGTCGACCGCACTCTGATGAAGACGGCGTTGCTTTCGGGAGGATTGGCCGCTCTCGCGGGTTTTTCCGAAGTCTCCGGGCTCAAAGGCAACCTGACGCTCGACCTGTCGCCAGGCTACGGCTACGCGGGCATCGTCGTCGCTATGCTGGCCATGCTGAATCCGCTCGGCGTCATCGCCTCTGCCATCTTCGTCGCCGGCATCTTCGTCGGCGCAGATGCCATGAGCCGAGTGGCCAAGGTACCGAGTTACATAGCCGACGTCATGGTCGCCACCTCGTTACTGACGATGGTTGTCGCGATCCTTCTGACGCGATTCCGAATCAGGTGGAGGTGACATGGACGCGCTCGAAATCCTCTTCACCGCTTCTTTCTGGGTTGCCGCAATCCGCATAGCATCTCCGCTGATTTTCGCGACGATGGGCGAGTTGATCTGCGAGCGCGCGGGCGTTCTTAACCTCGGCATCGAGGGGATCATGACGGTAGGCGCTTTCGCCGGCTGGTTTACCGCATATTCCGGCGGCGATCTTTGGGCCGGCTTGCTGGTCGCTGCCCTTTTCGGTGCCATGTTCGGCCTGCTGCATGCGACGCTTACGGTACCACTCGGACTGTCGCAGCACGTCGTCGGCATCGGTGTTACGCTACTTGCCACAAGCCTTACCTATTTCGTCTATCGCCTTGCGCTGCCCGAAGTGACGTCGCCGCCCAAAATCGAGCCGTTCCAGCCCCTGCCGATCCCGGGCTTATCCAGCATCCCGGTCGTTGGCGAGGCGCTGTTTACCCAGACGCCATTGACCTATCTCGCATTCATCTCGGTTGCAGCCGTTGCCTGGATCCTCTATCGCACGCCCATCGGTCTCGCCGTTCGTGCTGCCGGCGAAAATCCGTCAGCGGTCGAAGCGCAGGGCATTTCGGTCACGGGCATCCGCATGGGCGCCGTTGTCGTCGGTAGCGCGTTAATGGCGGTCGGCGGTGCCTTTCTCACCACCTCGGCTTTCAACTCGTTCTTCTTCCAGATGATCAATGGACGCGGCTGGATTTGCATCGCACTCGTCGTCTTTGGCTCCTGGCGGCCAGGAAAGGCACTGATCGGCGCCATCCTCTTCGCCGCCTTCGATGCCTATCAGGTTCGTCTGCAGCAAATTTCGGGCGGCATCGTGCCCTATCAGGTTTTCCTGATGATGCCGTATGCGCTGTCGATCCTGGCGCTGATCCTGGTCGCACGTCGTGCCGCATACCCTAAAGCTTTGATGATCCCGTACCAGAAAGGCGAAAGATGAGTTTTGACCTGATCGTAAAAGGTGGCACGCTACCCGATGGCAACGTCGCCGACATCGGCATCAAGGGCGATAGGATCGCCGCGATCGAGCCACGCATCGATGCCGAGGCTGGTCGTGTCGTCGACGCCTCGGGCGACCTCGTCAGTCAGCCCTTTGTCGATCCGCATTTCCATATGGACGCAACGTTGTCCTACGGCCTGCCACGTATCAATGCCTCAGGTACGCTGCTCGAAGGCATCGCGCTGTGGGGCGAACTCAAGCTGCTCCTGACCCACGAGGCCGTCAAGCAGCGGGCGCTAGCTTATTGCGACTGGGCGGTCTCGATGGGTCTCCTCGCTATCCGCACCCATGTCGATACATGCGATGACCGCCTTCTTGCGGTGGAAGCACTGCTAGAGGTCAAGAAGGAGATCGCCCCCTATATCGACCTCCAGCTTGTCGCCTTCCCGCAGGACGGGTTCTATCGCTCGCCGAATGCTCGCGAAAACACCATCCGCGCCCTCGACATGGGCGTCGACATCGTCGGTGGCATTCCGCATTTTGAGCGGACCATGTCCGACGGCACGCGTTCCGTTACCGAACTATGCGAGATCGCGGTAAAGCGCGGCCTGATGGTCGACCTGCATTGTGACGAGACGGACGACCCGTTATCGCGCCATATCGAGCAGCTTGCCTATGAGACCCAGAGGCTCGGCCTGCAAGGCCGGGTAGCTGCCTCGCACCTTACATCGATGCATTCGATGGATAACTACTACGTCTCGAAGCTACTGCCGCTGATTGCGGAAGCCGACATCTCAGTGATCCCCAATCCACTCATAAACATCATGCTTCAGGGGCGCCACGACACCTACCCTAAGCGCCGTGGCCTGACGCGAGTGCCCGAGATGCTGAAGGCCGGCATCCGCACCGGTTGGGGTCAGGATTGCGTGCTCGATCCCTGGTATTCCCTCGGTACAGCCGATATGCTCGACGTCGCCTTCATGGGAATGCACGTCGCCCAGATGTCCTCGCCCACAGACATGCGCACCTGCTTCGACATGGTCACCAAGATCAATGCCGAGATTATGGGCCTCGATCATCTCGGTCTAGCCGTGGGCAAATCCGCAAGCCTCGTCGTACTCCATGCGGGCAACCCCATCGAGGCGGTTCGCCTGCGTGCCGAGCGGCTTTGTGTCGTCGCAAAGGGCAAGGTCGTGGCAGAACGCGAAAAGCGCGATACGACTCTGTCCATTAAGGGCCGTCCCGCGACCATCAACCGCCGTCACATTGTGCCAATGCAAGCGTTTTGATATGCACATGCACCCGCGCACCGAAGCGCCAACATCTTTGACTTTCCTAAACATCGGCGGCCTGCGCCTCCAGATAGGGCAGATCACGATGCCAACACCACGACGTTCGGCCTGGTTGGCAATGTCGCCGAGCGTGGCTTTGCGCTGCAGCAGTGCTTTCCGAAATCCCTCGATCGCGACCGGAAGACCGATCTGTTCCCGCACCAGAACGCCACAACACTTTGCCACCTTGCCCCGGTCGCATGAGATCGAGTTTGGCTGCTATCACGGCCTTGATCCTGTTTGCAGGAAACCTTCCTTTCACCGACAGTCAAGCTCTCACTTGAAATCTCGCTTGTCAGTGTGTATATGCAAAATGTATATGCAGAGGAGAGTTTTATGCCGCAGATTAGACACAACGAACCTCCTGCGAGGGAAGCTAAGCTCTTCCGGAATAACAAGAGCCAGGCTGTTCGCATCCCGGCTGACTTTGAGCTTCCCGGCGATCGAGTGATGATCCATCGCGACGGGGATCGGCTTATAATAGAGCCGCTGCGTCGCAAGAACCTGCTGGAAGTCTTGGCAGGTCTGGATCCTCTTGGGCCTGAAGATCAGTTCCCAGATATTGACGAGACTTTGTTGCCCGCCAAGGAAATCGACCTGTGAGCAACCTTTTCATGCTGGACACAAATATCGTGTCCGAGTTGGCTCGGAACCCGAGAGGGCAGGTCGCTGAACGTATTGCGGCGGTCGGGTCGGAGGCAATCTGCGTCAGCATCATAACGGCGGCAGAATTGCGTTATGGATGCGCCAAGAAGGGTTCCCCGAAGCTGCTGGCCCAAATCGAAGCCCTTCTAGAAAGCATTCTGGTGCTCGCGCTCGACGTGCCCGCCGATGCCAAGTACGGCAACATCCGCACTGAGTTGGAAGCTGCAGGCAAACCAATCGGCCCAAATGACCTATTGATCGCTGCTCATGCCTGTGCCGCAGGAGCAGTCCTCGTCACAGCCAATGCCCGTGAGTTCACGCGCATTCCCAACCTTCGGGTTGAAAACTGGCTGGACGCGACCTCAAAGCAACTTAGGGGTGCCTCCAACTGAGAGATGATCAAGTTAGGCAAGGCTCCAGCATCCGCAATGCCGGTGCCGCTTAACAGCTTGCACAGGAGCCAGATCATCTCGGGCGTCAGCCCGAAAACTTCAAAGAAGCTCGACCAAAGATTTCAGCGCAGAGTTTTGGACTTCTCCCAGGGCGGGAAGTAAGCTAAGATTCAACCTGTTCGATATGAGCGGCACCGTGTGCTTCCGGACGACGCGATCTTCGCTGTGAGACCGTCCGGCCACATTTCCTCGCCGGACTCTCACAGGAGAGTCGCCATGTCGAAGCCTTTGAAGAATGTACTGGAACCGTCAAACGAGGCGGGTCCGCAAAATGACGTCGCGGTGGCGGCGGCTGTGGAACTTGCGATGGAGTTTTACGGCTGCGACGCCGTGACCGCTGCGGCCAAGCGCGCATTCGAGGCCAGGGATCTCAATCGCGAAAGCCATTACCGGTTCTGGCTTCATATCTTCAAATCCCTGAAAGCCAATCCACGCCTAATCAACGAAATCTGCCAGCCGGGGTGACAGAGCGGCTGCCTGTGGCAGCGCGTATAAACCCAAGCGCGGATTCATAGAGCTTGAGGCCCTCAAGACCGAATCCGCTTCACGCCGTCCGCCAGCTCAGCGAATGCAACACGATTGATATGATTTCCGTATCAATACCGGGAAATCAATATTGGAGATCGCAAGACTGGCTGGCGCAATGTCACCGTACCGACAACACCAACAAAGGGGATCGTCATGAGGTACACTGCGCTGTGCGCGCCCGCGATCGTATCAATGGTTTTGGCTGCGAACGGCCACGCCGAAACGCTCATCGTCAACAGCTATGGCGGGCCGTACGAAACCATCATTCGGGAGCGGATCATTGAGCCTTTCGAGGCCAGGTTCGGGATAAAGGTAATCTACGACGCCGTCGGTTCCGCCTCCCAGGATTACGCCAAGATCAAGGCCACCAATGGCCGCCCTGGCTTCGACGTCGTCGTAATGACCGCTTCCCAATCGCTCGAAGGATGCAAGGAGGGCCTGCTTGAGGAATTTTCACCAGAGGAGGTTCCTAATCTTGAGCGTCTGTCGTCGGTGATTGCCGGCGTTGCTGGCCCCTGCGGCGCGGTTCACGAAGTACAGTATCTCTCGCTTCTTTATCGGACGGACAAGCTGGCAGAGCGTCCAAATTCCTGGAACGCGCTCTTGGATGATGGCCTCAAGGGCAAAATCATTCTGCCGACATTCCAAAACGTGATGGCCGCCTACCTGATGGAGATCTTCTCGGTCGCCCATGGTGGAGATCTGCTCGAGAACGTCGATCCCGGCTTTGCCGCCATGGCCAAGCTCGCCGGACAGTCGATCGGCTTTGAGCAGTCATCCTCAGTCATGGAAACGTACCTCAAAGGGGGCGACGTCTGGGCGATGCCATTCTGGAACGGGCGCGCGCAGCTGCTCGTCGATAGCGGTTTGCCGGTCGACTATGTTCTGCCGAAGGAAGGCTCTATCCCCTTGGTCGCAACCCTGAACGTCCCGAAGCACGCGGCGAACCGAGACGCAGCTCTCAAGTTCGTGAACTTCTTTCTCGAAAAGACCAGCCAGGAGGCATGGGTCACCGGCTACAAGGTCGGCAGCGGCAGAATCGACATCGAGGTGCCCGCCGATATCCGCGCCAAGCAGATCACCACCGAAGCCGATCTCAAGGCCCTTCTGTTGCCCGATCTCGCGGCGGTCGCAACACGGCTCTCCGCCTGGGGCGAACGATGGGAACGTGATGTCGTCGCGGCGGCCAAGTGAGGTAGATCATGGCCGTCATTGTTTGCTCCACTCCGACAAAGCCCCCGCCCGCCGGAGCCCCTGCCAAGGGACTTCTGCCGATGGTCGCGCCGTCGCTCGTCCTGGTGCTCTTCTTCGCGATACCGATGGGCATGATGATCGGGATCAGCTTTCAAAGTCAAACGGAGGGCGGCCCGACACTTGCGAGCTACAGCCGCTTCTTCAGCAACGACCTTGTCCTTGCTGGCCTGGCCCGCACCGTCGTGATGTCCAGCCTCGTTGCGCTCTGCGTGACCGTCTTAGCCTATCCCCTCGCCTACTATCTGGCTCGCGCCACGTCGCGCTGGCGAACGGTCATCTTCGCGCTTGCCATTGCGCCCGAATTGGCGGGGGTCGTGCTTCGCACCTATGGCTGGCTCATCATTCTTGAAGATCGCGGGTTTATCAATTCCGCGCTGATGTGGACCGGATTGATCACGGAACCCTTGCCTTTGTCGAAAAACCTTCTCGGCGTCGTGGTTGGGCTTACTCACGTCATCCTGCCATTTGGCGTGCTGTCGCTTCTGACGAGCCTCCAGGGTATCAACCCCAGTCTGGAAAAATCTGCGCAAATTCTTGGCGCGTCACGTCTTGCTGTAATCCGGCACATCATCCTGCCGCTCTCCGTGCCAGGAATCGTAAGCTCCTTCTTGATTGGCTTCACCATGGCCGCAAGCGCCTATGCGACCCCGGCCCTCCTTGGCGGCGCTGGTTTCAAAGTCATGGCCACAATGGTCTACGAGCAGGTGCTGTTCTATCTCGATTGGCCCTTCGCGGCGGTCATGGCGAACGTTCTTCTCATCCTGATGCTGGCCGCCGGCTTCGTCGGATCCAAGCTGGAGTCGCGCCTCCACCAAAAACTTCACCTTTAATTTCGGGAGGCTCCGATGAACCGACTGCTCACATATCTGTTCAGGATGGCGCTTGTCGCCATCCTTGCCTTTATCACTCTTCCGCTGGTGGTCGTCGTTGCGGCCTCTTTCAGTCCAACTTCGGCTGTGACGTTCATCCCAAGCGAATGGACCTTTCAATGGTACGCGGCACTATGGACTAGCCGCTGGCTCGATCCGTTTCTACTCAGCGTCGAACTTGCCGTCATCGTATCGCTCGCTAGCGGACTGCTCGGCGTCCTTGGAGCTTACAGCGTCGCCTACGCAAAATGTCCGGGGCATACCGCCATCATGGCGTTCCTCTTGTCACCCATGTCGGTCCCGCAAATCGTCAAGGGCGTGGCCGTCGTCCTGTTCCTGTCCTCGGTTGGACTTTACGACCTGCTAGGGACACCCGGCCTTGTCATGGCTCACATCATTCTGACGTTGCCCTACGTCGTGCGCATGGCGGCCACGGCGATGTTTGGTTTCGACAAGCGGCTGGACCGCGCGGCACGCGTATTGGGCGCTAGCGTCACGCAGAGGATCCGATACGTGCTGTTACCGCTGATCCGCTCCGGCCTCTTCTCGGGGATGACCTTCGCCTTCATCATTTCCTTCAACAACATCCCGCTCTCCGTCTTCCTGGTCAGACCCGGTCAGACGACACTTCCGATTACCGTCATCAATCATCTCGAATACAGCCTGGATCCGGTGCTTGCGGCCGTGAATGTCACATCACTCCTCTTCATCCTTGGCGTAATCATCCTTTTCGAAAAGATCGGCGGCTTCTCCGCCCAATTCCACGGGGGTAGCAAATGACCACCATCGATATTGAACTCCTTTCCGTCAGCAAGCAGTTCGGTGCAAACCGCATCGTCGACGATATCAGCCTTGCCATCCCTAAGGGAAAATTCGTCAGCATTCTTGGTCCGTCCGGATGTGGTAAGACGACGACCCTCAATATGATCGCCGGATTTGAAGCGCCCTCGAGCGGACAAATCCGAATTCGCGGCCGCGATCAGCAAGGCGTCCCGCCGGAAGCCCGGAAAATCGGACTGGTCTTCCAGAACTACGCACTCTTCCCGCATATGACGGTCGCCCAGAATGTCGGCTTTGGCCTAAGGATGCAGGGCCGGCCCCGCGAGCAAATCGCCGACGGTGTCTCACGAGCCTTGAAGAGTGTCCATCTTGAGGGCTTTGAGGATCGCTATCCGAAGGAACTTTCAGGGGGGCAACAGCAACGGGTCGCGGTCGCCCGGGCGATTGCGCCCTCGCCGTCGGTGCTGCTTCTCGATGAGCCGCTCTCAAACCTTGACCTTAAACTCCGGGAAGCGATGCGCGTCGAGCTGAAAGAGATCCAGGAAGATCTCGGCATGACCTTCATCTATGTCACACACGACCAGGAAGAGGCGATGGCCATGTCCGATCGGATCATAGTCATGCATGGCGGAGTGGTCGCGCAGGAAGGAGCGCCCGCGGATATCTACGGCCGCCCGAGAACTTCCTTCGTGGCAGATTTCATAGGCAAGTCCAATATCCTCCCGGCATCCGCAGAGACCGGGGCCGATCGGAAGCTGAAGGTTTCCCTCGGCGCGGGAAAGGCGGTGCTCACCGCCGAGCCGGCAGAGGACGTTGATCCTGACGATGTGCGCTTCTGCTGTATCAGACCGGAGGCCGTTAGGCTCGCAGATGCGGCAGGGGCCCTCGACGAACCGGCAAACCGCCTGACGGGAACCGTCCAAAAGGTCGTCAATCTGGGCGCCTATCTCGAGGCCTGGATGCTCGTCGATGGCGGGATCACATTGAAGTCCATGATCCGCTCGACCCGTCTCGAGAAGCTCTCGGCCGGCTGCCGCGTAGACCTCGCCATCGCCCATTCCGCTGTCCAACTGCTGGAGCAATAGTGACATTCATTGTATTCCAATATTAATGCAAACGAATTGATATTGGAATGCCGACTTATCACTCCGCTAAGCTCTATGTGATCCCGAGCCCGGGATCTTCCCACACAGAGGCGAAGACACACATGAAAACAAGAGTTTCGGCAATCCAGAATGACAGCAACGTCTGCGCAGATATCGTCGGGTTCGATTTCTCCGACTACAACGACGCGGACATTGCGGCAGTTCGATCCTACTGGCTGCAATACGGCGTCATTCGCTTTCGGGCGACCGATATCACAGACCAGCAGCAGGTCGACTTCTCCCGTCACTTCGGAGATTTCGTCATCCATCCCAAGCAATTACAGGAAGGCGGACACCCGATCCATCGCGAAATTCTGGTGATCAGCAATGTGATGAAGGACGGCAAGCCGGGCGGCGCGCTCGGCAACAGCGAGGCGACGTGGCACACGGACACATGGTTCTACGAACGCCCGCCCGCCGGCGCCATCCTCAGGGCGATCGAGGTTCCCGCTTCCGGCGGAGACACGTATTTCCTGTCGACCTACCAGGCTTTTGAAACGCTCCCCGAGGAGCTACGCAGTGCTGTTGAGGGGCGGCAGATCTTCTTCCAGAACGTCTACGACAAAACGGGAAAATTGCGCCTCGGGAAAGGCGAACCGACGAGCGCGGATTTTCGCGAGTGGAGCGGCGTCGTTCATCCGCTGGTCAGGAGCCACGGCGAGACGGGCCGCAAAGCGCTTTATCTTGGCGGGACGTCGGAAGGGGCGTGGATCGTCGGCTTGCCGCTCGATGAAAGCAACGACCTGATCTCAAGGCTTTGGGAGCACACCACCAACACGCCGGAAGTCTTCGTCCAGAAATGGAGCGTGGGCGACATAGTGATGTGGGACAACCGTTGCACGATGCACCGGCGCGATTCATTCGACCCGAACACGATCCGGATTATGCATCGGACGACGACATCCGGCGAGCGCCCGGTCTGATTTGTGAACCACAGGGCAGATCGGAGTTCATCGATGTCCCAGCCTTACAAGATCGAAAAACAGCTGCAAGCGATTCCGGACGCATTGCGAACCCTGCTTGAGGGAGTCGAAACCGCAACCATCGGCCACTTCGAATATCTTGGATTTGTTGGGGCAGGAATTGCGCCGGTCTTTCCGGTCAAGGCAATTGGAACGGCAGTCACGGTCGCCGCGCCCGGCCGTGATGGAGCCGTCATCTACACGGCAATCGATCTGCTCCGCCCGGGAGATGTTCTCGTCATCTCCCGGGTCGACCGGGACGACGTCGCCTGCGTCGGCGGCGGTGTCGTTGCTGCTGCCCGAGCGCGTGGCGCTGTCGCCATTATCGTCGATGGTCCTTGCACCGACATCGACGAGATCCGCGCCAGCCGCTTCCCGGTGTGGTGTCGCGGAGTCTCGTCCAAGACGACCAGCCGCCGGCACCAGATTGGTGGCGCGATCAACGTCCCGATCGCATGCGGCGGGGCGGCCGTGCTGCCCGGCTATGCGGTCTTAGCAGATACGGAGGGTGTCTTCGTTGCCGATCCGTCCGATATGCGCTGCATCGCGGACGTCGCCCTCGAGCGCCAACAGCGTTCCCTTAAGCTCCGGCCCTACCTTGAGGCCGGCCATTCCATCTTCGAACTGGATCGGATCGTATAATGAAGATTTCCCTCGTCCAGATGAACTCCCAACCCGACCGCGACAGCAATTTACGCGCGGCCGAGAGCCTGATGCTGCAGGCAATCACACGCGATACACCAGATCTCATCGTTCTCCCGGAACATTTCGACTGGTCCGGCGGCACGGTGGCGGAGAAACTGGCGGCGGCTGATCATATGCCGGGCGGCGACGCCTATCGCATGTTGCAGACGTTCGCCGCCCGGCAAAAGGTCTGGATCCACGGCGGCAGCTTGCTCGAAAGGGTCGATGGGAGTTCGAAGATCTACAACACAACGGTCGTCTTTAACCCAGAAGGTAACGAGGTCGGCCGCTACCGCAAAGTTCACCTGTTCGACATCGAGGCGCCAGATGGCAAGATGTATCGAGAATCCGCCACCGTTGCGCCCGGAGAAAGCCTGTTCGTCTACGAATCCGGCGGTTTCAGGATCGGCTGTGCGATTTGCTACGACCTTCGCTTCCCCCGGCTCTTTGATGCGCTTGCAGACGCCGGCGTCGATGTGGTCATTCTGCCCGCGGCCTTCACGTTACAGACGGGAAAGGACCACTGGGAAGTGCTCTGCCGTGCACGCGCGATCGAGCACCAAGTCTATTTCGTCGCCTGTGGTCAGTGGGGAGGCTACACTGCAGCGGACGGAGATCGCCGTTTCACCTACGGCAACTCTCTCGTCTGCGACCCCTGGGGACAGGTTGTAGCCCGCGCCGTCGATCAGGTCGGTGTGGTTTCCGCACACCTCGATCTCGACCGTGTGGGGGTAGTCCGCAAGCTCATTCCCGCCGCGTCACACAAGGTTTCGTTTGTCGATCAGGCACGCGTCGACCGAGGTTGCAGGCGCAGTGATCGTTGCAATTCCTCCTGCAGCTCCTCTGCGCAGACCTTCGGGGCACCAATTTCTTCTAGTAGCACGTAGACAACGCGCACCTGAAAATGGACCGCCAATCGCCATCGTCGGGTAATCGGACACAGATATGACCGCTTTCATCACGCAAACGTTCGGCAGCTACATCGCCGAGGAAGCACTCGCTCGTGTTCCGAGCGACGTTTTCGACAGGAGCAAGCTTTGCCTTCTGGACTCCCTTGGCTGCTTGTTCGGTGGGCGCCAGCTGCCCACGGCTGGAATGCTGAGAAACCTACGGGGGGACAGCCAGGTCGCACCCTCCTCCGGCGGACCTGTCAGTGGCTGTGCCGAACCGGCGGCGGCCGCCTTCGTCAAGGCCACTTTGATCAATGCGCTCGACTTCGACGACATCTACGAGAAGGGCCATCCCGGAGCCACGGTGATTGCGGCAGCCTTATCGGTCGCTGAGCACACGAAGTCTTCAGGCACAGAATTCCTCGCGGCCGTGATCATCGGCTATGAGGTGAGTTGCCGCGTTGGCATCTCACTGGCTCACGTCCAGCCCAGAAAGGCGATTCACGGCCATGGGACTTGGCAGATATTCGGTGCAGCAGCCGCGGCCGCGAGACTCATGCGTCTCGACGCCGGACGAGCGGCGCATGCCATCGCGATCGCTGCTGCGAATGCGCCAGTAGCGTCCGTCATGAAGACCGTCTACGGAGACGCGCCTTCGATGGCGAAGAACAACTTCGGCATGGCCGCGCAAATGGGAGTCTTGGCCGCACGCCTTGCCGCTGCCGGCTACGAGGGGCCTTTGGATGTCTTCGAGGGTGAGACAGGTTTCTGGCGGATGGCGGGCGCCGACGAGTGCCGTTTCGATAAACTGACCAAAGGTTTGGGGGACGCCTACGAAATTCTTCGGGTTGGCTTCAAGCCATTCAGTTGCTGCCGACTCATCCTAAGCAGTGTCCAGGCCAGCCGCGACGTCATCCGTATGGCCGGCATTGATCCTGCCGACGGCTTGCATGCCAAGCTGATCGTGACCGCGCCTCCGATCGTGTGCGAACCGCCATTTTGCAAAGTGCGTCCACGGGACATGTGGGCAGCACAGTTCAGCGCACCGCACGCCATAGCCATGGCCGTATTCGGCGTCGAGCCCGGTCCCGACTGGTTCGTGGATGATTGGCTTCATGACGAGATCGCCGGGCGGTTTCAAGACAGTATCGAGCTCAGGCCACATACCAGCCACGCCTCGCCTCGAGGCGCTCACGCCGCAAGCGCTTGGTTACAGTTGCGCGACGGACAAATCTTCGAAAGGCACGTGGACGTTGCGGAGGGAGAGGCAAGTAACCCCATGCCGAAATCAGCTCTCGAGGGTAAGTTCTTGCGACTTGCGAGCCCGGTCGTGGGAGACAGCGGTGCTTGCGAAGCCATTGATAAGGTGTACGCGCTGGATAAGGCGGGATCGCTCCGGACGCTCCTTCGCGTATTGGTCAGCTGATACCGGCATATACCGACATGACACATTTTGTTCGCAAGCTAAGCCTGCAACCGCAAATCAACGCCTTGGGGACGGGAGTCCCCACGGTCCTTCCCCCTGGCCTGCATAGCGACCTCAGCGAAGAATGCGGGCAGCCAAATTCTCTAGTCATTCGCTGCTATCAAGCGTCATCGTGAACTGGTCCTTAGGCGACACGCAAATCTGGTCCGCCAAGGGTGTTTAGTTACTCTCCATACCGGCTGCCGTCGTGGACTTCTGTAGAAGCCCGCTACGGCGCTTTTCTCGTAGCCTGTAGCTGTCGCCACGGATTGTGATGACGTGGCTGTGATGCAGCAACCGATCAAGGATAGCAGTTGCCACGACGGGGTCGCCGAACACTGTTCCCCATTCTCCGACACTGCGGTTGGAGGTGACGAGCATTGCACCCCGCTCGTAGCGCCTCGATACGAGCTGGAAAAATAAGTGGGCTGCATTGGGCTCGAGTGGAAGATAGCCAAGCTCGTCGATGATGAGCAGCTTGGGCTTGGCGAGAAACCCAAGTCGTTCTTCCAGGCGTCCTTCGCCATGTGCTCTCACGAGCGTTGCGACCAATGCCTGCGCCGTTGTGAACAACACCGTGTAGTTTTGACGGATGACCTCTCTTCCAAGCGCAATCGCGAGATGGGACTTCCCAACGCCAGGTGGACCGAGCAGCAGCAAGGCATCACCATTTGCCACCCAACGGGCGGTGGCGAGTTCTCGTATCTGTTGCGGATCGACACTGGGCTGCGCCTCGAAATCAAATCCCTCGAGATCTCGTGCATGCGGGAAATGCGCGATCTTCATCGCCATGATGATGCGTCTCTCGTCCTTCCTTGCAATCTCGCGTTCGCACAGGAATGCGAGCGTCTCGCGAATGGTGAGATCCGCGCGCGAGGCTTCGTCAAGAAGGTTGTCGAGCTGGTCGCGGATGGCGGTGAGCTTCAGCCGGCTCAGCCAGCCGATCAGCGTGTCGTGATCAACTGCCATCACCATTGCCCTCCGATCAACCGCTCATATTCCGACAGTGGGCGAAGAAGTTCGGGCAGCTTGGGAGCGGGCGGATCGGCCTGCGCGGCTTGCTTGACAGGCATGCCGAAGCCGCTGACGCCGACAAAATGGGCGGGATCCGTCAGGCGACGATGACGCCCGTGTGACTCGGCGTGGCTCGCGACAAGCTGACCAGCATGGAATACGCGGACCTGGCCACCGCTGATCCTCACCTCGACAATCTCGCCGATGAGCCGCCACGGGACTGAGTAGGCGTTGGTGTCGACCTCAACGGCGCAATCGGCGTGGACCTTGCGCAGCAGTTCTCGGATCTGACGAAATGGCGGCCTGCCATTTAGTGGGTGTAGCGTCATAGCTTCGTCGCGGACAAAGCGCTCAAGTGGTGGTTCGCCTGTCGTGCCATGGCATCGAAGATCGGCAACCGTGCGCATCCACCACGCAAGGTGCAGGTGAAGGCCTTCCATGCTGTCAAAGCTGTGTCCGGCAAGTGCGTTGTGCTTCACATACCCGACGCCTCGCTCGTCCTTGCCTTTGGTACGAGCCCGGTATGGTGCACATGCGCGAGGACGGAAGTCCCAATAGCGGGAGAAGGCATGCAGCCGATCGTTGAACACGACCTCGCGGGTCACCGCGTCGTGCCGTGTTACCAATGCCGCAGCATTATCGAGAAGGACCTCGCTTGTGACACCGCCAAAATGCCTGAAGGCTGCCTCCATCCCATCGAACCAGGCAGACTGACGGTCGTGGAGAAACGCCGTCGCGTATGTGCGACGCGAATAGCCAAGCGTTGCCACGAAGATGTAGACGCGGACTTTCTCGCCTCCGATCTCCATTCGCTTCTCGCCAAAATCGATCTGTATCTGATGGCCTGGCGGTGTCTCGAAGCGCATCGTCGCTAAAGCCGATGCCGCCAACTGCTGCCGATACCCCGCGACCGCTCGCTCAACCGTGCGCAGACTGACCTCAATGCCGAGTTCTCGAGCCAGATCCTGCCGCACGACATCAGCATTGCCGCCATGGCGAAAGAACCGCTCACGGACCCACGCTTCATGCTTCGAGAGCTGCGTTTCCCGGCGGGCTCGCCGATACCCGCGCCAGCCACCCGTCTCGATGTATCGCTGTACCGTCGTGCGCGAGCATCCCAGCTCCGCCGCGATCCGCCGCGTGCCCCACCCCAGCTTCTTGAGCCGCAGCATCGCAGTCACCTCGTCCGGTTCGAGCATCGCTTCTCTCCGCGCCAATCTCGCGGAGATCTTCGTACCTGTCTCAACGTCCATTAGTCCCTCCTAAGGTCTGAAAGGGGGACCAGTTTTAGGTGTCGCTACCGGACCAGTTTTACATGTCGCCTGACAGCTGCGCGCCGGCTTGCCCTCCTCAGCCGAAGTCGACGAGCCCCACGTGCAGAACCGCAGCTACCACCGCCGACGCGACTGATTTAGGGTCAATCCGACGAGGGCCTCGGGGCTGTAAGAATCTTACCCCGCCAGCATACGTGCGAGCATATTTTCTGATGTGGTCCTGCGCGCCGTAGAAAATTGCCGCGACAACGATTCCGCGGCTATGTCCACCGGTAGAAACCAAATAGC
Organism: Ensifer sp. SL37; assembly: GCF_026672675.1. NCBI lineage: Bacteria > Pseudomonadati > Pseudomonadota > Alphaproteobacteria > Hyphomicrobiales > Rhizobiaceae > Ensifer > Ensifer sp. SL37. The sequence goes on along the minus strand of NZ_JAPPRN010000001.1, from coordinate 1,500,147 downwards.
CGCCTTGTCCCGCCGTAGAAACCGGATCCCGAAATGGAACGGGCAAACGAATCCTGCTGCTCGGTCAACGAGATCGACGATTTCACACTCATCGGCTTATCTTCTTTGAGCCTAAGTTGCTACTCAGTAGCGCCTCAGCGGCGGAAGTCGTTCATTTAAAGACGACAAAAATGTATCCGAACCTTTCCTTTAATCCCTCCGTTCCAGATGCGAAATTGCTCCCGGTCGCATGACGTCGGCAATTCCACGGAGAACGGTGATGGAGAGCACACCCAGATACATTTCACTTGCGGAAATGAAGCGCCTCGGCGTCCGTCTCGAGGCCTCCGCGCTCCACGATGCCGCCAGGGCAGCTTGGTCCGACATCCGCTTGGGCCAAGCCCATGGCCTGAAATCTGTTTTGTCCTTTCCCGAAGCCGCCTTATGGAACCAACCCCAGTTTGAAGCTTACCGCGATACGTTGCAAGGCGAGCGATTGGGCTGGAAGCTCTCTGCGCTTTCCAGCGTCGGGGCCAGATATGCGGCCGTGAAGGTGGTCGGTGCCAATGCGATAAACCGTCGACTGGGTCAGCCGCGTTCGACGTCGACGATCCTGCTGCTAGACAGCTTCACGCTGCGCCCGCTTTGCGTGATGGACGGAACCGATATCTCTGCTGCAAGAACGGCAACCTATGCCTCAATGGCGCTTGAACTTTTCTTCCCCAAATCAGAAGAACTCTCTGTTTTCCTCTTTGGAGCAGGCCCCATTGCCGAGCAGATCATCAGAGTGCTCGATCATTTCGGAGCCGGCATCGTCTCGAAGATATTCGTGCGCAGCCGCTCAGGCGCTTCCGCGCGCCAACTCGTTAAAAGCCACAGACAGTCACCTCGAATTCGGCTTGAGGCTGTCGCGGATAATAAGAGGCTGCGTGGTTGCGGGTTTGTCATCACCGCTACCAATGCCAGCGCACCGGTGTTTGACAGCGCGGAAATTTGCCCAAATGCCGTTGTCCTACATCTTGGGGGAGACGAGACGCCGTCCGGCCATATCCAAAAAGTTCTTCGGTCCGGACTGGCGCTCTGTGATGACGTTTCGATGGTGTCGCGGCGAAACTCGCAAAGCCTGGCGCTCTATTTCTCGCGCAAGGGATCGACATTGGAGCAGCTTGGCCCAGCGCTCGGTGTCATGAACTTAACGGATTTCTGTGACGCGGGCGGCGGATCGGAATTCCCGATCCTCATCACGTGCGTTGGCCTGCCTATGCTGGACCTTTACGTCGCCGCTCATGTTTACGAAACCTGGTTCTCGCCAGAGGGGGGCGCGGGGTCATCCGTCCACTCATCTAGCAGGAACTGACGCCAGGCAGCCGAAGCTTTACGGAGAAGGCTGATGTATGTCACCGAGATCCTTGCAGATTATCTGGCGAATTATCCTTCCGATGCTCTGCCGCCCGAACTGAGGCTAGGTGCCGCCTGCTGTATTGTGGATGCAGTCACCGCTTACGTCGTCGGCTGCGATGTTCCGAGTGCCCGCGCAATGCGCGCGGTCGCCCGGCAAGATTTTGGAAGCGGCCGGGCTTCAGTCTGGTTTACGGGTGAATGTCTCGGGGTCACTGCTGCGGCAGTCTGTAACGCCGCGTCAGCCTCCGCACTCGATTTCGACGACGGCCATCGCGCCGCGCGCGGTCATCCCGGTGCGGCTGTGATACCCGTAGCACTCTCCGTGGCATCTACGAATGGTTCATCCGCCGATGATCTCCTGACCGCAATCGCTCTCGGATACGAGACCGGAATTCGCATCGCGGTGGCGCAGAACCCGCAAGCTATCAAAAGCCGACAATCGGGACGTTGGACCGGCTATGCTGCCGCGGCCACGGCCGGCCGCCTCTACAGAACCGATCCCCCGGCACTCGCACACGCACTCGCTGTAGCCGGGGTCCTCGCGCCAAACCAGGAGGCAAACGGCAGCTCCGGCTATGCCAATCTCACCGGGAACGACGTCAAGGAGGGTATTCCCTGGAGTGTCCTGACGGGCCTGACCGCCTTGCGTCTTGCGGAGCGGGGATTTACCGGGCCGCAGGATCTGCTCGATCATGCGTCGCACTTCGACCGGCCGAGCATCATAGCGGACTTGGGTGATCCAACTGAGATCTCGAGGGTCTATTTCAAACCCTATTCCTGCTGCCGCTACATCCATCCCGCTCTTGATGCCTTCGCGGCGCTTTCGTCAGGTGGTGACATCAGGACCGAACAAATCGCATCAATCGAAGTACAGACCTTTCAATGGGCTCTCCGACTTTCAAACACCGTGTCTCCCAATACATTGACGGAGATCCAATACAGTCTGCCTTATTGCATAGCGATTGCTGTTGTCGATGGAGCTGCGGCGCTGGCGCCGGTCGGTGGTGCGCAGCTGGGCAGGCCGGACCTCATCGAATTCGCCCGCAAGGTTCGTCTCTCGGTTAATCCTGAGATCGACGCCCGTTTTCCGGGTGAGACCCTTGCGCAGATATGCCTGCGAATGACCGATGGCAAATCGATCACATCCAAGGTGACCTCGCCACGCGGGGACAAGGCGCGTCCCTTAGACTGGGAGGATCTCATCAATAAGTTCTCGGCAGCGACGCGGGGCAAGCTTTCTCCCAGGGCGCAAAATACTGTCCTGGAGGCTTTTGAGACGCTTAAAAATGGAGATGCGGTCCCCCTCCTCCAGCGCCTAAGGATGCGATTGATCGACTGACCTCGACCGCTACTGCACTTTGTGTCAATCGGATCGTATCCGGCGCCGACATCTCGCAACTGCAGCCGCGGTCAGATAAGCCGGCCATTCCTGACGACTATACGGCCTGCGATCACGACATGCCTGACCCGGCTCAGATTAACGTGGTCGACAACGATCAGGTCTGCGCGCTTGCCTTTTTCAATCAGTCCGCGGTCACCGGCCATTTGAGTGAAGACACGCGCGACATTCCCGGTCGCAAGGGCCACCGCTTCGGCCGCAGACAATTGCTTCTTTCTGACCATTCGCTGGATCGCTTCAAGAATTCCATCCCAATGCCCGCCGGCAAAATCGGTCGAAATCGTATCGACACAGCCCGCATCGATCAGTGCGTCAAGGTTGGATGGATCGTTGCGCCAGCGCGTCCCTATACAATCCAGTGTCGAAACATCGATGATGGCCCCTTTCCCTCTCAGGTTCTGGGCGTTCGAGACTGCCTCCTCCGGGAGAAAGCTCGGGTGATTGCTATGACCGGCGACGAGACGTGCTTTCGGGTGCTTCTCGACCGCGGCAATCAGACGCTTCGCAGATGGTGCCGCATTGTGGAAGATCGCGGGATATCCTAACCGCTCGGCTTCGCGTGCGATTTCATCGAATCCGGCCAACGAGAGGGCAACCGAAGGCATCACCGATCGCGTAATGATATCGCGAACGCGATCCGCATCGGCGAGCCCGGAAAGACCGCAACACTCCAACTCGTTAGTCAGTTTTAAATTCGACAGGCCTTCCGCCGGATCGAGATAGCGGCCAAGAACCGCGTTCTTCAAGCGCCTCGCGGCTGCGGGTGTCACTTCGACCCCGAACTCTTGCAGAAAGGCTTGCGGGATGAACCTGTATTCTTGCGCGCCGCCACCCAGTGTCTGCCCACCACCTGCCTCGCCAAGGGCGACCGCGCCGCAGGCCAACAGGTCATCTGTCGTCGCGCTCAGGTGTCGTGCTGAAAGTCCCTTGCCGTCGACCACAAGCGCCGCCGCGATGTTTTTCGGAGTGTGAGCCGTGGAAACGCGGATATCCATGGCATGACGTTCTACGTTGTCGACATCTATTTCGTCGGCCATGGCCAGACCGCAGACGTTCAAAAGGGTGGTTGTTCCCTGAAGAAGATGACGGTTCCGGAAATAGGCAACATCATCGCCTGCAAATGGCTTCGAGCCGCTCGGCATGGAAGGCCCCCGAATACAGCCGTGCGCATGTGCATTGATGAGACCTGGCATAACGATGCCGCCGGCCGCATCGATGGTTTCTCGCGCCGCGATTTCAGCGCCTGCGGCGGCGTCGACACCTATGATCCGTCCCTTCCGGACATATACGGCAGCCCGCTTGTGAAACGTCTTGCCGTCGCCAGTGATGAGACCTCCATTTCGGATTACCAGATCCATGACAGCTGTTCCTTTCGTCAACCAGGGGGCTGTCCTAGTCGCCAGTCCCTTCGCCCGGCCGAGCCGGGTTGTACTGCGATCGTTCCTGACTGGAACCATCGAGCATGTAGCCGGACGATCGAACCGTGCGGATGAGATCAGGGCCGCAGGTCACGCTCAGCGCCTTGCGCAGTCGACCGATATGAACATTCACCGTCTTGACGTCGACGAAACGGCGCTCCGGCCAACCAGCTTCAATGAGTTGTGCGCGACTGCACGCCTGCTCGTGGTTCTCCATCAGAAACTGCAGCAGCCGGAATTCGATCGGTCCCAAGTGGACGTTGATGCCGAGACGCCTGACGCTGTGCCTGTTGGTATTCAGTTCAATCCCTGCATAGACGAGGATATGACCGTCGTTCGCCATCGGATCCGACACTTGCGGAAGGAGGATACGGTCGCGCAGGAAGCTGAGCAGCTTAGAGGGAGTGATCGGTCTTACGAAATTCTCGTCAATCCCGGCTTTCAGCAGATCGATAAACCGACTTTCCGCACCGGGGCCAATCAACCCGACCGTCGTAATCCCGAATGTCCGCGGCTCCTGCTTCAGCTTTACACAGGCTGCGGGAACCCAATTTTCTCCCGATCGACAATCAAGAAGAATGGCTGCGACATCGTACTCGCCTGCAAAATGGACGATCTCCTCGACCCCGGAACCAAGAATGACCTGATATCCCTCGGATTCCAGGATGTGGACGAGTAGCAGATAGTAATCCGCATCGGTCGAACCGATCAGGATCTGCGGTCGCGCGGAATTCAAAGACCTCTCCTCTATCGCGCAGCGTCAGTTGTGATCTGATCCCTCGTGAGGACCTGCATCATCCTCTGTGGGTGTGGCCGCTTGCGCTAAATCGGCAGAAGGCGCCGTTCCACGCCGTGCCACCTCAAGCAGCGAAGTTGTGGTGCACATGTGTTCCTGGCGACAGGCAGCAGCGCGAATCCGATTAAGGCTCGCGGCGTCGGCAGGAAGCACGCCTGCTACGGCCATCGTGCTGCCGATGGGACACGGCTGACCAAGACGTTGCATCGGCCAGCCGGCGCGTTTCAAAATGCGCTCGAACCGCAGGTCCGTTGCCGTGACGATTTCATAATAGCCGTTCGCCATCGACCACTCGATGATGCCGGCGAACATCTCAAGCGTCATCCCATGGAGAACTCCCCCTGTCCTGCCCTCGTCGAGCACCGTGTCAACGCAAAAGCGCGAGCTTTCGACCATGCCTGCATGGGCGTCGAGCCGTCGCGATGAGAGGAGCTGCGGAAACGTATTGGCGAGCATCGTCGGCCCGGTAGCGGGGAGAAGCCTCGCGCAGCCCGCCACTGCACCTGTGGTAGAAACGGCCAAGATATAGGTGGGATTGAGTTGATCGTAAGCATCGGCCTCACGATCGTCCCTTATGTCTACATCCCAGTCCAGTCTGTCGCCAAAGACTCGCGCACGCAGCCGATGCATCGAGTCGATCAAGTCAGCAAATTCTCCGCGCGCTGCAGCCGGCACAGCTAGTATCTCCATCTCCATTCTCCGAAGAAAACGTGCTTCAGACCACTGGACACGAGTTTCCGCCCTTAGGCGACTAATAGAATTAGTAGTCGAGCGCTCGACCAAGGCGTGCATGAGTATGACACGCATGAGTTGTCATACATCAGCGATCTGTATCGAAAACCGTGCCACGAGCGTGCAGGACCAAGGTGGCGAAGCAGCCGAGAGCCGAAATTGATAATTCAATGCACGCGAGGATTTGCAGCAAGGAGTGCCGATGTACAAGCATACCGCAGAAGCGTTCGTAGCAGTCCAGAATGCGGAACAGGGCGTAAGCGAGGTCTTCGCCCGTTACCGCGAATACTGGAGCCCGATCGGCGCCACGGGGGTCGATCGGTCGCTGGACTTTGGTGACGCACGCGTGACGCTGAGGCCGACGGACGAGGGCTTGCATTTTCGGATAGACGCGCAGGACACCCTCGCCTTTTACGGTATCTGGACGCTTTTGCAGGTAGCCTTGGCCGCGCTACCGGAATTTACAGGTAAAGACGTTGGGTGGCACCCGGCCGACCGGTTCCCGTGTCTGTCAAAGGTTTTTTTTCGTAGAATTCTATCGCCTGATTGATAAACCGGAGCGTGTACTTGCACCGGATTGATGCCAAAGGAGAAACGTCATCGGATTCCAACCCCGTTCTTCGGTTCGGTCTGCGGAGCAACTCGCTGCCGCGCCGTGCAGCAAGGACCGGCTGCCGAGAGTGAATGAAGCTCTTTGAATTGCCTCTACCGCTCGACACCAGGACCCCGATTGACCGCCTGTCGTTGGCGCTCGGAAACGATCTTCTGGCCGCTATCTGCCCGCACGATCTGCTGAAGAAGCTTCAACTTCTCCTGCATTGCCTCGAATGCATTCCGTTGCGCTGTCGACACAAAGTTGAAAACGTCCCTGTTCCCACGCAGGAACGCGTTGCGGCCGAAGCGCTCGTCGAGCGCCCGGCTGACGGCGACGAATTCTTGGGCGACGGTCGGATCGGTCAAACCCGCAGCAACGTCGAGCCCGCCACTCTTCTTCTTCATTCTTGCCCTCAACTGCCGCAGCGTATCCTCAGCCTTCCGCGATAGGCCGGGAATGGCGACCCCCATACGCCGGCGCTCTGCGGCGATAGCCTTGGTCTCGGCCTCAAACGCCGCGGCATAAGACGCTCCGAGAGAACGGACACAGCTTGCTGCTTCCGACACGCCCTGAAGCGCAGCCTTCCGCTCCCGGCCGGGAGCAAGCAACTTGTCCATTAGGCGACCGGAGCCGCGCAGCCCCCCATAGGCGGCCGGATCTTTGGTGACCGCTGCGGCAATCCGCTCGCCGGCAAAACCCTTTGCGACAAGCTCCTCGATCTTGGCGACCGCGCCGGCCGGATCGCGCCAAATGCGTGTCGCTGCATCCATGAGCGCGGCGCGATGATGATTGTAATAGGGATCGGCAAGCGCCCTTTCCCGTGATTCATCGGCGACGGATGTCTTGAACTCCGTGACGGCGGCAAGCATGGGCAACACGTGCACTGCTTCCTTTCCGAACTCGATACTTGCGCCGGCAACGATTTTCGAGCGATCCTGCTTTTCTACGCGATGCTGCTCGTCGCTAAAACGCCTGATCACCTCGAACAGGCGCACCAGTTTTTCACGGTGCTCAGTGGCGAGATTTTCCGGCATCCGCTCTTCAACATTTCGCTCGGCGATCGGATCGGCCCTGGCGGTGAATGCAGACCAGCCAAAGCGTGAGGTCAACGCCTCGTTGACCGCCTTGACCTCCTGCACCAGCAAACGGTCCTCAGCGGCGTAGGCGAAGGCCGTCTTGTAGGCATCGACCCCGCCGCGCTCCCGGACCGCCTCGACTTCGACGAGACGCGCCATCGCCATTTTCGAAAGCGCGGGAATGGACAATGCCATATGAGCGCGCCGCTGCTGCTCGCGGCTGGCGAAGCGCTCCGCCTGCCTGCGGAACTCGGTTGCATGCGCGCGCGCCAAAGTCAGCAGCTCCGATAAGGTGGCCATGGCTGCGTTGCGCTCGTTTCGAGCGGCGCGGCCATCGGCCATGCGGTCAGAGCCGAGTAATCGGCCAAGGCGTTCGGGTGCAAGGCCAAGATCTTCGGCAATCTTGCGCGGCTCGACGTCTCCGCCCGATACCAGAGCGTTGAGCGCCGACAGCGCGCCACCCGGGTCGCGATAGATTTTCTGCAGCACCGGCCGGAGTATTTCCTCCCGCTCCTTCCACTGTTGCGAGGCGAGCTGCGCGAGACGCGCATCCTCTTCAACGCTGCGGGGGAACTCGGTGGCGGGTGGAAGCAAATAGTTTCCGGCTAACGGGATGCCGGCAACCAAGGATACTCTGCGCTCCTCGTTGTACGAGACGCTCCGTTCCCGGTCGATTGCAAAATCGAGCGCTATGCTCGCTCGCTCCCAGAGCTTCGCCAACCGCGACCGCTTCTCCGTAAGCCACGCCAGCCGCCGCGCCGCACCCTCCTCCAGTTCCGCAGCGGCCCGGGCGAGCGTGTCGATGCCACGCCGCTGGGCAAAATCAAGGACATGCTCCCGATAGCCTTCCTTACTTTCGAAATCGAGCGTCGTCGTCTTGGCGCCGGATCGTCCGAGGCGCTCAGCAAGCTTTCTGAACACAAGCGGCCGACGGCTTTCCCGCTCGATCCTCGCCTTGCGCGCATCGACAGTTTCGATTTGGGTTGCAGTCCAGACGTTGCGCTCGACCTGACGTTCCTCGAGACGCTTCTTGCCGGTCTTTTCATCAGTGACGGGCACCCTTACCGTGACCGTTTCGACGCCATCCTTGCGGAGCATCACAGTATCACCGGTCCTGATTCCGCCCTCCTCGAGTGCCTTCGGCAGGCTCACGCCCCAAAGTCGATGAACGGTTCCGTCGTCCGTCCTCACATCGGCGTAGGGGCTTTCCTTGGCATCTTCATCTTGCGGCCGGAACTTGGCCAACCCGGTATCCATCATTTCACCGGTGACGCCGGCTGCATGGTCGACACGTGCGCTACGCGCCCACTGCGGCTTCGGTTCGAAGTTCTCGCGCGCCACGTAGAGATCGGCGTGGTTACGATGCCTGGTCATCGCCACATAGGTCAGATGCTGGTCCATCATTCCGGTGGCGAGCACGAAGGTCCGGTCGATGGTCGAGCCTTGAGATTTGTGGATGGTCGCGGCGTAGCCGTGATCGACATTGCTGTAGCTATCCTCGCTGATCACGACGTCCCGGCCATTGTCGAGATGTACAGTCAACAGTGCGTCAGCGCGTTCGTCGCCGGATGAAACGACCGTGCCAAGCATGCCGTTCTTGACATATTGGGGACCAAGCCGCTTTGCCCGTGGTTCGAGGAAGCGGGCGTTTTCGAGGAAGATCACCCGGTCGCCCGCGGCAAACTCACGAAGCCCACGTGCCGTCCGGAATTGGCGCGCACCTGTCAGCGCGCCCTCGTCGATCATGACCTTGCGCAAGGCCTCATTCAGCTTTCTGACGTCATCGTTGGTGTGAGCAAGCACAAGCAGTTCGTCGCCGCGAAGACGTCCCGGATGCTCGCCCACGGCAGATTTCTGAAGCAGGTCCCGGCGGGCGTCGGCCCAATCGGCAACGAGGCGGTCTATGATCTCGGCCCTGGTTTCGGTCTCGACAATGCAGCCCCTCTGCGCGTAGGCATCAAGGCCCTCTTCGACCTTGCCGCGCGCAAGGAGACGGGAAGCATCGCGCGCCCAGACATCACGCTGCCGCCGCACGCCGGCAAGTTCCGCGAAGCCGATCCGTTCGGTGATTGCCCGGAACGCCGCACCCGCCTGGATCGGCTGCAGTTGCATTGCGTCGCCGACCAGCACGGCTTTTGCGCCTGCGTCCTCCACAGCCCTGAGGATACGCGCCATCTGCTGCGATGACACCATGCCGGCCTCATCGATGACGAGCACATCGCCGCGCTCCATTGTTTCGCGCCCCCCGGCCCAGGCAAGCTCCCAGGACGCCAGCGTGCGCGACCGGATCCCGGAACTGTCCTCCAGCCCTTCCGCAGCCTTGCCGGCTAGGGCCGCGCCGATCACCCGTCGGCCGTCGCTTTCCCATGCGACGCGGGCCGCCGAAAGCAGTGTCGACTTACCGGCGCCGGCAAGCCCCACGACCGCCGCAATGGAATTATCGCGCGTGACATGACGTACCGCATCGACCTGTTCCGCATCGAGCCTGAAGGATTTTTTCGGATCGGCCGTTTCGACGCTTCGGACGGCGGCGGCGGCCTTGGCACCGGAGACGCCGAAGCCCTTTCGCATCGACAGAACCTCGGCTGACTGCGCCATGTCATATTCGATGCGCAGGATCCCCCGCGTTGTGAACACCGCCGGCTCTGTCACCTTGCCCGTTTGGGTGTCGATCTGCTGCGCCTTCAGCAGCACGAGGTCGTCCGAAGCCATGAGCCGCGCGCGGATATTGGCGAAGTCCACTGGATCATCGACATAGCGGTGCAGCGTCTTGGCGATTTCGCGCTCGTCAAAGGTGGAACGTTCGTTGCCGAGCTGCTTGAGGAGAAGCGCAGGATCCGCGAGTAGCCGGTCGGCCATCGCCTGCCGCCGCGCTAGATCGGCGGGCGCGAAATACATCTCGACACCCTTGCGCGCGAGCGCCGCCTTCTCCGGGCCGAGGTGTTTCTGCGCGATCCCATTGAGGCCTTGCTCAGCATAGGAGCGGCCGTCGAGACGGAGCTCATGGCCGGCCAGCGCCAGGTGGCGGTTGACCGTTTCCGCCCACGCGACCTTCCATGCCTTCATGGTTTCTTTGTCGCCGGCCCAGAGCTTGTAAACGATTTTGCCGTTCGGCCTGTTCGGCGTAACGACACGCAACGGCTCTCCGTCATCGCCCAGGACTGGGACCTTCTTCGGCCCAAACCCCTCCTCCGTAATAGGCCTGAGCGTCGTCATCAGGTGGATATGCGGATTGCCGTCCTTGTCGTGATAGACCCAGTCAGCGACCATGCCCTTCCACGTCAAATTGTCTCGGACGAACTCGCGCACCAGCGCGATATTCTCCGCCCGCGTCAGCTCCTCGGGCAGCGCGATGATCAACTCCCGCGCAAGCTGCGCGTCCAACCGCGTCTCGAACGCATCTACCGCATTCCAGAACACCTCGCTGGCCTCCGCGACGGTCTTGTCGTCGACTGTTCTCTTCAGCCAGAGAGGTATCTGGTCCGGCAGCGCCAGCTCCTCATGCACCAGCTCCGACGCGCCGCCACGGTAGCTGAAGGACGTCCCGGCCTGCTCGTCCGTCATCCGGGCGCGGTGGCGGTAGGCGGCGGCCGAGACGATGCTGCGCCCCGCTCCCCTGCTGATCACCTGCGCTCTAACGAACATGATCGCCACGAGTGTCTCCGAAGCTTTCAAGCACGTCGCGCCAGCGACGTATATTGCGCCCTCAAACCGATCGGACCGGAGGGCCGATGCCGCTCTTCCGTAAAGACGGCCGATGCCGAAATTCCGGCTGCGGCTTTTTCGGGGTGATGCAACCTATCCTATTTTACTATCACGAAATAGATAGTATAACTATCGCCGTGAGATTGCTCCGACACGAGGGACGCTGGAATGGCCGTAAAATCATCGCTCTCTGATATCGATGCCCAGATCGAGAAGCTGCGCGAGCGCAGACGAACGCTAATCGTAAAATCCGCCGAGCGGTTTGCGCGCGCCGCGACAAAAACGGGATTGGCGGAAATGGAGATCACGGAGGAAGAACTCGACGCGGTCTTCGAACAGATTGCCGCGCGATTTCGCAAAGAGGAGAAGAAGGGGACTGCTGGCGCAACAGCTTCGTCGCGTCGACAGCCAGGTGGCGGGTCTGGAACGACGGCGGAGGTTTCTCATGACGAATGATCGCAAACGAGTGGCCCGCGAGAAATTCCTGCTCGGTGGCATCGTCGTCAGAGCGGGTCTCGCGGGGGCCGACCGAGCGTTTCTGCTTGGCGGCCTAACGGAACTGGCAAGCGTCGTGCCAGGCACCGACGAGCATCGGCGGCTGCGCGATATCGGTGAGCAAGCCTTCAAGGCGACTTCGCATGATAGAGGATCATCTCACATCGAGGAGGCGGCGAAGTGGCACTAAAGGAAAGACTGCATCCCAGCCTGCTGCTCGTTCTGGTGCCAATTGCCGTCACCGCCTTTGCCGTCTACATCGTCGGCTGGCACTGGCCGAAGCTTGCCGGCGAGCTATCTGGAAAAACATCATACTGGTTCCTACGAGCCTCGCCCCTGCCCGCGTTGTTGCTTGGGCCGGTCGTCGGATTATTGACTGTTTGTGCGTTGCCGCTGCACCGGCGAAGGTCGATCGCGATAGTGAACCTTGTCTGCTTTCTGTTCGTGGCCGGCTTCTATGTCCTGCGCGAGTTCGATCGGCTCGCGCCGTACGTGGCGAGCGGTGCGGTCTCGTGGGACCGGGCACTCTCCTATCTCGACATCGTCGCCGTCATTGGCTTGGTGGCCGGCTTCCTGGCGGTGGCGGTGGGCGCGCGCATCTCCACGGTTGTTCCAGAACCGGTGAAGCGAGCCAAGCGCGGGATCTTCGGGGACGCGAACTGGCTGTCGATGGCCGCGGCGGGAAAGCTGTTTCCGCCAGATGGCGAGATCGTCGTTGGCGAGCGTTACCGGGTCGACAAGGAAGTCGTTCATCAATTACCTTTCGATCCGAACGATCCAGCAACATGGGGCCAGGGCGGCAAGGCATCATTGCTGACCTACAAACAGGATTTCGATTCAACGCACGTGCTCTTCTTTGCCGGGTCAGGTGGATACAAGACCACCAGCAACGTCGTGCCCACGGCGCTGCGTTACACCGGGCCGCTGATTTGCCTCGATCCATCGACCGAGGTCGCGCCAATGGTGGTCGAGCATAGAACCCGCGCGCTCAGCCGCGAGGTGATGGTGCTCGATCCGACGAGCCCGATCATGGGCTTCAACGTACTCGACGGCATCGAGAAATCGAAGCACAAGGAAGAGGACATCGTCGGCATTGCTCACATGCTTTTGTCGGAGAGCGTGCGCTTTGAAAGTTCGACTGGCTCCTACTTTCAGAACCAGGCACACAATCTGCTGACCGGTCTGCTCGCCCATGTCATGCTGTCGCCCGAATATGATGGGCGACGGAACTTACGCAGTCTCCGGCAGATCGTATCCGAGCCAGAACCCTCTGTGCTCGCCATGCTGCGCGACATCCAGGACCATTCGGGATCGGCCTTCATCCGCGAAACGCTGGGCGTCTTTACCAACATGACTGAGCAGACCTTCAGCGGCGTCTATTCCACGGCCTCTAAGGACACGCAATGGCTGTCGCTCGACAGCTACGCGGCGCTTGTCTGCGGGAACGCGTTCAGGTCGAGCGACATCGTAGCGGGCAAGAATGACGTGTTCATCAATATTCCGGCATCGATCCTGCGCTCCTATCCGGGTATCGCCCGCGTGATCATCGGCTCGCTGATCAACGCAATGGTGCAGGCCGATGGCACCTTCAAGCGCCGTGCGCTGTTCATGCTCGATGAGGTCGATCTGCTCGGCTACATGCGGGTGCTGGAAGAGGCGCGTGATCGCGGCCGAAAGTACGGAATCTCCATGATGCTTATGTACCAATCGGTCGGACAACTGGAGCGGCATTTCGGGAGGGATGGCGCGACGTCGTGGATCGACGGCTGCGCCTTTGCCAGCTATGCCGCGATTAAAGCGCTCGACACGGCCCGCAGCGTCTCGGCCCAATGCGGCGAGATGACGGTCGAGGTGAAGAGAGGCTCACGCGTCATTGGCTGGGGCCCAAAAAACGCAGGATCGCGCCTATCCGAAAGCGTCAATCTCCAGCGCCGACCGCTGATCATGCCGCACGAGATCACGCAGTCGATGCGCAAAGACGAGCAGATCATTATCGTGCAAGGTCATAGCCCAATCCGCTGCGGGCGCGCGATATATTTTCGGCGGAAGGACATGGATCAGGCAGCCAAGGCAAACCGCTTTGTCCGGATTTAACCTTCCACGTCAAGCCAACCATTACCCGTGCTTATTGCCCCGTCCGACATCCGGCTTGAGTGACGTCAGCACCGCCGATACGAGCCGAAGTTGTCTTCCTGACGCGAGCGGTAGTGTCCTTGCCGACCCCGCGCCCTTGGCAAGGATCTTAAGGTCAACGCACAAGTTCCCCATCTGGCAATGGTCCAAATCGGGTTCGAGCGCGGTGGAAAAATCGAGCGGGATCTAGCTTAAAGCAATCGCGGTGAGGTGTGTGCTGCGCTTGAACGCGCTTGCTCTACCCGATGCTCTCGAAGCCGTTCACCAACCCGGAACGTCCGATCTTTCGGCAACTGGTGTTGCGGACCTGTTCAGGATCTCGCAGCGATCGCGGCGGAACATCGTAACACGGTACACGATCAGGATCCATCCGAGTTCCACCAAGCTACAGGCCGCGCTGCGCGACTTGATGCGCGTTCTGTTCGCGGCATCCGTAGTGCAGCCGACAAGGAGCGCGCACTGTTATCGAGAATGCTCCAATCCCGGCGTTTCGCTACAAGACGCAACTCGTTACAGAAGGCAGGACAAAGGATGCGATCGACTACCTGGAATTCCATCAGTTCGGGATATCTTGGGTGATCCTCGAACACCTTCCCGCGGGCGCGTTGCTCTATCGGGCGCATATGCCAGAATGGGCGAGCTTGCCAAGGAGCAGGGCGGACGCGGCGCTCAAGGGCGGCCGGTTCAATCGAGAGGGCGTCGAAGCTCTATACCTGGCGTTGGACGAGGTCCGCCCTCCGGGAGTACCAGCAGACCTCGCCGTTTCTGCCGCCCTGCACCGTTTGCTCGTATACCGCGACATTGATGAACCTCGTCGACCTTGCGCAAGTGAGCTGCGGCGACCCGTGGGACGACCCTTGGCATAGCTGGCGAGAGGACTGGCGCCACCTCAAATTCCACCTTCACGTCGAGCCGCCGACATGGGTACTGGGCGGCCTCCCGTGCTCGGCGCCGGCCTTACGGGCAATTTTTTCCCAGCATAGCGAATACAAGTGGCATCTATGTTGCTATCTTCAGCGAACGGCTCGAAGGCGAGAACCGGATCGAAGTCAATGATCCCGAGGCTAGACCCCCGCGTAATCGATCGAGTTGGGAGAATACGTGGAAATCCGTGGTCCCCTTATGCCACTGAGTCAGCGGAACACTTTGTCTTCAATACACGCCACGTGGCACGATGTTTGTTCTGTCAATGAGAACTGTCGCCGAAACCGGCATTTGGTGCATGCGATTTGATAACAGACGGACCGTCGGGATAGTAACGTGTGGCACTGCCTTGCACCAGCGAAGCTCACTAATGGCAAACTAAGCCGAATCTCAGCGCGTAACCGACGTCCTGCCGCTTCCTGAAGAGCGAACCATCGGCAAGGTTGCGTTATTTGCCTGCGTCGAATTATTCAGGCAAGCGCTCGTCCTCGACCAAAAGACGTCGACGGCACTTACGAAGTCCGCAAAGAGGCTGTTGGAATTGGTTTCGATGGTTCCGACCGAGCGCGCTTCGGACGCGCATCAGGGCTCATAGTCGTTAATGTTGAGGAGGACCAAGCGCGGCTTGTCGCCCTGGGTGATCGTTACTGACCAAGACAGGGGGCGATGATGTCCCCGGATTTCCGGGAAAAATCGCTCGTCGCATAGGAACCCGAGCGCGGGTTGGCGATCTGCTATATTCTTGAATTTGCCGTAAATGCGAGCCTGGCGAAAGCCTCCCTAGAAGGGAGGCTCGCTGCTGACGCGGCCCTCGACCTCGGCTACGATGACCTCAAGCTCCGCATAGGCCTGTTCCAGTTCGGCCTGGATCTGGGCGCGTTCAGCCGGGTAGCTCGCGGCGCAATTCCTCGATGTGGGCTTCCAGTGCAACCGTCATTTTCGTCATCTCCTTGGCTGTTGGGAAAGATGACGCCGCCGGCCGCGAGAATTGGGCCGGGTCAACGATCGCGAATGCGACCGGCCGAGCCGGCGAGTGGGGGAGCCGGAATGCGGAGCATTTCGGGGGGACCGCTCGTCCTTTAGGCGGCACGATTCCTCGCGGCAGACTTGGCGATCTGAGCAGATAGTTTTTCATCTCGTGTGGCAGGGTAAAAGAACAGGTGCGGGCTCGATGCCCGTCCTGTTTCTGGGTACAAACGTGGGCATCCCGCTCGGGATCGGTCGCATTCAGAACGAGCGGGTGCCGGTCCCGATTGATCGGGACCGGCGCTGGTGGCTCAGTTTGGGTTATTCCAGATGATCACCTTGCGGTTCGGATCGCCGCCGGGAGCCTGTGCGAGGTTGCCGAAGATCACGCCGATCTCTGGAGCCTCCAGTTTCACGGAGAGGTACTCTTCTCCGGTCTGGCGGGCGATACGGTTCCACGCCGCGCCGATTTCGAACCCGGTCTTTCGGTGGATGACGCGATAGTCAGGGGCCTCTTCGCTCGTTTTGTTGGCGTTGGGGACGATAGCGATCGGCGCGTTCACTCGGATGGTGGCGAAAACGCCTTCGAGAGTGCCATCGGTCTTCTGCGTGAGAGCTGCGATCGTGGTGGCCATGGTATTGTCTCCTTCGGTTGCTCGGGACCATTCCCGATAGCGCGCGAGGAGACGGCCGATCTGCTGCGGTCATCTCGCACAAATATTCTGCTAAATTCCATGTTCTACTCAAAAAAACGCGTGCGCGTTTGTCATGCTTGCTGGAGGAAAGCATCCGGTGCCCAGCAGTGATCCAAAAATAGAATTTTGCAGAATATTTGGGTGAGACGTACCCCTTCAGGGGTTGACCGGAAAGGCAGGCGGTCGGCTAAAGGGCGATGTAGAAGAGGGAATGATCTAGTGCAACCGACGCCGGCGACAGACCGTTCCGGCCACCCGCCGGCACCTCATAAGACCGCGGCACATTTCAACTGGGCACGCCGCCCTACGATACGCGCGTCCCGGTCTCTGCCATTGCAAGCAGCGAGCAGCATGGACTGCCGCCAGATCTCTCGGATGCACATTGCGCGGTCGCGGTGACCACAACGCCCGCAAACTGGATTGCAAGTCCCCGCCCCGGCCATCGCCGAGATCGACAAACGAACTTCAACGATGCTGCCCCTAGCTGCGTTGCCGCGTCAGACGCGCGCCAATTGCCATCCATCGTCCTGAGCGACCGACGTCGTACCGCGCGGCCAGGAGTTACGGCTCGAGGTCACGCCCCTCGCGTTCGCCAGGCAGCCGATCGCTCCGGCGAAAAATTTCTCCTTGTTCTTTTGACACGTGAGGAAACCATCTTTGCGTCGAGGTTGCTCATCGACCCATGTTCGCTCGCAACCTCGAAATCAGCACGAAGCGGGATAGCCCACATCGACTGAGCCAGATGGATTCGCTGCCGGCCGCGGTGACATCGCCGATTGCCCATTTCTGTGGTTGCTTCCCCGATTATGTCCCGGAGCTGGAGCGACTTCGGCCCGGCCCAATCTCATCGATTCGCAAAGGTCGCTATGCGCTCCGGTTGCAGCGCGTTTGAAGAGCGTTACCGCGATCTAGCAAGCACGGGCCCTCGGCGACCCGGCAAGTCGCCGAACCTCCGATACCGCTAGAAACCGTTGTGTTTTCAGTAGCGACGAAAGCTTTCCTTACAATTATCATGCTCCAGGGAATGGGATGAAAGCCAACGCCACGTGAAGGTGGATCGACGTCGCATCCATGAAGACGCTTGCCAATGCTGCGGCGAGAAATTTACTTTTGGCACCGCCTTCATCTCCGTGGCGACAGCATGTGGCGCCATCCCATCCATTGTATACTATCGTTTTTAATATAGTATAACCGAAAAATCCATGCTACATCGTCATTGACCCTTAGGGCCCATTGAATGGGAAGCGGAGGCTCAATGTGCGGCGGTTTCTGATCGGCGACAGGCTATTCGAGGAGGAATCGAGCGAATTCCGGGCAATTCTTGCACCTGCTTATGAACAGGGGCTTCGGCCATATTGCCAGTGCAACGAACCGCCGGTTGCGATGTACATCGCGCGGCTCGATGAGCAACACCTCGTCAAACGCATGCCGCTTACCGGGCGCAATCATGACCCGGCTTGCCCATCCTTTGAACCTCCCTATGATTTATCCGGCCTCGGGCCTTTGATCGGCAATGCAATCCAGGTCGATGCGAACGGGCGAGCAAGCTTGAAGATCGATTTTTCGCTGACGAAGAAAGGTCCACGAGCGGCCGCATCTCGATCGGCGGGTCCGCAAGAGTCCGCCATTCGCAATGAGCCAGAGAAGCTCTCGTTGCGCGCAACGCTGCACTATCTGTGGGAAGTGGGAGAATTGACCGAATGGCATACCTCCTGGGCTGGAAAGCGCGGCTGGGGTCGGGTTCGCACGAGCCTCATGAATGCCGCGTCGCAGATGACGACCCGCGGCGGACAGCTCAGCGATGTGCTGTTTGTGCCGGAGACGTTCCATCAGGAGGACAAGGAAGCAATTGCCGCACGCCGAGCAACCGCGCTTTGCGGTGCGCAAGCGTCCGGGACAGGACCGCGCAAACTGATGATCGCTGTTGCGGAAGTAAAGGAGTTCATCCCCGCACGCGTCGGACACCGGATCGCGGTTCGGCATCTGCCCTTTCCCTTCATGCTTGAAGACCAAGCATGGAAGCGGTTGAACGCCAGATACGACACGGAACTTGAATTGTGGCGTTCGAACGATGAATTGCACCTCGTCATGATCGCGACGTTTGGGATTTCGGCATCCGGGGTTGCAGCCGTCGAAGAAGTCGCGATGATGGTCGTGAACGAGAACTGGATCCCACTCGAAAACGTCCATGAGCGCCATCTTCTGAACAGACTGGCAGGGCTGCGACGCAAGTTCGTCAAAGGCTTACGCTTCAACCTCTCACACGAGCAACCAATCGTGTCGGTCACCCTGCCGGAACAGCGACCCTGCCCGGTTGCGATGTTTATCGTGTTGGCCGGTGCAGGTGGGAACTACCAGCGGGCATTGACGGAAATGATCGAGGCACGACCGGAGATGACGCCTTGGATTTGGTACATTGCCGAGGGAGACATGCCGCAGTTGCCGTGATCGTCAGAATGCCGGCTGCGTTGCCTTTGCTCGGACAAAGGTGGCAAGCTTTTAGATGATGAAGGAAGGCGCAAAGGGAAACGGACGGTTCGCAGAGTTCACGAACAAATCCAGATTCTGCGGACAGCGTAAGCGCACTTCGCCATGGGCCACAGCTCCCTCTGTTGTCGGCAACTTTTTATTCGGTAGAGCGTGCTAAGCGACAGAGATGCCGTCATGCGGCGAGCCAGCATAACTTCATTTGCCGACGCCCTTTCTTCAGAAAATTCAAGGGACCGATTGCCGCGGCGTCGGCAACCGGCCATTCCAAACACCGCGCCCTGCCACCGCCTTCGGCGCACCCATTCATCACCTCGCATTTTCACTTGCGAGGTGATGATCCATGGCATTTTCTCTTGAAAGGGACGCCTAGTCGGCGCCCCTTGCCTCAATTTGCTTGGCCTGTTGTGCATGCATCCAGTCGGCAATCTCCTGCGCTTTGCTGGCAGCAGTGAAGATGGCGCGCTTGTCGGAATGCATCACGTCGACCCAGGACCGAATGTAGCGAGCATGGTCCGGACGCGGCTCGACACTGAGACCTAGGTCGGCGCAAATCATAGCACTCAGAAGCTCGACCGTGCATTCCTCCATCGCATAGGCGGCCGAGCCGAAGCGTCCAGAGAGATCGCGGCCGAGACGGTGGCTGGCGCCAGAAGCGTGGCCGCATTCGTGGAGCAGCACCGCATAGTAGGCGACCGCATCGCGGAAACACGCGAACCTTGGGATCTGCACCTGGTCCATAGCCGGGCGGTAATAGGCTTGCGAGCCGCCGTGGCAGATGTCAATCCCTAGAGCTGCGCAAAACCGTTCGGCCCGATCGATCCGCTTCGCCTCCGGCAACACCGGGCTCTCGGGCGGTGTGTAGCCGTCAACCTGGGCGCAGTTAAAAACCGAGTAGCCACGAGCAAACATGGACCGGGCGGGTTCGTCACGATTTGCGTCGTCGGCTTGGTCCTCCGTTTTGTCGCGATCGTGGGTCTTCCAGAACACGACAAGGTGACCGTGCTCGCCCTTACGAACCTGAGCGCCGAGCGCTTGCCATTGGTGGTAAGTGCCCCAGATCCCGGTGGGATAGCCGGCCGCGTGGGCCGCAGCCCAGAGTGAGAGGATGTTGACGCCGCGATAAGTCCTGCTTGAGGCGATGTTGACGGGCGTGGTGATGGCCGATCCGTCGTGATGCCAGGGCATCCGGTAATCACCGGCGCCGGCCTCGATGGCGGCGATAATCTGGTTAGTGACGCGCTCGTAGATATCGACTTGTGTTTGGCGTCTGCGATCTTTGGTCATTGGTGCCTCCTTTAGCTCGCCCCCTCCGTCGAGGGCGAGGCGGCAGGGGCAGGCGCGGGAGGCCGGCCCGTCACACCCTGTTCTCGGTGCTTGTGCGGAACAGGGTTGATGGGCTGGCAGCGTCTGCCACAACCGAGCCATGTCTCGACGGGCGTGCTGAAGGAGAGGCCGATCATGATCGACGCCCGAAAAGTCCGGGCTCTTGCGCCACATCAACTGGCCTCGTCTGGCGGAGAGTGCTTGAGGAGACACCCCTGGCGACAAGATCGGGTCGGGCCTGTCGAAAGTCCTCGATGACGATAGTCCCCTACGCGACCTCCAACGTCAGCACATGGATGTGTTTACAAGCGTGCGGTGATGCCGCATTTTCGAACGTCTTGGCACCGTGCAGGGGCGGCTTTGGTTCGGCTTCTAAGGCACGGATTCACTCTCTACGGGTTCTCCGAAAGGACCGTCGCTGACGAACTAAGACAGCCTGGAAACGTGGCGTTCCCCCTCACCGGGCCGTTCGATGTCACCCGGTGGGCACCGACCTCGCTGCATGAGCGCCGGTTCGTTTTGAGGGTACTCGAGGGGCGCGACGGCCACGCGCAACGCCGTGTCGCTCTCCGGCTAGAGCGCGCTCATCACGCCGTCAGCGGTACTGATGAACCGGTGTACGCGCCGCTTGTCGCGCACAATGGCTTCGCCCATTCATGGGCGTGGGTCGATCGAACACGGGCCTTCATCCTCGGCGACTGGGATACACCTCAGTTCGCAGGGCGGTTTTTCTGGCTATCGGTGGGCGGTTAGGACTTGTGATCTCGGAAGCGGGAATGAGCACACTTGATGATCCCGCCTCTGGGTTTAGACGGCGCTTACCGTTGCCGGCGCCCTCGCCAACGGAAGAGACATCGGCGGCAGCCAAAGGTAGCCGGCGTGGGAAATAAGCCGCCGCAAGGCTGACCTTGGAAGGACACAGCACGCTTTGTACGGGCTCGATCCGGCAGATTGATCTACGGTGCTTTTATTTAACCTTGGGCCGGCCAGGCGTAGAACCCGCGCACCGCTTCAGATGGCCGTCGTGGGGAGACGGCAGGATTAGGCGGCATCACTGGGACGGCGATCAGGATTTCCGATTTGCTTAAATTGCGATCGACGGCTGAATTGAGAGCACAGGTACCCTTTGCCGTTGACCACGGATGTACTGGCATCGGCATGGTGCGATCAGGAAAGGTCGGGTTTAACCCGGCCTTTTTGTTGGATGACGCTTTTCTTGGTCCTGTGCCAGCCGTCATTTTGCCATTTCAAAGCAAAACCACCGATCCCCCTCGAGAAGTTGCTCTCGATAAAGAATAGGCCCGGCGGACATGCCCGCCGGGCTCATTATCAAGTCAAGAGATCCGATCAGGCTCGCAGTTGCTCCTGCGAATCCCGCGTTTGCACCTCTTCCATTTCGCGTTCGCGCCTATTGTGGCGAATGGACGACCAGAGCGAGATCCCGATGAGCGCGGCACCTCCAAGGCCGGTGATGACTTCCGGAATGTGGACCAGCGTCTGAAAGTACATGACCACCGAGAGGACCAGGATCGCGTAGAACGCGCCGTGCTCCAGGTAGCGATACTCGTTGAGCGTTCCCTTCTCAACCAGCATGATCGTCATCGAGCGCACATACATGGCGCCGATGCCGAGGCCAATCGCAATGACGAAGAGGTTCTGCGTCAACGCAAAGGCGCCGATGACGCCGTCAAACGAGAAGCTGGCATCGAGAACTTCGAGGTAGAGGAAGGCGCCGAAACCGCCCTTTGCCGCCGCATTCATGGTCTGCTGCGAGGCATCAAGCAGACCGCCGACCACCTCAACCACGAGGAACGTCAAGAGGCCGTAGATCGCCGAATACACGAATGTGTGGACCTCTGCCGGTTCGAGCAGCGTCGAAAAGCTGAGAATGAGGGCGAGAACGAACGCAATCTCGATACCCTTGATGGTCGCAAAGCGCGCCATCTTGGTTTCGATCCACTTGATCCAGTGCACGTCCTTTTCATGGTCGAAGAAGTAGGTCAGGCCCACCATCATCAGGAAGGTGCCGCCGAAGGCCGCTATCGGCAGATGCGCGTCGTTCATGATGCGCGCATATTCCTCAGGCTTGCTTGCCGCCAGAACGATCGCTTCGATCGGGCCGATCTTCGCCGCGATGACGACGATCAGGAGCGGAAAGACAATACGCATGCCGAAGACGGCGATGATGATGCCCCAGGTCAAAAAGCGATGCTGCCACTCGGGCGTCATGTCCTTGAGCTTGTTGGCATTGACGATGGCGTTATCGAACGACAGCGAGATTTCAAGCACCGCAAGCACGGTGCAGATGAAGAAGACGGAGGCCATGCCACCGATGGTGCCGGTCGACTGCCAGCCGAGCCAGGCGCCGAGCACAAGGCCGACCACCGTGACGATGAAGGCCCAGGTGAAATAGCCGAGCGCGCTCGAATGCGATTGAGGCTGGTTCATCGACGTGCCTCCTTCGCGCGGACGACGCCGGATTCGGTGAAAAGATGGGGTTTCAAAACAGAAATGCGCACGGCCAAAGGGGCACATGCGTGAGGCATGAGATCAGTTTTCATGAGAGCTAATCCGCCGGCTAATTTGCTGGCGGTACCGACATCACGAGAGCGCCGTAAAAACTCTCGCCAGAGGGGCCCGGCACCAGTGTTCGACCCGCGATCCGATGTCTGGACGGCGGGCACGCTTGACTAATTAGCAGTGTCGGGCGGAACGTCAAGGGGGCCGCCACTCGCTTTGCTGGTGGATCGCCAAACGGTTGTTACCAAGCCCTGTCTTAGTTCGGCTGCCGCACCAAGCGTCGCCACCGATTCATTCGCAAAACTTATGGTTCCATATGCACTCGGCAATGGATCGGCCGCGATGAATGTGGCATGGCGTGGGCAACTTATCGAAGGCACTTACATGACCGTGATCACCGCTCCCATAACCGCCCCGAACGCCGCTCGTACCGGCGTGCTCATCATGCTCTTGGGCATGCTGATGTTTTCGCTAAACGACGTTATGGGCAAATGGCTGGTGGCGACCTACTCGGTCAGCCAGTTGATGGTGATCCGAAGCGTTGCGGCACTTCTGTTCCTGTCGCCCTTCATTTTCAGGCGCGGCCTGCGCTCTATGTTCCAGGTCGAACGGCCCGGCCTCCAGGCCCTTCGCTCGCTGCTCTTTGCCATCGACGCTTCCGCCTTTTATTTCGCGGTCGCCTACATGCCGCTCGCCGATACCATGACCTACTGGCTGGCCGCGCCGATCTATGTGGCGGCGGCCTCGCCGTTCCTGCTTGGCGAAAAGGTTGGCTGGCGGCGCTGGACGGCGATCCTCATCGGCTTTGCCGGCGTCTTGATCGCGCTCGAGCCCTCCAAGGAAAGCCTCGGCCTTCCGGCCTTGATTGCGCTTGCCGGCAGCACCGCCTTCGCCTTTGCCCTCATGCTCGGTCGCACGCTCCGCTCCACGCCTGACACGACGCTGGTCTTCTGGCAGATCGTCGGCGCGCTCATCTTCTCGCTCGTCGGCGTTGCCGCCAATCCCTCCGGCTGGGCGCCGGTCGATGGCGAAGCGCTGTTGCAACTCGGCGCGCTCGGCATCGTCGCGATGCTCGCGCATATCCTCGTCAATCGGTCGCTCAAGCTCGCCGATGCAGCCACCGTCGTTCCGCTGCAGTACACGCTGCTCTTCTGGGCCGTCGTCTTCGGCTGGTTCTTCTTCGGCGACACACCGCGTGCGACCGTGCTCGTCGGCGCGGCATTGATCGTCGCCTCGGGCCTCTTCATCTTCTTCCGCGAACAGCAGTTGAAGAAGCGAAACGCAAAAGCCTGATCTGCCGCCCGGCGGGGTTCCCTCATCGGCGACACTCTGCTACGCCGCCGAGGTCCAAGCTTGAAGGAGATGTCCGTGGCCAAAGCGATCCATTCGATGATCCGTGTTCTCGAAGAGAAGCGATCGATCGATTTCTATCGTGTGGCCTTCGGGCTCGAAATCGCTGAACGGCTGGAGTTCGAAACCTTCGTGCTGATCTACCTCAGCAACGGGGAAAGCGAATTCGAGCTGGAGCTGACGGTCAACAAGGACCGGACCGAGCCCTATGCGCTCGGTGATGGCTATGGTCATCTGGCGTTGTCGGTCGACGACCTCGACGCCGAACATCAGCGGCTCACGGAAGCCGGCCTCAACCCGGGAAAGATCGTCGACTTCAACCGAGACGGCGCGCTGCTTGCCCGGTTCTTCTTCGTGGTCGATCCCGACGGTTACAAGGTCGAATTGCTGCAGCGCCACGGTCGCTACAAGTAGGACCTGGCCGCCAGACAGATCAACCAAAACAATACCGATTATCGCGCCTATCTATTTCGCTTATAGACAAGCGCGACTTAGTCTTCCCCGGAAGCATCAAGAATGATGCGCAACAAGGGGAACGCGAATGAAGAAGCGGATTGCAGCAGCAGTGCTCGCCATCATGGCGGCAACGGCCGTTTCGGCCCAGGCCGCCGAAAAGATCAAGATCGGCACGGAAGGAGCCTACCCTCCCTTCAACTTCATCGACCCCGCCGGCAAGATCGGCGGCTTCGACGTCGACATCGGATTAGCACTTTGCGAGCGCATGAAGGTCGAATGCGAAGTCGTCGCCCAGGACTGGGACGGCATCATTCCCGGTTTGGTCGCCAAGAAATACGACCTGATCATCGCTTCGATGTTCATCACCGAGGAACGCAAGAAGCAGGTCGCCTTCACCAATCCCTACTACCTCGCAGCCATGACGCATGCGGCCCCGAAGGGTGCAGGCTTTACCGAGTTCACCAATGAGGCGCTCAAGGGCAAGGTGATCGGCGCACAGTCAGGCACGACCCAGGCCGAATACATCACCGCCACATACCCCGATGCGGAGATCAAGCTCTACCCGACCCAGGACGAGGCGAACCTCGACATGGTCAATGGCCGCCTCGACCTTCAGGTTGGCGACATGCTGCCGCTGCTCGACTGGGTGACGAAGAATGCCGACGGAAAGGCATGTTGCGAACTGATCGGCGAGCCGATCACCGACAAGAAATTCGTCGGCGAAGGTGTCGGCATTGCTGTGCGCCAGGAGGACAACGACCTGCGCGAACGGCTGAACAAGGCGCTGGACGAAATCCGCGCCGACGGCACCTACAAGAAGATCAACGACAAGTACTTCACTATCGACGTCTATACGATGAAGTGACGCGTGAAGGCGGGCGGAACAGCCCAATTTGAGATCCGGCCGCGCCCCAAGGGCGCGGCCGGATCCTCTTTTCTTACTCTTCTCTTATCGCGCGCTGCTTCGCCACGATCGCCTTGAATTCGGGATCGTCGACGAGCGACTGCACGGCCCAGTAGCCTTCGAGCCAGTCGGCCTCGCCTTCCCAACCGCCATCAACAAGCTGGCGGAGATTGGCAAGCGCCCGAGTGCGGTCGCCGGCAAGCATCCAGGCTCCGGTTGCGTGGAAGCGATACCAGTTGATGTGATCGCTTGCCCGCTCCAAGTGCAGCGCCATTCCCGCCAAGTGTCGAGATCGAGATCGCCGACGTTCTCTGCCGGTAGGTTACCGCTATAGGCAAGGTGCCGGTCGCTTTCGATGAGGCCAATGCTCCTGGCAATCGCGATCGATCCCTTGTTCGAGGCGTGCGTATGCCACTCGATATCGGGACGTCCGCGCTTGATGCACTCGGTAATCGTCGCAGCCGCTGCCGCGTTGCCAAGCCCAAGGCGCCGATAGGCAGGTTCGGTCCCGACGCAACGGGTACCGCTTACGCTGTCGGTTGCGCAATGGCTGACGACGGATCCGTCGTAAAGCACACAGAAGCCGATGGCGTTTTCCACGAAGAGTTCGGGAGAAGCTCAGCCTTCCATGAGATCGGTTACCGTCTCGATATTGCCGGGTTCCAGATCCAGCAGGCGCTGGTCGATCGGCACGAGACGGAAGCCGTCAGGCAACATCGTCGCAGCAAGACCATGACTTGCTCCCGGCAAACCCATTCTGACGCGCGGATGCGGCCGGGCGAAGCCATTGGACCAGATATCGCCGAGACGATCGGACCAGCGGTCTTCGACGAAGAAATAGGCCCAGTCGGGGATCAGTTCCTTCAGGTCGGCAAAGCTATCGCCCGCCTCGTCGGGCAGGCCCGCGAGATAATAGGCATCGCCATTGGCGAGCAGCGCGACGCGTGGTTCGACTGGACGATCGACCCAGACTTCACCGTCTATGGTGCCGTCGAGTACGGCAGCAATGGCTACGTGGGTGGAAGAAAAGTCTTTTAAGAGGGCGTGAGCAGCCGGATAGGCCGCTTGTTCGAGTAGAAACATGAAAATGCAATCCTGTTGCGGCGGGATATCCCATCCCTGCCGCCAGAAGAAAGAGTTGAGACGATAAGGTCGTCCCGTTTCAGACCGGCTTCAGCCGACCGCCGCACGGCGTTGGACAATGTCATCTTGCACCCTCTCTTCCTGTGCGCCCCGGATCGGGCGATTGCATTCGACGAACTAGACAGCCGGGCCGGACGGAACAAGCGCTTTACGGTAACCGCTTCAGGACGGCCCTGCGGTCCGTGCGCCTGCGCCATTGGCGGCTGCAATGACAGGCGCTAAAGCTCTCCTGCCGGGATTTGGTGTAGCGTCAGCCCGGAATCGGCGGAATGCATCGGAGACCGACATGTTCGACCTCAGCGGAATGACGGCATTGGTAACGGGTGGCGGCCGCGGTCTCGGCTTTGAAATGGCAAAGGCGCTCGCACGGGCAGGAGCAGCCGTCGCGATCAACGGCCGCGGTTCCGCCGCACTCGAAACGGCCCGTACCCAGGCTGCATCGGAAGGCACCGCACTCGACATCGTTCCCGGCGACGTTTCGACGGATGCGGAAAAGATCGTCGCTGCCGCCGCCGGCAGGACCGGCCAACTCGACATCCTCATTCACGCCGTCGGCGAGCGCGACCGGCGCGGCACCGACGTCATGGATCCCGCCGCCTTTGCCACCCTCGTCAACACGGACCTGACGGCAGCCTATGCGATGGCGCGGGCAGCACTTCCCTATTTCCGCCGCTCCTCGTCCGCCCGGCTGATCTTCGTCACCTCGATCGCCGCCTCCGTCGCGCGGCCGGGCGACCCCGCCTATACCGCGGCAAAGGGCGGTCTTGATGCCCTCACCCGCTCACTGGCGGTGGAACTTGGATCGGCGACGCTGACGGTCAACGCGATTGCACCCGGCTGGTTTGCAACCGAGACCAATGCC
The DNA here is from genome assembly GCF_026672675.1 of Ensifer sp. SL37. Classification (NCBI taxonomy): domain Bacteria; kingdom Pseudomonadati; phylum Pseudomonadota; class Alphaproteobacteria; order Hyphomicrobiales; family Rhizobiaceae; genus Ensifer; species Ensifer sp. SL37. The sequence goes on along the minus strand of NZ_JAPPRN010000001.1, from coordinate 1,472,785 downwards.
GCACTCGCCTCCGATCCCGCACTGCAGGCCTTCGTCGATATCCGAATTCCCTTGAAACGCTGGGGCCGACCGGAGGAGATCGCACCGGCCGCCGTGTTCCTGGCCTCGCCTGGCGCCAGCTTCGTCAATGGCATCACCTTGACGGTGGACGGCGGCATGACCGCGCAGATGTAAACGTCATCCTAGACAGGTTTCCCGGTGCAGCGGCTGCTTTCGGAATTCGCCTTGGCGCTATGTGCTTGGATCCGGAATGCCCGTAGATCGGCGCGGCAGCGCCGCAGTCTTTCCGGGTGATCGTCTTCACCACCGCTCGGAACCGGCCGCCAAGCCTTCGGCAAGCAGTGTGGCGAGGTTCGACGCCGGCTTGTCGGCTTTTACCTTCAGCCGCAAGCTGAATTCCGCATTCGGCAATGCCGGGAGCGAAAGTGCCGGGGGTGCGACCGCGATCCCTTCTCCGAGGAAGCGTGCTGTGCGCGCCGTAACGGCAATCCCGCTTCGCACGGCTGCGCGCAGACCGGAAAGGCTGGGGCTTGTCGCCGCGATGCGGTAGCGACGACCGGACTCATCGAGGGCTGCCGTCGCGGCCGCGCGAAAACCGCAGGGCGGATCTAGTACCGCGATCGGCAACTCGCTGTCAGCCGTGGACGGAGCATCCGATGACGATAGCCACAGCATCGGTTCGCGCAGAATGGCAAGTTCGTCGGGCGTCGGCCCCTCCCGCATGACGATCAGCACTTCGATCAGCCCCTGATCGTAGGCCGACGTCAGTTCGCGGGATCGGCCGATCCTCAAATCCAGCCGCACACGCGGGTGGCTGCGCCCGAAACGACGCAGGAGATCCGGCAGGTTGCTGTCGGCAAAATCCTGGGTGCAGCCGAGCGCCAGACGGCCGTCGGTGCTCGCGCCCTTGAGGCTCAGCCATGCATCCCGGTGAACCTCGAGAATCCGGCGTGCATGAACGACCAATTCCTCCCCGGCCGGCGTGAGAATTCGCCCTCGGCCTGAGGGCGCGAGAAGTGGCTCGCCGATCATCGTTTCCAGGCGCTGCATCTGGGCGGTCACAGCCGAAGGCGTCCGCCCAACGGCCGTGGCCGCATTCGCAAGAGAGCCACTCTCGGCGAAAGCAAGAAAGGTACGAAGTAGATCGGGATCGAAGGCTTGCATTACTTCAATGTAATCGAAGTTATGATATTAAACAATTCGATTTTTACGAAGATAGAGACGTGGCAGATTGGGCCCACACACGAAACAGGAAACCCGAAAGGAACCACCCAATGCCCATCATCAACGTCACCGTCAGCGGCAAGCCGGACACCGCACTCTCGTCACGGATCGCCGCTTCGGTCAGCGAATTGACGGCAGCGCATCTGCGCAAGGATCCGACGATCACGGCAATCGTCGTCACCTATGCGGATCCGGAACACTGGTTCGCTGGCGGAAAGTCGCTTGCCGAACAGGATATCAACAGCTTCTGGCTCGACATCAAGGTCGTCGACGGCACCAACACCAAGCAGGAAATGGCTGCTTATCTCGAAGCCATCTTCGGGCGCTTTGAACAATTGCTCGGACGGGTACACCACGAGAGCTACGTTCTCGTCCACGAAGTTGCGGCTGCCGCCTATGGTTATGGCGGCAAGACGCAGGAATTCCGCTACATCAGTGGCAAGCTCAAATCGGGCATATGAAGCCACGGGGCGCCGCTTCCCCAACTTGCACTCGGCGCGATAGCGGAGCCCCGGAAGCCATGGCCGGGCCGCTTCCTTCCTCCACCTGCCGGCTCAGCGCGCGCCATGTCATGGAGCCGATGGTTGCGCTGGTGGGTGGCGGGCCCGCGGTGTAGAGCCGTTGACAAGTCCCGCCTGGGCCATCGTCGGCGTCCCAAGAATGGAAGTTTAGCGCAACACGTTCGGACGAGAATGCGCGCTGGCCCAACGGCAATCGTTTGCCTGTGGCGTCATCGACCCTCTTGGCAGCCGGAAAATGTCGTTATCCGCAGGCCGCCTCACCGCGGAGATCACTGCAGCAGTCGTGCGAGCCCGGCTCGAAGGTCGGTCACGCAGCGATAGTCGAGTTTTGCGTGAAGCGCTTCGACGCACCCCCGCGAGCGCCTGACTTCACCCGAAAGGCCGTCGATATAAGTGATATCCGAGCGGCTGCCGGTTTCCTCGATCATGATCCGCGCAAGATCGCTGATCGATGTCTCGACACCGCTGCAAACATTGACGATGCGCGCGCCCGTGTCCCAGCGGCCAAGCGCGTGCAGCAAAGCCTCCACAACGTCGTCCACATGGACGAAATCACGGGTCTGACGGCCATCCCCATGGATCGTGATGTTTTCACCGTGCTCCAGCCGTTCGGCGAACTTCGCGATCACGCCGGAATAGGGAGACGATGGATCCTGCCCCGGCCCGTACACGTTAAAGAAACGCAGTCCCAGGCTCGCTATGCCGTAGACCTCATAGGCAGACCGCGCGTGAAGTTCGCAGGAAAGCTTGTCCGCACCATAAGGCGACAACGGAATGCAACGTCCGTCTTCCGAAAGCGGCAGCTCCTGGCTTGCCCCGTAGACCGCAGCCGATGAGGCGTAGACAAGCGGAAGCTGAGCTCGAGAATGGGCAAGTTCCTCGATGATCGTGAGGAACCCCGTTATGTTGATTGCGTGCGATGACGTCAGTTGCCGCTTGCACCGTTCGACCGACGAGATCGCCGCCAAATGGATGCAGGCGTCCACATTGGCGAGCGCGCGGCGCACGGCGTCGCGGTCGAGCACCGACCCTTCGATGAAGGTCGCAGCCTGCGGGACGTTTTCTCGCTTTCCCGAACTCAGATCATCAAGGACGGTCACGTCATGGCCGGCCTTTACCAGCCGACGCGCGAGGTGTGCGCCAATGAAGCCGGCTCCACCGGTAACCAGTATCCTTTTCAAGCCGTTTTCCCTCGCGACACCTCATCGCGATCGGAGGCGCCTGGATCTTAAGTGTAGGTGGATTCCTGAGCCGCCGAGCCGACCGTGGAGCGCGACCGGCACTCGGCCAGTGCGTCCGTGACCGGACCTTCCGTCTGGGTTGCAATCTTCCTTGTCGCCAAGACGGCGTCAAGGCTCCCGCAGCCAGGTTTACCGTTTCGCAGAGACTTGATGAGAGACAAGGCTAAGGCTTGCCCTTGAGAAGAGCTATCGGGAGAGCGTCAGGGCGCTGGACAGCCGAGGATCAGGTCTTCAACCTCGGATCCGGAGCCGACGCGCATCAGCACCGTAAATGCGCCGTCGGCGCCCACTTCGAAAAGCGTGCCCCCGTTTTCGCCCTTCTCGTTCGTCCGGGTCACAATCAGCAGGCTTCCGGCGCCGCTCAAATAGGATCGAATGTTGGACACTGCCGACCGGATCTGCGCGGTAGAGAAGTAACTCTTGTTAAGAATGTTCGCGGCTCTGACGAGATCGAAGCGGCCGGCGAAATCCGGTGAGCGCCGCATGATGTCATCCTCGACAAACGCGATGGAATCGTCACGCGATAACGACCGGGTGATCATCTGGACCGGCTCGCTCCTTCCGCTGCGGATCAGCGCGCGCAGGCGCGGCTGCAGCATGGATTTCGCCAAATGGCGCGGGATGAAGGCAAGGGAGACATAGTCGAGCCGTCGGATCCAGGGCCGGATCGCAAGACCGGCGACATCATATTGCAGCGGCCAGCCTTCCGGATCGGCAAGAACGCGTACCCCCGGCGCCAACTCAACGATGTGCGCGTCGATGAAGAGGTCGGTGGCTGTGATCTTCGGCTTCGCCCCGCAGGCCTCCAAATACCGCAACAGCTCGACCGTCGTCACGCCGGTGGAAACGCCGACATCGAGCACCTCCCGCAATTGTGGCGCCCGCTGCGAAAGCAAGGGCCTGAATGCAGTTTCCAGCTCGCGAAAGCGCGACGGCTGCGTGAGCTTGAAGGTGCCGTTTCGCATCTTCAGTCTTGCGAAGAACTCCGACTCCCGGACCCAGTCCGTCGAGCCGTCGTTTCCAGAATAAAATTGCCGGGCGCTCATCACCATGGTCGAACAACCTGTAAAAATTGCCTGCGGCTCTCGAACCCAGAGGGCATCTGGCAGCGACCGATTACTTTGCCGCCTGCCTTTCCAGACAGGGGCTCAGCGCCCGCTACAGTGATCCCGAGGGTAGATTGGCCGACATCGGCTCCCAAAACATGAAAACGACAACAGTTAATTTCAGTATACTCGAAAGCAATGCAGGGATAATACCAACTCCCCCGGAGATTCCAAGTTACATTTCAGCAGTTGCTTTTAAATGAGCCGCTACGTCATGCCTTGCCCCTGTTCGCCAGATCTTGCCGCCTTCTGTCTTCTCTGCTTCCCTCCGGCCGGACGCCACGACTGCTCAGCGCAGATCCTGTGAAGGGCGCGAGGAACGGCGGAGCCGAGGGGCGCCAGCATCTGCGCCGGCCGCCGTCAATGTCAGCGGACCGGACTTGATCAGATCGTAAAGGTCCTCGTAGCACGAGACGGTCCGGTCGATCGAAAACCCTTGCGCACGGCGGCGCGCATAGGCCGTCGCATTGCGATACTTCTCATCATCGCTGGTAAGTTCGCGAATGCGGTCGGCGAGTTGCCCGTGGTTCTTCGCCGCGAACCTGTAGTCGTCGTTGTCAACGACCACGGCCAGCCCGCCGACATCGCTGACCAGGACCGGCAGGTCCGACGCCATCGCCTCGACCACCGCCACCCCGAAGCCTTCCCAATGGGAGGATTGCACATAGAGATCAATGTGGCTGAGGAACGCGGGGATATCCCGGACCAGCCCGGAAAAGTGGACGCGCTCGCGCAGACCCAGAGCTCCGGCCAGTTCTTCCACGATCGGTCGGCGGTCCCCCACACCGGCAAAGACCGCATGGACCTTGTCCGGAAGCCGCTGCAGGGCCCGCACGATGGTTTCCTGGTCCTTCTTCTCCGTGAAGCTTCCGACCATGCCTATGTAAAAGAGGCCATCCTCTCTCGCCTTGCGGTCGCGCGCCGACGCAAACCGGTCCAGGCTGACACCGTTTTCGACGATGTGGATTTTCGCGGCCATGGGCGCCAGCCATTCGGAGAGGTGGTCACGGACAGGTGCGCTGATTGCCGCAACGCCGTCGTAACGGCCATAGACCCACCTTTCGATACCCCGGAGCCACCGCCTCGCCCTTCGGCGGTTCCAAGTGTTGTGTTCGGTGTAGATTTTCCGAAAAGGCAGGAGAGCGCAAAAATAGAGGGAGGGAAACAGGTGGACGTGCACGACGTCCGCGGCCCGCATCGCGCGCCATGCTCTGGCAATCGAACTGGGGCTCGTCAGCTTGACCGCGATGATCGTCACGGCAGCGAAAGCCTTGTCCTCCAGGAGCTCGTGATTTGCCCCCTTCCACACGATCACCGTTGCCGAAAACCGCGCCTGCCGCTGCGCCAGTTCCACGACCAGGCGCTCGGCGCCGCCGTTTCCGTTAAGGTCGTTGATGATGTGAACGACGCTGCCTGCCATCGTAAGAAAATCGCCTCAAATATTCCGCAAAGGCGATTATGCATAGCAAAGATCAATTCAACAACAATTAGCAATGTATAGATGAAAAAATATGAATCTGTCATTGGCGTGTTTGAAACGCACGCACCCGGGAAGTTGCTGACAGAGCATCGTCGCGGATCTTTTTTTCTTGTCGAACACTCGCGACTATTTTTGAAATAGGTGAAATATTCCTGTCAGATCAACGCCATGCGCTCGAGAAGCAGCTTGTTCACGGCATGCACATCAAACTTTGATTGGGCCAGTTCACGGGACCTGAGCCCCATGTCTGTGATCAGCGAAGGCGCCCTGAGAAAACGGCACATGGCTTCGGCCAATTGCTTGGCGTTGCGCGGCTCAACCAGGTAACCATTGAGCCCGTCGACCACAGTCTCGTCGCAGCCCGGCAGATCGGTTGTGACGATCGCGCGCCCCGTCGACATCGCCTCAAGAATGCTGCGCGGTATGCCCTCGCGATAGTAGGACGGAAGGACGAAGACGCTGCAATCGCTGAGATGCGGGCGCACATCCGTGGTTTCGCCGAGATAGTTCAGGCTGCCGTCCTTGACCCATCCATCAATGGTTTCCGCGGCAATCGCGGCCGGACTGGGATCGAACTGCCCCAGAAGACGAAATTCGGCGTCCGGGAATTGCTGGCGGACGAGGCGCGCGGCCTCGGCATACTCGCCAATCCCTTTGTCCTTCAGCAGGCGGGCGATGAGCAGAAAAACCGGCCGCCCGCTGGGCGGGCTCGAAAAAGCATAGTGGTCGAGGTCGACGCCAGAGCCCGGCACGAGCGTCAAGTCGCGCTGATCGGAAATCAGCCTACAGCTCTCGATATCAGCCGAATCCGCGCGATTATAGGCAAAGACCCCGCCTGCCCCCTTGAGCGCCAGTCGGTAGAGCAACACGCTCAGTTGCTTGATGCGGCGCCCGACCCACCGCTTTCCTGCGGCTTCCGAATAGACGTGGCCAAGGCCGGTCACGAGAAAATACCGCCGCTTGACGCCGGCCAGGCGAGCGGCAATGCCGCCATAGACAATCGGCTTCATCGTATAAGGGATCACGACATCGATCTGCCGCGAACGAAACAGCCTCCAGTAAGACCAGAGCGTCGCAAGATCCGTCAGAGGATTGAGCCCAGTGCGCGCCATCGGCGAGCGGACGAACTCCACGCCGATTGCGGCAAGCTGCCGGACGACATCCTCGTCCTGCTCCGGCCCAACTGCCAAGACGGAATGGCCCGCCTCCACCAGGCGCCGCAGCAACTCCAGGCGAAAATTGGTGAGAGAGCGACTGTAGCTCGAAAGTACCGCGATCCGTTGTGTCGGAACCACGCCGGCAACCGCCGATCCCGCGGCGGCAGCCGCCCGCCGTGGCGGCAGGCTGGCCGGAGAATAGTCGCTCGCGTCAATCAACATCAGGGCGCTCTCCATACAAACGTTCGAAAGATCGCACAGATCACGTCGGCATCGGCGTCGAGGGCGGGCCCCGCCTAAAGTTCGCCAGCGCTGCTTGCAGGACATCGTCGGTGAGATGCGCGTCATCGGCGTCGGCAGCCATTTCCTCCCCGTCGTCCGACGATGGCGCGCCAGCCGTGCCTTCAGCCGGATGTTTGTCGAAGCCGGGAATGAGGCTGTTCATGATCGCAAAGACCATCGCCTGATCCCCGAGTTCAGCAAAGAGCTTCAGGCGCGCGAACATCTCCTTGAGCGTCGCCAGGGGCACGGCGTTCGGCATCGCGCCGAGCACACCGGGAATAGGTGAACTGATGCGTTGCTCGCCGCTGTCGAACAGCTCCTCATAGAGCTTTTCGCCCGGCCTGAGACCGATGATCTCGATATCGATGTCCTTGCCCGGCGTAAGGCCGGCAAGCCGGATCATCCGCTTGGCGATGTCGATGATCTTGATCGGCTCATTCATGTCCAGAACGAAAATCTCGCCTTTGCCGATTTCGCCTTCCAGACCATAGGCCGAAGCCTGCAGCGTCAGTTCGACGGCTTCGCGAATGGTCATGAAGAAGCGAGTCATGCGCGGATCGGTTACCGTCAGCGGGCCACCCTTGGCGATCTGCCGCTTAAACAGCGGGATCAGCGAGCCGCTCGATCCGAGCACGTTGCCGAAGCGAACCGTCATGAAGCGCGGGCCGGAACCCTTCTTCAGGCAATGAAGGTCAAGCGCCTGGCAATAGAGTTCGGCCAGCCGCTTGGTCCCGCCCATCACGCTGGTCGGGTTGACGACCTTGTCGGTCGACACCTGCACCATCGCCTGCACCTTGAAGCGGCGGGCGGCATTCGCCACGTTCATCGTGCCGATCACATTGGTCAGTACGCCCTCGCAAGGGTTAAGCTCCACCATCGGCACATGCTTGAGTGCGGCAGCATGGAAGACGAGTTCTGGCCGGTACTTGGCAAAGACATCGTTGACGCGATTGGCCCGGCGGACGTTGCAAAGGTTTGCCGTCCGCTTGACGGCCGGATAGCGCTCCCCGAGCTCCATGTCGATCGCATAGAGATTGTATTCGCAGTTCTCAACCAGGATGAGTTCGGCCGGTTCACGCGCCGCCACCTGCAAGGTGAGCTCGCTGCCGATCGAACCACCGGCGCCGGTGATCAGGACGCGCCGACCGCGGACGAGGCGAAGAATTGCCTCGTTGTCGAGGGCTGCCTGCGGGCGCTCCAGAAGATCCGTCAGCTCGATCGAGCGGAGTTCGAAACGGCTTTCCTGCTTGGCGCTCTTGAGTTCGGTGATCTGCGTCAGGCGCGATACGGTCATGCCACGCGCTTCGGCGCGCCGCATAACATCCTCAGCGGCTTCCCCGAATGCCGAAAGCGCTTCGGTAAAGACAACATGGCGCGGCAACTGTCCACTTTCTGCGAGCGCGCAAACCACAGTCTCGAAATCGGTGAGCGCGCCAAGGATCGGAATGCCGCGCAAGGTCATGTCCGTATGCTCCGGCGTCACTTCCAAACAGCCGACCGGCTTGTGGCTGCAATGCGGATCGCGGCGGAGCGCTCTCAGATAGAGATCTGCCGCATGGCCGCTGCCGACGAGCAAGGTCGGGATTTGGTCGGCATTGCCCTCGGCGACCGGCTGCCGTCGCGTTGGGCGCAGCGCCAGTTCGTCGAGCCGGAAGCTCAGCCGCGAAGCCGAAAGGAATGCGGTCAGAAGAAGCGCCTCGAGTGGCACAACGCTTCGCGGCATATCCTGGAGGCGGTTCGCAAAGAACGACATCAACACCAGCGCCGCTGAACTGATCAAGACGGCCTGAAGGATTGAGCGCAGGTCAGAGACGGAGCAGTAGCGCCAGTCGCGAGCGTACAATCCCGCGATCGGAAAGGCGATCGCACAGGCCAGAAGATATTGCGGCCCGGTGGCTAGCAGCGCCCAGATAAGCTCCGGTCGCGTCGACATGGCGTCGAAGCCGTAGCGCAGGAAAAAGGCGGCCACGAGCGCCAGGGCTGCAGACGCTATGTCCATCGCGTAGAGCACGCGCGATCGACGAACCTGCTTGACCGACGATACGGCCGTTCTTGCCGCCAGGCGCAAAAGCGCACGGGCGACGGCGGCAAACCAGGTGAACAGATTAAGAAACCTTGCCCAGTATCTCGCCATAGACGGCGGAGACGGGGCGACGGCTTGCGTGGGCTGGGCAGCGGCCTCGTTGCGATGCATGCGACACCCTTCGATCCATAGAACGCCATTCAACCGCCGCGCCGAGAACGGACGGACGAATGATGCGCCTTGAGACGTCATGTCTCGTTGAATTTGTTTGGAATAAACTTCTGATACCGATCAGCTCATACAAATTTACCTGAAATCTATTTTATCTATGCACTGATACAAACTTTGGTCTTCGCAATAAAATACGCCAACTTCGCCAAAACTCTCGCACGCCAAAACCTGTATGTAAATTATCTTTTCGTTCTATCGGAAGCAATTTACCTAATTATATTAGAACTCAATAGTATTACTACAATTTAATCCATAACCCTTTGGGGTTAGCAAGCGACCGCTACAGTTCCCAAGGGGCGAAATGGACCGCCCAAAAGAAATAAATAAAGATTCACTTCCGGAACATTGCCACACAATTTTATGTATAATTTGGAATATATTTGCATATCCAAAATACATAACAGAGAAAAATGAAGCATACCTGTAGATACAAATCGACTAAATCTTAGCGCGACTGAAAAATGCGCCCCGATATCAGCAGCGCGCATCCCGGAACTGCTCTCGGGTGAAGATCGAGGAACTTCGACAGGACCTCTCCGACCGCCGGAAAACGAACCAGCCGGCCGACCAGGCCAGCCTGCGACATCAGCGTACACCTCGGCCCAGTGCAATTCTGCGCGGGAAGGACCTTGTGGGTTCATTGCCCCGCGAAGGCGCGTCGATAGGAGTCGGAAATCGGCCGGATCAGATACTCAAGGAAGGTGCGGTCGCCGAGTTCGATAAAGGCGTCGATCGGCATCCCCGGATGCAGCTGCTCCATGCGCACGCCGGGCGGCAGCGGCGTATCCAGGCGCAACACGGCCCTGTAATAGGGCTCGCGCGTCGCCGGATCGGTGAGGCGGTCGGCCGAGACATGGGCAACCGTCGCAGAAACCTCTGGCGTCAAGCTGGTATTGAGCGCCGAGAGGCGGACCCTTGCCGGCTGACCGACATGGACGACGTCGATGTCCTGCGGATGAATACGCGCATCGACGACCAAGTCCCCTGTCGGCAGGATCTCCATGATCTTCTCGCCGGGACCGACGACACTGCCGACGGCATTGTAGACCGAGGCGACGACAACGCCGTCTACCGGCGCTTTGACGACGGTGCGCTCGAGTACACGGCGCGCGGCTTCGACTTGTTCTTCCACGTCGGCAAGCCCGGTCTTAACCTCGTTCATCGCGGTCACCGCCTGCTCGACGCGCTGGGTCTTCAGCCGTTCGATCTGCTCACGCGCTTCTGCGACTTGGGTGCGGCTCGATGAGGATTCTGCCTGCAGCATGCCGACCTGGCCGAGCAGGTCCGCTTCGACGCGAAGAAGCTGCGTGTACTCCGTGCGGTTCGTCAGCCCCTTTTCCAGGAGATTGAACTTTCGCTCGGCTTCACTGCGCACGATCTGCGTCTGCTTCTCGACGACCGCCTTCTGCGCGGCCAAGCCATCGAGCGCATCGTTGATGCTTTCGACCCGTTGCTGCAGAATAACGGTCTCGGAGGTGAAGCGGGCAAGCCGGGTCTGGAACTCCTTGACCTGCTCTTCGGTCAGGTCACGGCTTGCGGCCGACATCGTGGCTGGCGCGTTGCCGATCGCGATCGTCAGGTCCCGCCGGCCGTCCCGTTCGGCGGCAAGGCGCGCCTCCCGCGCCTTCAGCGCTACCCATTGCTTGGCAAGGCGGTTGAGCTGGGTGCGGGCGACGGTGTCGTCGAGGACCACGAGCGTCTGCCCCCTTGCGACCGCATCGCCCTCGCGAACCGCGATTTCACTGACGATCCCGCCTTCCAGATGCTGCACGAGAACATTACGGCCCGTGGCCGTGATCGTGCCGGAAGCGACTGCGGCACCGGAGAGCGGCGCCGTTGCCGCCCAATAGCCGAAACCGGCAAGGATGAGGACAAGCGTTCCATAGCCGAGCCGGGCGACCATACCGGTATCGGTCACGATAGTCTCCCGCCAGGAGCGCCGAGTGCCCGCCGCCGTCATGGCCGATCCCCGGTTCTGCCAGGTAGGAAGGTGGAAATGTTTGCAGTCGGCAGGTTCGACGGCCGCTTGGCGGTCGCTGCCTTCGCGGCCCGGTCCGCCCGGTCGGACTGCGCGCGGCGCGCCACCTCGTCCGTTGGACCGAAGTCATCAATCCTGCCATTCTTCATCACCAGGATCCGGTCACACGTCGTGGCAATCGAAATGCGGTGCGTGACAATGACGACCGTGACGCCCCGCGCTTTCGCGTCTCTCAGCGCCCGTCCGAGTGCCGCTTCCCCTTCGCTGTCGAGGTTGGCGTTCGGCTCGTCGAGAACAAGAAGGCGCGGGGAGCCGTAGAAGGCGCGCGCAAGCCCGATGCGCTGCCGCTCGCCGCCGGAGAGATTGTTGGAACCGGGCCCGATCGGGGTCTGATAGCCCTTCGTCTGGGACAGGATGAGATCATTGGCATGAGCCGCGCGCGCGGCCGCCACCACCGCCTCGTCGGCTGCATCCGGCTCGAAGCGGGAGATATTGGCGGCGATCGTGCCCGGCAACAGCTGCACGTCCTGTGAGAGATAGCCGATGAGGCTGCCGAGCTGCGCCACGTCCCAGGTTCTCAGGTCCGCACCGTCGATGGTGATCGAGCCCGCTGTCGGGGCAATGGCGCCGGTCAGAAGCCGCGCGAGCGTCGACTTGCCCGCCCGGCTCGGGCCGACCACTGCAACGCTTTCGCCGGCAGCGATCGTGAAATTCAGCCGCTTCAGGATCGGCTCAGGGTCGGCTCCAGCGTCGGGCGAAACATAGAGCAAATCACGCACGGCGATATCGCCGGCGGGGTTCGGCAACAGAAGCTTGCGGCTATCGACACTGCCGGCCTCGATCACCTTTTCGAACCGCGACCAGGCGCTGCGCGCATCCATTGCCTGCTTCCAGATCCCCACCAGCTGATCGAGCGGTTGCAGCGCGCGGCCCGATAGGATCGACGACGCGAAAATCATGCCGGCAGTCATCTGCCCCTTTAAGACAAGGGTCGCGCCAACAGCAAGGATCGCCATCTGCAGGATCATTCTGATCGATCGCGATATGCCGCCGAAGATTGCGTTGACGACGAGGCTTCCGTCGGCTGCCGCGGTCGCGGCAGCAAACTGGCGGCCCCAGACCTCACCGACATTGTTCGTCATGCCCATCGCACGCACAGTCTCGGCATTGCGGCTGAACATCTGCGCCGTGAGATTAGCGCTGGTGATACGCTCCTGCGCGAACTGCGACGCCTTCTTGTTCATGTACTGATTGAGGAAAACCATAAGCAGGATCACGATCGCGCCGATCGTCGTCATCAGAAAGAGCAGCGGATGCAGGAGATAAAGGAGTGCGGCGAACACCGGCGAGAACGGCAGGTCAAAGAGGACCGGCGTGCCGCGTGAAGCGACGAAGCCTCTAACGGTCGCAAGATCGCGCAAAGGCTGGATATCGCCCGGTTCCCGGCCCGCTGCCGCGACCACGTTCGCAAAGGCGGCCGCCCCGAGCTCGCTGTCGAGCTTGGCCGCCATGCGCACCGCATAGATCGCCCTGATCACATCAAGCAGGCCGAGGAACGCGAAGGCAAGGAACGCGATAATCGTGAGATAGACGAGCGTTTCGATGCTCGAAGAGGGCAAAACCCGATCATAAACCTGGATCAGGAACAGCGGCGAGGTCAGCGCCAACACGTTGACGACCGTCGAGAACAAGCCGAGATCTATGACGCTGCGCCGGAACGCAGATCGTAAACTGCCGCTTGTGATTCTGTTGTCTACCATGCTGCAACGACACCGTTTCCAGGAATTTGAGTGGGGCCGTATCGATGGAAGTGTTCCCCGATGTCAACGTGCCGGAGGTTGAGTAGGTACTATACATCTGTTGTAGCGGTTGCTTATAGATGCTATTTTAGACCCCCACCATTTAACACGACAGATCACAGTTTTCACACGCTAAGGTCGCTTGCTGTCATTGCGCGGCGGTCGGTAAAAGCAACGGCGCGTATTCTGCCCCACTAATAAAGGATGGAAACATGATCGTTAAGGGAAGACCCGTAGCTGACACGCTTTATGGCACGAACGTAGCTGACACAATTTATGGATATGGCGGCGACGATAGCCTTTGGGGCTATGCCGGAGACGACTATCTCGACGGTGGCGACGGCAACGACCGCATGTACGGTGGCGACGGCAACGACTTCTTCAAGGCCGGTCCAGGCGACGATTATGCTGAAGGCGGCGTCGGCAACGACTCCTTCGATGGCGGCCTTGGCAACGACCACTTCGTCGGTGGCCTGGGCAACGACATCTTCGACGGCGAGGACGGCGACGACATCCTCGACGGCGGCGATGGCCACGACACCATGCTCGGCGGTGCCGGCAACGATACCTTCTACGGCGGCGCCGGCGAGGAATATATCGATGGTGGCGCTGGCAATGACATCATCTATGCCGGCGACGGTAATGACGGTTTCGTCAACCGCGTCAACCCGGCAACCGGCCAGGTAACGACGCAGGCCGTCGGTGGCGGTGCCGGCGACGACTACATCTATGGCGAAGGCGGCAACGACGCGCTCAAGGGCCAGTCCGGCAATGACCACGTCTATGGCGGCATCGGCGATGACCGGGTCGACGGCGGCGACGGCGACAACTATCTCGACGGCGGCGACGGCAACGACATTCTCGATTCCGAGAGCGGTCGCGATGAGGCCCATGGCGGTGCCGGCGTCGACCGGATCAGCGTCGGCGCAGGCGACGACCTCGTCTACGGTGATGGCGGCAACGACAGCATCAGCGGCGAAGACGGCAACGACACGCTGAATGGTGGCGATGGCGATGACCTGTTCTATGGCGGCTCGGGCAACGACACGATCCGCGGCGATGCCGGCAGGGATACCCTGATCGGCGACACCGGCTCAGACTTCCTCTGGGGCGGCGCCGACGCCGACCGCTTCGTGCTCAAGGGCGCGGGCGCACTCGATGGACGGGATACCATCATGGACTACCAGGATGGTCTCGATCGCATCGTGCTCGAAAAGCTCGGCATCACCCGCTACGCCAACACAGGTGGTCCCGGCACGGTCTATGCCTATGACGACGCCAGCGGCGACGTGATCCTGAAGGCACAGGATTCGGCCGGCCACGCCTTCCAGATCGTCGTCGACGATCCGAACGGTACCCTGTCTGCGGCCAACTTCAGCGCGGCGGACTTCACCTTCGCATAAAATACCGGCGGCCGCGGGTTTGAATACGCGCTCCGCGGCCGCCACTTCCGCCAGTTCCTGCCTCTACTGGCAGTCCCGTTCGCGAAAAGCTCACCGAGAGACCGCTTCACCAGCGGCGAGTGACCGCAATGCCTCGTCCAGTTCGTCTAGATCGCTGATCCGCCTATCGGCTTGGTGCGCCTCGTCCGGCGCCGCCGTGCGGTGAACCCGCGCTTCGCGCGCGACCATCACAGTTTGCCATCCGCGCCGGCGTGGCGTGACGAAATCCTTGAGCGGATTGTCGGCGATGTAGACGAGATTGTCCTGCTTGACGTCCGCCCAGGTCTCGATCGCCTCATAGGCCCGTGCATGCGGTTTCCAGAATTCTCTCCCCCAAAGATCAGTGAAGATCACCCGGTCCACCAAGGCTTCGAGCCCCAGCGCCTTGACCTTGGCCTGTTGCGTGGCCGCCGGCCCGTCGGTGATGATCGCTCTTCGGCCGACGCGCGCACGCTCCAGATAGCGGCGAGCATCGTCGGCGAGAGCTATTTCCGGCCGGTGTCCGCGGTAGACGGCAACCAACTGGCCGACCAACGCTTCGTCGATGGCAATGCCGATCGCTGCCAGCGCCGTATCGAAAACGCGCCCGCTGTGCCCGCTCGCAGCAGCTGCCTCGCAATGCCCGGCAAAGCCTTCCGCGCCCAGATGGTTCGCCAGCCAGGCATCAACGGCCCTGAAGCCGCTTGCGGCAAAATCCCGCTCCAGATAGAGCGTATCGTCGAGATCGAAGACAAGCACCTGCTCGCCCATCCGCCTATCCCCGGAACACCGCTGCATCGTATCGCAGCATCAGCACACCTTCTCGCCAATCGTCGTGGACCGTTCTCGGCAAGCCTGCCACTTCCTCCAGCAGCCATTGGGCAAAAGTCGCGCCGGCATGATCCACGAGCGGATAGCCGCCGCCGAAACGGGCGTTGATTTCGATCACCCGAGGGCCGGTCAGGCGATCGTCCATGACCTGGAAACAGAACGCACCGCGCAAATCGGGCAACGCCCGCAAGATACCCTCAGCCATCGCCCGATGCGCCGGATGGCGCTCGGTGACCCCCTTTTCGACTTCGCCTGCCCTTATGCGCAAGCGCCGATGCGAAATGACCGACTGCAATGTGCCACCGTCATCGACGAACGCATTGACCGTATGCTCCGGGCCGTCGAGATATTGCTGCAGGATCATCGGCTCTGCTGTCGTTTCAGGCAGATCGGCCATTGCGCGCACCATGCTGATCGAGCGGCTTGCGCTCCCGGCATTGGGCTTGAGGAACAGCGGCCAGTCCCAGCGGGAGAGTTCGCCGCGAACCTCCTCCAGCATGCCGGTTCGCGGGACCGGCACCCCGGCCGCGTCGAGCACGCGCATGGTTTCGAGCTTGTCGCGCACAACGTCGATGACCGGCGGAGTGCTCACATGCACGCGGCAATCGAAGCGGTCGAAATCCCTCGCCGCTGCCGCAAGCGGCACCAGTTCGGGATCGATCGTTGGTACGAGCAGGCGCACATCATGCGCCCGCGCGATCTCCGCCAGGCGGCCCGTGAACTCCGGGTGATTATAGGCGGGTACCGCGAAAGCCCGGTCGGCGACTGCACAGGCCGCGCTCAGGTCAGGATCAAGATCGCAGGCCAGAATTTGGAGATCGATGTCCAGCGCGCGCGCTGCCCGGCGAAAACACTCGATCAGGCCAACACGCCTTCCCGCGGAAGAGACAAGGATCTTGAACGATCGGTACGCCATACAAGCCTTCTCCTTGACTGTTAGGACGAGGGGCCAAGGCAATCACTGTGGCCCCGCCTGACTGAACCCGATGCAATGCCCGCGCGACGCTCCCAACTTGCTGTGCACCGGGGGGCGCCGGCCGTCGGCCGTGCGCCACGCGGTTACCTCGATGCACTGCCGGTCTCCGCACATGACGGTAAAGCCATCCGCCGTATGAGTCTGAACTTGCGCGGCAAGGCCGATGTAACGGAAGGAGTCCGCGAAGGGCCGCGCCGCATCGATATGGACGACCTTTCCGTCCGGGCGCGAAAAGGCGCCGGGATAGGGCTCGCCGACCGCCCTGATCAGTCGCAGCACCTCCGCTGCCGGGCGCTGCCAATCGATCAAGCCATCCTCGGCGACACGCTTTGCACAATAGTTCGCCAGGCTGTGGTCCTGCTCGACCCGCGGCGCCTTGCCGGCTGCGGCCAATTCAACGGCCTCCGGCACCATCTCCGCCAGATTGCGCACATGCTTACCGTAGAGACTACGCGCGGTCTCATCCGGCGCGACGGAAAACAGACGCTGCAGAATGATGGGGCCGGAATCCGTGCCCTCGTCGATCCAGAAGAGCGACGAACCCGTGGTCTTTTCGTCAAGCAGGATGGTCCAGGGGATAACACCCCTGCCTCTCAGACGCGGCAGCGCCGACGGGTGAAACCCGATCACGCCCAGCCGCGGGATGGCACGGAAGGCCTCGCGGCAGATCTGCGACCAGCCGAGGACCAGGACGAGGTCCGGGGCGCTCGCGCGGATGGCTGCGAGCGTGTCTTCGGCGTTCACATTGGTCGTATGGCAGACCGCGCTGCCTGCCGCGCGCGCCGGCGTCGTCAAGTCCGCGAAATCGGAATGGCGATCCGCAGCCTCCGGCGGCAGCGTAACCACCAGGGACGGCAGCATCCCCTTCGCCAACAGGGCATTGAGCGCGATTAAGGATCCTTCGACGGCACCAACCAGAGCAAAACGCATTTTGGTTCTCAAATGCACAATGTGTCAGAGCGCAATATACAACTCGGATCACAACCAAGGGAAGAAATAACCCATCCGGGCGATATTAATGTATTTCAAGTATGATATGACGGGATGCTATTTCAGAGCCGGGCTATACTGCAAGAGAATAATTGCATGACAGTGTCTGCCGTTGTATCTTGAAACCACTGCATTCTAGGGCGCGCCCTGGAAGGTCAATTTAGAGTACGAACCTATTTCAGAAATAATCGCGTCCGAAGTGTCCATAATCGAGGCAATAGGAAGTTGATGTCTTGGCGTGCACTGGGCGCGTCCAGGAATTTAATGCTTGTGCCCCCGCCGGGAAGCACCCAGGTGCGCCCTGTCGTCAGGCTCAGGGAATGCGGACGAAGGCCCAAACGGCGGCGCAACTTCGGATCCACGGTATGATATTGCATTTGATCACCAATTTCAGCGCAAGCGCCGGAGCTGAGACGATGCTCGCGCGCCTGCTCAAGGCGTCATCTGACGAACGCGTTATGGTCGTATCGCTGCTCGATGTCTCGGCGCGAAACCGTGACCTCGCGGACAATCCGCGCGTCGAGTATGTGGCGCTCGGCGCACACTCGCTCCCGGCCATCCTGCACGGCACGATGCGGCTTGCCAACATCATCCGCCAGGAAAAGCCGAGTGTCATGCTGTGCTGGATGTACCACGCCATGGTGGTCGGCACGGTCGCTGCCAAGCTTGCGCGCCGCGCAACGCCGGTCATCTGGAATGTTCGCCAGTCGCTGGATGATGTCGCCTCGCTGTCGCGAAGCTCGCATATGGCGATCGCCGCTGCCCGCGTGCTCTCCGGCTCGGCCTCCGGCATCATTTACAATTCGTCGCGCGCGCGCGAAATGCACCGCGCCTATGGCTACCGCAACCTGAATTCGGTCGTCATCCCGAACGGCTTTGAAATTCCGGCAGTGGCAGCAGGCCATGAAGCGCCGCCCCGGCGGATCGGGATCGTCGCGCGTTTCCACCCGCAGAAGGATCACGCCACCTTCTTTCGCGCCGCCGCCTCGGTGTTGCGCACCCATCCCGACACGCGCTTTCTCGCGGCCGGACGGGGACTAGCCTGGGACAATCCCGAAGTCGTCCAGCTGATTTCCGATGCCGGATTGCCAAGCGAGGCCATCGACCTCAGGGGCGAGGTCGCGGACATGGAGGATTTCTACCGCAGCATCGACATCCTCGCCCTGTCCTCCAGAACAGAAGGCTTTCCGAACGTCGTTGCCGAGGCGATGAGCTACGCAAAAATGGTGGTGGCAACGGACGTGGGAGACGCGGCAGAGGTTGCCGGCAATGCCGGGATCGTCGTGCCCGCCCGCAATCCCGAGGCCTTTGCCGACGCCATGCGCAAGGTGCTCGACCTATCGCCGGAGGAATATGCCCGGTACGCGCATCTCGCCCGCAATCGTATCGAAAGCGAATACACGCTGCACAACATCGAACGGCGTTACTCCAATTTCCTGAGGAACTTCTAGCAGCCACCGCACGGCTCAAGCTGCGGAAAAAATTCGGAGAGGGGGACCGACACATGAACGACAATAACAAAGAGGCGCGACCTAAGCGAATGCCGGGGGACTTGGCGCCGACAGTCAGGCGGGCAGCATGACGAAGCCGATACGCACAGTCATCATCGACGACCATCCGCTCGTCATCGTCGGCGCCCGCGCGACGATCGAGACGACCAACGATATCGTCTGCGTCGGCTCGGCCGGAACGGGTGCGGAGGCGCTGGCGCTGATCAAGGAAACAGAGCCGGACGTTTCGGTCATCGATATTGCCCTTCCCGACATGAGCGGCCTTACGCTCGCGGAGCAAATACTCAAGCAGCAGCTTTCGGCCTATGTGGTGGTGATGACGATTTACCCGGAGCGCTCCTACGCGCAGCAGGCGCTTCAGATCGGCGTCAAGGGCTTCCTCCAGAAATGCTCTGCGCCAGAACACCTGCTACTTGCCGTTCGCTCCGTCACGCATGGTGGGCTCTACCTCGATCCGCCAACTGCCCAGGAACTGACGCGCACGGCACCAAATCCCGGGTCGCGCGCGATGAAGACGGAGGGGGTGCCGGGGCTGACCCGTCGCGAGCAAGACGTTCTACGCCTCGTAGCCCTTGGGTATTCCAACAAGGAAATTGGCGCGCGCGCCAATGTCAGCGTCAAATCGATCGAAACATATAAGGCCCGCGCGACGGAGAAGCTGCAGCTCCACACGCGGGCGCAGATTGTCCATTTCGCCTTGACCCACGGCTGGATGAGCGCCGTATAAGCCGTGGTCGGGTCGGGGCGCAGGCGGGATGTCAGCTTGCCCCTAATCGAGACAGGAGCCGCCATTGCGAATTGTGTTTGTGCTTTCGGGGCTTGGTGCCGGCGGCGCTGAAAAGGTCGTCAACATCCTCGCGCGCCATCGCTCGGCCCGCGGTGATGACGTGCACGTGCTCGCGCTCAATGCGGAAACCCCGGAGACCTACTTTGCCTATGACAGGTCCGTCCGCGTGGAGGCGCTGGGCGGCGGCTCGTCGGTGCCTGTGTTCAGGACAGTCGAGCGTATCGCCCGATTGCGCGCGCGCCTGCGCGCCCTATCGCCGGACCTCGTCATCTCCTTTCTGACGAAGGTCAACATCATAGTCGTGCTTGCCAGCCGCGGCCTCGGCCTGCGGCTCGTCCTTTCCGAGCGAAACAACTTCAATACGCAAGACATGAACCCGCTATGGCGATTGGCGCGGCCGCTGGCGGCTCGCCTGGCGGAGCGGCTGGTGATGCAGACGACGGAAGCGGTCAATTCGCTGCCGCCGCCCCTCAAAGCCAAGGCCGTGATCATCCCCAACCCGATCACGCTTCAGCATGTACGTGAAAAACAGTCAGGCACTGACACCCGCGTGCTAGCCGTCGGCCGCCTGAACAGGCAGAAGGGCTTCGATCTGTTGATAGACGCCTTTGCCGATATCGCGGGGCGCGCGCCGAACATGACGCTGACAATCTTCGGCGAAGGCCCGGAACGGCCCGTGCTCGAGGAACAGATCCGACGCCTCGGCCTTTCAAACCGCGTTCGTCTACCGGGCACCACGAAATCACCGGTCGAGTGGATCAACGCCGGCGATATCTTCGTCCTCAGTTCGCGCTTCGAAGGCTTCCCAAATGTGCTGCTGGAGGCGATGTCCGCGGGCCTTGCCAGCATCGCCTTTGATTGTCCTTGGGGGCCGTCGGAAATCATCGACACGCCGGCGGTTGGCATGCTCGTCCCCAAGGAGGACACTCGCCGACTGGCAGACGCGATAGCCCGCCTGGCGGCCGACGCGACACTCCGGCACCAGATCGGCGCCATGGGCGCACGCGCGGTTGCCACGCGCTACGCTATCCAGTCGGTGCTAAAGCAGTGGGATGACGTCATCGCCGCTCCTGAAGAGACCCACGCGCTTTACCCGGCAGCGCGCGTATCGACCTGATACGGCACCGCCTCAGGAGGCGACGCCGCATCACCCGATCACGACCCGGGCGGCGTTGCTGGCTTCAGGTAGAGGGTCGGGATCCCATATCTGTCCTTGAAACCGAGAGACGCGGACTGCACGTAGCCGTGGCTTTCCGCATAGGCACGCATCGGCTTTTCCAGTTCGTCTTCAAAGCCAAGCAGAAACGCCGCCGGCGGGTCTTTCTCGAACAGCGCTTCGATCGTCGATGGTGACGTCATCTTGTAGTACTTCGCCAGCTCGGGGCTCGTCATGTCGGCGGTGCGGTAGGCAAACGGCCCTGTCGCCAGCTCGGCATAGACATCGAGGCCGCCTTCCAGCGGATAGATGGGCGCGAGCGTCGCAACCTTGCCGGTGACGCCGGCGGCCTGCATTCTCTCAGCAATCGTCACGCCTCCCTCATGCACGCGCATCGTCGTCCACTGCTGCGGATGGGTCGCCTTGCCGAGGTATTGACCAAGGCGCGGCGCGTTGACCGCAAGGACGACAAGTACGGCCGACAGCAGGATCGGCCGCACCGTGGGGAGTGCGCGCGGACCAAGTGCCTCGAGCAAAAGGCCAAACGCCAGCGGAAGGCAGACGAGCGGCGGCGCAAAATACTGGGGGAACCCGGGCGTCGGAACGAAGCTCAGCACAAAGCTGCAGACGAGCACGCCCGCAAGCACGAGCACCTCCCCCATGCGCAGCTGTGGTTCGACCGCCACGTTGTCGGTGCGCCGGGCAAGAACGATGAACGCGACGGCGATGATCGCCGCAAGCGCCACGGCCACGGCCGGCGCTAGCCATATATCCTGCGCCATGACCAGTTTCTGGGCGAGCGACATCGCC
Source organism: Ensifer sp. SL37 (assembly GCF_026672675.1). Taxonomy (NCBI): domain Bacteria; kingdom Pseudomonadati; phylum Pseudomonadota; class Alphaproteobacteria; order Hyphomicrobiales; family Rhizobiaceae; genus Ensifer; species Ensifer sp. SL37. The sequence continues at coordinate 1,451,261 of NZ_JAPPRN010000001.1, read as the reverse complement.
CCGCCCTCCCCGTCGCCGCTCATCAGCCGCCAGTATTGCGGATGCGGACCGGTATGGTAGCGCACCACATGCGCCAGGAAGAGCTGCGGATCCCTGACGAGATAAAAAAGGATCGGCGCGCCGCCGGCAAGACCGCCGACCAGCAGCGGCGCCGCGACCTTGGCAATACGATCCTTCAGCGCCAGCGATCGCGGCAGAAGGAATGCGGCCACGGCCACGGCCGGGATGAAGGCGATGGCGCTCAGCTTGAAACACACGGCCAAGGCCAGCAGAAACCCGGCCAGCGCCACCAAAAACGAACGGCGCTGTTCATTACGCAGGGCGAGAAGAAAAAGACTGAGGCCGAGAAAGGCGAAGGGCCACGGCAGGAAATTGTTGGTGGCGCCGACACCCGTCTGCGTCAGGAACAACTCGTTCACCAGCGACAGGATGCCGACACAGACAGTTGCCCAAGCCGAACGCGTCAACACATACACCACGCCGCCGACAGCGACTGCCATAAGGATCCAGGCCAGGAAGACACCGAGGCGACCGCTTAAGAGCAGGTCGCTGGACCCGGTCAGCTTGCTGATGCCGTAGAAGTACCACGCAGAGGCCGGCGGATGATTGTAGAAGAAATCGGCGTAGAGCGACTGGTCGTTCAAGAGCCTGGCCGGCGGCACATACAGCTGCTCGTCTCGCCGCATCTCGAAATTCATGATCCGAAGAAACAGAAAATAGAAAACGGACAGGAAGAACAGGGCCGCGGCGACTTGATAGAAAATCCCGACCGATTTTCCTTCAACAGTTTCCTGTCTTTCCGAAGAAACACTTGCTGGATAGGTCATGCAAAAACTCCGAACAAAAATAGACGAAGTATAAAATACAGGCTGGCGACGGGAACGATGCAGTCGCACACGGCTTCAAATAGATCACACAGGATCGTAATGCGCAGCGGCGCATGGCCTAGCGGGACAACCCCGACAAGCGTGCAGGGATAAACCTGACACGTAAAAAGGCTTGCGGCCAAGCAGAATATAAGGTATTTCTTGTATATTAGTTACTTAACATAACGGAAACCCTGGGACTTATCCAGACATATTCCGTAGCGCGCAGGTAACCACCTGCTTTTATTGACGTGCATTTTAATCAGTTATTGAAAACGCTCAAATCGCGCATTGGATCGCGATTGCTCATGAATAAAACCTGAGACGTCAACACTATCCCAAACATATCTTCTTGGAGACCGCTATGAAAGTCGTTCTCTTTGCGGGAGGGCTTGGCTCGCGCCTGGCCGAGGAAACCACGCGTATTCCCAAGCCGATGGTCGAGATTGGTGGCAAACCCATCATTCTTCACGTCATGGACATTTACAGCCACTGGGGGCACCGCGACTTTGTCGTCGCCGGCGGCTATAAGTGCATGTCGATCAAGAGCTTCTTCCATAACTTCCATCTGTCGACCGCAGACTTTACCGTTGCGCTCGGAAGCGGCTCGATGGTGCTGCACCCCAATCATCCGCTCGACTGGAATGTCTCTGTCGTGGACACCGGCCTGTCGACGATGACTGGAGGGCGGCTCCTGCGGCTGCGCGAATGGCTCGACAACGAGCCTTTCATGGTGACCTATTCGGACGGCGTCGGAAACATCGACATAGAGGCGCTGCTGGCGTTTCACCGCTCGCACGGGCGCCTTGCGACAGTTACCGCCGTGCAGCCACCGGCCCGTTTCGGCAACCTCGAGATCGAAGGTGACCAGGTCGTCGAGTTCACCGAGAAGGTGCAGAAGAAGGAAACCTGGATCAACGGCGGCTTCTTCGTCTTTGAACCCGGCGTCCTCGACTACATTCCGAGCCTTTCCGAACCGCTCGAAATGTCGCCGCTGACCAATCTCGCCAGGGCCGGTCAACTGTTTGCCTACAAGCATCACGGCTTCTGGCATCCGATGGATACGATCCGCGATCGCGATTACCTGAACGGGCTGTGCGAAAGCGAAGATCCGCCGTGGCTGCGCTTCGAACGCGATCACCTAGCCGCCGCGACGGGCGCCCCCTCAACCCATCACGTACGGATGTAGGACATGGCTCTGATCACCAGCGAGCCCGACCTTGCCGAGGCGTTCCGTGGTCGCAAGATCCTGATCACGGGACACACCGGCTTCAAGGGAGGCTGGCTCTCGCTTTGGCTAAGGCGACTGGGCGCATCGGTGGTCGGCCTCTCGCTGCCACCGTCGATACCGTCCTTCTACTTGGCGGCCGACCTCGGCGACGTTGTCGATGGCCACGAGGGCGACATCCGGTCTACCGCCGACGTGGCGGGGGCCATCGAAGGACAGAATTTCGATCTCATCATTCACATGGCCGCGCAGGCCGTGGTGCGGACGTCGTTCGAGAATCCGGTCGATACCTATGCGACCAATGTCGTCGGCACCGCCATCGTGCTCGATGCGGCAAGGCGCATGAAATCCCTGAAGGGCGTAATCGTCGTCACCAGCGACAAGTGCTACGAGAACCGCGAATGGGTCTGGGGCTATCGGGAAAACGATCCGATGGGCGGGCGCGATCCCTACAGCTCGTCGAAAGGCTGCGCCGAACTCGTCGCAGCGGCCTATCGATCCTCGTTCTTCAATGACCCCAACGGGCCGCAGCTCGTCAGCGTGCGCGCCGGCAACGTCATCGGCGGCGGCGACTGGGGTGCCGACAGGCTCGTGCCCGATCTGGTCCGTTCGGTGGAAGGCGGCAGCCCCGCGCGGCTGCGCAATCCGTCGAGCATCCGGCCGTGGCAGCATGTCTTCGAGCCGCTTCGCGGCTACATGATGCTGGCGGCGCACTTACTTCAAGGCAGAACGCGCTTTGCCGGCGGCTGGAATTTCGGCCCCGACCAGGAAGCGACCGTCAATGTCGGAACGCTTGCCGACATGGTCGTTGCCCAATGGGGTGACGCGCCACCGAAGTACATCGTCGAGCCGCAGGTAAACGCACCGGTGGAATCGACCATCCTGCGCCTCGACAGCACCAAGGCCCGCACGGAACTCGGCTGGAAGCCGGTGCTGCGCCTGCGCGACACCGTAACCATGACTGTCGCCTGGTACCGCAAGTATAGGGAGGATCCGAGGAACATACGGTCGTTCTCGGAGCATCAGATCGAGCAATACACCGCCGCCTGGAAACAGGAAGTCGAACACGAAGCAAGACCATTGCCATTGCGCGACATCGGAGATTGGAAAGATGCGAGTTAATTACGGACAGTCCGTTTACGGTCAGGAAGAGATTGATGCCGTCGTGGCAGTCCTGCGCTCATCGACACAGATGGGCACGGCCGTCAGGACGATGCAGGAACGTGTCGCGATGCTCTTTGCGAAACGGCATGGCATCATGGTGAATTCAGGTTCGTCCGCGAACCATCTCGCCATCGAAATCGCCGACCTTCCGAAGGGATCGGAGGTCATCACGCCCGCATTGACCTTTGCGACGACCGTCGCCCCGATCGTGCGCGCCGGTCTTATCCCGGCTTTCGTCGACGTCGTCGAAGGTACCTACAATATCGATGTCGATGCGATCGAGCGGATGATTACCAGAAAGACGAAGGCGGTGATGATCCCTTCGCTGATCGGGAACCTGCCCGACTGGGATCGCATTCGCGCCATCGCCGACGCGCACAAACTGCTGGTGATCGAAGACAGCGCCGACACGCTCGGCGCGACGATCAGGGATACAAGCACCGGCGCGCGGTCCGATATCAGCACGACCAGCTTCTATGGCTCGCATGTCATCACCGCGGCGGGCAACGGCGGCATGGTTTGCGTCAACGACGACGAACTGGCGCGAAAGGCAATGCTCTATCGCTCCTGGGGCCGCACATCCTCGCTCTTTGTCGAGTCCGAGACCATCGAGAACCGGTTCAACATCGACCTCGACGGCTTCGACTACGACGCCAAGTTCGTGTTCGAAGTGCTGGGTTTCAACATCGAACCGTCCGAAATGGGCGCGGCGTTCGGGCTTGTCCAGCTCGATCGGCTGCAGCAAAACATCGATGCGCGCGAGGGCAACTTCGCCAAGCAGCGCGCCTTCTTCGAGGCCTACGAGGACTGGTTCGTCCTGCCGAAGCAATTGCCGCTTTCGCGAACCGGATGGCTGGCATTCCCGATGACTGTGCGCGCGGATGCGCCATTCACCCGCCGGGAGATGCAGATCTTCCTGGAACAGCGCGACATCCAGACCCGACCGGTGTTTACCGGAAACATCCTGCGCCAACCGGCGATGAGCGGCGTTCATAGCAAGGTCGAGCCGCGCGGCTATCCGGTCGCCGACGACGTGATGCGCGGCGGCATTCTGCTCGCCTGCCACCATGGCCTGACACAGGCGCACCTGGACCATATCCACCAGTCGTTCAGCGATTTCGCCACGCAATTCGCGAGCTCGGGCGCCAGCAAGCGCCGCCAGCAGCAAACAGCCTCCTTTGAGCAACCTGGAGCTTGAAAATGACACGCCTTTTGAGATGCCGCGCCTGCCTTGCAGCCGACCCACTGACGTTTCTCTGCATGGGCGATCACCCACCGGCAAACAGCTTCGTGCGCCCGGAAGATGTGCCCGCGAACCAGCCCATGTATCCGCTAGACTCGCAGGCCTGCCTGACCTGTGGATTGATCCAGGTCTCCGACCAGGTTCCCGACGGATTCTTTGAGCACTATCTCTACGTCCCATCGAGCGCTACATCCATGCATGACCATTTTGCTGGACTGGCCGGAATTTTGAAGAAGGCCGCCGGCGACGGGCTCATCGTCGACATCGGCTGCAATGACGGCCTCCTGCTTTCGGCGTGCAACAAGGTGGGTGGAAAGACGCTCGGCGTCGACCCGGCGGCGAACCTGGCCGAGATCGCCCGCTCGCGCGGTGTCGACGTCGACGTCGGCTACTTTACCCATAGCGGCTCAGGCCGACTGATCAGTGAGTACGGTTCGGCAAAAGCGATCGTCACCACAAACACGTTCAACCACATCGGCGATCTTCATGACTTCATGGCTGGCGTCAAAGGCTGGCTGGCCGATGATGGTGTCTTCGTCATCGAAGTGCCCTGGGCGAAAAATCTTCTCGAAAACAACGAGTTCGACACGATCTATCACGAGCATGTATCCGAGTTCAGCCTACTATCGCTCGTCAAGCTCGGCGGGTACTTCGACCTTGACGTCGTCGATGTTCATCGTCTCGGCGTGCATGGAGGCTCGATGCGCGTTTTCCTCAAACACGCCGCCACAGCCACGCCCCCGACTGCGATCGTCAGCGAGATGCTTGCGGAAGAGCTCAAGGCAGGGATGCTCGAGGCGGATACCTATCTTGCCTTTGCCGAGCGCATCCGGAAGATCGGCGTCGATCTGATCGCCATGCTGGACCAGCTCAAGAAAGACGGCGTCACCGTCGCAGGTTACGGTGCACCTGCCAAGGGAAACACCTTGCTCAACTATTTTGGGATCGGCCCGGACAGGCTCGATTACCTGGTTGACCGGAATGCCTTGAAGCAGGGCCTATATTCGCCGGGCATGAAAATACCAATTCGCTCCCCGGACGTGTTGCGGGAGGATGCGCCCGGCGTGCTTCTGGTGCTCGCGTGGAATTTCTTCGATGAGATCCGCGCGCAGCAGGCGGACTTCGCCGCGCATGGCGGCCGCTTCCTCGTGCCGTTGCCGTACCCGGCCATGGTCAACTGAAAACGACGGAGGTGAGGCGTTTCCACCCGTCGCGGTGGAAGCGCACTCGACCGGGGCTTCAATCCGACTGTCCTGCGCAAATAGGAATGGGCGATGTCGAGGGTTCTGATTACGGGCGCTGCTGGCTTCATTGGTTCGCATTTGACGCGAACCTGCCTTGATGTCGGCCACGAAGTCCATGTCGTGGTTCGGCCCGGCTCCGACGACAGCCGACTGGACGCGCTCGATCAGTCGATTGAACGACACAACTTCGACCTCCAGTCGGAAGACGCCATGAAGTGTTGCCTGTCTAAGATCTCACCTGAGTTCGTCTTCCATCTCGCCGCACGCCCGAGGAGACGCGAGGAAGCGGAATTGAGCGACGCCAAGGCAGGCATCAAAGAACACCTCGCCGCTTTGTTGAACCTTCTCGGCGCCGCAAGCAGCGTTCCCCATCCGCCCTTGAAAATCATCCGGACCGGATCGATTGCCGAATACGGCACCGCGCCCAGACCCTATGAGGAAGAGAGCCGGGAAATGCCTGCCACCGCCTATGGTGCCGAACTCGCTGCTGCGACCCACCTCATCGGCGGATTGCAGAGACGCTTGCCCTTCCCCGTGATCACCACCAGGCTGGCTCTGGTCTATGGCCCAACGCAGTCGACCGAATTCATGATCCCTCTGTTCATCGAACGTTGCCTTGCCGGTCAGCCCTGCGTTGTCCACCATTCCGGCGACCGTCGCGATCTGCTTCATGTGAGCGACGTTGTCGACGCACTGCTTCGCATCGCCGACGCGCCGGTCAGCACGCGGCTTGTCAATGTCGCAAGTGGCATCGCACCAACCATGCGGGAGGTCGCTGAACTCATCGTCGAGCGGACGGGCGCCGACCCTGATCTCATCGAATATCGTCTGGGAGGAATGTCGGCGGGCGCAAACGAGCTGCGCGCATCGACGGCGCGCGCCAAGGACCTCTTCGGTTGGAGTGCGCGCATCCCCTTGCGCGAGGGAATAACCCGCACGGTCGAGTGGCACCGGCAGGCCCCCGCGCTGCCCAGTTCGAACGCCGGCCGTTGGTCTCGAGAAACGGCGTGAAGATGGTGGTGGCGATGAAGCAGAGACCCAAAATCTCGATCCTGGTGCCGGCTTTCAACGAAGAGTCCAATGTTCGGCGCGCCCATGAGGCGATCGTTGACGTGTTTCGAAGCCTGCCTGGCTACGACCGCGAGATCATCTTCATGGACAACCATTCCACCGACCGCACATTCCCCATTCTGACCGAGATCTCCCGCGAGGATCCGACCGTCCGGGTGATCCGTTTCAGCCGCAACATCGGCTATCAACGCTCGCTTCTCGTCGCTTACAAGTCTGCCACGGGCGACTGCTCGGTCCAGATCGACTGCGACCTACAGGATCCGCCCCATCTCATTCCGGGGATGCTGGAGCTTTGGCACCACGGACACCAGGTGGTTTACGGCATCCGTCGCACGCTCAAGGACGGATGGCTGACGACGCGCATCCGCCGTGCCTTCTACTGGTGTATCAATGCGCTCAGCGAGGACGACCTGCCGCTCAACGCCGGCGAATTCCGCCTTGTCGACCGACGCATCCTCGACGAACTGCGGAAGGTCGACGACACCTCGCCCTATCTGCGCGGACTCATCAGTGCGATGGGTTTCTCGCAGGTTGGCTTCGAGTATGACCGTGAGGCCCGTGTCGCGGGTGAAAGCAAGTTCCCATTCAAGGCTATGCTGTCGCTTGCGGTCGATGGGATCCTCAACCATTCGTTGACACCCTTGCGACTGGCCTCGATGGCAAGCCTGGTGATGGGCACAGCAACGCTGCTGCTTCTGTTCGGCTACCTCGTCGGCAAGCTTCTGTTCGGCCAGGACTGGCCGGCGGGCTTTGCAACGACAACGATCCTGCTTCTGATTTCGATCACCTTGAACGCGATTTTTCTCGGCATCATGGGTGAGTATGTGGGCCGTATCTTCATGCAGTCGAAACGCCGGCCCGCCCCGATTATCGAAGCGTCGCTCAACGACGACGAACACCGGCGGCCGGCTCCGGCGATGCCGGATTGGAGGCACGGCGATGTCGTTGCCGACAACAAAAGACGCTAGCTCCCGGCAGCGTGCCGGCGAAACGCTTGCACGGTTTGCGGCTGTGGGAGCCGTGACGACCCTGCTCGACATGGTGTTGTTTAACACGCTCTATTTCCTGGGGGCTCGGCCAACGCTGTCCAACCTCGTTTCCTATTCCTGCGGCATCGCGGTCAGCTACATGCTCAATCGCACCTGGACCTTCCGCGCTGCCCACAGCCATGTGCAGGCGGTGAAATTTGTCGCTGCCACCCTGACGGGTCTCTTGATATCGACGGGGATCGTCACCGGCCTTGCCCTAACGATCCCGGCACCGGTCGCCAAGGTGATCAGCGTCCCGATCGTCTTTGTCTGGAATTATCTGGCGTCGCGATTGTGGGTCTTTCGCGGCTCAGAGGCGCCAACTACGACCACAAGAACTAACGCCTAGAACAATAAGTATAGTTAAGATCTAAATTTAAAAAATACATAACCTTCCAAACGGAACGCAATATATAATTGAGGGTTCAAGTTTTTTTGCAATATTGGAGCATTAGCACCGATGTCCTTAACTCATTTGCAGCGCCTGGAAGCCGAGGCGATCCACATATTCCGAGAGGTCGCCGCGACCTTTGCGAAACCGGTCATGCTCTATTCGGTGGGCAAGGACTCCTCCGTCATGCTGCATCTGGCGATGAAGGCATTTTATCCCGGCAAGCCGCCTTTCCCGTTCCTCCACGTCGACACCACCTGGAAATTCCGAGAAATGATCGAGTTTCGCGACCGGACTGCGGCCGAACTCGGCATCGACCTGCTTGTTCATATTAATCGCGACGGCCTCGAGCAGCAGATTAACCCCTTCACCCACGGCTCCAACGTGCATACGCATGTGATGAAGACGATTGCGCTGCGCCAGGCACTCGACAAATACGGCTTCGATGCGGCCTTCGGGGGGGCGCGGCGGGACGAGGAAAAGAGCAGGGCAAAAGAGCGCATCTTCTCCTTCCGCAACGCTCAGCACGCCTGGGATCCGAAGAACCAGCGGCCCGAGCTCTGGAAGAGCTACAACACGCGCGTCGGCCCATCCGAATCCATTCGTGTCTTTCCCCTGTCCAACTGGACGGAACTCGACATCTGGCAATATATCCTCAAGGAAAACATCCCGATCGTGCCACTTTACTTCGCCGCACGCCGTCCGGTCGTCGAGCGGGACGGCATGCTGATCATGGTGGATGACGAGCGCATGCCGCTCCATGCGGACGAGAAGGTTGAGCAGCGCCTGGTGCGGTTTCGCACGCTTGGCTGCTACCCGCTCACCGCTGCGATCGAATCCAACGCCACGACACTCCAGGACATCGTCCGCGAAATGCTGACCGCCCGCACGTCGGAAAGGCACGGCCGCCTGATCGACGCGGACGAAACCGCGTCGATGGAGAAGAAGAAGCGGGAGGGGTACTTCTGATGACCGCCAGCATTCCCGCAACACCGGGCAGCGTGCTCGAATATCTGGCCAAACAGGAGAAGAAATCGCTTCTGCGTTTCATGACCTGTGGTTCGGTCGACGACGGCAAGTCGACGCTGATTGGCCGCCTGCTGTACGATAGCAAGCTGCTCTTCGACGACCAGCTCGCAGCACTTAAGCGCGAGACCAAACGCACCAGCGCAAACAACGGCGACATCGACTTCGCACTCCTGATCGACGGCCTGGAGGCAGAAAGAGAACAGGGCATCACCATCGACGTTGCCTATCGCTTCTTTGCTACCTCGCGCCGCAAGTTCATCGTGGCCGACGCGCCGGGGCACGAGGAGTATACCCGCAACATGGTCACTGCGGCGTCCACGGCGGCCCTTGCAGTCGTGCTCGTCGACAGCCGCAAGGGTATTCTTCAGCAGACGCGGCGCCATTCCTTCATCGCGTCCTTGCTCGGGGTGCGCCATGTCGTACTTGCCGTCAACAAGATCGACCTCGTCGGTTTTGACCGCAGGGTCTTCGACACGATCGTCGCCGACTACAGGGCCTTTGCCGAGAACCTCGGCTTCTCGACGATCACGCCGATCCCGATTTCGGCGCGCTTTGGCGACAACATGACGAGCCGTTCGCCAAACATGCCCTGGTATGGCGGTCCAACATTGCTGGAGCATCTCGAGACGGTGCCGATCGAGGAAGAGGCAGCCGAAGCGGAATTCCGTTTCCCGGTGCAACTGGTCCTTCGCCCAAATCTCGACTTTCGCGGCTTTGCCGGCCAGGTGGCATCGGGCAGCATAGCTGTCGGCGATCCGCTCGCGGTGGCAAAATCCGGCCAGCTCACCCGGGTCAAGGAAATCGTCACCTATGACGGCAAGCTTGCGCGCGCGGTCGAGGGCCAGTCTGTCACGCTCGTGCTGGAGGACGAACTTGATATCTCACGCGGCAACATGCTCGTGCCGCCGGAAAATCGGCCGCATGTCGCCGATCAGTTTATGGCGCACGTGATCTGGCTTCATCCGGATGCGATGCTTCCCGGACGCAGCTACATCCTGCGCACGGAAGTCGACAGCGTCAGCGCGACGATTACCAGCCTCAAACACCAGATCGACGTCAACACCTTCGCCGAGGAAGCGGCAAAATCGCTGCGCATGAACGAGATCGGCGTTTGCAATCTCTCCACCCAGGCGCCGATCGTCTTCGACAGCTACAAGGACAACCGGACCACCGGCAACTTCGTGCTGATCGATCGTTTCACCAACGCCACGGTCGGCGCTGGCATGATCGACTTTCCGCTGCGTCGCGCGCTCAACGTGCATTGGCAGGCCCTCGACATCAACAAGAAGGCCCGCTCCGCGCTCAATCATCAGACGCCGCGCGTGCTGTGGTTCACCGGTTTCTCCGGCTCGGGCAAATCGACGATCGCCAACACTGTCGAGAAAATGCTGCACGCCCGGGGCAAGCACACGTTCCTGCTTGACGGCGACAATGTCCGTCACGGCCTCAACCGCGATCTCGGCTTCACCGAAGAAGACCGCGTCGAGAACATCAGACGCGTGGCCGAAGTCGCGAAACTCATGACCGAAGCGGGCCTAATCGTGCTCGTTTCGTTCATCTCGCCGTTCCGCTCGGAGCGCCGCATGGCCCGCGAATTGTTCGGCCCGGGCGAATTCATCGAGATTTTTGTCGACACCCCGATCGAGGAATGCGCGCGCCGCGATCCCAAGGGCCTCTACAAGAAGGCGCTCGCCGGCGAGATCAGCAACTTTACGGGCATTAGTTCGCCTTACGAGCGCCCGGAGAGGCCGGAAATCCACCTGCACACCGTGGGCCGCGAAGTCACGGCGCTTGCAGGCGAAATCGAGGCCTACCTGGACAATCAATAACGACCAGTCCGGCGCGGCAGACGACGCTCCCAGCGGCAGTACGGAGAAAGATAATGATCGATACGCTCACGGCCGCAGCGATAGAGGCTGGCAAGGCCATTCTAGACGTCTATGCGCGTGATATCACGGTCGATGAAAAAGCCGACCGTTCGCCGGTCACCGAAGCGGACCGGCGTGCCGAAGAGATCATCCTTGCCATTTTGGCTCGAGCATTCCCCGATATCCCGGTGGTCGCCGAGGAAGCCGTCGCGGCAGGCTCAGTGCCCGAGATCGAGGGCCAGCGCTTCTTCCTCGTCGACCCGCTCGACGGAACGAAGGAATTTATCAACCGGCGAAGTGACTTCACCGTCAACATCGCCTTGATCAGCGACGGCGAGCCGGTGGCTGGCGTCGTCTTTGCGCCCGCTCGGCTCGTTGGCTATGTCGCAGAAGGGGGACGGGCGAAGAAGTTTCAGGTGACCGCCGACTTTGCCATCACCGGGACCACGGAAATACGGTGTCGAGAACGGCCTGAAAATCTGACCGCGGTTGCCAGCCGTTCGCACAGCGATGCCGAGACGGCGGATTTTCTGGAGCAGAACGCAATCCGCGACTGCACGTCGGTCGGCTCGTCGCTCAAATTTTGCCTGCTGGCCGAGGGGCTCGCCGATGTCTATCCCCGTTTCGGTCGCACGATGGAATGGGATACGGCCGCCGGTGATGCCGTGCTGCGCGCTGCCGGCGGGCGCGTCACGACGCTTGACGGGCAACCGTTCCGCTACGGAAAGCGGCGTCAGGCAAATGATTGCGATTTCGCCAATCCAGGGTTCATCGGCTGGGGGCGTGATTGCGGGCCGGAAGCCTGCGAAAAGGAAGCAGACTAAAGGGAGAAAGTCTAGAATGCCTGAAGACGACGTTCGAGCGCACGGCCTTGTGTTGGTTGAAGGTGACGGCATGCCATGAACATGTTCAACCATACCCTTTCGGCCGGATTGGCTGCTCGCCGCGAAGCCGCTCGCCGCGATGCGCCAGGCATCGTGCTCACCAAAAAGATCGAGTTCCTTCTGCTGGTCGGCGCCGTCTTTTTTTGCTCGATGAACTATTTTCGCTACGGCGATACGAACTTTACGGTCGCCGATTTCCTCGCCTTTCTTTGCTTCTGCTTTGCGCTACTCAACCGCAATATCGATCTTCAGCTCTTCGGGCGTGTTAGCAGCGGATTGTGGTGGCTGGGGCTGACAATGCTGGTCTCCGGCCTGCTGGTAAGCAGCATCGCGGGCCCGGATCCGATGCGCGGCATCGTCGTCGTCACCCAATATCTCTACGCTTATCTCTTTGTAGTGCTATTGTTCAGCGGTCGTACGCTCGATCAGCTGGTGCTGCTCGCGAAGACCTATGTGTTCTCGATCCTCGTCCTTTGTTTCCAGGGCATCTATCTCATCCATATTGATGGCCGCACGAACACGAACTTCGTCAGCGGCAACGGCCGCTTCAGCGGCCTTATGGAGCGTGAAAACGAGTGCGCGGCGGTGATAGCGCTCGCGGTCCCGATCCTGCTTGTGTTGATCACGACGAAGCGGCTCAACCGAATCTATGCCGTCTTTGCCCTATTTATCCTGATCTACGGGATCGTGCTGACCGGCTCCAACACTGGCCTCATCGCCCTTGTCTTCGGCATGAGCGTATTTGCTATCATCGGCGTCAACTGGAAGCGGCTGATCATCAACGTTGTCCTTTTGGCCGGCATCGTTCTCGCAGTCTTCACATCCGCCCGCGACTATCTTCCGGCCGCATTCCAGAAACGCGTGCTCGGAGCGCTCGAAAGCGGCGACATCGGCCAGGCCGGCACGTTCGATCATCGCGTCGATCTGATCTATGAAGCGATGAACATGACCGACAGCACCTTGCTGCTCGGCGTCGGCGCGGACCAGTACCGGATCGCGAGCGCCATTCACCAGCCGGTTCATAATCTCTATCTGCTCCTGTGGACGGAAGGCGGGCTGATCTCGGCGGTCGGTCTTCTGGTGATGCTGCTTTCGGCCTTCGGTCCGGCGCTGGCCGTGGCGCGGCTTCCCGGCGGGCGACCGTTTGCAGGCTGCATCGTCGCCAACGTCTCCATGCTGCTGTTGGTCGCGAATGCCGTGCCGCACGCCTATAGCCGCTTCTGGCCCTTCCCGCTCGTCTTGCCCGTGGCCCTTGCCTGCGCCTACATCGCGCTCTCAGCTTCGGCAAAAGCGACGTCGGACGCCTTTGCCCAACCCGAACCGGTGCCACAACCCGAACTGCGGCAGAAGGATCTTATCGCTCAGGCACGCTCTGGCGTGCCGCGCTGAGCCGGCGTTCGCTGATCCGATCCCCGAGGATCATCACCAGAACAGTTTCGGCGATGATCTTGAGATCGACCCAGGCTGATCGGTTGGCAATGTACCAGAGATCAAGATCGAGTTTGTCGTCGTTCGAAAGAATGGCGTTGCCGCTGATCTGAGCCCAGCCGGTGAGCCCCGGCCGAACGCTGCAGCGACGAACCCCGCGCTCGCCCAGCGCGTCGATCGTCTCCGGAAGGATCGGCCGCGGGCCGATGAGGCTCATGTCGCCGATAAGGATGTTCCAGAACTCGGGCAACTCGTCCAGGCGCGTCCGGCGAAGCAGAAGCCCGAACCGTCCCGTGCGCTCGGCGTCGCTGAGGGGGCGGCCTTCGGCGTCTCGCGCATCCGACATCGACCGAAACTTCATCATGCGAAACGGACGCCGGTCGAGCCCCGCCCGGGTCTGGTAAAACAACACGGGCCGCCCAAGCCAGATGGCGACCGCAATCCCGACCACCAGCATGATCGGCAGGCTCAAGAGGCCCGCGACCAACGCAAAGACGATGTCAAAGCACCGCTTCATCTTCAACTCCCATGCACCGGTCGGCACATGGCCGGGCAACCGCGTCGCGGCTGCTCGACCGTTTCCGAAATCGCGGTTCTATGCCCGCGCTTCCATTTCAAGCACCGGCGCGCGTTGACCCAGAGCGGGAAGAGACGCTTCGGTGACGACGGCATGCAGGAAGCGGGCGGCCTTGATCATCGCCTCTTCGCTCTGCGCCGGATCGACGAGAAGCGCGATACTGGTTTCGCCCAGCCTTCGTGCGACCGGGAGCCGCTCGGACGGCGAAAGCCCAAGATCGGTAAAGCACTTCTCCAGATAGACCTCCGAGCAGCTTCCGGAAAAACACGGCACACCTGCCGCGTTCATCGCCGCGACAATCCAGTCGCGATCGTGCCCGGGCTTCAATGCCTCCGGCCGAACGAAAGCGTAGTAGCGGTAGTACGCGTGGCGATATCCCTTCGGCAACGTCGGTACGCGCAACGCTGCAAGCTCTAGGGCCACCTCGTCGAGGATCGCAGCGTTGCGAGACCTTGTCGCGTGCCATGCCGGAAGGCGCTCCAATTGCCTCGAGCCGAGAACGGCCGACAGCGATGTCATGCGCCAGTTCGTGCCGATCGTTTCATGCAGCCATCGGAAACCCGGCGGATGCTCTCGCAGGAACGCCGCGTCATAGGATTTGCCGTGGTCCTTACGGCTCCAGGCCTTCTTCCACAGTGCCTCGTCGTCAAGAGCGATCAGCCCACCCTCGCCGCCGGTCGTGATGATCTTGTCCTGGCAAAAGGAGAACGCGGCGATATCGCCGAAACTTCCGACCGGCTTGCCGTCAATCTCCGCGCCGTGGGCCTGCGCGCAATCCTCGATCACCCAAAGTCCGGCCTGTCTGGCGAGGGCCATGATTTCCTGCATGTCGCAGGGAAAGCCTGCCAGGTGGACCGCGATGATGCCCTTTGTCCGGTTGGTGATCTTCGGTGCGATCGTTGCGGCGCTGATGTTCTGGCTGTTCTCGTCGACATCGGCAAAGACGGGAACGCCGCCGCAAAACGAAACGCACGACGCCGAGGCGACGAAACTGCGCGGCGTCACGATCACCTCGTCGCCGGGTTCGAGACCGAGCGCGAAAAGCGCCAGCTCCAGCGCAAGCGTACCGTTCGCAAGCGCGATGGCGTGCTTGCGCCCGAGTGCACGGGCATAGGCTTCCTCGAAGGCTGCAACGTGCGGCCCGGTCCAGGCATTCACCTTGCCCGACCTTAACACCGCGGCAACATCCGCAATCTGTTCCTCGTCATATACCGGCCACGTCGCCACAGCTTGCTCCCTCGCTCAACTGAAAACTCCGGAAATATCAGATGACCTGCCGCACCATCACGAAGGCCTCGGCGGCCGATTTCAGCACGGTTGCGCCGCGCAATGTGGCGAGCGCGTTCAAGGTCTCGAGGCTGCGCTCATGCGGCGCCGCCCGAACCTGGGACTTGAACGCCTTCATCGCCGCAAGCTTTCGATCGATATGGTCGCTGATGTCGACAAACACATTCGGTGCGAAGCCCGGCGTCACATAAGGCGCGTTCCAGTTTGTCTCCGACAACGTCTCGTAAGCCAGGATCACCTTGGGATAGCCGGGCTGATGCGGCCTTGCGGCCACCATCGACGACAGGAAGATCAACTGATGATCGACATGCATGTCGCCGACAAAGGGGATGATCAGCGTTTGCGGGGCGATGGAGCGCACCAGCTCGAACAGCGCGGCGTTAAGCGCCGAATGGGAGGTTTCGGAAAGGGCTGCGGCGGGGAAACCCAGCCAGCGCGTTTCCTTGACCCCGAGAATCCGATGCGCCTCATGGGCTTCGGCTTGAACGGCTTCCACCGAGGCGCGATCATAGGCCGGTGGTTTTCCCTCTGTGACAACAGCCACGAAGACGTCGCTTCCTTGCGCCGCCAGCCGCGCCATCGTTCCGCCGGCGCCCAGAACCTCGTCGTCGGGATGCGGTGCGATGACCAGCGTTCGTCCGAGCGTTTCCATCAGGCTCATCCTGCTGCCCTCGCCAACACCCCGATCGCCGCCGATCTCAGAACTGTTTCCCGACAATGACGGTCATCCTCGTCGTCAAAGCCCGACGTCAGCCCACATGCAAACTCGCCCCTCACGCAACTCTCCATCTATGCACGGCCGAAGCCCCTATTATTCCGAAGCTACAGGCCGGCGATCGATACGAAGATGACATCGCCAGGCAGCACAGCCGTAACTTTTGTGGCCTCGATGCTCTGCCGGGTCTTGGCCTCGCCGCGACCGGTCTCCCGATCGATCTTGTAGAGAAACGATACCTGTTCGTTCTTGCTCGAATCGACCTCGGCAGCAGCCATCAGGACCATCTGTTCCTTGGTTGACTGACGCTGCGTTTCGAGCTTCTTGAGCGTGGCCTCGCGCTCCTGGAGCAAGGTCAGGATCTCCTTCTCGCGGTTTGCCTTCAAGGTTTCGAGCTGCAGCTTCAGGTTCGCGAGCTCGCGGTTGGAGCGCCCGATCTCGGAGATAAGCTCCAGCAATCGCGATTTTTCGCTCGAAGTCGCCATTTTCACCCGTGAAAGCTCCGATTCCGTATTCAGCTCCCGTTTCCTGAGCGCGAGCGTCCTCGCCTCAACCTGTTCGTTGAGGGCGACGACCTCCTCCTGCTGCTCCTTGAGCTTGTCGAGGATCGTGAGGCTCGCCTCCGTCTGCATGATGCTCTGGTTGAGGATCTCCATCTGGTTCTTTGTCGACAGCAGGTCCGTCTTCAGGATCTTCTCCTCGATCGCGACCACGGGACCGACCGAAACTTCATCGACATACATCTTGACGCTTTCCGGAATATCCTTGAGGTCGACCTTCTCGGAACCGCGTAATTGCGCGTAAAGCCGGGCGGTGTAGACCGCCTCTCGCACGATCTCAACATCCGTTTCCTCGATCGTGCCGCGCAGCTTCGCCTGGGCGATGATGCGGTCAGCCGGATTGCTCATCGCCGTCTGTGGTCCACCGGCAAGGCCGACGGCCTGCTCTACCGTCAGTCCCGGATAATAGGCGAAGGAGCCAGGTGTGCGCACTTCGCCAAGGATCAGCACAGGGCGAACCGTTACGATAGAAAGCGACAGCTTCGGATCGGTCAGCAGCTGGCGGGACAGATATTCGCTGCGCAAGGCGTCAACCGCCTCAGGAATGGTTCGCCCCTCGATCTTGAACGCGCCGATCAAGGGAAATGCGGCCGCTCCATCGGTCGCAATCGTCAGCGACGTCGGCAACTCGGCATCATCCAATATGTCGAAGGACAGCACGTCCCCGACCGAAACCCGGTAGGCGGCGGGCGCCGCCTGGGTCGTGGGCACGGCGCTCGCTGTTGCAGCGCCCGATGCGGTGGCGCTGGGCGTACTGGCGGTCGATGCGCCGGCAGCGTGAAGGGGACCCGTCAGCAACAACGTCGCCGTCGCGACGAAAGCGATATGACTGACGATGCGAAAGATTGTCTGAGCCGGAAACTTCATGCTTCCCTCTAATGAATAAATCCGAACTTCACGGTGGTTCAACCGCACCAAAAGAAGCGGAAATTAAACTCCAACAATGGATGAATTTATTTTACGAGACCTCTGTAATTTCTTTCGGTCACTATGATATGCTTCAAAAACAGGTTCCACTGCACAATTTTTAATTGCATATGGATAAGTAATTAAATTTTCCCAGAAACAGGGAAACAAATTTTCCTCGCAGTGCGAGAACACTAAAACACATATTAGCATTCTTCCATGAAACAGACGTAATTGCAACCTCGAAGCAGGATGTAATTTTGTGATATTATTGGAATCACTACTAAAAAAGACAAGAAAGTATCGTTTAGCCTGGCAAGCCGAGGCGGACCTCCACGGACGGCTCAAGAACATAGCGCACCTGCTGACCGGCAACTTCGCCAGCGCCTTCATCGGACTGGCCGGCTTTGCCCTGACGGCGCGTGCGCTCGGCCCTGCCGACTATGGGCTCCTGGCCCTGTCCTTCGCCTACACTCGCGGCATCGAGCGCTTCGTCAGCTTCCGTTCCTGGCAGCCGCTCATCAAATACGGGGCGAAGGCCCTTCAGGTCGGCGAGACCGACGACCTCAAGGCATTGTTCAAATTCGGCCTGCTGATCGATCTCGCCACCGCCCTTGCGGGATGGGGGCTGGCGGTGCTGATCGTGCTATTTGCCGGACCGCTTTTCGGCATTTCCGAAGAGATGAGCCGCTTCGTGCTGATCTACTGCGCGGTCCTGCCATTCCAGGTAACCGGCATGCCGACGGCGGTGATGCGGCTTTATGGCCGCTTCAAGATTGTCGCCTATGGGCAGGTCGCGGCCAGCATCCTCAGGGCCCTCCTGTGCCTTGCCGGCGTCTATCTCGGATGGGGGCTGTTCGAGTTCATGCTGCTGTGGATGGCGTCGCAGATCTGCAGCAGCCTGAACAGGACCGTCTGGGCTTTCCGCGAGTTGCGCAAGCAGGGGCTGACCGGCGTCATGTGGGTTCCGCTCGGCGATATCCGGACCCGCTTCCCCGGTTTCTGGAGCTTCTCGCTGTGGACCAACATGGCGCTTATCATCCAAGCCTGCGCCTTCGAATTCGACACGCTTCTTGTCGGTTACCTCGCTGATCCCGGGTCTGCCGGCCTCTACCATATCGCCAAGCGGGTGGCGAAAATCGCGCAGCAGGCGGGCGAGCAGGTTCAGGCCGTGCTCTATCCGGATCTTTCGCGCGTCTGGGCAACCGAGGGGATAGACGAATTTAGAAAGACCGTCAGCCAGACAGCATGGCTGCTCTTCGCCTTCGGCGTCTGCGCCCTCGTCGGCGCGTACCTGACCATTGAATGGGTGCTGCGCGTGACGGCCGGCCCGGGTTTCGAGGCGGCCGCCACTCTCGTCATGGTGCAGTTCGTCGCCGTCATCATGTTTCTTTGCGGCAGAACCCTTTATTCGGCCCTTCTCGCTATGGGACACGAAAAGATCCTGCTGCAAAGCGCGCTTCTTGGGGGCGTCCTCTTCCTCTTCACGGCAATCGCCCTCATCCCACGTGTCGGTGCCGTGGGCGCGAACGTTGCGCATATCGTGATGTCCGGCGTCTGGTTTGTGCAGATGGCGATCGCCTATCGCCGCAAGCTGGACACTAAGCGGTGACCTTGGGTAATCGGGTTTCCGTTTGCCGGGCTCAGCGTCAGTCAGCCTGACCCGCCCCCTATCGACGCGAGCGAACTCATGTGTCGCACTGACCTTCGACGAGTTTACGCCGACCTGAGGAAACAAGAACATTGCCCAAGCGGCTGCACCGGACGCCGACGTTAGCGACGATCACCGCACACCGAAAGCTGCTTCGACACGAAGCCAGGCCAACGCGCGCTCGAACGAGCCGGCAACGGACGCGACTGTCGAACATAATGACTTTCGCAATTTGACGATGGGCCGATTAAATGACCGACTTAGGCGGCTTTGGCCGTCGGCGCTCGCCAGTTGCGAGGGCCCTTCCCACCCGGCCTGACGGCGGCGCCTACTCCGACCGGTCGCAGTAGTTCATGACGCTGCCGAGAATAACCGCATGGTTCAGTGACAACCGTTGCTGAACATTGGCGAGCTGGCGATCCGTCGTGCCGCCCGAGCGGCAGACCAGAATGACGGAATCGACGTGCGACGCGAGCCAGATCACGCCTTCGTTTTCTTCGACGGCCGGCGCGTCGACGATGATGAGATCGTAGCTGTCGCGCAGTTCGGCACAAAGGACATCGAGGTTCATCAGGCCGGGCCGCACCGAAATGAACTCAAGGTGGGGATAGGCCGGCGACGTCGCGATCCGGCTCTTGATATCGACTTTGCCTTCTAGCGGCGCCGTGATGGCGGTATCCTTGGTGTTGGCACCGGCAATGTTCGGCGCGCTCTGCGCCGACATGTCAAGGTCGATGACGATCGGGCGCAGTCCGTCGACCTTTGCCATTGTCGCCATGCCGAGCGCAACCGTAGTCTTGCCGTCTCCAAGCGCCGGCGAGCACAACATCACCACCTTGCCGCCCGCCTCATGGTCGATCGTAAGCCAGGCCATGCATAGCGTGCGCATGGCGGTCGCCGCCGGCGACTCCGGATTGTTCAGCATGTAGTGATAAAAGGCCGACGCATTCCGCAAGCGCTTGCGCATATCGGGCACACTGGCAAGGTTCGGACGGTTGAGCAGTTGCTCGGCGTCGCGCGGCAGGTACAGCCTGCTCTCCAGGGAGTCCGAAATGATCACCCCCACGACCGCGAGCAGAACGGCCCCGATGCTGCCGGCGACGATCACTAGCGTGTTATTCGGGAACGTCGGTTTCGTCGGCACTTCCGCATAGGACGCGATCCGTGCGGTCGGCTTGTACTCGCCTCTTTCGGGGTTGAGTGCGCCCAGCCTGAGCACGATCTGGTCATAGATCGCCTGTTCCGACTGAAGGTCGCGGGCAAGTTCACGCCGACGGATTTCGGCAAGGTTGCGCCCCTGGACCTTGTCCTGCAGCGCGCTCAGTTCCGTCTGGAATTTTTGGGCGCGCACTGTTGCCACCTTGGCATTGTTTGCCAGTTCGTGCACGAGGCGCTGCGCCTCGTTGCCGATCATGGTGCGCACGGACTCAAGCTCGTTTGTGGCGTCGAGGACCAGCGGGTGGTTCTTGCCGAACTTGGCGCCGAGCTGCGCACGCGTGCGCTCGAGCCGCGCCTCTTCAGCACGCAACTGATCAAGCTGCGTCGAAATCAGCGCACCGCCGGCCAATTCCTTGCCGTCCGCAGACACCAACTGCTTGGCCTCGTTGTATTTCGCAACCGCGCCCGCTTCCTCGACGCGCAAGGTCACATATTGCTCGTTCAGCTGTAGCATGCGGGCTCTTAGAACATCATCCTGCGGATCGAAGGTCAGGTCGCTGTCGCGGGCAAAGGCGGCGATATCGCGCTCCATGCCAGCAATTCGGGTGGCGCTGTTGGCCATCTCGCCGCGCAAGTACGCAACCGTGTTGTTCGTGGCCTCTTCGGTCTTTTTCGCCGTCCAGGAGAGATATTGCTCGGCGAGCGCATCGGCGATCGTGGCCGCTTTCAAGGGGTTCGATTGCACCACGCGGATCGTCAGCGCGAGGCTTTCCCCGGTACGGGTGACGACATAGGAGTTCAGCAGCGTCGAGATGGCGCGGTTGCGCTGCACGTTTTCCGAGATCAGCCGCTCCTTCTGGGTACTTTCTTCCGGCGTGCCGAAAATGAGCTCGGAGATGTTGGCGAAGAACGACTGCAGGAACGTCTCATGATCGCTGCGGATTTCAGGCAGGTAAGTGTTGAAATCGGGATCGTTGACCAGGTTGAGCGCATCGACGACGACGCCCACGAAGACGCGCGAGCGGATCACGTCCAGCTCCGTTTCCATCACCGACCGGTCGCGTTCGAGCTTGCGCAATTCGACCTGCGCCTCGTAGGGGCGGACGTCGTTGCGGTCGAAAACGATGGCCGAAGCTGCGGTATAGGAGCGCGGCAGCAATGCGGCCGTTAACAGCGTCGCAAGCAACGCAGATCCCAGCAGCGAGAAGAAGACGACGCGATACCGGCGGAAAAGCTCGAACAGATCGCGGATGCCATATCCGCGCGGCGCAACGCGCGCCTCCCGATACTGAACCGCAGGCATTTGGCCTCGCCCTGGAGGCGCTTCGACTTTGCGATCGATGGTCAGCATGAGAGCCCTAACATATAAATTTGATAGAAATACCTGACGTGAAAGAAGTATAAGCACGCCCGCACATAAACCGCGCGGCAATCGACAACGCCACGCAGGTAAAATACTGACATAGAAATAACATTCAAATTTAGAAAACTATATTATACGACGTCCGGAAGAGCAATAGTTGGTTGCTATCGAACCACGGAACGATTTGACCTGCACGGTTGACAGACATTCTCGGGCACTTCCGGGCCGCCGCAGAAGAGAACCCGTGGGCCACCTCTACTTCGGGTAGCGACCGGCAATCCGCTCCTGCGACAACCATTCCATGAATTGATCGAAGCGCATGCTCCCATCGGTCGAGGCAGGCTCCCAGGCGTCATTCACGCCGACGACGCCGCCAAATTTTTCCTCCACGCTATCGGCCATTCCATCGAAGTCCTCGTCGCCATACGCATGTGCCTCTCTAATCGCGGGGATCTCGCCAGGCGCAACCACCATGCGCCCTGCTCCCCTCTCGCCTTGTGCACCCATATCCTTGATCCAGGCGACATCGAGATCGTCGCGGGGAAACGCACCGGACTGGCCACGAACCTCTTCATATGCCTCACCGGCTGCAAGGAGCGTATCAACCGCCAAGGGGCAAGGCGGACGGTTCACCACGAATTGGTCTGTTCCCGGCGAAAGCAATTGAAGCGACTTGGATGGCGGCGCCCACAACACATTGCCGCTCTCGTAGATCTGAGGCTGGCCGGCGCTTTCGACGTTCTGCCATTTGATTGCGTAGGTTTTCTCGACCGTGCTCGGACCCGCCTTGAAGTAGTTGCCGACGTAGGAAATCGGCGTGCCGCCCGGATACTGCGAGAACACCTCGCCCCACTCGGAACGTGCATTGAAGAACACGTTGTTGACAATCTCGATGCAGGATTTTCCGTAGTGGTTGTTGTCGGGGTTCCGGTCATTGTTGGAAATGCAGGCGTTCCGCCAGAAGGTAATGTTCTGCGGGACTCTGGGATCGGCGCCGAGAAGGGTGCACTTGCTGTGCTTGTTCAGCCCCTCGGCAAAGATCGAATTCGCGATGGTGATGTCGGTCGTGTTGGAATAGGTGCTGACGTTCTCGTCGGTCGCCCAGGACATCGACGTATGGTCGAAATAGACGCGCTGGCTGTTTTCGATCACCGCCGCGTGGACGTTTTTGACGGAGTTCGGCAGCCGCGGCCGAATGCGCAGATGCCGGACGATCACGTCGTGCGTCTGTTTGGCAACAAGCGGGGTATGCCTTAGTTCGTCATTCGTCTGGTCGATGGTCAGCAAAATGCCACCGCCCGGCGCTGTCTGCCCGAGGATCGAGACCGAGTTGCCATCATCACCGATCACGAGCGAGGATTTGAGCCGGATGATGCCGGACACGCGAAACACGCAATTTCGAGCTCCAGTCGCCTCGATGCATTCGCGCAGCGTGCCCGGGCCAGAATCCTCAAGGCTCGTCACCTGGATGATGCGGCCGCCGCGGCCGCCCTGCGCCATCTTGCCGTGCCCTTCGGCACCGGGAAACGCGACCATCTGTGGCTCGCTGGCGGAAGCCGCGACACCCAAGAAGGCGGAAAGCAGGGCAAGCGTGCGCGCACCATGCTGAAAAGCCTTTGCGCGTCGAGTCTGTTGCTGGAAAGACCGAGAACCGAAATGGCCGGCCGGCTGCGGCGCACCTGGCGATGTGCGCGGCATGAAAATTTCAATCGGCATATAGTTACTCCCAAAGCCTTTTGGCGAGGCCCCGCTCCAGAAGCTTGAAAACGCTCGTGCAGGGCAATTCATTCCGCCCTATATCGTCAATCAAAAGAATATTTTTCGCGCAATTCGGGGCGAAGCTTTCCACTTTTGTTATAGTTCGTCAATTCGATTTATTTGCATCACCCGAATTAGGTATATAACTCGCGCTTTTGACCTCTCGAAGTAGCATTGAGACGGTGCTACAGTCTTGCGATATTTAGTTTACTTTCGGGACCTCGTTTCGTGTCTCAAAAAGCCATTACCGTCGGATTTCCATTTTCGGGTGATGATATCGGGGGGAGCCATATTTCCGCGCTCAACCTCATATCGTCGTTTGATAGGGACCGGATAAACCCCATCGTCTTCGTGCATCATCCGCGCAGGGCGCTTTCCAGATATCTGGACGAAAACAAGATCGACTATGTCACGATCGAGGACATCGACATCCTCTCGCCGCAACGGGATCGTCCTTTCGCGACGCAATCCTTCTCGGCGCTGCGCTATCCGATCTCGATTGTGAAGATCATCAAACTCCTGAGACGGCACAAGATCGACATCGTGCACACCAACGACGGCGCGATCCATACCACCTGGGCGCTTCCAACTTACTTGGCCGGCGCCAAACTTCTGTGGCACCACCGTGGCGACCCCCGCGCCCGGGCGGTCAACATGCTTGCGCCGCTTCTTGCCAAGCACGTGGTCACGGTTTCGCGATTTGCGCAGCCGGCAAAGCCGTTGCTCCCGCTTGAGGGGCGTATCTCGGTACTGCACAGCCCCTTCCGGCATCCGGATCAGGTCCCCGATCGGGAGGAAAGCAGGCTCGCGCTGGTGCGCGAACTCGGCCTGCCGGAGGAGACGCGGTTCGTCGGCTACTTCGGGCTTCTCAACGAACGCAAGCGCCCTCTCCGTTTCGTCGAGGCGGTGCACGCCTTTCACCGCAGCAATCCGGATTTCCCGATAGCCGGCCTGCTTTTCGGCGCACCCGAACAGGCAGGGCCGCGGCTCGACCTTGAGACAGCAGAACGCGCGCGCGCGCTCGGGATCGCCGACAAGATTCACCTCATGGGATTTCGCCATCCGGTCGCGCCCTATATGTGCGCCGTCGACATTCTCCTCGTGCCGGCTATGAGCGAGCCGTTCGGCAGAACGCTCATCGAAGCCATGATGTACGGCACCCCGGTCGTCGCCACCAATCACGGCGGAAATCCCGAAGCGATCGAGAACGACGTGACCGGTTTTCTCGTCGAGCCGGAAAACCCAGAGGCTTTCGTCGCCCCGATGGAGCGCCTGCTGAAAGACCGTAACGAGTGGCAGCGCATCAGCGAAACGGCACGCACATCGACGCTCGCCGCCTATGGCATCAAGCCCCATGTCGACGGCATCGTCAGCATTTATCAGCGAATTCTCGGAAGACGGCCGTCCGACATCTCGGCACACGCCGCGCACTGAGCACACCGACAGCGGAAAGAAAGAGAACGACATGCAGCTCTCGGATATCGATTTCCTGATCATCGGCGCCGCCAAGAGCGCGACCACCTGGCTACAGCAGTCGCTGCAGCAGAACCCTTCCGTCTACA
This sequence comes from Ensifer sp. SL37, assembly GCF_026672675.1. NCBI lineage: Bacteria > Pseudomonadati > Pseudomonadota > Alphaproteobacteria > Hyphomicrobiales > Rhizobiaceae > Ensifer > Ensifer sp. SL37. The sequence goes on along the minus strand of NZ_JAPPRN010000001.1, from coordinate 1,426,280 downwards.
TGCCGGATCCCGAGCTCCACTTCTTCAGCCGCAACTTCGAAAAGGGCGACGGCTGGTATCTTGGGCAGTTCGAGCCCAAACCTGAACAGACCATCGTCGGCGAGAAATCCAATTCCTACCTCGACGAGCCGGAAGCAGCTGCCCGCATCAAGAAGGCGCTGCCGCGCGCACGGCTGATCGCGCAGCTGCGCAATCCCGTCGACCGCGCCTATTCCGACTACTGCATGCTTTATCGCCGCGGGGAAGTCGGCACCGACATCACCCGGTATCTCGATCCACGCCAGGCAAAGGGAGGACGTTTCCTGGTCGGCGGTCTCTATTGCCGCCAGCTCGAAGCCTATCTCGATCTGTTTCCAGCCGAAAACCTGCAGGTTCTCCTCTATGAGCATATGCGCCAGAACCCGCAGGCGCATCTCGACGCGGTCAGAGGCTTTCTGCAGCTGTCCTCGCCGCTTTATCCGGTCGTCAACAAAGTCAAGGACAAGACGGTGCCTGTCGTGCCGCCGAAGCTGCGCCGACTTCTTCAGCCGCTAAAGCCGATCGCGGCACCGTTCCGCAGCAACCCCATCGTGAAGGGCCTGCGCTCGATGGTCGCCCGCGAACTCGACTATGTGCCGCTGCCGACGGACCTGCGCAACCGGCTGGTCGAATTCTACGCGCCGGAAACCGAAAGGCTCGGCGCGCTTCTGAAGCAGGACCTTTCAGGCTGGCTGCAGGCGGCCGCCGGTAGCGCGCGACCAGCGGCCTGATGCAGGCGCCTAGCCCTCGGCGCGCCGCCCAAATCGCAGACTGAGAGCGAGCGGTACGGCCACCAGATAGACGGCGACGACCGACAGCCAGATGGCGCCTGGCCATTCCTGCCTGAAGACGAAATAGAAGCTCGAGAATGCGAGCGGACTGACAATCGATGCCAGGCTTACCGCCGACGCCAGCACGCCCTGAAACTGGCCTTGCTGGGTCTCATCGACCTGTCGGGTTGCAAAGGACTGCAAGGCCGGCGCGCCGATGCCGCCAAGAACGAATACCGGCATGATGGCGAAGATCATCCAGCCTTCCGTCGCAAATGCCATGACGACCAAGCCAACGCACGCGCCGGCAAGACCTGTCAGGATCGTCGCGCGTTCGCCGAGCCTTCTCACCGCTGGCGCCGCAATCCCTATCTCCGCGCACGCCTATAACATGAGATTTGAACTCCACTATTGCGCTTGGCTCTGTGGCCCGCTATCCCGGTGCCCAGCGCCGGGCACCGGCCGGCTCATCGCCCGTGGCCCGCCGAACCAAATCATGGAGAATTCGACGCTCGACCGATCGGGTCATCGCCGTCCCATGTTGATGGAAGGGCACCCCGGTCCTTTCGCTGATTTGGAGGCCGGGAGGCCGTACTTTTCCCGGCTCCGCTGCCGCTTAGGCAACCTGCGCGTCGGGCTCTGCGTCCGTGGCCAGCACGACCGTATTCCTACCCATGCGCTTGGCTTCATAAAGCGCGTCGTCTGCTTTCTGCAGCAGTCGCTCAAGCGTCGTATCCGCGGCGATCGCCGACGCTGTCCCGAGGCTCGCGGTCACGCAGCCATCGGTCAGGCCGCGATGCGGTATGCGCAGCCCTTCGATTGCAGACCTGATCCTCTCTGCCATCGCCAAAGCCTGCAGCGGCTCCCGTCCGGGCGCCAGCACCAGTATCTCCTCGCCGCCGAAACGGAAGACGAAGGCGGCCTCGTCGACGGCGGCGCGGATGCACTGCGAGACTGCGCGGATGCAGGCGTCACCTTCAATGTGGCCATGAACGTCGTTGAACCGCTTGAAGTGATCGATATCGAGCAGAATCGCCGAAATTGCGGTCTCCCCCGACGCTTCGTTCCACAGCATGCCGCCGATCCGCGCCAGCGACCGGCGGTTCAATAGCCCCGTCAGTTCATCCCGTTCGGCGTTGCGTTCGAGTTGCTGGCAAAGGAGGCTGCCCCTCAACTGATTGAGAAAATTCTGCCGGTCCTTCTGTTCCAGAAAATAGGCACTCACCGCCAGGAAGATCGACAGCGTCAGATAGAAGGTGATGATGCCGGAATAGGTTACGTCGTCGAAGGCGCCGGTCAGGTGCGTCGTGGTGAAGTGCGACCCGCACATCAGCGCAAGCCCCGCAAGAACGGCAAAGAAACGCGGCCGGAGCGCGATGACGAAGAACAGGAAGGCAGCGGAATTGCCGTTCTGGTAGACGAAAAGGTAAGGGCTGGCGCTCTGCGTGGCCACGGCCATGGGCAGGGTCACGCCCAGCACCGCGATCGCCACCGCCAGGACATCGTAAAGACGGGCATCCGGCCAGCGCCGCACCGCCAGGATGCAGGCGATAACGAAGGGCGTGAACACCAGGAAGCGAACGGTGAACAACCCGGTGAAGACATCCGGCAACATGGTGTGGTCGCCGAAATAGACGAGATCGTAGATAAAGATACCGATCACGCCCCAGATTGCGGCGAGCCGCACGCGCTCTGCCGCATAGTCCTTGCGGACGAGCTCTTCTATTTCGGGCGAAAAATGCAGATAGCGAAAGCCCCGCGCGATCTGGCCTTCTACCTGGTCTAGCGTCACAACGCCCATCGCCTATTTCCCGAACAGCGGAAAGACTCGCTACAGACTAACAGAGAAAGCTGAATATTCGTCTAAAGTTAGAACGGTTCACTGCCCGGGGCGCGCGGGCCGGCCTGAAGCGACGTCACGCCTCGGGAACCTTGATCAGCACCGTCCCTGCCGCATCGATCGGCCGGCCATCCTGCGTGCGGATATCGAGCTTAACCGGCAGGCCCGTTTCCTTCTCGACCAGCAAAGAATGCTCCTCGCCGGGCTGGAACAAGTGCCTTTCGCCGAACTGCCGCAAGGCGACCATGACCGGAAAGAGGTCGCGGCCCTTCGCCGTCAACTGGTACTCGACCCTCGTTTTCGCCTCGCCTGCCGGAACCGTTTCGAGAATGCCGCGCTCGACAAGCGTTCTCAGGCGGTCCGTCAAGATGTTCTTGGCAATGCCAAGGCTCTTCTGAAAATCGCTGAAGCGGCGGACGTCATCGAACGCATCGCGCACGATCAGCAGCGACCACCAGTCACCGATCGCATCCAGTGATCGCGCGCTGGGGCAATAGTCTTCCTTCAGCCGTCTGCGGGCCACCATGCATGATCTCCATTTGGATTTTTGGTTGCATTATGAAACCAAAATGATATCCATTCCTTGGTTTCATTATTAAACCATAACAAGGAATACGTCCAATGGATGGTAAAATTGCTGCGGCGCCGGCCGGCGCTGCGAACGATGTCCCGTGCCCGGTCGCCAGCGCCCGCCCGGCATCGCGGCTGACGCGTCCGATGATGACGCTCTTTGCCTTCGCCGCCGGCCTCGCGGTCGCCAACGCCTATTTCGCCCACCCCTTGCTCGACGTGATGGCCGCCGATCTCCATCTGTCGGAAACCCGCGCCGGCCTGATCGTCGGCGCGACCCAGCTCGGCTACGCGCTCGGCCTGATCCTGCTTGTCCCCCTCGGAGACATTTTCGATCGCCGCAAGATCATCATCTTTCAGTCGCTGCTGTCGGTCGCAGCCCTTGGCTTCGTCGCCCTTTCAGCCACCGTCGAAATGCTCATGGTCTCCATCGCCGCAGTTGGCATGCTTGCTGTCCTCACGCAGGCGCTGGTGGCCTATGCGGCCAGCCTCTCTCATCAGGCGGAACGGGGTCGGGTGGTCGGATTTGTCACCAGCGGCATCGTCATCGGCATTCTTTCGGCTCGCGCCGTCGCCGGATTTCTGACCGATCTGGCCGGCTGGCGGGCGGTCTATATTGTATCCTCTGCGCTCACCTTTTTGATCGCTCTGTTGCTTTACAAGCTGCTGCCGGATCAGCAGCGGGAAACGAGCAAGCTCCGCTATCTCCGCCTCGTCGCCTCCACCTTCACGCTAATCGCCCAGGAGCCGGTTCTGCGCGTCCGTGGCATCATCGCAATGCTGATCTTCGCCAATGTGACGACGCTGCTCACCCCGCTTGTCCTGCCGCTGAGCGTGCCGCCCTTTTCACTGTCGCATACCCAGGTCGGCCTCTTTGGCCTGGCAGGGATTGCCGGAGCACTTGCTGCCTCTCGCGCCGGACACTGGGCCGATCTCGGATTCGGTCAGCGCACGACCGGTATCTCGCTGGCGTTGATGCTCGCCGCGTGGTTGCCGATTGCGCTGCTGGACCAATCGCTCCTGTGGCTCGTTGCCGGCGTCCTCGTCCTCGACTTCGGCCTTCAGGCGGTGCACGTGACGAACCAGGCACTGATCTATCGCGTCCGTCCGGAAGCCCAGAACCGGCTCACCGCCGCCTACATGCTCTTTTATTCGCTCGGCAGTGGGCTCGGATCTTCCTTTTCTACCATCGCCTATGCCTATGGGGGATGGCATGGCGTCTGCCTGATGGGAGCGGCACTCAGCCTCATAACCCTGCTGTTCTGGTTGATAACGAAACCCGCAGGTCCGCGAGGCGGCGCGATGCTGAACGGCTAGCTTCGCCACCACGCGCACTACGCATGGCCGCCCTCGGCGGGAGGCGGTCATGCTTTTGGCCCGCCAGCCCTCCCCCGCTTTGCCAGACGTCTCGACATCATACGCGCCGACCGCACGGAACCCTTCCCCAAACCGGGCGTTTAGGTTGCTTGAGCGTCATCTATCGGGGATCAACGCAATGTCAGACGCCGAAAACACGTCCGACAGCGATGTAGTAGCCAAGGGAAATGTGTGGCCGGCATCTCACGACGAGATGCGGTCGTTGATCGACAACTTTGACTGGTCGCCGACCCCTCTCGGACCGATGGAGAATTGGTCGCCGACGCTGAAGATTATGATCCCCTTCCTCCTGCGCAACCGGTTTCCGCTCCTGCTGTGGTGGGGGCCACAGTATGTCTCGATCTACAACGAGGCCTATCGCCCTGTGCTCGGCGCCAAACACCCCTGGGCACTCGGCAAACCGGTCAGCGAATGCTGGAGCGAGATCTGGCATGTCCTGAAGCCGCTGATCGACACGCCCTTCAATGGCGGTCCTGCCACCTGGAACGATGACATCGAGCTCGAAATCAATCGGCACGGCTTCCTGGAAGAAACCCATTTCACCATCGCCTACAGCCCCGTGCCGGACGAAACCGCAGAAAACGGGATCGGCGGCGTGCTCGCCACTGTGACCGAAATTACCGAGAAGGTGATCGGCGAGCGCCGTATCGTCGTCCTTCGGGATCTTGCTTCTCGCTCGGGCGATGCACGATCGCCCGACGAGGCCTGCGCGATCGCAACGGAAACATTCAAGAAGCACGAACGAGACGTGCCCTTCGCGCTTCTCTACCTCGTGGAGCCCGGCCGCAAACGAGCAAGGCTTTCCGGATTGGCAGGCCTTAAGCCGAATCACGCGCTGTGCCCGGCAGAGGTAGAGTTGGCGCTAAAGGACAGTTCTGCAGGTTGGCATTTCGGTGCCGACCTGAAACCCAGCCTTGTCGATGATCTCGGACGCCGTTTCCCGGCCTCCGCGAGCAAAAACCATCCCAACCTGCCGCATACGGCGGCCGTGCTTCCGTTGCCCGCGGCCAATGCCCGCGATGCCGCCGGTTTTCTCGTGGTCGGCATCAATCCTCGCCTGAAGCTCGACGAGCACTACCACGATTTCTTGCATCTCATGCGAGCGCAGATCGCCAGCGCCATCGCCAATGCCCAGTCCTATGAGGACGAGCGTAAACGTTCCGAGGCACTCGCGGAGATAGACCGGGCGAAAACCGTCTTCTTTTCCAATGTCAGCCATGAGTTCCGTACGCCGATCACGCTGATGCTCGGTCACATCGAGGACCTGCTGGCCCGTAGCGGAGAGCGTCCGGACGATCACGACCGTCTGCTCATTGCCCATCGCAACTCGCTGCGCCTGCTCAAGCTGGTCAACATGTTGCTTGAATTCTCGCGCATCGAAGCCGGGCGCCTCCAAGCACGCTTCGAGCCGACGAACCTTGCAACGACGACGGCAGAGCTTGCCAGCGCCTTTCGATCGGCGATGGAAATGGCCGGGCTGAACCTGACCGTCGATACGCCGACGCTGCCAGAACCGGCCTATGTCGATCGCGAGATGTGGGAGAAAATCGTCCTCAACCTGCTCTCCAATGCCCTTAAATTCACGCTCAGGGGCGATGTCGCCGTCAAACTCGCGGACGATGGCGACAATTTCGTCCTGACGGTCCGCGATACCGGCATCGGCATTCCTGCCAACGAGATGCCCCGCCTTTTCGAGCGCTTCCATCGCGTCGAAGGCGCAAGGGGTCGCAGCCAGGAGGGCTCAGGCATCGGGCTCGCCTTCGTCCAGGAATTGGTGAAACTTCATGATGGAACGGTCTCGGCCGAAAGTCGCCTCGACGAAGGCACGACCATTAGCGTGACAATCCCCAAAGGCAGTCGCGCTCCTGCGCATCACCGCAACGGCAATGGCGAGGATCGCTCGTCGACGACCGTCGGCGCCGCGCCGTTCGTGGAGGAGGCGCTGCGATGGCTGCCAGATCATCCGTCCTCGGATGCGGGTCTGCCTGAGGTCGACCCGGCGCCGCATCCGCCGGAAAAACGAAACGGCAGCCGCCGAACCCTGCTGGTCGTCGATGACAACGCCGATATGCGCGACTACCTACGCCGCCTTCTCGGCGCGCAATACGATCTCAAGATCGTTGGCAACGGCGAAGACGCGCTCGCCGCCGTCGGGTCGCAAAAGCCGGACCTGATCCTCACGGACATCATGATGCCAGGCTTCGATGGGATCGAACTGCTCAGGCGCCTGCGCACGGACGCGCGTACCAACACCGTGCCGGTCATCGTTCTGTCGGCGCGAGCCGGTGAGGAGAGCCGTATCGAGGGCATGCAGGCGGGCGCGGACGATTACTTGATCAAGCCCTTCAGCGCACGCGAGCTTTTGGCCCGGATCGAGGCGCACCTGAAGATGTCGCAGTATCGCATGGAAGCCGCGGAGACCCTGCGCGCGAGCGAAGAGCGTTTCCGTGCTCTGGTCACCGCGAGTTCGGATATCGTCTACCGCATGGGTCCCGACTGGCACGAGATGCGGTTTCTGCAAGGCAAGGACTTCGTTGCCGACACCGACGAGCCAAGCGACAGTTGGCTCGAAACTTACATTCCGCCTGAAGACCAGACGCTGATGCTCGCGCGCATCGGCGATGCCATCGACAACAAGGCCGCTTTTGAAATGGAGCACCGGGTCATTCGCCGCGACGGCGGCCTTGGATGGACCCATTCGCGCGCCATACCGATGCTCGACAGCAACGGGGACATCGCCGAGTGGTTCGGTGCGGCGCGTGACATCACCGACCGCAAGCGGGCTGAAGAGACCCGGAAACGTCTGCTCAGCGAGCTCAGCCATCGGGTCAAGAACATGCTCGCGTCCGTCCAGGCGATCGCCCAGCATACGTTGCGCTCGGCCAAGAACCCCGCCGACTTTGCCGCCAGCTTCAGCGGACGCCTGCAGTCAATGTCGCGCATGCACTCGCTTCTGACCCGAACGGCTTGGGAAGGGGCTGACCTCGGCGACATCATTCGCGATCAGCTCTTGTGGGGAACTGCCGACGAGCGCCGAGTCACGACCTCCGGACCACCCGTGCGTTTCGATGCGCAGACGGCAACGCATATGGCGATGGTCCTGCACGAACTCGGGACCAACGCAGCAAAACACGGTGCGCTTTCCTTAAGCAATGGAACGGTGTCGATCGATTGGAGCGTGAGCGACAATGCGCTTTGTCTCAACTGGACAGAACAGGGCGGACCACCACTCAAGACGCCGCTCGGTTCAGGCTTCGGCACCAGCCTGATCGAGAAGGTCGCGACGGGCGGCGGCGGAAGCGCCCGCCTGACGACCGAGGCAGATGGCATGCGCTGGGAAGTGCGGCTGCCGCTCGAAGCCCATGTTCCGCCGAGTACCCTGTCCAACTTGGAGGAGCCTGTGAGAGAAGCACCGGCGGCCGATGCCCCGGCCGCGTCGACGAAGCTGAAGGGAAAGCGAATATTGGTGGTGGAGGATGAAGCGCTGATCGCCTTCGAAATTGCCGCGATTCTCGAGGATGAGGATGCTGAGGTCGCCGGACCGGCGGCGACACCCGGCGATGCGCTACGCCTGATCGACGAGATGGCGCTGGATGCCGCCCTGCTCGACGCCAATTTGCGCGGCCAGCCGGTTGACGCGATCGCCACTGCATTGGCCGACAAGAAAGTCCCCTTCGTCTTCGTATCCGGCTACGGTCGCGAGGCACTGCCCCCGGGCTTTGCCGACACCGCTCTGCTGGCAAAGCCGTTCAACCCTCGACAATTGCTCGAGGCCGCGGCCCTGCTCGTCACCGAGCCCAAGGCCATCCTTCGTTTCCGGCACTGAGGGAGCGCGCTTGATCGAGCCTTCTTTCCTTCGGACACCGTTGCATTTCGGCTCGCTTGCGGTAGCTTTTCAGAACGCCCCGCAAAGCAGCGGCGGCGTTTCGCAACGTGTGGCCATCACCGATGCGGTTCCACTTCGGGTTCGTGGGAGCGATCAATATGCTGGTCGACAATAGTAGCGCGAACGCCTCCGAACAGCCGTATCGCGAGAGCGAGGCGCGGTTCCGCGAGATCTTCGAAAACGCCGGCGTCGCGGTGTGGGAGCAAGACTTCTCCGGAGTCTGCGATCTGCTGGATCAGCTTCGCTCGGAGGGCGTCGAGGATCTGCGCGCCCACCTGAAGGCTCACCCCAACCGCCTGGACGAAGCGATCGCGCAGGTGCGTATCGTCGACGTCAATCCTTTCACCGTGGAACTGTTCGAGGCCACCGAGAAGGACGAGTTGCTGCGTTCGCTCTCGAACGTTTTTCTGCCGGAAACGGCGCCGATCTTCTTAGAAGAACTGATGGCGCTCTGGCAGGGCCACAGGCGCTTCGGCAGTGAAGCCGTCGTGCAGACGCTGCGTGGGCGGCGGCTGGATGTGGTCTTCACCGTCACCTTTGAAGGCGCACGCTGCGAACGCACCTATGTCAGCATCCTCGACATCTCCCAGCGCAAGGCCGCGGAGCGCCGTCTGCAGGCGGTTGACCGCATAGCCAAGGCGATCGCCAGCAACCTTGATCTCGATCACATAGTTCAGACGGTGACCGACGCCGCCACCGAGCTTGCCGGGGCGAAGTTCGGCGCGTTCTTCTACAATCTCGCCGACCCGGACGGCGAGCGCTACACGCTCTACACCCTCTCAGGCGTACCGCGCGCGGCCTTCGAAAAATTCCAGTTGCCCCGCAACACCGCCGTATTCGAGCCTACCTTTCGCGGTCTCGGCATCGTACGCTCCGACGACATCCGAACCGACCCGCGCTACGGACAGTCCGCACCACATTTCGGCATGCCGAAGGGGCACCTGCCGGTGGTAAGCTACCTCGCGGTTCCCGTGGTCTCACGGTCCGGTGATGTTCACGGCGGGCTCTTCTTTGGCCATGATCTGCCCGGCGTCTTTACCGCCGAGACCGAGGCAGCCGTTACCTCGATCGCCGCGCATGCCGCGATCGCCATCGACAACGCCCATCTGCTCAAGGCGGCCGAACATGAACTGATGGTGCGTCGCACGACGGAACGCGCCGCCCAGCAACTGGCGGCAATCGTCGAATCCTCCGAAGATGCGATCCTGTCGATGGATTTGAACGGCATCATCACCAGTTGGAACATCGGCGCCGAGCGCCTCTACGGCTATACGGTCGAAGAAGCGGTCGGAAGCCCGGTCACGCTGCTGATCCCGGAGGATCGCCTCGGCGAAGAACTGGAGATCCTGGCAAAGGTTCGCGCCGGCCAGCGCGTCGATCACTTCGAAACTTTCAGACAGCGCAAGGATGGCGGGCTCATCCCGATCTCGCTGCGGATCTCGCCGATCCGCGACAATGCCGGCGTGGTCATCGGCGCCTCAAAGATCGCCCGCGACATCAGCGAGCGCCGGCAGGCCGAGCAGCAGAAGGACCTGCTGATCCAGGAGATGGCGCACCGGGTGAAGAACCTGTTTATGGTTTCAAGCAGCGTCGTGTCGCTGAGCGCCAAGGCCGCCGCATCTGCCGAAGAGCTGGCGTCTGCCGTCGTCGCGCGGTTGGGGTCGCTGGCGCGCGCACACGTGCTCACCTTGCCGACGGCGGATCGTGACGGCGCAGGCGAAGGCCGAGCGAACCTACAGGCGCTACTTTCGACATTGCTCTCGCCCTATGACGGCGAAACGCCACAGGGCCTTCGCCGGGTCACGACGCGAGGCTGCGATCTTGGCATCTCGCGCGCCGCGATTACCGGCTTTTCGCTGGTCGTGCACGAGTTCGCCACCAACGCCGCCAAGTACGGCGCCCTCTCGACCGCCACCGGTTCCCTCGACATCGAATGCATCGATCGCGGCGAAACCTTGGAACTCAATTGGACCGAACAGGGCGGGCCTCAGGTAACCCGGACCGAGACCGAGGGCTTCGGCACCAAGCTCGCCAAACTGACGATCGAAAGACAGTTCGGCGGCGAAATTCTTCGCGAGTGGCACTCGCAAGGCCTGATCATACGCCTGATCGTCCCCAAGGATCGCCTGCAGCCGCCGGAGTGAGGGCGCCTCACAGGCCGCAGCCGCGATCGATGGCCGTGTGCACGTCCTCCCGGCTTGCGGCCATTATGTCCCACTGGAGCGTGCGTTTGCGCTGAATGCGATCCTTACGGGTCTGATCGGCTCTTTGACCGTTGCCTGGTCTGCCCGCTTGCGCCCGTCTGGGTTCTTTTCCCTGCCGTTTAAACGTCAAAAAGCCCGCTGGATTTCTCCATGCGGGCTTTTTTTGATTTGGTTGCGGGGGCAGGATTTGAACCTGCGGCCTTCAGGTTATGAGCCTGACGAGCTACCGGGCTGCTCCACCCCGCGCCATCGCGGTAAACCGCTTTGCGGTTTATCCGCTTATTCCGGGTTTTGCCGGAGGCAAAATCCCGTTGTTTGTCTGTTCCGAGCTTAGCAAAACAAAAGGGCCGCTTGGTGGCGGCCCGTGTTTCGGCTGGGCCGAGGCATGAAGAGAAGGTGATCTTTGTTTTCCGGATTTTCTTGCGCTTTGCAGACCTGGCAGCGACCTACTCTCCCGCGTCTTAAGACGAAGTACCATCGGCGCTGGGGCGTTTCACGGCCGTGTTCGGAATGGGAACGGGTGCAGCCACCCCGCCAGAACCACCAGGTCGGCAAAGCGCAAGATTTGCGTCTAGCGGACGCAAACCGGATGAGAAGCTGGTGAGGTCGGCGTAAACCGCTTGCGGTTTATCGCCTTCACTCGTTTTGTTTTGAACACGTCGCTCATCTGAAGATGAGCATGAGCAATGGGAACGATCAAGCCAATCGAACGATTAGTACTGGTAAGCTTCATGCGTTGCCGCACTTCCACACCCAGCCTATCAACGTGGTCGTCTTCCACGGTTCTCAAGGGAATACTCGTTTTCAGGTTGGTTTCCCGCTTAGATGCCTTCAGCGGTTATCCATTCCATATATAGCTACCCTGCTATGCCCTTGGCAGGACAACAGGTCCACCAGAGATATGTCCATCCCGGTCCTCTCGTACTAGGGACAGATCCTGTCAATATTCCTACACCCACGGCAGATAGGGACCGAACTGTCTCACGACGTTCTGAACCCAGCTCACGTACCGCTTTAATTGGCGAACAGCCAAACCCTTGGGACCTGCTCCAGCCCCAGGATGCGATGAGCCGACATCGAGGTGCCAAACAACCCCGTCGATATGGACTCTTGGGGGTCATCAGCCTGTTATCCCCGGCGTACCTTTTATCCGTTGAGCGATGGCCCTTCCACGCGGGACCACCGGATCACTATGACCGACTTTCGTCTCTGCTCGACTTGTCAGTCTCGCAGTCAGGCGGGCTTATGCCATTGCACTCGACGACCGATTTCCGACCGGTCTGAGCCCACCATCGCGCGCCTCCGTTACTCTTTCGGAGGCGACCGCCCCAGTCAAACTACCCACCATACACTGTCCCGGATCCGGATAACGGACCGCGGTTAGACATCCATGACGATAAGGGTGGTATTTCAAGGATGGCTCCACAAGAACTGGCGTCCCTGCTTCAAAGCCTACCACCTATCCTACACATGCCGACACGAATGCCAGTGTAAAGCTATAGTAAAGGTGCACGGGGTCTTTCCGTCTGACCGCAGGAACCCCGCATCTTCACGGGGAATTCAATTTCACTGAGTCTATGCTGGAGACAGCGGGGAAGTCGTTACGCCATTCGTGCAGGTCGGAACTTACCCGACAAGGAATTTCGCTACCTTAGGACCGTTATAGTTACGGCCGCCGTTTACTGGGGCTTCGATTCAGAGCTTGCACCCCTCCTCTTAACCTTCCAGCACCGGGCAGGCGTCAGACCCTATACGTCGTCTTGCGACTTCGCAGAGCCCTGTGTTTTTGATAAACAGTCGCTACCCCCTGGTCTGTGCCACCCCAACAGACTTGCGTCCCTTGGGGTCACGCTTCTTCCGAAGTTACGCGTGCAATTTGCCGAGTTCCTTCAGCATAGTTCTCTCAAGCGCCTTGGTATACTCTACCTGACCACCTGTGTCGGTTTCGGGTACGGTCTATACGGTGGAGCTATTTCCTGGAACCGCGTCCCCGCCCACACAATCCAATAAGTGTGAACAAGTTAAGCGATCCGTCACTACCACCAGGCCCACGAATATTAACGTGGTTCCCATCGACTACGCGTGTCCGCCTCGTCTTAGGGGCCGGCTAACCCTGCTCAGATTAACTTTAAGCAGGAACCCTTGGTCTTTCGGCGAGAGGGTCTCTCACCCTCTTTATCGTTACTCATGTCAACATTCGCACTTCCGATACCTCCAGGACCCCTCACGGGTATCCCTTCACAGGCTTACGGAACGCTCCGCTACCACACGTCTTGCGACGTATCCTCAGCTTCGGTGCATGGCTTTAGCCCCGTTACATTTTCGGCGCAAAGACCCTTATTTAGACCAGTGAGCTGTTACGCTTTCTTTAAATGATGGCTGCTTCTAAGCCAACATCCTGGTTGTTTTGGGATCCTCACATCCTTTCCCACTTAGCCATGACTTGGGGACCTTAGCTGGAGGTCAGGGTTGTTGCCCTTTTCACGACGGACGTTAGCACCCGCCGTGTGTCTGCCGACTAGTACTCCTCGGTATTCGGAGTTTGGTTAGGATCAGTAAGACGGTGAGTCCCCATAGCCCATCCAGTGCTCTACCCCCGAGGGTATTCGGTCGACGCACTACCTAAATAGTTTTCGCGGAGAACCAGCTATTTCCGAGTTTGATTGGCCTTTCACCCCTAACCACAAGTCATCCCAATCTATTGCAACAGATGCGGGTTCGGTCCTCCAGTTGGTGTTACCCAACCTTCAACCTGCTCATGGCTAGATCACTCGGTTTCGGGTCTAATGCGACGAACTGAACGCCCTGTTCAGACTCGCTTTCGCTGCGCCTTCACCTATCGGCTTAAGCTTGCTCGTCACACTAAGTCGTTGACCCATTATACAAAAGGTACGCTGTCACCCTTGCGGGCTCCAACTGTTTGTAGGCATCCGGTTTCAGGTTCTATTTCACTCCCCTTGTCGGGGTGCTTTTCACCTTTCCCTCACGGTACTTGTTCGCTATCGGTCATGCACGAGTACTTAGGCTTGGAGAGTGGTCTCCCCATGTTCAGACAGGATTTCACGTGTCCCGCCTTACTCAAGGACAATGAGTGTTCTACGTGTAAGGGGCTATC